>NZ_JTAK01000005.1:0-451025 GCF_000806415.1 Pseudomonas flexibilis
ACTTATTAGATGGAATGCGTTTCTAGTACTGTACCCGATTAAATATCGGACTTATGTTCATTGCAAGAAAAACAGCCTCCGTAAACCTCACCACCTTTAATCCATACATTAACTATGTAATCGTAGCCGCCTTTTGTTTGGGGCGACAAACGCCACAAGAGCTTTAGCTTGCTGAAGGCAAGCAGTTCTGAATTGTAAGGTGCAGGTGCGTCTTCATTTAAAAGAACGAAGACAACTTCCTCGTAAGAGAGCTCCCAGCGGCGATGCCCATCTGTATGTCGATATTCGCTAATTTTCATAGGCACTTAACGCCCGGCTCACCGAGCAAATTTTTGATGGCGGCTTTTGTGCGTGTTTTTGCACAAAAGGTGACGGCGGAAATTTGTCCTGTGCAGCCGTTTGTTATGCATTTTTCACCAACCCAACCTCAATTGCGAAGCTCTCTAATTTTTTATCAAGCTGGTCTGGGTCTTTATAAAATTCTGTATCCAAACTATCTAGATCTGGCTCATCGCTGCGTTTTCTGATTGCCGCCCAACGCTCAGCTTGATCCTGTGGAACAGGACCATGGCCTATAAGCTCTTCTTTGGCTTTGCGTAATAACCTTAAAGAGTTGGTTGCTCCCAAACGAACAAGCCCAAGCTCTGCATTACGATAGTGCTCGCCGGAAGAATTATCGAAATATTGAACAAAGCCTCCGTTGTAGACTTCGCCGCCGAGCGTATTAACGGAGTAATACAACTTTTCGTCGTCCGACAGAGCACCAAAGCCACCTTCTTGCTTGTAGACTTTATCGACAAGTTCTCTCCACAACGCACGGAAAGGGCAGGTTTTATCCAGTTCTCGCTCTCTTTTGTAATACTCTTTAGCTTGTTCAATGTTCTTACGGGTACCATTTTTACAGGGCATGCAAAGCCCGCCTGTACGCTCAGCCGTACTTGGCAAAACCATTGCTCCGCATTCTGTACATGGAATCTTGTCGCTCATCTCGAACCTTTGAGTGCATAACGTACGGAGCTAAGCGCCACTCGTGCTTGCACGAGTGTGTGACTTAGCGACTGGTTGTCCAGCAATACACACCGCTCTGCGCAGCAGAGCATGTAAATGCAATGAAAACTCAGGACGGTGGAAAATCGAAAAACTTCGGCGCACCGCTGTATAGAGACTCGGGTCGCTCATAGCTACGCTATGCCCGCCCGAGTCTCTATACAGCGGAATAGCTGCTTTTTCGGCTTTCCGCCACCCTGATTCCTTGCCATTTACAGTTCACCTACTACATTGCGTCATATTGTCTGGGAAACAGTGATTAGATGGAATTCCTTTATAACGGAGTTAGACGGCATTCCGTATAACTCCCAAAACTAATCGTTCTTCCTGTTTACTATTTCTTTGAAATCAATAGATTACGCACTCCGTTGCGTGTTAGGCCGAACGCAATCTAATCCAAGCGTTGATGGCGCGACGCTACTATTTCTTTGCGCCCTCTGTCCACCCACAAAAAAGCCCGACCTGAATCCCTCCAGGCCGGGCTTTTTGTCGCACCTACGCCTTACAGCGTCGGGTAGTCGATATACCCCTCCGGGCTCGACCCGTAGAAGGTCTCGAACTTCGGCTCATTAAGCGGCGCATCCAGCTCCAGCCGCTTCACCAGATCCGGGTTGGCAATAAAGGGCACACCGAAGCCCACCGCATCGCACTTGCCGGCCGCCAGCCAGGCATTGCCCTGGTCCTTGGTGAAGCCTTCGTTGGCAATCAGCGCGCCGCCGAACTGTTGCTTCAGTTGCGGAGCAAGGCTGTCTTCGCCGTCCTTCTCGCGGGTGAAGATGAAGGCAATCTTGCGCTTGCCCAGTTCGCGCGCCACGTAGCCGAAGGTTTGGGCCGGGTTGTCGTCGCCCATGTCGTGGCTGTCGCCGCGCGGGGCGAGGTGGACGCCGACGCGGCCGGCGCCCCACACGCCGATCAGCGCGTCGGTGATTTCCAGCAGCAGGCGGGCACGGTTTTCCACCGGGCCGCCGTAGGCGTCGGTGCGCTGGTTGGTGCGGCTCTGCAGGAACTGGTCGATCAGGTAGCCGTTGGCGGCGTGCAGTTCCACGCCGTCGAAGCCGGCTTCCTTGGCATTTTCTGCACCCTTGCGGAAGGCTTCGATCACGCCGGCGATCTCGGCGGTTTCCAGGGCGCGCGGGGTTTCATAGTCCTTCTTCGGGCGCAGCAGGCTCACGTGGCCGGCCGGCTTGAGGGCGCTGGGGGCGACCGGCAGCTGGCCGTCCAGGTAGATCGGATCGGAAATGCGGCCCACGTGCCACAGCTGCAGGACGATCTTGCCGCCGGCGGCGTGCACGGCGTTGGTGACCTTGCGCCAGCCCTGGATCTGTTCGGCGCTCCAGATGCCGGGGGTGTTCGGGTAGCCGACGCCCATCGGGGTGACGGAGGTGGCTTCGGTCAGGATCAGCCCGGCGCTGGCGCGCTGGCGGTAGTACTCGACCATCATCTCGCTGGGCACGCGGCCGACGTCGGCGCGGCAGCGGGTGAGGGGCGCCATGATGATGCGGTTGTTGAGGGCGAGGTCGCCGAGGGTGACGGGGGTAAAAAGGGTGGGCATGGAAGATCCCTGTATTTCCGGTTGGGAGGATGGCAGGAAGATGGGGGCGGGGTGGGGGTTTGCAAGGGACGGGTGCATGGAGCCGAGGGAACCGGTGGTTCGTCCGGTGGCCAACGCGTTGCGTTGACCAGCCTACGGGGGTGGGTGCATCCAATAAAAAACACCCCGGCGGCGCAGGCCGGCGGGGTGTTCGCGTGGGCTGCGCGGCTGTGCATGGAAGCCGCGCAGGGATCACTCGGTTACTGCTTCTGCGGGTCGAACTGCTTGTCCTTGATGAACAGGGCAGGGATCACCCCACAGATGAAGTAGGCCGCGCCCATCACCAGGAAGCCCAGGCCGATGGAGTACTGCGTGGCCAGGAAGCCGATGGCGGCCGGGGCGATGGCCGCACCGATACGACCGATGTTGTAGGCGCCGCCCACGGCGGTGCCGCGGTACTTGGCCTGGAACGACTCGGTCATGTAGGTGGCGTTCACGCCGTAGGGGATGCCGTACAGGAAGCCGAACACGACCAGCATCCACAGGATGGTGTCGGGGCTGTGGTACAGCACGATGATCGGCAGGAACACGGCGGTACCGATGGCGCCGAAGGCGTACACGGCGCGGCGACCGAACTTGTCCGCGGCCATGCCGGCCAGGATCTTGCCGAGGATCATCGCGGTGTAGGTGCCGACCAGGTAGGCGGTCATGGACTTGAAGTTCATGCCCATTTCGGTCTGCAGGTAGGCCGGCATCCAGTTGTTCACGCCGTAGTAGCCGAACTGCAGGAAGCCCGCGGTCAGGCACCAGAAGATGAACATGCTGCGGGCCTGACGGTCGCCGAAGATCATCTTGTAGGCGCTTTCGCGCTTTTCCGGAGCGGCAGCGGTGTCCTTCACGCCTTCGGCCAGCTTCTTGGCCTGCTCGGCCTTGGCCTTGACCCAGGCGGCCGGCTCGGGAACCAGGCGCTGCATGAAGATGGCCAGCAGCACCGGGATGATGGCGACGTAGAACAGGTAGCGCCAGCCATAGGTCGGCAGCAGCCAGCCGGCGAGCAGGGTGGCCACGATGTAGCCCACGGACCAGCCGGCTTGCAGGGTGCCCAGCACGGTGGTGCGGTACTTGGTGGGCACGTATTCGGCCATCAGGGTGTTACAGGCCACGTACAGTGCGCCCAGGCCCAGGGAGGACACGAAGCGGAAGAATGCGAACTGCCAGTAGCTCTGGGTCAGGCCCAGGGCTGCGGTACCGACCGAGAACAGGGCGATGGTCCAGACCACGGTCTTGACGCGACCGAAGCGGTCGCAGGCCCAGCCGCCATAGATGCCGCCGATGGCCATGCCTGCGAGGGTAAAGCTACCCAGGCTGCCGGCCTCCAGGTTGGTCAGGCCGAATTCTTCCTTGAGGCTGGTGAGGCTGTAGGAGAGGAGCATCAGGTCCGCGCCGTCGATCAGTAGACCGAGGAAGCAGAAGATGAAAACGATGATCCAGATTTTGCTCTGCGGGGCGGACAGGCCCGTCGGTGCGGTGGTTGCGGTGGTCATGAAGGAAACCTATGGAATGCGGATGGAGCGGAGCGGGCGCCATGCGCCCGCGATGTCCATGCCGCGGGGCGGGCATGGACATCCGGCCAGGATCAGCGCTGCGCTTCGCGGATCATGTTGCGAGCGATGATCACCTGCTGGATCTGCGTGGTGCCTTCGTAGAGGCGGAACAGGCGCACGTCGCGGTAGAAGCGCTCGATGGCGTATTCGCTGATGTAGCCGGCGCCGCCATGGATCTGCACGCCACGGTCGGCCACGCGGCCGCACATTTCGGTGGCGAACATCTTGGCGCAGGAGGCCTCGGTGCTGACGTTCTGGCCGGCGTCGCGCTTGCGCGCGGCGTCCAGGACCATGCAACGGGCAGCGTAGATTTCGGCCTTGCTGTCGGCCAGCATGCCCTGGATCAGCTGGAACTCGGCGATGGCCTGGCCGAACTGCTTGCGCTCCAGTGCGTACTGCAGGGAGTCAGCCAGCATGCGCTCGGCGGCGCCCACGGACAGGGCGGCGATGTGCAAGCGGCCCTTGTCGAGCACCTTCATGGCGGTCTTGAAGCCGACGCCTTCCTTGCCACCGATCAGGTTCTCGGCCGGTACGCGGACATTCTCGAAGATCACGTCGGCGGTGTGGGCGACTTTCTGGCCCATCTTGTGGTCGCGCTTGCCCACGGTGACGCCGGGGGTGCCGGCTTCGACGATGAACGAGCTGATGCCGCCCGCGCCCTTGATCTCGGGGTTGGTGCGGGCCATCACGGTGAAGATGCCGGCGTGCGGGGCGTTGGTGATGAAGCGCTTGGTGCCGTTGATCACGTAGAAGTCGCCATCGCGCACGGCGGTGGTCTTCAGGGAAGCGGCGTCGGAACCCGAATCCGGCTCGGTCAGGCAGAAGGAGCTGAGGAACTCGCCGGCGGCCAGCTTGGGCAGGTACTTGGCCTTCTGCTCGTCGGTGCCGTCCAGCAGGATGCCGATGGAGCCGATGCCGTTGTTGGTGCCGATGTAGGAGCGGAACGCCGGGGAGGTGCGACCCAGTTCAAAGGCGATGTTCACCTCTTCTTCCATGGTGACGCCCAGGCCGCCGAAGTCCTCCGGAATGGTCAGGCCGAACAGGCCCAGGTCCTTCATCTGCTGGACGATATCGGCCGGCATCTCGTCGGTTTCGGCCACTTCATTCTCACGGGGAATGAGGGTTTCGTTGACGAACTGGCGGATGGTATCCAGCAGGATTTGCAGGGTTTCCGGATCGCGGATCATGTGTACTCCTCGGGGTCCGATCAGTCGGACGTGTCATATCGACGAGGCATGACCCGCGTCGCTATCAGCGGGTACTGGCCTCGATGTTGCTAACCATGTGGACCAGTCGCGGTCCGATGTCCTCTTCCAGCTTTTCGCGCGAGAGCTGGAAACTCGGGCCGCCACAGTTGAACACCAGCAGCCCGTGCTGCGCGTGCACCATGGGCACGGCCACGGCATTCACATCCCGGTGCCATTCGCCGATCGACAGGCAGTAGCCGTAGTCGGCGTAGTCCCGGAAGGCCTTTTCCAGTCCCTTGCGGATCTTCGGCCAGTCCTCCGCGTGTCGCGTGCGGATGTGGTCCAGCAGAAAGTCGCATTCGCTCTCTGGCAGTCCGGCCAGACAGGCGCGTCCCGCCGCACTCAGATGCAGGGGCAGGTGGGTACCCACCTGGCGGCGCATCGTGAGGTTGCCCTGGCCGTGCACCACGTCCAGGTAAACCATCTGCAGCCGGTCCCGGGCCGCCATGGCCACCGCCGCGTTGGCGTGGTTGGCCAGCTGCTCCATCAACGGATGCGCCACCGCCCGGATCGACAGGTTGGAGAGCATCGCGTAGCCGAACGACATGACGCCGACGTCCAGCTGGTATTTCCCACCCGGCAACTGCTTGAGGTAGCCCAGGCGCGTCAGGGTGTACGTCAGCCGGCTCACGGTCGGCCTCGGCAGATTGGCCTTGCGGGCCAGCTCCTGATTGCTCAGCACGCTCTCGCGCGGGCTGAAGCAGCGCAGCAGCTCCAGGCCACGGGCCAGCGCCGTGACGAACTGGCGGTCCTTTTCCTCCTCTTCGAAGGCGGACATCGGGTCGAGCAGCACCCGTTCGACGTCCGAACCGGTCTCCTGCTCAGGGGACCGATCCCTGATCTTGCGCTGCATGGTAGAGCCTCCATTTTCCTAAAATCAAATTTTCGAAATTGTATTCCGCATAGCGGACATTGAGCAAGAGCCGCGAGCTTGGCGGATTTTCCCCGGTTTGCTGGCCAAATTGCAGCGGTTTCGTTCGACCAAAGTCGTAGGTCCGAGGAGTGACATTTACAGAAAACGAACTTCGAACCTATCATTCTGGCGAAACGTGAAATGCAATTTCGCATAGCGGACATTGCTGCATGGTCAGAACCGGAGCAGAGATGAGCCAATCCACCGATCCAGTCGTGCTGCTGGAGTATCCCGTCGACGGCGTCGCCGTCGTGCGCATCAGCCGTCCCGAAGCCAAGAACGCGCTCAATTCGGCCGTTCGTCATCAGCTGGCCGAACACTTCCGGGCGCTGGCCCGGCGCGATGACATCCGCGCCATCGTGTTGACCGGGGGCGAGCAGTTCTTCGTGGCCGGTGCGGATATTAAAGAGTTCGCAACCGCCTCGCCGATTGAGATGTATGGCCGTCACACCGAGTTGCTGTGGGACCCAATTGCCCGTTGCCCGAAGCCAGTCATCGCGGCGGTCAACGGCTTCGCCCTGGGCGGCGGCTGCGAGCTGGCGATGCACTGCGACATCATCGTCGCCGGTGAATCCGCCCGATTCGCCCAACCGGAAGTCAAGCTCGGCCTGATGCCGGGCGCCGGTGGCACCCAGCGGCTGGTTCGCGCGGTCGGCAAGTTCCAGGCCATGCGCATCGCTCTGACCGGCTGCATGGTCAAGGCTCCCGAAGCGCTGGCCATCGGCATGGTCAGCGAAGTGGTGCCGGATGATCAGACCCTGGCCCGCGCCCTGGCCCTGGCCAGCGAAATTGCCGCACTGCCGCCGCTGGCCGTGCAACAGATCAAGGAAGTGATGCTGGCTGGCGCCGACCTGCCGCTGGACAGCGCACTGACCCTGGAACGCAAGGCGTTCCAGCTGCTGTTCGATTCCGCCGATCAGAAGGAAGGCGCCGCCGCCTTCTTCGAGAAGCGCAAACCTACCTATCGCGGGGAGTAAGCATGGCCCGTTCGATCCAAATCATGGGGCTGGTCGGCACCGGCGTGATGGGCGCCGGTATCGCCCAGATCGCCGCCCAGGCCGGCGTGGAAGTCCGTCTGTTCGACGCCCGCGAAGGCGCGGCCCAGGCCGCCCGCGACAACCTGGCGGGTACCTTCGCCAAGCTGGTGGCCAAGGGCAAGATCACCCAGGCATCCGCCGATGCGGCCCTGGCGCTGCTCAAGCCGGTCACCCGAATCGAAGAGCTGGCCGGTTGCGACATGGTGGTGGAAGCCATCGTCGAGAACCTTGACGTCAAGCGCGGCCTGCTCACCCAGCTGGAAGGCATCGTGGATGCCGAGTGCATCTTGGCGACCAATACCTCGTCGCTGTCGGTGAGCGCCATCGCCACAGCCTGCCAGCACCCCGAGCGCGTGGCCGGTTTCCACTTCTTCAACCCGGTGCCGCTGATGAAGGTCGTCGAAGTCATCGACGGCATCGCCACCGAACCCGCCGTCAGCGACGCGCTGCTGGACCTGGCCAAGCGCATGGGCCACACCGGCGTGCGCGCTCAGGATACCCCTGGCTTCATCGTCAACCACGCCGGCCGTGCCTACGGCACCGAGGCCCTGAAGATCCTCGGCGAGGGTGTGGCGCCCAAGGGTGATGTGGACCGCATCCTGCGCGAAGGCGCCGGGTTCCGCATGGGCCCGCTGGAGCTGTTCGACCTGACCGCGCTGGATGTCTCCCATCCGGTGATGGAATCCATCTACACCCAGTTCTATCACGACCCCCGCTACCGTCCCTCGCCGCTGACCCGCCAGATGCTGGTGGCCGGCCGCGTCGGCCGCAAGGTCGGCCAGGGCTTCTACCGCTACGAGAACGGCCAGATGGTCGACGCGCCGCAGCCGCAGCCGGTGCCGACCGTCGAGCAGCTGCCGCCGGTGTGGGTGATGAGCGAGAACGCCGGGGACCAGCAGAAGCTGGTGGCGCTGGTGAAAGCGCTCGGTGCCCGCGTGGAGGAGGGCGAGCGTCCTTCCGACGAGGCCCTGTGCCTGATCGCGCCCTATGGCGATGACGCCACCACCGCCGCCACCTGCTTCGGCGTGGATGCGGCGCGCACCGTTTGTATCGATCTGCTCACCGACCTGTCCCGTCACCGCACCCTGATGATGACTCCGGCCACTCGTCCCGACATGCGCGACGCCGCCCATGCGCTGTTCGCCCGCGATGGCGTGGGCGTGACCGTGATCCGTGACAGCGTCGGCTTCGTGGCCCAGCGTGTGCTGGCCATGGTGGTCAACCTGGCCTGCGACATCGCCCAGCAGCAGATCGCCAGCCCCGAAGACATCGACCAGGCCGTGCGCCTGGGCCTGGGTTACCCCCAGGGTCCGCTGGCCTGGGGCGATAGTCTCGGTCCGCGTCGCCTGCTGACCATACTGGAGCGCATGGTGGACATGACCGGCGACCCGCGTTACCGCCCGAGCCCCTGGCTGCGCCGCCGTGCCCAACTGGGCCTGTCGCTGCGGCAGGCTGAGCCGTCCGCCGTCTAATCCTTCTTCTATATAGGTTTCAACATGCTCAACGCCTACATCTACGCGGGCCTGCGTACTCCCTTCGGTCGCCACGGCGGTGGCCTGGCGCCGGTGCGCCCGGACGACCTGGTCGCCGACGTGATCCGCGAGCTGATCGCCCGCACCGGTATCGACGGCGCTGCCGTCGACGACCTGATCCTGGGCAACACCAACCAGGCCGGCGAAGACAGCCGCAACATTGCCCGCCACGCCGTGCTGCTGGCCGGCCTGCCGGTCACCGTGCCCGGTCAGACCGTCAACCGCCTGTGCGCCAGCGGCCTGGCCGCGGTGATCGACGCTGCTCGCGCCGTCACCTGCGATGAAGGCGAGCTGTTCGTCGCCGGCGGCGTGGAAAGCATGTCCCGCGCGCCGTTCGTCATGGCCAAGGCCGAGAAGGCCTATAGCCGCGACTTCACCGTGTACGACAGCACCATCGGCGCGCGCTTCCCGAACCCGAAGATCATCGCCCAGTTCGGCAACGACACCATGCCGGAGACCGGTGACAACGTGGCCCGTGACTTCGGCATCAGCCGTGAAGAGGCTGACACCTTCGCCGCCGCCTCCCAGGCCAAGTTCGAAGCGGCCCGCCAGGCCGGTTTCTTCGCCGAGGAAATCCTCCCGGTGAGCGTGCCGACCGGCCGCAAGACTCCGCCGGCAATCATTGCCGAGGACGAGCATCCGCGTCCGCAGTCCGACCTGGCCGCGTTGGCCAAGCTGCGTCCGCTGTTCGAGGGCGGCGTGGTCACCGCCGGCAACGCGTCGGGCGTCAACGATGGTGCCGCCGCGCTGCTGATCGGCAGCCAGGCCGCCGGCGAGAAGCACGGCCTCACGCCGATGGCGCGCATCCTGTCGGCGGCCGCCGCCGGCGTCGAGCCGCGCATCATGGGTGTCGGCCCGGTCGAGGCCATCAACAAGGCCGTCGCCCGCGCCGGCCTGACCCTGGCCGACATGGACATCATCGAGATCAACGAAGCCTTCGCCTCCCAGGTGCTGGGCTGCCTGAAGGGCCTGGGCGTCGCCTTCGACGACCCGCGCGTGAACCCGAACGGCGGCGCCATCGCCGTGGGTCACCCGCTGGGCGCCTCCGGTGCCCGTCTGGCGCTGTCCACCGCGCGCGAACTGCAGCGCAGCGGCAAGCGCTACGCGGTCATCAGCCTGTGTATCGGTGTCGGCCAGGGCCTGGCCATGGTCATCGAGCGCGTCTGAGCACACGGCCCTTTCGGCCATTTAAACCAGGTCGGCGGCCTTGCCCGCCGGCCGCGTTGAAAAGGTAAGAGACATGGGTGCATTGAGTGGGATTCGGGTACTGGACCTGAGTCGTGTGTTGGCAGGCCCCTGGTGCGGCCAGATCCTGGCTGACCTGGGCGCTGAAGTGATCAAGGTCGAGCGTCCGCGCGTGGGTGACGACACCCGTGGCTGGGGCCCGCCGTACATGAAGACCCCGGAAGGCGAGAACAGCGCCGAGGCCTCCTATTACCAGTCCGCCAACCGCAACAAGCTGTCGGTGTCCATCAACATCGCCACGCCGGAAGGCCAGGAGCTGGTGCGTGCACTGGCCGCCACCTCCGACGTGCTGATCGAGAACTACAAGGCCGGCTCGCTGGCCAAGTACGGCCTGGACTACGAAAGCCTGTCGAAGCTCAACCCGCGCCTGGTCTACTGCTCGATCACCGGCTTCGGCCAGACCGGCCCGCGCGCCGAAGAGCCGGGCTACGACTTCATCATCCAGGGCATGGGCGGCCTGATGAGCATCACCGGCGAGAAGGACGGCGTGCCCGGCGCCGGCCCGCAGAAGGTGGGCGTGGCCGTGGCCGACGTGATGACCGGCCTGTACTCCACCATCGCTATCCAGGCCGCGCTGCTGGCCCGCGAGAAGACCGGTCGCGGCCAGCACTGCGACATGGCGCTGCTGGACGTGCAGGTGGCGGCGCTGGGCAACCAGAGCCAGAACTACCTGAGCACCGGCCGTTCGCCGGGCCGCCAGGGCAATGCCCACGTGAACATCGTTCCGTACCAGGTGTTCACCGCCAAGGACATGGACTTCATCATCGCCTGCGGCAACGATACCCAGTTCGTCGCCCTGTGCGACGCCATCGGCCTGCCGGAGCTGCCGCTGGATCTGCGCTTCACCAAGAACGCCGACCGCGTGCGCAATCGTGACGTCATCGTCGGCATCCTGTCCGAGCACTTTCTCACCGACACCGCCGACAACTGGGTCTCGAAGATCCACGCCGTGAAGGTGCCGGTCGGTGTGATCAACGACATCGGCCGCGCCCTGGCCGAACCGCAGGTGCTGGCCCGCGACATGCTGGTCAACATCCCGCACGCCCAGAACCCGGACTTCAGGATGGTCGGCAGCCCCGTGAAGCTGTCCGACACCCCGGTCGAGTACAAGCGGCCGGCGCCGATGCTCGGCGAGCACACGGACGAGGTGCTCAGCACCCGCCTGGGGCTGTCCGCCGAAGCCCTGGAGCTGCTCAAGGACAAGGGAGTCATCGAGCAGCTGAAGTAATCGCTGGCTCACTGCCTGAGCTGGAAGTCCCCGGTCGTGTAGCGACGCGACCGGGTCAGCAACACGCAACCACAAGAGAGACAATATGAAACCGTTGATGAAAATGCTGATGGCGGCAGGTGCTGCCGTGTTCCTTCCGCTGATGGGCACGAGCGCCCAGGCCGCGGACTGGCCCGCCAAGAACGTCACCCTGGTGGTTCCCTACGCCGCCGGTGGCACCACCGATATCCTGTCCCGTCGCGTGGCCGACCTGCTGGGCACCGAGCTGGGCGTCACCGTGATCGTCGAGAACCGTCCCGGTGCCGGCACCACGGTCGCCACCGCGCAACTGGCCCGTGTGTCCAAGCGCGATGCCGATTACCGCGTGCTGATGTCCTCCCCGGGACACACCGTGGGTGCCAGCCTCTATCCGCTGTCGTATGATCCGGTGAAGGATTTCCGCTTCATCCAGAACGTCATCGACATCCCCAACGTGCTGGTCGTGCCGGCCAAGAGCAAATACCAGACCTTCGAAGAGTTCGTTGCGGCTGCCAAGACCGAGGCGACTTCCTACAGCTCGCCCGGCATCGGCAGCTCGATCCACATGTCCGGTGAACTGTTCAAGTCGAAGATCGGCGCGCCGAACATGACCCACGTGCCGTTCCGTGGCAGTGGCGAGGCGCTGCCGGCGCTGCTGGCCGGTGACGTGGATTTCTCGTTCGAGAACCTGCCGACCGTCTACCCGATGATCAAGTCCGGTCAACTGCGCGTGCTGGCGGTCACCACCAACGAGCCCTCGCCGTTCCTGCCGGAAGTGCCGACCGTCAAGGCCGCGGGCGTCGCCCACGGGCTGGGCGACTTCGCGACCTCCGCCTGGTTCGGCCTGATCGGCAGCGCTTCGATGTCCGACGAGGCCTACGGCAAGCTGCAGGTGGCGGTGAACAACGTCATGCAGAGCCAGGCCTTCAACGATTTCCTGCCGCAGCTGGGTGCGATTGCCGGCAAGGAATCGGGCGATGCCTTCAAGGCCATGGTCGAACGCGACATCAACCAGTGGGCCGCTCTGGTCGAGGCGACCGGCCTCGGCGAATAAGCGCCTGGAGCTCCACGGGGCGTCGCGGTACGCGGCGCCCCCTGTCTGACTTGGTAGACGTATGAACAACACCGTTATTCGCCAGAAGATGCGCAGGCTCGCCAGCGGCGAGGCCGTCATCAGCCTGGTTCTGATCGCAACGTCGCTGACGTTTCTCTTTTATCTGATTCCCGAATACATCGTGGAGCCGCGCCGACTGCAGTCTCCGCTGCTGTCGCCGCTGATCCTTCCGCAGATCATGGGCTGGATGATCCTGTTGCTGGGCGTCGGCCTGGTGCTGGGCACGCTGTTCGGCCCGCAGCGCGAGCGGGTGGAAAAGAGCACCCCGCTGCGTGACCTGCCGGTCATTCAATGGCTGCTGCCGTTTCTGGCCTTCGCCGTCTACTACTTCGGCTTCGAGGCGCTGGGCGCGGCGGTGTGCGGTGTGCTGGCCACGCTGCTGCTGTTCGTCGCCATGGGCGTGCGGCACATCGGCATCTATCTGCTGGGTGTCGTGATGCCGGTCGGCATCTGCCTGGCCTTCGACTATGGCCTGAACGTTCCCCTGCCGTACGGCAGCCTCTGGGGATATTGAGTTCCCGCTTGATGAGACGATGAGATGGACCAGATCCTCGAGGTGCTCAGCCTTTTCCTGAGCGTGGAAAACATCCTGATGATCGCGCTTGGCGTGGTCATCGGCGTCGTGATCGGCGCCATTCCCGGCCTGACCGCCACCATGGCGGTGGCCCTGGCCCTGCCGTTTACCTTCGGCATGGAACCGGTCACCGCGATCCTGCTGCTGGTCGGCATCTACAAGGGCGGCATGTACGGCGGCTCGATCACCGCCATCCTGATCCGTACCCCCGGCTCGCCGGCGTCGGCCAGCACCCTGCTGGACGGCTACCCGATGGCGCAGAAGGGCGAGGCGAAGAAGGCGCTGTCCATGGCGCTGTACGCGTCCTGCATCGCCGACTTCATCTCCAACCTGTCGCTGATCTTCCTGGCGGGCTTCCTGGCTCAGCTGGCGCTCAGCTTCGGGCCGCCGGAGTATTTCTGGCTGATCTGCTTCTCGCTGACCATCATCATTTCCGTATCCGGCGACTCGGTGATGAAGGGGCTGGTCGCCGCCGCCCTGGGCGTGATCCTCGCCCTGGTTGGCATGGACCCGGTGTACGGCACCGAGCGCCTGACCTTCGGCAACTTCAACCTGATGGACCGCATCAACTTCATTCCGCTGCTGATCGGCCTGTTCGCCATTCCGGAGATCCTCGAGTTCTACCTGTCCAAGGCCCGCGAGCACATCCAGACCGCCGTGGCGGGTGCCGACATGACCTGGCAGGAACTCAAGCGCTGCATGCGCACCATCATGCGCGGCAGCGTCATCGGTGTGATCATCGGCGCCATCCCCGGCACCGGCGCCACCGCCGCCTCGTTCATCTCCTACTCGGAAGCTCGCCGCAATTCGCCCAACCGCGAGAACTTCGGCAAGGGCGAGATCGAAGGCGTGGCCGCCGCCGAGTCGGGCAACAACGCCGTGGCCGGCGCGACCATGATCCCGCTGCTGTCGCTGGGCATCCCCGGGGACGTGATCACCGCAATCATCCTCGGCGCGTTCATGATCCACGGTCTGACCCCCGGCCCGATCCTGTTCCAGGAGAACATGAACCTGATCTATGCGCTGTTCTGCGGCATCATGCTCAGCTCCGTGGTGCTGTTCGGCACCGGCAAGCTGGCGATCCGCTACTTCTCGCGCATCGCCGACGTGCCCAAGCAGATCCTGTTCCCGATCGTGCTGATGTTCTGCATCTACGGCGCCTACGCCGTGAACAACAGCACCTTCGATATCGCGGTTATGCTGGTGTTCGGTCTGGTTGGCTTCATCTTCAACCGCACCGGGTTTGCCGCCGCGCCGTTCCTGATCGGTTTCATCCTCGGGCCGATGCTGGAGGACAACTTCCGGCGTTCCCTGCTGATCAGCAACCACAGTTTCGATGTGTTCGTGCGCAGCCCCATCGACTGGTTCTTCATCGCCCTGACCCTGCTGTCCCTGGGCTTTGCGCTGCACCGCTACATTCAATCGTTACGCAACAACTGATTGCCGCTAATCGGAGACATTATGAAAGTCCTGGTAACCGTCAAACGCGTGGTCGACTACAACGTCAAGGTTCGCGTCAAGGCGGACAACTCCGGCGTCGACCTCGCCAACGTCAAGATGTCGATGAACCCCTTCTGCGAAATTGCCGTGGAAGAAGCGGTTCGTCTGAAGGAAAAGGGCATCGCCAGCGAAATCGTCGTCGTGTCCGTCGGCCCGAACGCCGCACAGGAGCAGCTGCGCACCGCGCTGGCCCTGGGCGCCGACCGCGCCATCCTGGTCGAGAGCAACGAGGAGCTGAACTCCCTGGCCGTGGCCAAGCTGCTCAAGGCCGTGGTCGACAAGGAACAGCCACAGCTGGTCATCCTCGGCAAGCAGGCCATCGACAGCGACAACAACCAGACCGGCCAGATGCTGGCCGCGCTGACCGGCTACGCCCAGGGCACCTTCGCCTCCAAGGTGGAAGTGGCTGGCGACAAGGTCAACGTCACCCGCGAAATCGACGGCGGTCTGCAGACCGTGGCGCTGAGCCTGCCGGCCATCGTCACCACCGACCTGCGTCTGAACGAGCCGCGCTACGCCTCGCTGCCGAACATCATGAAGGCCAAGAAGAAGCCGCTGGACGTGGTCACCCCGGACGCCCTGGGCGTGTCCACCGCCTCCACCGTCAAGACCCTCAAGGTCGAGGCGCCGGCCGCGCGCAGTGCCGGTGTGAAGGTCAAGTCCGTGGCTGAACTGGTCGAGAAACTGAAGAACGAGGCGAAGGTGATCTGATGGCCATCCTGGTAATCGCTGAACACAACAACGCCGCCCTGGCGGCCGTGACCCTGAACACCGTGGCCGCCGCGGCCAAGATCGGTGGCGACATCCACGTGCTGGTCGCCGGCCAGAACGTCGGCGGCGTGGCCGAAGCCGCCGCCAAGATCGCCGGCGTCAGCAAGGTGCTGGTGGCCGACAACGCCGCCTACGCCAACCTGCTGCCGGAAAACGTCGCCCCGCTGATCGCCGAGCTGGGCAAAGGCTATAGCCACGTGCTGGCCCCGGCCACCACCAACGGCAAGAACTACCTGCCGCGCGTGGCCGCCCTGCTGGACGTCGACCAGATCTCCGAAATCGTTGCCGTGGAAAGCGCCGACACCTTCAAGCGCCCGATCTACGCCGGCAACGCCATCGCCACCGTGCAATCCAGCGCGGCGGTGAAGGTGATCACCGTGCGCGGCACCGGCTTCGACCCGGTGGCTGCCGAAGGCGGTTCCGCCGCCATCGAAGCCGTCTCCGGCGCCGCCGATGCCGGCAAGTCCGCTTTCGTTGGCGAAGAGCTGGCCAAGAGCGACCGTCCGGAACTGACCGCCGCCAAGATCGTGGTCTCCGGCGGTCGTGGCATGCAGAACGGCGACAACTTCAAGCTGCTCTACAGCCTGGCCGACAAGCTCGGCGCGGCGGTGGGTGCCTCGCGCGCCGCCGTCGACGCCGGCTTCGTGCCGAACGACATGCAGGTCGGCCAGACCGGCAAGATCGTCGCCCCGCAGCTGTACATCGCGGTGGGTATCTCCGGTGCCATCCAGCACCTGGCGGGCATGAAGGACTCCAAGGTGATCGTCGCGATCAACAAGGACGAAGAAGCCCCGATCTTCCAGGTGGCCGACTACGGCCTGGTGGGTGACCTGTTCGAGGTCGTGCCGGAACTGGAAAAGCTGGTTTGATCCAGTCCGTTCGGTGACATGAAAACCCGCTCCTCGGAGCGGGTTTTTTGTTTGTGGTATGCGCGAACCGTAGATACGTCTTGCCCCCTACGTTGCAAGCGCGCCAGCGTAGGGCGGACAACGTTGTTTTTTGTCCGCCACCCTAAGCCCTGGCACTGGTGCGCAGCGGTAGGGCGGACAACGTTGTTTTTTGTCCGCCACCCTAAGCCCTGGCACTGGTGCGCAGCGGTAGGGCGGACATCGTTGTTTTATCCGCCTCTCCAGGCCCGGCCCGGCGCGGAGCGGCGGACAGGTAAAGCGTTGTCCGCACTACCTTCTGGAGCGGCGTATCGCCCCGGACGCGGCGGCAGGCGCAAGCCGCTTCGGACCGATAGGGCGGTCGGCGCTTTTCCGGCCGCCGATGCGGCTTCCCCGAAGGTCTGTCCGGCCCAGGCACGACGTTTATCCGGCCGCCAGGCGCTGGCACGGCTCGGGCGCAACCTGCCACCGGCACCATGGTCTACCGGTTTCGGCGTCCCCGCCGCATCGCTACTACCAAGGAGAACACCCACATGACGCGTCATCGTTCGGGAAGTCTGGTTGGAATGCTGTTGGTTGCACTGCTCGGCCTGACCGGCTGCTCCACATCGCCCCCCGACGGCATCACGCCGGTCGCGCCGTTCGAGATCGAGCGTTACCTGGGCAAGTGGTACGAGATCGCCCGCCTGGACCACCGCTTCGAGCGGGGACTTTCCAATGTGACGGCCACCTACAGCCAATGGCCGGACGGTGAAGTGAAGGTAATCAACCGGGGCTACAACGACAACAAAGGCGAATATGAAGAGGCGGAAGGCGAAGCCCAATTCATCGGCTCGGAGAACGTCGGCTCGCTGAAGGTCTCCTTCTTCGGCCCCTTTGCGGGTGGTTATCACCTGGTGGCGCTGGACCAGGTGAACTACAGCTGGGCTCTGGTGGCGGGCGCCGATCGGGATTACCTGTGGATCCTCTCCCGCGACAAGCAGCTCGACCCCAAGATCCAGGAGTACCTGGTGCGCCAGGCGGCGCTGCTGGGCTTCGACGTCTCGGAGCTGATCTGGGTGCGCCAGGACCGCGACGACGCCTGACTCCCGGCCCGCACCGTCACCTCCCGTAGGGTGGTCAACGCCCCGCGTTGGCCACCACCGGCAGTCGTGTCAGCCCATGCAACAAGGGCATCACCACCGCCCACACCCCCGCCAGCACCAGCAGACTCGGCAGCAGGCCCCACGGCAGGCCAACCCCGGCCAACTCGGCGCCGGCCAGGTAGGACAGCGGCCCGCCAACCGCACCCAGCAGGCTGGCCCGCCACCAGGGGCGCGCCGTCCAGGCCAGGCAATGGCGCAGCGTGGTGGCGAACAGCGCCCAGAGCAGCGCCAGCCACAGCGGCGCGACCGGGGCGCCAGCGCCGAAGTCGAACAGCCCCAGGTTGAGCAACGCGCTGTCCAGCAGCCAGCCGGCCAACATGGTCAGTGCAACCAGGCGCCATTCGCCGCGCGTCGGCGCCATCCACAGCAGGTGCACCAGCAGGCAGGCGACGGCGACCAGCAACAGCCAGGGCCGCTGCGCGCCCAGCACACAGGCGAACCAGCCAAGCTGGAACAGCCCGGCATTGGCCAGCACGTGCGCCAGCGGCATCAGAACCCCCGCGCCAGCAGCGGCTCGGGACGCGCGGCGGGCTTGGCCAGCAGCAGTTGCGCGGCGCCGATGCTGCGTTCCAGGAAGCCCCCTTCGCAGTAGCACAGGTAGAACTCCCAGAGCCGGTAGAACTGCTCGTCGTAGCCCAGCTGCTCCAGGCTGTGCCGGGCGCGGCGCAGGTTGTCGTGCCACAGGCGCAGGGTGCGCGCGTAGTGCAGGCCGAAGTCCTCCATGTGGTGCAGGTTCAGGTCGGTGTCGCGGCCGACGTTCTCCAGCAGCACCTGCAGCGAGGGCAGGGCGCCGCCCGGGAAGATGTAGCGCTGGATGAAGTCCACCGAGCCCTTGGCCTGTTCGTAGCGCTGGTCGCGGATGGTGATGCTCTGCAGCAGCATCAGGCCGTCGTCCTTGAGCAGTCGCGCGCACTGGCGGAAGTAGGTCGGCAGGTAGCGGTGGCCGACCGCCTCGATCATCTCGATGGACACCAGCTTGTCGTACTGGCCCTCGAGGTCGCGATAGTCCTTGAGCAGCAGGGTGATGCGATCCTGCAGGCCCTGGGCCTCAATGCGCTGGCGGGTGTACTCGTACTGCTCGCGCGACAGGGTGGTGGTGGTCACCCGGCAGCCATAGTGGCTGGCCGCGTACAGCGCCATGCTGCCCCAGCCGGTGCCGATCTCCAGCAGGTGGTCGTCGGGCTGCAGGTCGAGCTTCTCGCAGATGCGCTGCAGCTTGTAGAGCTGCGCCTGTTCCAGGCTGTCCTCGGCACTGCGGAACATGGCCGCCGAGTACATCATGGTCGAATCGAGCAGTTGCTCGAACAGCGCATTGCCCAGGTCGTAGTGGGCGGCGATGTTCTTGCGCGAGCCCCGGCGGGTGTTGCGGTTCAGCCAGTGCAGGCCGTGCAGCAGCGGGTGGCCGAGACGGGCCAGGCCACCCTCCAGACCGTCCAGCACGTTCAGGTTGACGACGAACAGGCGGATCACCGCGGTGAGGTCCGGGCTGCTCCAGTAGCCCTGCATGTAGGCTTCGCCGGCGCCGATCGAGCCGTTGCCGGCCACCATCGGCCAGAACGCCTCGTCGTGCACCTGGATTTCCGCCCGCAGGTGGGCATGGGCATCGGGTTGGCCGAACAGCTGGCGCTCGCCGGCCTCGACCAGGGTCAGCTGGCCATGGCGCAGGTGCGCGAGCTGGCGTAGCAGTCCGCGTTTCAGCAGGCCGGCCCCCAGGCCGTTGGCCAGGAGGCCGCTGCGCGGGGAAGTCAGGTCAGGGCTTTTCATGGGCGGACTCCTGTCGGGCGGTGCGCTGGTCACCGAGAGCGGGTTGGTGATCGAAGATCGGCGTGCGCTTGAGCAGCAGGCGCAACGCCTGCCAGTAAATGCCCAGCAGCGTCTTGCCGGTCATCCAGGGAAAGGCCAGCAGGTGGCGGTGCAGGCTGGCGCGGTCGAGGGGCTCGCGGCGCAGGCCGAGGCCGGCCTCGAAGAGTTTTTCCTCGCCGCGCCAGTCCTCCATGTGGACGAGCAGGCGCTCGTCCGGGCGCGAGAAGCGCATGCGGTACTCGAGGTCGCGAGGCAGGAACGGCGAGACGTGGAAGCTCTTCGGCACGCGGTGGCGCAGCTCGCCCTCGCCGGCCGGGAGGACGTAGTAGTAGCGCTCGCGCCACGGCGTATTGCTCACCTCGCAGAGGATCGCCGCCAGGCGGCCGTCGGCCTCGTGGCAGAAGAAGACGCTCAGCGGGTTGAACGCCAGGCCCCAGCTGCGCGGCTGGGTGAGCAGGCAGACGCGACCCTGCGGGCGGTGGCCGAGCGCCGCCTCGACCCGCTCGCGCACCGCGTCGATCAGCCGTTCGCCGTGGCGGGTGTGTTCGGGCAGGTGATCGGTTTCGCGGAAGGCGAAGGGCGCGAAGCGTGAGCGCCCGGCCAGCGGCGACAGGCCGAGCACCTGCTCTTGTTCGTCGAGGTCCAGGTAGAGCATGCCGATGCGGTAGCGGAAGGCATGCGCGCGCGGGCTGAAGCGCCGGTGGCTGACCCAGCCATGGTAGAGCGCGCTGTTCACAGCGCCTCCCCGAACGCGGCGGCCACGCGCAGGGCGCTGACCACGCCGTCCTCATGGAAGCCGTTGGCCCAGTAGGCGCCGCAGTAGTAGCTGTGCCGCTCGCCGAGCAGTTCCCGCCAGCGCTCCTGGGCGGCCAGTCCGGCCAGGCTGTACTGGGGGTGGGCGTAGGTGAAGCGGGCGAGGATGCGCGCCGGGTCGATGGCGGCGGTCTGGTTGAGGCTGACGCAGAAGGTGGTGTCGCTGTCGATGCCCTGCAGGATGTTCATGTTGTAGGTGACGGCGGCCGGCTGGTCGGCCGGCCCGCCCAGGCGATAGTTCCAGCTCGCCCAGGCCAGGCGCCGCGCCGGCAGCAGGCGGGTGTCGGTGTGCAGTACCACATCGTTGTCGGCGTAGCGCAGCGCGCCGAGAATCTCGCGCTCGGCCTCGCTGGGGTCGGCAAGCAGCGCCAGGGCCTGGTCGCTGTGGCAGGCGAACACCACCTTGTCGAAGCGCTCGCGCCCGGCGGCGCTGTGCACGGTCACGCCGTCGGCGTCGCGCTCGACGCGTTGCACCGGGCAGTTCAGGCGAATGCCCTCGGCAAAGCCCGCGCTCAGCGGCTCGATGTAGCTGCGCGAGCCGCCTTCGATCACCCGCCATTGCGGCCGGTCGTTGACCGACAGCAGCCCGTGGTTCTTGCAGAAGCGCACGAAGAACTGCAGCGGGAAGTCCAGCATGGCGGCCAGCGACATGGACCAGATCGCCGAGCCCATGGGCACGATGTAGTGGTCGATGAAGCGCGCGCCGTAGCCATTGCGGCGCAGGTAGTCGCCAAGGGTCATGTCGGCGGGGATGCGCTGCTGTTCGAGGTCCTGCAGTGCCTGTTTGTTGAAGCGCAGGATGTCGCGCAACATGCCCCAGAAGCCCGGCGACACCAGGTTGCGCCGCTGGGCGAACAGGCTGTTGAGGTTGTGGCCGTTGTACTCCAGGTCGCTGCGCGGATCGCGCACCGAGAAGCTCATCTCGGTCGGCCGCGAGGCCACGCCGAGCTGGTCGAGCAGGCGGATGAAGTTCGGGTAGGTCCAGTCGTTGTAGACGATGAACCCGGTGTCGATGGCGTAGCGGCGGCCGTCCACCGTGACATCCACGGTGTGGGTGTGGCCGCCGAGCCGGGTGTCGGCCTCGAACAGGGTGACGCTATGGCGGCGGCTGAGCAGGTGGGCGGCGGTCAGGCCGGCGATGCCGCTGCCGATCAGTGCGATATTCATGGGGTGCGATCTTCCGTGGTGGTGCGGGCCATGCGCTTGCCCAGGGCAAGCTGCAGGCGTTGGGGTAACAGGGCGAGCAGGCGCAGCGTGGCGATGAACGGCGTCGGGAAGGCGATCTCCAGTGGCCGGCGGTCCAGGCGCGCGGCGATGTGGCGGGCGGCCTTGTCCACCGGCCAGCGCAGAGGCATGGGGAAATCGTTCTGGCGGGTCAGCGGGGTGTCGACGAACCCGGGGCTGACCAGGGTGACGTCGATGCCCTCGGCGGCCAGGTCGACGCGCAGCGATTCGCACAGGTAGCGCAGCGCCGCCTTGGAGGCGCCGTAGGCCTCGGCGCGCGGTAACGCCAGCCAGGTCACCGAGCTGCCGACCGCCACCAGGTGCGGGCATTCGCCGCGGCGCAGCAAGGGCAGCGCGGCTTCCAGGCAGTAGGCCACCGACAGCACGTTGGCGCGCATCACCCGTTCGATCAGCGCCGCCTCGAAGCGGCGTACTTCCAGGTATTCGCAGGTGCCGGCATTGAGGATCACCTGGTCCAGCGCGCCCCATTCCTCGGCGATGCGTGCGCCGATGGCCGGCACCTGTTCGGCGTCGCCCAGGTCGCCGGGGACCACCAGTACCTGTCCCGGCCAGCGTGCCGCCAGCTGTTCCAGCGGCTCCGTGCGCCGGGCGCTGAGCGCCAGCCGGTGTCCCCGGACCAGCAGTTGTTCGGCCAGCGCGGCCCCGATGCCGCTGCTGGCGCCGGTCAGCCAGATACGTTTCATGACAGCCTCCGTTTCAGCCAGCCGATCAGCGTGCCGAGCACTGGCAAGTGCTCGTAGAGCAACGCCCCGGCGTCGAAGTAGTCGCGATGCAGATACACGCGGCCCTGGGACCAGCGCAGGTAGGAACAGCCGTCCACCTCGATCGGCGCGCCGCCGCGCAGGCGCGGGTGGCGGTAGCGCATGGTCCAGCGCAGGTAGCCGGCGCCGGCGGCGCTCTGCTCGAAGCCGTGGAAGTCGAACTGCAGGTCCTGCACATTGGCGTACAGCGCGGCGAAGTAATCGCGCAGCGCGGCCAGCCCCTCCACCCGGTGCAGCGGGTCCTGGAAGCGGATGTCCTCGGTGTACAGCTGGCCCAGGCGGTCGAGGCTGCCGGCGTCGAGGGCGGCGAAGCGTCTGGCGAAGAGGGGCAGGAAGTCACTCATGGTCGGTCTCCCGTGATGGCAGGTCGCGGAACGCGGCCAGCGCCCGGGCGCGGCTGGCGGAGAGGTCCACCAGCGGACGCGGGTAATTCGGTGCGCCAAACAGGCCGCCGAGGGCGGCGGGTTCGTGGATGGCGCGGTTGTCCAGGTGCGCCAGTTCCGGCAGCCAGTGGCGGATGAAGCGCCCGTACGGATCGAAGCGGCGCGACTGGCTGATCGGGTTGAACAGGCGGAAATAGGGCACCGCGTCGGTGCCGGTGGAGGCGCTCCACTGCCAGCCGCCGTTGTTGGCGGCCAGGTCGCCGTCGATCAGCTGACCCATGAAGAAGCGCTCGCCGGCGCGCCAGTCGATCAGCAGGTTCTTGCTGAGGAACATGGCCACCAGCATGCGCAGGCGGTTGTGCATCCAGCCGGTGGCGGCGAGCTGGCGCATGGCGGCATCGATCAACGGAAAGCCGGTACGCCCGGCCTGCCAGGCTGCCAGCTCCCCTGGAGCATCGCGCCAGGGCAGCGCCTCGGTTTCCGGGCGGAAGGCGCGGTGCCGGGAGACGCGGGGAAAGCCGACCAGCACGTGCTTGTAGAACTCGCGCCACAGCAGCTCGTTGATCCAGGCCACCGCGCCCGGCTGGCCGCTGGCGAACTCGCCCTGGTTGGCGCGCAGCGCGGCGTGCAGGCATTGCCGGGGCGACAGCACGCCGGCGGCCAGGTAGGGCGACAGCTGGCTGGTGCCGGGCAGGGCGGGCAGGTCGCGGCAGCGGTCGTAGTCGGCCAGGTGTTCATCGACGAAGCGCTGCAGGCGGTCGAGGGCGTGGCCTTCGCCGGCCAGCCACAGCTGGCGCAGTGTTTCGTTCGGCCGTGCGAAGCCGGCCACGCTGTCGGGCAGCGAATCGCCCTCGACCGCCAGCGGCGCCTGCGGCTGGGGACGCGGCAGGCAGTCGGGCAGGGCGTCGTGCAGGCGCGCATGGGCGACCTTGCGGAACTGGCTGAACACCTTGAAGTAGCCACCGGAGCGGGTCAGCAGGCTGCCGGGGGCGAACAGCAACTGGTCCAGATGGCGACGGAAACCGACGCCCTGGGCGGCCAGCCGGTCGGCCACCGCCTGGTCGCGCGCTGCTTCGTTCAGTCCGTACTCGTCGTTGACCTGCACGCAGCCGATACCGTGCGTCTGGCACAGCTCGGCCAGTACGGCGGGCGCGGCGTCCCAGCGTTCGGCCTGGCGGATCAGCAGCGGCACGTTGAGGGCGTTCAGCTGCAGGCGCAGTTCCGTCAGGTTGCGCAGCCAGAAGTCGATCTTGCAGGGTGCGTCGTCATGGGCGCACCACTGGCCGGGGGTGATCAGGTAGACCGCCAGGGTCGGCCCGGCCGCCAGGGCGGCGTGCAGGGCGCGGTTGTCATGCACGCGCAGGTCGCTGCGCAGCCAGATCAGCTGGCGCATGGTGCACCTCCACCGAGCAGACCCAGGTGGTGCAGCTGTCCCAGGGCCTCCAGCGGATCGCCCGACACGTGCAGGTTGCCGAGTTCCTGCAGGGCATCCGGATGAATGGCCACCGCCGGACCGCAGAGCAGCCGGGGGCAGGCGATGTCGTTCAGCAGTTGGCGCAGCCGGGGAAGACCGAGCGGCTGGTCGCCGCACAGCAGCACTGCGCGAGGATTCAACTGGTGCACCGCGACCGCCAGCTGCGGCGGCGGCACCGGCCAATCGAGCACCTGCACCGGGCACTCGGCGTCGCTGGCCAGCCAGGCGCACAGCCACAGGTCCGGCTCCATGGGCTGCTCGCCCAGGTTGAGCATCAGCAGCGGCGCGCCGCCGTGCTGGCGGTTGCAGTGATACAGGCGCGCGCCCAGCTTGCTGCGCAGCCAGGACAGGAAGAACACCTGCTCCAGCTGCGCGCCGGGCTGGCGCCAGCGCCGGCGCAGGCCATCGAGCAGCGGCAACAGCAGGTGCCGGCACAGGGTGGTGGCGGGATAGAGCGCCATGGCGCGGTTGAAGCAGTCGTCCAGGGCGCGCTCGGCCAGCTCCTCGATGCAGCTTTGCAACTGGTTGCGCCGTTCCTGCCAGGAGGTGTCTTCCAGAGGCTTGGCCGGACGCTGTGCATCCAGCAGCCCCTTGACCTGGCCCACCGCCACGCCACGCTCCAGCCAGTCGAGCACCTGGCGGATCTGCTCGACCTGCGCGTGGGAGTACAGCCGATGGCCCTTGGGCGTGCGCTGCGGCAGGATCAGCCCGTAGCGGCGTTCCCAGGCGCGCAGGGTGACCGGGTTGACGCCGGTCAGCCGGGCCACGTCGCGGATCGGCAGCAGCTCGGAGGCGCTGCCTGGGAGGTCGAGGGTCTCGTTCATGGTCACAGGGTGTTGCGCAGGCTGAGGTCTTCGGGATGCGGCTGCAGGTAGGCCTGGTCCGCCAGGTAACAGTCCGGGTGGTGACGCAGGTGGTGCTTGAGCAGGGTCAGCGGCACCACGAGCGGGATCTGTCCCTGGCGGTAGCGCTCGATGAGCTCCTGCATCTCCTGGCGGTCATGGGTGCTCAGGCTGCGCTTGAGGTAGCCGCTCAGGTGCTGCAGCACGTTGCTGTGGCTGCCGCGGCTGGCGGGTCGGCGCAGCGCCGTCATCAGGGCGCTGAAGTAGCGCGGGGCGAAGGTCTCCAGCGGCTCGCGGTTTTCCGCCAGCATCCGGCCAAGGTCCCGGTACTGCGCGCGGCTGGTAGCCATCAGCTGGTACTTGTAGCGGGCGTGGAAGTCGTACAGCGCGCGGCGGCTCAGTCCGCCGCGCAGCAGGCGCTGCCAGGCGGCGTAGACGTAGACGCGGGTGATGAAGTTCTCGCGCAACACCGGGTCGTTGAGACGGCCGTCTTCTTCCACCGGCAGGTCCGGACGGGCGTCCATCAGCGCGGCAGCGAACAATCCGCGTCCGGTGGCTGCGGCGGGCTGGCCGTCGTCGCGGTAGACCTTGACCCGCTCCATGCCGCAGGACGGCGACTTCTGCATGAGGATGAAGCCGCACAATTCATCCGCCTCGGCGGCCACCTGGCGGCCGTAGGCGCCCAGGGCATCGCTGACATCCAGGGCGGCGTTGCGCGAACCCACCGCGCGAGGCTGCTCGGGTTCGCCCACCAGGCGAATCGCCTGGCGCGGGGTGCCCAGGCCGATGGCCACTTCCGGGCACACCGGCACGAACTGGAAATGCCGCGCCAGCACCTCGCTGCACAGGCGCGACTCCTTGTGGCCACCGTTGAAGCGCACCGGCTGGCCGAGCAGGCAGGCGCTGATGCCGATCTTGAGAGTGCCGAGGGACGTGGTCATGGGGAACCTCATACATGTACAGCGTGGTGTGACTTGTACAGATTTGATCTCAGAATAAGGTTTTTGTTGTACATGTCAAACTTTCTGTATAACTTTGTTGTACAGTTTTCGCCGCCCCGCTGTTCCAGGAGAACGCCATGCTTCTTCGCTCCGCGCTTGCTGCCTTGCTGCTGCTTCCGCTACTCGGTCTGGTCGGCTGTTCTTATGCGCCGCCCAAAGGCGTTGCCGTGGTCAGCCCGTTCGAGCTGCCGCGTTATCTGGGCACCTGGTACGAAATCGCCCGCCTGGATCATTCCTTCGAGCGTGGCCTGAGCAACGTCAACGCCCGTTATCGCCAGCGCCCGGATGGCAGCGTCGAAGTCATCAACCGGGGCTATGACGAGAAGCGCCGCCGCTGGCAGGAGGCGGTCGGTACGGCGCGCTTCATCGGTGCGGAGAATGTCGGCTCGCTGAAGGTGTCCTTCTTCGGGCCGTTCTATGGCGGCTATCACCTGGTGGCGCTGGATCAGCAGGATTACCGTTGGGCTCTGGTGATGGGGCCAAACCGCGATTACCTGTGGATCCTGGCCCGCGACAAGCAGCTGCCGGCGGGCGTCCGCGAGCGCCTGCTGGCGCACGCGGCCAAGCTGGGCATCGATGTCTCGCAGTTGATCTGGGTCGGGCACGATCGTGACGACGCCTGACGGGCTGGTGGCGCCGACGCCCACACGGGAGCGCTTCGTCGACTCCGTGCCGCTGGGCATGTGTGTGCTCGATGAGCGGGGTTGCATCCTGCAGGTCAGTCCCGGGCTGCTGGGTTCGCTGGGTTTCCGCCCCGAGCAGTTGATCGGTCAGGCCTTCGGCCCGCTGCTGCCTCATGGCATGCGTCTGGCTCTTGTGCGTGGCCATCGGCAGCTGATCGAGCAGGGCGGGGTGCTGCAGGGAGAATGCGTGCTGCTGGACGGACAGGGCCACGCCCGGGCGATGCTGATCGAAGCCTGCCGCCTCGACGCGGACGCTGGCGATCGGCGGGTGCTGGTCGTGCTGGTCGACATCGGTGCGCGCAAGGCGCGCGAGCGCGAACTGCAGGAGCGCAACCGGGTGCTGGCGCGCATGGCCGCGGCCGACAGCCTGACCGGCCTGTACAACCGCCGGCGCACCCTCGAGGTGTTGCAGCGGCTGTTGCGTGCGGCGAACCGCTACCAGCGGCCGCTGGTGGTGGCGATGATCGACCTGGACGACTTCAAGGGGGTCAACGACCGGCACGGCCACGTGGTCGGCGATGAGGTGCTGGTTGCCTTCGCCCGCCTGCTCAAGACCCTGTCCCGCGACAGCGACTGCGCCGGGCGCATCGGCGGCGAGGAGTTCCTGTTGGTCCTGCCGGAAAGCGACTGCGACGGCGCCAGCCGTCTGCTTGACCGCTTGCGCGAGGCGTGCCAGTCACTGCGTTTTTCCGCGCCGGGGCTGCGCGTCAATTTCAGCGCGGGCCTGTATAGCCGCCGGCCCGGCGATGCCATTACCACGCTGCTGCGCCACGCCGACCAGGCGCTTTACGCGGCCAAGCGCCAGGGTCGCGCCCGACAATGCGTCTGGCCGACGGACTGAGCGGCGGCCCGTTTCTCCGTTTTCTCTTTTCTTCCTACCACCCCTTCGGACTCTCATCGCATGAGCGAACAGCCATCCCTCCCTCCCTGCGCCTCCTGCCGGGACGGTCAGGCCCTGGATTTCGATTTCAGCATGGCCTTCCAGCCCATCATCGACCTGCGTGACCGCAGCCTGTATGCCTACGAGGCGCTGGTGCGCGGCACCGACGGCAGCGGGGCGGCCAGCGTACTCGCCCGGGTCAACGACCAGAACCGCTACGCCTTCGACCAGGCCTGCCGGGTCAAGGCCGTCGAGCTGGCCGCCCGGCTGGGTATGCCCTGCCGGCTGAGCATCAATTTCCTGCCCAACGCGGTCTACCGGGCGGCCACCTGCATCCGCGCCACCCTGGCGGCGGCACGGCGCTTCGGCTTTCCCACCGAGCGGATCATCTTTGAGATCACCGAAAGCGAGCAGCTGGTGGACAAGGCCCACCTGAAGGAGATCATCGAGGAGTACCAGCGGCAGAAATTCATGACCGCCATCGACGACTTCGGCGCCGGCTATTCCGGGCTCAACCTGCTGGCCGAGTTCCAGCCCGACATCATCAAGTTGGACATGGCTCTGGTGCGGGGCATCGATACCGACCCGGTGCGCCAGGCCATCGTGCAGGGGATTCTCGGCGTGTGCCGGGTACTGGGGATCGAGGTGATCGCCGAGGGCATCGAAACCCCTGGCGAGCTGCGCCAGTTGCAGGCGCTGGGTATTCATCTGTTCCAGGGCTACCTGTTTGCCCGGCCGGCCTTCGAGGCGCTGCCGCAGGTGAACTGGCCGGCGCCCTGACGCCGGCCGCAGCGGATCAGCGCCGGGTCACTGACGCTGATCGAGGGTCTGGGCGAACTGTCCCACCGCGTCGACGACTTTCTGGGCGCCGTGCTGGATATCGAGGATCACCGTGCCAGCCTGGTTGGCCAGGCCCACGCCCTGTTCGGCTTTCTGGGTGCCGGCTTGCATGCTGCTCACCGCCTGCCGGGCCAGCTCGCGGTTCTTGTTCACCACTTCGCCGATGGCCACCGTCGCCTCGCTGGTGCGCCGCGCCAGGTTGCGCACCTCGTCGGCGACCACGGCGAAGCCGCGACCCTGGGCCCCGGCGCGGGCCGCCTCGATGGCCGCGTTGAGGGCCAGCAGGTTAGTCTGTTCGGCGATGCCGCGAATGGCATCGACAATGCTGCCGATCTCCTCGGACTGCTGACTCAGCGCGGCGATGCTGCGCGCCACCTGCTGCAGTTCATCGGCGATGCTTTGCACCACGCCGACGGTCTGCTGCACCACCGCAGCGCCCTCGCGGGCGTGCTGGTCGGTCTGTCGGGAGGTGTCGAAGGCCAGCCGCGCCGCCTGGGATTCCGCTTGTCGCTGTTCCACCCGGCGGGTCAGGTCACTGGCGAACTTGATCACCCCATACAGTTGGCCGTGTTCGTCGTACAGCGGGTTGTAGGTGGCCTGCAGCCACACGGTGGCTCCCCGGCTGTCGCGCCGGCGGAACAGTCCGGACTGGAACTCGCCGCGCTGCAGCCGGCTCCAGAAGGTGCGGTAGGCCTCGCTCTGCACCTCCTCGGCTTCGCAGAAAAGGCGATGGTGCTGGCCGCGCAGGGCGTCCAGGCGATAGCCCATCAGCTGCAGGAAGTTCTCGTTGGCGTTCACCACCTGGCCGTGCAGGTCGAATTCGATGATGGCCATGGAGCGGCTGGCGGCTTGCAGCACGTTACTGGCCGACTGCGCCTCGCGGGTGCGTGCCGTGACATCGCTGGCCAGCTGCAGGATGCGCTGCACCCGGCCGTCCGCATCGCGCAGCGCCACATGGCAGACGTCCAGCCAGCGGGGCTGGCCGTCGCGGGTCTGATAGGGCAGCAAGGCTTGGCTGTTCCGGCCCTGGCGGACCTCCTGCCACAGTCGGGTGAAGGCCTGCCCCTGTGCATAGACGGGGTGCAGCAGGCTGCGTAGCGGGCGGTCGCGCAGGGTGCCCGGCGCGTAGCCGAGCGTTTCCAGATAACGCGGGTTGGCATCCAGGATCTCGCCGTTTGGACTCAGGGTGACGATTGCCAGAGCCTCGTGGACGGCGGCGCGTTCCGCGGCCAGCTCGGCCTGTTGTGTCTGGCTTGCATGCAGGGCCTGTTGCAGAGTGCGGTTACGCATGAACATCGCATGACTCCTGGGGAGGGCGGGGAAGGTGCGGATGAACGCCGAACCGCACGCGCGGGGCGGAGAGAAACGCTCCACCTGTGAATGCGGCAAAAGTTATACAAAAAGCTGTACATGTACAAGTGAGAAATGGCTATAGGCCATATGGTCAGCAAATATTGGCCTTGGGTTGGGGAAACTTGTACACGAAGGGCAAGCGGCCGGCGCGCAGATGAGCGCCGAGGAGGAGGGGAATCAGGAGCGTTGGCCTAGGTCCCGGTTGCTGTTTCCCTTGCTCGGTCAAAAGCTGTACGAGACGGCGTTGTGTATCACTATCGCGGGTTGGTGGTGCGCGCGGCGACGCAATACCGGCCGATCATTGCCAGCCGATGGTCCACCGCCGACTGTCGCGAAGCTCGCGCCAGTCGAGGCGCTGCGTGCGCCCGCTGTATACCGCCTGCACGTCGATCTGCAGCGGTGTGCCGTCCTCGTCACAGATCAGCTCGGTGACCAGAAAATGCTTTTCGCGGTTCTCCGGCTGGCAGGCGGTCCACTTGGACAGCCTGAGCTTGCGGGGATTGAAACGGTTCATGAGCGCTCCAGAAGCTGCAGCGCCGCGTCCCGGCCGCTCAGCCAGGCGTCTTCGACGCGTCCCGACCGGCACCAGTCGCCGCACGCATACAGACCGACTTCCGGGTCCGCCAGCACGCCCGGGCTCAGCGGCTGGGCAGGCCGGGCATAGAGCCAGCGGTGGGCGAGGCTGAAGTCGGAGGGCGGCAGCGGACAGTCGATGGTGGCGGCGAACGCATCGTAGAGGCGGGCGATGACCTGGGTGGCGGGCAGCTCACGGTGCCGTTCGCTCCAGGCGCTGTCGGCATGCAGCACCCAGCTGTCCATGCCGCTGTCGCGGCCGGGTTTGCTGGACGTGCGGGCGAGCCAGTCCAGCGGCGCGCCGCGCACGAAACAGGCTTCAACGGCGCTGGGCAAGGGCTGGCGGAAACCCAGCGCAACGGCCCAGGTGGGGTGCATCGATACGCTGGCAGCGCGCGCCGCCAGGCTCGGTGCCGCGCCGAGCAGGGCGCTGGCCTGGGGCGCCGGTACGGCGACGATCACCTGGCTGAAGGGTCCGTGGCGGTTACCGTCCGTGTCGAGCAGATGCCAGTGGCCGGCGCTTGCCGCGATCTCGGTTACTCGACAGTTGAAGCGTACCGGCAGATCGCCCAGCAGAGCTCGGGTCAGGGCGCTCATGCGCGGGGTGCCGACCCAGCGCGGCGTGTCGTTGTCGACACGCAGCAGGTGCCCGTCCTGGTGGCGGTATAGCGCAGGTGTCCAGGGGGCGACCCAGCCGGCGGCCTGCCACTGGGCGACGGCCGCCTGAAAGTGCGCGTTGCGGGCAGTGAAATACGGCGCGCCGATATCCAGATCGCCGATGTTGCTGCGCTTGCTGGCCAGCCGGCCGCCGCTGCCACGGCTCTTGTCGAACAGCTGTACGGAACGTCCTGCCTCGGCCAGGGTGCGCGCGGCGGCAAGACCGGCGATGCCGCTGCCGATGATGGCAATCGGATTGTTCTGCATGGGCAACCTCCTGGGTAATGCCAACAGGCTAGCCTGAGCTTAAAAGCTGTACAAGTGCTCGATTGTGTACAAGAATCTGCGGCCGTTGCGGCGGGTGTGTGCGCACGGCGAACGCCGGCCTGTGCTCCCTGCGCTGCTGCGCCTCTTTTCTCTCGGCTACAGGAACATTGCATGACCGATCACGCCCTCATGCTGGTGAACCTCGGTTCACCGGCCTCCACCGATGTGGCCGATGTGCGCCGCTACCTCAACCAGTTTCTGATGGACCCTCATGTGATCGATCTGCCATGGCCGCTGCGGCGTCTGCTGGTGTCGTTGATCCTGCTGCGTCGGCCGGCGCAGTCCGCCGAGGCCTATGCCTCGATCTGGTGGCCGGAGGGTTCGCCTCTGGTGGAAATCAGTCGCCGTTTGCAGCGGGCGATGCATGCGCAATGGCAGGGGCCGGTGGAACTGGCCATGCGTTATGGCGAGCCGTCCATCGAGCGAGTGCTGCGTCGCCTGGCTGACCAGGGCTGTGAGCGGGTAACCCTGGCGCCGCTCTATCCGCAGTTCGCCGACAGTACCGTGACGACGGTCATCGAGGAGGCGCGGCGGGTGATCCGTCGCCACGGCCTGCGGCTGCGGCTGTCGATCCTGCCGCCGTTCTATGATCAGCCGCTGTACTTGCAGGCGCTGACCACCAGCGCCAGGCCCTATCTGGACGAGGGCTTCGACCACCTGCTGTTGAGCTTTCATGGACTGCCCGAGCGCCATCTGCACAAGCGCGACCCCTCGGGCAGCCATTGCCTGAAAAGCGCCGATTGCTGCCAGCGGGCAGAGGGCGAGGTACTTGCCACGTGCTATCGCGCGCAATGCCTGAAAACCGCCGAGGGCTTCGCTCGGCTGGCCGGGCTGGCCCCCGAGCAGTGGTCGGTGGCCTTTCAGTCGCGGCTGGGACGGGCCAAGTGGATCGAGCCCTATACCGAGGCGCGCCTGGACGAGCTGGCGGCGAGTGGGGTGAAGAAGCTGCTGGTGATGTGCCCGGCGTTCGTCGCCGATTGCATCGAGACGCTGGAGGAAATTGGCGACCGCGGCCGCGAACAGTTTCTCGCCGCCGGTGGCGAGGAACTGCGCCTGGTGCCCTGCCTGAATGACCACGAGGCCTGGGTGGCGGCGCTGGCCGAGCTGTGTCGCCAGGCGCCCATGGAACTCTGAGGCCGGCCTACGGCCGGGCGTGCGTGGGCTTGATGATCTTCATCACCCGGCCGGGGCGGGCGTGTCAGGCGTGACGTTCAGCCAGTTGGCGTTTCAGCTCGGCGACTTCGGCTTCCAGCTGGCGGACCCGCTCGGAAGCCTCGACCTCGACGCTGACGTCCTTCTGGATGCCGATGAAGTAGGTGAGCTGGTCGGCCTCGTTGAACACCGGGGTGATCGACAGTTCATTCCAGAACGGCGTGCCATCCTTGCGGTAGTTGCGGATGATCTGCCGGCACGGCTGGTTGGCGCGGATCGCCTCGCGGATCGCCTGCAGGCCCGGCTGGTCGCGGTCGCCGGACTGCAGGAAACGGCAGTCCTGATAGAGGATGTCGTCCACCGCGTAGCCGGTCAGGCGCTCGAAGGCCGGGTTGGCATAGATGAGGATGTTGTCATCGCCTTCCTGTTCGGCAACCACGATGCCGTCGTTGGAGGCTTCGATGACCAGTTGGAGCAGTTTGGCGTTGATCATGGGGGCGGGTTCCGCAGGTTTTCGCGGCATTCTAGAGCAACCAACCGAGGAAGGAACCCTCTGCTTTTTCCGGGTTGTTAGCAACGGTTACCCCGTCGATGCCTTTGATAGAATGCCGCGCATCCGACCAGCCCTGGTTCCGTCATGAACGAACTCTCCAACGCCATCACGCCCGACGCCGAAGCGCAGCTGCTGCCCATCCGCGAGGTGGTGCGCCTCACCGGCGTCAATCCGGTCACCCTGCGCGCCTGGGAGCGCCGCTATGGGCTGATCCAGCCGTTGCGCACCGAGGGTGGTCATCGCCTGTATTCGCCGGCCGATGTCGAGGCGATCCGCAGCATCCTCACCTGGACCGAGCGCGGCGTGGCGGTCAGCAAGGTCGCGCAACTGCTGGAACGCGGCGCGAACAGCCGGGCCCAGGCGGCGGCAGTGGTCGAGCCCCGGGTCGGGGAGTGGGGCGAGTGGCAGGCGCGCGTGCGCGAGGCGCTGGCCGACTTCGACGAGCCGCGCCTGGAGCAGCTGTATGGCCAGGTGTTCTCCACCTATCCGCTGACGGTGGTGTTCGAGGACATCCTGCTGCCACTGTGGCGCGAGCTGGCGCACGGCGAGGCGTTCGGCCAGACCAGTCGCTGGCTATTCCTCGACGCCTTCCTGCGCGCCCGGGTACTGCAACGTCTGCAACTGGCGCACCGGCCGGGCGAGCAGGCACTGCTGATGGCCGCGCTGCCCGGCCAGTGCCGCGAGCTGGAGCTGCTGGTCGCCGGCCTGTTGCTCAATGGCGATGCCGGTACCGTGCGCCTGCTGCCGCTCGGGCAGCCACTGGATGAACTGAGCCTGGTCTGCCAGGCCGTGCACCCGCGCGCGCTGGTGCTGTATGCCACGCTACCCCCGGACGAGGCCTTGCGCCGCCAGTTGAGCAAGCTGGTGCTGGCGCTGGATTGCCCGCTGGCGCTGTGTGGTGAAGGGTCCGAGCTGGGGCGTGACAGCCTGGCCGGCACGCCCATCGCCTGCCTGGGCACGCCGGGTCCGCTGATGCAGCGCCGCCTGGCGCAGTTCCTGGCCGGGCATCTGGATACCTGAGACAGGTTGGGTTGCGGAGCCTGTCACCCTCTTCCCCGTCCCCTCACCCGTCAAGGGAGAGGGGAGACAGGTGGCGCCGCCGCTCAGTGCTTGGGGCTGTTCTCGGGAAGCGCCAGCAACTGCTTTTCCATGTTCCAGTCGAACGGCTCGCCGGCTTCCTCGGCGGCGTAGCGGCGCTCGTCCAGCTCCTGGTACAGGGCGATTTCCTCGTCAGGCATGTAGTGCAGGCAATCTCCGCCGAAGAACCACAGCAGGTCGCGCGGCACCAGGTGCGCCACCTGCGGGTAGCGGTGGAATACCTGGCAGATCAGGTCCTGGCCGAGGGGGCGATCTTCCGGCACGTGCGGCAGGGATTCGAGCAGATCGTCGAAGCGCTCGAGAAACAGCGCATGGCTGTCGTCGGGAATCTGCTCGGCCTCGCCGAGGGCGATCAGGATGCTGCGCAGGTGGGCGAGCAGGGCCAGGTTGTGGTCGAGGTAGGAAGTGGCCATGGGAAACCTGTCTGTCAAAAGGGCGCGGGAGTATACCCCCACCGCGCCATGCCTTGAAAAACACGCCGTTCAGCGCACCTTGCCGTCGCTGGGTTGCAGGGCTTCCGGAGCGAAAGCGTCCACGTCGATCACGCGCCGGCGCGCCGTTTCCGCCTCGCGCAGGGCCTGGGCCTGGGCCTCGTTGAGCACGCCGTCGGCCACTGCGGTCTCAAGCACGTCGCCACCCCGCGCGGGGTGCAACTGGCATTCGCGCACGGCGCGCTGCAGCACCTTGCCGATCGCCTCGCTGGATTGCACATGACGCCACGCATACTCCAGTGCGCCCAGCGCCTGGGATTCATCCTCCGGCAGGTAGACGCCGTCCAGCAGCCGCGCCAGCGCCGGGTCGGCCAGCGGCGCATCGAGCATCGCCGCCAGCTGGGCTTCCAGGGCATCCGACGGTCCCTTGTGGCGCAGGCCGAGGGGGAACACCAGCACCCTTAGCAGCATGGCCAGCGGTCGGTTGGGGAAGTTGTCCAGCAGTTCCGCCAGGGCGGTTTCGGCGCAGCGCAGCGATTCCTCCAGCGCCCAGCGCAGCAGGGGTTCCTGTTCCCTGGGATGGCCGAGATCGTGGAAGCGCTTGAGTGCCGCCGAGCCCAGGTACAGGTAGCTGAGAACGTCGCCCAGGCGCGCCGACAGGCGCTCGCGGCGCTTGAGGCTGCCGCCGAGCAGCAGCATGGAGGTGTCGGCCATCAGCGCGAAGGCGGCGGCCAGGCGGTTGAGGTGGCGGAAATAGCGGCGACTGACGCCGTGTCCCGGCGCGGCGCTGAACAGGCCGCCGGTGAGGCCGAGCAGGAAGGCGCTGGCGGCGTTGCTGACCGCGAAGCCGGTGTGCTCCAGCAGCACCCGGTCGAAGGCTTCCAGGGTGGCGTCGCTGTCCTCGGCGGCGGCCAGTTCCATTTCCTTCAATACGTAGGGGTGGCTGCGGATGGCGCCCTGGCCGAAGATCATCAGGTTGCGCGAGAGGATGTTGGCGCCTTCCACGGTGATGAAGATCGGCGCGCCCTGCCAGGCGCGGGCCAGGTAGTTGTTGGGGCCCATGATGATGCCCTTGCCGCCGTGGATATCCATGGCGTGGGCGATGCATTCGCGGCCGCGTTCGGTGAGGTGGTACTTGAGCACGGCGGAGAGCACCGAGGGCTTCTCGCCCAGGTCCACGGCGCGGGCGGTGAGTACCCGCGCCGCATCCATCAGCCAGGCGTTGCCGGCCAGGCGTCCCAGCGGGGCCTGGATGCCCTCGAAGGCGGAAAGCGGCACGTTGAACTGTTCGCGGATGCGCGCATAACGGCCGCTGGCGTAGGCGCAGGTCTTCGCCGCGCTGGTGCCTACCGCCGGCAGCGAGATGGAGCGGCCCACCGACAGGCAGTTCATCAGCATCATCCAGCCTTTGCCGAGCATGGCCGGCCCGCCGATGATCGCGTCCAGCGGCACGAACACATCCTTGCCGGCATTCGGGCCGTTCATGAAGGCCGCGCCCAGCGGCAGGTGGCGCTTGCCGATGTCGATGCCGGGCAGGTTGGTGGGTATCAGCGCCAGGGTGATGCCCAGCTCGTCCTGTTCGCCCAGCAGATGGTCCGGGTCATAGGCCTTGAAGGCCAGGCCGAGCAGGGTGGCCACCGGGCCGAGGGTGATATAGCGCTTCTCCCAATTCAGGCGCAGGCCGAGCACTTCTTCGCCCTCCCATTGCCCGCGGCAGATGACGCCGCTGTCCGGCATGGCGCCGGCGTCGGAGCCGGCCAGCGGGCCGGTGAGGGCGAAGCAGGGGATTTCCTCGCCACGCGCCAGGCGCGGCAGGTAGCGCTGGCGCTGTTCGTCGGTGCCGTAATGCAGCAGCAGTTCGGCCGGGCCGAGGGAGTTGGGCACCATCACGGTGGAGGCCAGGTCGGCGCTGCGGGTGGCCAGCTTCATGACGATCTGCGAATGGGCGAGGGCGGAGAAGCCCTTGCCGTCGTATTCGCGCGGGATGATCAGGCCGAAGAAGCCCTGTTCCTTGATGAAGGCCCAGGCCTCCGGCGGCAGGTCCATGCGCTGGCCGATGTCCCAGTCGCTGACCATGGCGCACAGCTGCTCGGTGGGGCCGTCGACGAAGGCCTGCTCCTCGGCCGTCAACGCCGGGGCGGGCACGGCCAGCAACTGGTTCCAGTCCGGGCGACCGCTGAACAGCTGGCCGTCCCACCACACGGTGCCGGCCTCGATGGCGTCGCGCTCGGTATCCGACATGGGCGGCAGCACGCCGCGGAACCACCGCAGTGCTGGCGCGGTGATGCGCCGCCGGCGCAGGTCGGGCATCAGCACCGGCAAGGCCACCGCCACCCAGAGCAGGGCGAGGATCAGCATCAGCCCGCCGGGCGCCACCTCGGTGAGCGTCATGGCGACCAGGTACACGGCGACGATGATCAGGCTGGTCAGCGCCGGCAGGCGCAGGTGGGCAAGCAGCAGAATGCCGAACAGCAGCACGAGTAGCCAGACGGCGAGCATGGGTGTCCTCCGGGTCGGTGAGCGTCCGGTTCAGCATAGGCGTTTCAGACGCGCCGAATGTTACCGGTCTTGCATTTGTCGACTGTCGCCCCCATTTGTGCGGGTTCTTCCAGAAACGCGTGCGTGCCTTCCTATGAGTTCCGCCCTGTCCATCCGGCAGCTGACCAAGACCTACGGCAACGGCTTCCAGGCCCTGCATGGCATCGACCTGGACGTCGCCGAAGGCGACTTCTTCGCCTTGCTCGGCCCCAACGGCGCCGGCAAGTCCACCACCATCGGCATTCTCTCCACCCTGGTGACCAAGACCTCGGGTTCGGTGCAGGTGTTCGGCCACGACCTGGACCGTGACCCGGTCGGCCTCAAGCGCTGCCTGGGCGTGGTGCCCCAGGAGTTCAACTTCAACCAGTTCGAGAAGGTGTTCGACATCGTCGTCACCCAGGCCGGTTACTACGGCATCCCCATGCGGGTGGCCAAGGAGCGCGCCGAGCAGTACCTGACCCAGCTGGGCCTGTGGGACAAGCGCAACGTGCCCTCGCGCATGCTCTCCGGCGGCATGAAGCGCCGACTGATGATCGCCCGCGCGCTGATCCACCAGCCGCGCCTGCTGATCCTCGACGAGCCCACCGCCGGCGTGGACATCGAGCTGCGCCGCTCGATGTGGAACTTCATCACCGAGCTGAACCGCCAGGGGGTGACCATCATCCTCACCACCCACTACCTGGAGGAAGCCGAGCAGCTGTGCCGCAACATCGCGATCATCGATCACGGGCGCATCGTCGAGAACACCAGCATGCGCGGCCTGCTGCAGTCGCTGCACGTGGAAACCTTCCTGCTCGACCTCAAGGAAGCGCAGCTGCTGGCGCCGGAGCTGGACGGCTACCCGGCGCGCCTGCTGGACGGGCGTACCCTGGAGGTGCAGGTGGAGAAGGAACAGGGCATCACCAACCTGTTCGGCCAGCTGCAGCGGCAGGGCATCGAGGTACAGAGCCTGCGCAACAAGAGCAATCGCCTGGAGGAGCTGTTCGTGTCCCTGGTGGAGAAGAACCTGAGCAAGGTGGCGAAATGAACGAGCTGCGTCCCAACCTGATCGCGCTGCACACCATCGTCTACCGGGAAGTGCGGCGCTTCCTGCGCATCTGGCCGCAGACCCTGCTGCCGCCGGCCATCACCATGGCGCTGTATTTCGTGATCTTCGGCAACCTGATCGGCGCGCGCATCGGCGAGATGGACGGCCTGCCCTACATGGACTTCATCGTGCCGGGGCTGATCATGATGTCGGTGATCACCAACGCCTACAGCAACGTGGTGTCGAGCTTCTTCGGCAGCAAGTTCCAGCGCAACATCGAGGAGCTGATGGTGGCGCCGGTGTCGCCGCACATCATCCTGGTCGGCTACGTGGCCGGCGGCGTGCTGCGCGGCCTGGGCGTGGCGCTGATCGTCACCGTGCTGTCGCTGTTCTTCACCCAGCTGCAGGTGCACCACCTGGGCGTGACGATTCTGGTCATCCTGCTGGCGGCGACCATCTTCGCCCTGGGCGGCTTCATCAACGCCGCCTATGCACGCAGCTTCGACGACATCTCGATCATCCCCACCTTCGTGCTCACGCCGCTGACGTACCTGGGCGGGGTGTTCTACTCGATCCACCTGCTGTCGCCGTTCTGGCAGAGCGTCTCGCTGGCCAACCCGATCCTGCACATGGTGAATGCCTTCCGCTACGGCATCCTCGGTGTGTCCGACATCCACATCGGCACCGCCATCGGCTTCATGCTGCTGGCCACCGCCGTGCTCTACCTGTTCTGCATCCACCTGCTGAAAAGCGGGCGCGGCCTGCGCCAGTAAGCGGCCGGGCGGTGCCGATCCGCGTGGCCGCGCTTATACTGCGCGGCCCGTTTTTCGTCAGGTAACGCCATGCATCCGGCCGAACATTCGCCGCTGGGCAAGTCCAGCGAGTACGTCGACCACTACAGTCCCGAGCTGCTGTACCCCATCCCGCGCGCGCCGAAGTGGGCGGAGCTGGGGCTGCAGGCCGGCCAGCTGCCCTATCAGGGCGTGGATTACTGGAACTGCTACGAGCTGTCCTGGCTGCTGCCGTCCGGCAAGCCGGTGGTGGCCATCGGCGAGTTCGCCATTCCGGCCGATTCGCCGAACATCATCGAATCCAAGTCCTTCAAGCTCTACCTCAACTCGCTGAACCAGACCCCGTTCGCCGATACGCAGGCGGTGTGCGAAGCGCTGCGGCGCGACCTGTCGGCCGTGGCCGGCGCGCCGGTCGGCGTGCGGGTGCGCAGCCTGGACGAGGTGGGCGAGGAGGGCGTGGCCCGCTTGCCGGGCCGTTGCATCGATGCGCTGGATGTCGAAATCACCGGCTACGACCATCCGCGCCCGGAGCTGCTGCGCTGCGACCCGCAGCGCCAGGTGGAGGAATGCCTGCACAGCCACCTGCTGAAATCCAACTGCCCGGTCACCGGCCAGCCGGACTGGGGCAGTGTGGTGGTCGATTACCAGGGCCCGGCGCTGGATCCGGCCAGCCTGCTGGCCTACCTGATCAGCTTCCGCCAGCATCGCGACTTCCACGAGCAGTGCGTGGAGCGTATCTTCCTGGACCTGCAGCGCCTGCTGCAGCCGCGGCGGCTGACTGTCTACGCGCGCTACGTGCGCCGCGGCGGGCTGGACATCAATCCCTACCGCAGCAGCGAGGCGTCGCAGGTGGACAACCGCCGGCTGGTGCGCCAGTAGGCGTCAGATACCCATGCTGACCAGACTCTGCATGATGTTGCGCAGGGTGCCGGCCAGCGTGGGGTGGCTGACCTCGAAACGCTCCACGGCCAGGTTGATGCCGTCCACCAGCGTCTCGTCGGCAGGCGGCGGGCTCTGCAGTGCCAACTGGGTTTCGATCTGCTCGATCAGCGCCTGAATGGCGCCGCGCTCGTCGGCGTCCAGCGGTGGCGTCTGTTCGAGCTGGTCGCGCAACTGTTCGAGCTGCTTGCGAAGTTCCTGTGCGGGCATGGCGGTACTCCCTTGGTCCATCGCCCGCCGGACGGCAGGCGTTGCCCTAAAGATAAGGCAGTGCCCGGCAGTTCGCCTGTGACACGGGGTATCAGGGTTTTTCACCCTTGGCCCGTCGCTTGGCCAGGTCCGCCAGGCAGCTGGCCAGGTCGCCCAGGTCGTCGATGACCGAATGCGCACCCAACTGGTACAGCTCCAGGGTGGCCACGGTACGTAGCGACTTCTGTTCCAAGGGCGTCAGGCTCTGCCAGTCCGAAAGGCTCAGCCCGCACTGACTGCCGCTGGTCGCCAGGCCGATGGTCCAGAGCCCGGCGCGCAGGCCGGCCTCCAGCAGGCGTGTATCGCTACATACCAGAACGCTGCCTTCCAGGTGCGGAATGTTCAGTTGGCTGAGCGCCTCCCAGCAGGCGTCCGGCGCCGGCCAGGGGCGGGTCTCGGTGCCGGGAAATCCCGCCAGCCAGCCCGGCAGGCGCGAGGCCAGCGCCTGGCAGACGGTATCCGGCAACTCCTCCAGCCAGGCGCAGGGCACGCCCTGGCGGTGCAGGGTTTCCAGGGTGGCCAGCGCATTCGGCGTGGGCTGGGCTCGAGCCAGGGCCTGCTCGCGCAGGTCGGCCTGGGCTTGCCAGTCCTGCACCCGGGCGGCCCGTTCCAGGCGGCTGCTGAGGGCCAGGTTGCCCAGGCTCACGCGTGGCGCCTGGAGCGGCTGCCGGGCTTGACGTACCACGTATGCACCATGGTCGACCAGACATCCGGACAGGCCGAACAGCACGGCGGTAAACAGCTGTGGGCGGGCGCTCATCATGCGGTTCCTCTTTGCTTGAGAGGAGCAGGCTAGAGTTGCCCGGTGACGGTTCGATGACGGAGGGGGCGTCTCAGACAGGCGGTGCTAACAGCGCGCGCAGGCCGGGCGGCACCGGCACCGAACGGTTTGCCGCATGCTCGATCCACACCAGCTTGCAGAAGCCTTCCCCGTACAGGATGCCCGGCTCCGCCTCGGTATACAGGCGGTGTTCCAGGGTCAGGCTGCTGCGACCCAGCGCGCCGGCATACAGCTCGACGACTACCGTGGCCGGATGGACCACGGGACGCAGGTAGGTGTGCTGCACTTGCAGCACCACCGGACCTTCCGGCCCATGGTCGATGTCCATGGAAAGACTGGCGAACCAGGCGATCCGTGCCTCCTCCAGATACTGCACATAGCGGGTGTTGTTGACGTGGCCGTAGCTGTCCATGTCGCCCCAGCGTACCGGGATGCGGCAGGCGTGCAGCAGGCGAGGGGTGTCGGACGCGGACATGGGGGTGCCTCTCTGTGGGGAACTGGCCGTATACTTCGCGGCTTTGCCGGCTCCGGCGCGTCTGGAATCGGGTTTCCGCCGGTTGGCGGGGGCGACACACTACGAATCTCGAGGAGGTACTGCAATGGCTGTTTTCGCCGTCGGCATGTCAGTGACGGTCCGTTGCCTGGCGGTCTGTGCTGTCCTGGCGTTGCCATTACAGGCGGCAGCGCAGGCTCACGAGGACGATCCATGGGAAGGCTTCAACCGCTCGATGTTCGCCTTCAACGAGACCTTGGACACCTATGCGCTGAAGCCGCTGGCCAAGGGGTATCGCACCGTGACGCCGGACTTCCTGGAAACCGGCATCGGCAATGTCTTCAGCAATGTGGGCGAGGTGCGCAACCTGACCAACAACCTGCTGCAAGGCAAGCTGCACGCGGCGGGCGTGGATACCGCGCGCCTGCTGTTCAACTCCACCTTCGGGCTGCTGGGTTTTTTCGACGTGGCCACGCGGATGGGCCTGCAGCGTAATGACGAGGACTTCGGCCAGACCCTCGGCGTCTGGGGGCTGGGCAGCGGGCCGTACCTGGTGCTGCCGTTCCTGGGGCCGAGCACGGTGCGCGACGGCCTGGCCCGCTTCCCCGACAGCTACAACGGTCTCTATACCCATCTGGACCACGTGCGCACCCGCAACCAGTTGCTGGGTCTGGATGTAGTGGATACGCGGGCGAGCTTCCTGGACGCCGAGCGCCTCATCCAGGGCGACAAGTACACCTTCCTGCGCAACGTGTACCTGCAGAACCGCGAGTTCAAGGTCCGCGACGGCATGATCGAGGACGATTTCTGAGCCTGGCCATAGCCCTTTGGGCGTACGCCCGCAAGCTTGAATCGCCTGTCGGATGGGAGTACCGTCTGCGCCGTGTCGAGAACTCCCTATACTTCGCCGTGCTTCCGCCGGCCAATCAGTCCATCGCATCCGGCGCCGTATGCCTGGAAATCCCATGCACAATCCCAGTGCCAAACTGCTGATCATTGATGACGACGAGGCTGTGCGAACCAGCCTCGCGGCTTATCTGGAGGACAGCGGATTCACGGTCGCACAGGCCAGCAACGGGCATCAGGGCCTGGAAATCTTCCAGCAGGAACACCCGGACCTGGTGATCTGCGACCTGCGCATGCCGCAGATCGACGGCCTGGAGCTGATCCGCCGCATCGGCGAGCTGAACGATACCGCTCCGGTGATCGTGGTGTCCGGGGCCGGCGTGATGAACGACGTGGTCGAGGCCCTGCGCCTGGGTGCCGCCGATTACCTGATCAAACCCCTGGAAGACCTGGCGGTGCTGGAGCACTCCATCCGCCGGGCCCTGGATCGCGCGCGCCTGCGCCACGAGAACGCGGTGTACAGCGAGAGGCTGGAGGCCACCAACCGCGAGCTGCAGGCCAGCCTGCACCTGCTGCAGGAAGACCAGGACGCCGGCCGCCAGGTGCAGATCAGCCTGCTGCCGGACACCCCTTGGACGGCGGACGGCTTCAGCTTCTCCCACCAGATCATCCCTTCGCTGTATCTCTCCGGTGACTTCGTCGACTACTTTCGCCTCGACGACCGGCGCATCGCCTTCTACCTGGCCGATGTTTCCGGGCATGGCGCCTCCTCGGCGTTCGTCACCGTGCTGCTCAAGTTCATGACCACGCGGCTGCTCTACGAGTCGCGGCGCGGTGGCAAGCTGCCCGAGTTCAAGCCCTCCGACGTGCTGGGTCACATCAACCGGGGCCTGATCAACCTCAAGCTCGGCAAGCACGTGACCATGCTGGGCGGGATCATCGACCTGCCCACCGATCGGCTGACCTACAGTATCGGTGGCCATCTTCCGCTACCGGTGCTTTACCAGAACGGTCAGGCCGAATATCTGCAGGGTCGCGGCCTGCCGGTGGGGCTGTTCGAGGAAGCCACCTTCGAGGACCGCGAGATCCAGCTGCCCGAGGCGTTCAGCCTGACGCTGCTCTCGGACGGCATTCTCGATCTTTTGCCGGGTGAGACACTCAAAGAAAAGGAGGCTGCGTTGCCCAGGATGATTGGCGCGGCAGGTGGAACCCTGGAGGGTCTGCGACAGACTTTTGGATTGAATGAGCTGGGCGACATGCCGGACGACATCGCCCTCCTGGTACTGAGCAGGAATCTTGAATGAGTAACGGCAAGATCCAGTTTGCCGAGCAGGAAGGTACCTTCGTACTCAAGTTCATCGGCGAGATACGCCTGACCCTCTGCTCCGTGCTGGATTCCACCATCGAACAGATCTTCTCTGCGACGAACTTTTCGAGCATCGTCATCGACCTGATCGACACCCGCAGCATCGACAGCACCACCCTCGGACTGCTGGCCAAGCTGTCGATCCTGTCGCGGCAGAAGGTCGGGCTGCTGCCCACCCTGGTGACCCGCAACCCGGACATCACCCGGCTGCTGCACTCCATGGGGTTCGATCAGGTGTTCAACATCGTCGACCAGCCGCAGATCACCCCGGAAAGCCTGCGCGACCTGCCGTGTCAGGACGTCTCCGAGGAGGAAGTGCGCCACCGGGTGCTGGAAGCCCACCGCATCCTGATGAGCCTCAACGACTCCAACCGCCAGGCGTTCCGCGATCTGGTCGAGGCGCTGGAGCGCAGCTGAGTCGGGCGGGGCATGAAAAAGGCGATGCCGGTTGCATCGCCTTTTGTCGTTTTGCCGGGAGGCGGCGCCTTTCCGGCCGCCGAAGGCGCTCAAGGCCTGGCCTTGAGTGCCCGCTCCTCAAGGGTGGCCAAGGCTGCGCCTTGACCACCCTACGAAACCCCAGGCCTCAGCCGCGCAACAGGGCTTCCAGCTTCTCCTGATCCCGCGCAAACAGGCGAATGCCCTCGGCCAGCTTCTCGGTGGCCATGGCATCTTCGTTCAGCGCCCAGCGGAACGCGCTTTCATCCAGCACCTGACGGGGTTCACCGGCGGCGCCCGGTTGTAGCTGGCGCTGCAGCGGGCTTTCATCCTCGGACAGCTTCTGCAGCAGCTCCGGGCTGATGGTCAGGCGGTCGCAGCCGGCCAGCGCCTCGATCTGCCCCAGGTTGCGGAAGCTGGCGCCCATCACCACCGTCGAGTAGCCGTTGGCCTTGTAGTAGTCGTAGATGCGCGTCACCGAGCGCACGCCCGGATCTTCCGCGCCCACGTAATCGCGGCCCTCGGCCTTCTTGTACCAGTCGTAGATGCGCCCCACGAAGGGGGAGATCAGGTACACGCCCGCATCGGCGCAGGCTGCCGCCTGGGCGAAGGAAAACAGCAGGGTCAGGTTGGTCTGGATGCCGGCCTGTTCCAGGCGTTCGGCGGCGCGGATGCCTTCCCAAGTGGCGGCGACCTTGATCAGCACCCGCTCGCGGCCGATGCCGGCCCGATCGTAGAGATCGATCAGGCGCTCGGCGCGGCGCTGGGTGGCTTCGCTGTCGAAGGACAGGCGGGCATCCACCTCGGTGGAGATGCGCCCGGGTATGACCTTGAGGATCTCCCCGCCTACCGCGACGGCGAAATGGTCGCAGGCCAGGCCGGTGTCGCCGCCAGCGGCCCGCGTGGCGTTCTGCAGCAGATCGGCATAGCGGGGCAGGGCGGCCGCCTTGAGCAGCAGTGACGGATTGGTGGTGGCATCCACCGGCTTGAGGCGAGCGATGGCATCCAGGTCGCCGGTATCGGCAACCACGGTGGTGAAGGCTTTCAACTGGTCCAGCTTGGAAGGCATGGGGCACCTGCGATGACTTGAAGAAACGTCGTCCCTGACGCGGCGGTCGCCGCACGGAAAATCACAGGAGAATAACAGAGGCCCGGGGACGCGCCAGGACGCGGGTCAATGGATAGCAGGCATTTTGCATCGCTGCCCTTGATTCCTGCGCCGCCGCCCGCATTAATCAAGGCTTATTCAATAACGGGGAACAACCCATGGCGCTGGTGGACGACATCCGCAACGAAATTGCCGAACTGATCGAGTCGGCCGAGGAAACCAAGGGTCACGCCGAGAACTATCTCCGTCAGCCGGACGAGGAGGAGCATGCCGAGGAAGACCGCGATCGCGCCGCCGCCGTCATCCAGCGCATGAACGAGCTGCTGGCGGCGCTGAAGGCCGTCGATCTTGGCGAGGCATCGGTGGAAGAGGTTTCCAACCTGATCGACAGCACGGAGCTGGCTCTCGACCAGGCCGACGAGGCGCTGGACGAACTGGGTCTGTAACGTGCGCGTAGGGTGGTTGACGTCGTTATCGGCCACCGAGATGCCAACATCGAATGGCGGCCGGTACAACGCTGACCACCCTACGCACAGCGGCGGGGTTTACCGTCCGGCCAGCACTTCGATGGCCTGATCCAGCAGCCCCAATGGATCGTCGGTCTTTTGCACGTCCACCGACAGCAATTGCCGGAAACGCCGCGCCCCGGGGAAACCCTGGGCCAGACCCAGCGTATGACGGGTCACATGGTGCATCACGCCGCCCTCGGCCAGATGCCGCTCGATGTAGGGGCGCAGGCGCGCCAGCGCCTCGCTGCGACTGATCACCGGCGCCGTGCTGCCGAACAGGCGCTGATCCACCTCGGCCAGCAGGTAGGCGTTGTGATACGCCTCGCGGCCGAGCATCACCCCGTCGAACACCTGCAGGTGCTCCTCGCAGGCCTCCAGCGTCTTGATGCCGCCGTTGAGCACCAGCTCCAGATCGGGGAAGTCCCGCTTCAAGTGCGCGGCCACGTCATAACGCAGCGGCGGCACCTCGCGGTTCTCCTTGGGCGACAGGCCCTCGAGAATGGCGATGCGCGCATGCACGGTGAAGCTGCGGCAACCGGCCTCGCTGACCTGGCCGACGAAATCGCACAGCTCGGCGTAGCTGTCCCGGCCATTGATGCCGATACGGTGCTTGACCGTCACCGGAATCGATACGGCGTCCTGCATGGCCTTCACGCACTCGGCCACCAGCGCCGGATGCGCCATCAGGCAGGCGCCGATCAGGTTGTTCTGCACCCGGTCGCTCGGGCAGCCCACATTCAGGTTCACCTCGTCGTAGCCCGCCGCTTCCGCCATCTTCGCGCACGCCGCCAGCTCCGCCGGGTTGCTGCCGCCCAGCTGCAGGGCCAATGGATGCTCGCACTCGTCATAGCGCAGGAAGCGCTGGGCATCGCCATTCAGCAGGGCGCCGGTGGTCACCATCTCCGTGTAGAGCAGGGTGTGACGCGAGAGCTGGCGGGCCAGGAACCGGAAATGGCGATCAGTCCAGTCCATCATCGGGGCGATGGAGAAACGACGGCTCAAGGGCTGCTGGGAGGCTGGGGTTCTTTCCACGATACGACCGCACTGACACTGAAAAAGGAAAACGACGGGCGCCAAGGCGCCGAAGGGCGCGCAGTATACAGGGGCGAACGCGGTTCGAGTCCGCGTTCAGTTCAATGGCTTCCAGCGCGGGCAGCTGCAAAATGGCGGCGGCGCATTACCTGTAGAAGCGAATTCATTCGCGAGCTTTTAGCGTCGGCCCGCACGAAAAGCTTCGCGCTCCCTCAGACAAACTCCGCCGCCGCCACCGCGCTGGACCACGCCCACTGGAAGTTGAAGCCCCCCAGATGGCCGGTCACGTCGACCACTTCGCCAATGAAGAACAGCCCCGGCAGCGTCTTGCACTCCATCGACTTGGACGACAACACATCGGTATCCACCCCGCCCAGGGCTACCTCGGCGGTGCGATAGCCTTCCGTGCCGGACGGCTTGACCACCCACTCGTGCAGGCCCTGGGCAAAGGCATCCATGTCCGCGCCGTTCAGTTGCGCCAGGGTGTGATTGGCCCATGGCGTCGACGCCAGCCAATGTTCGGCGAATTTCTGCGTCGTCAGCTCCGCCAGCCAGTTGCGCAGCAGCACCTTGGGCCGCTGATGCTGCGCCTGGCGCAGGCTCTGGGCCAGATCCTGGTCGGGCAGCAGGTTGATGGTCAGCGCATCGCCTTCTTCCCAATACGACGAGATCTGCAACATCGCCGGACCGCTCAAGCCGCGATGGGTGAACAGCATGTCGTCGCTAAAGCTCTTGCCCGGCACGCTGACGTCCACCCGCAATGCCGTGCCGCTCAATTCGCTACACAGCGCCTTGTGCTGATCGGTGATGGTGAACGGCACCAGGCCGGCGCGAGTGGGATGCACCGGCAGCCCGAACTGGCGTGCAACCTCATAACCAAAGCCGCTGGCGCCCAGGGTCGGAATGGAGGGCCCGCCCGTAGCAATCACCAGCGATTCACAGCCCAGCTGCTGGCCCGCGGCGCGTAACTCGAAACGGCAGCCTTCCGTGCTACTGGCAGCGATGCGGGTCACCTCGGTGTCCAGGCGAATCTGCACGCCGTACTGCTCGCATTCGCTCAGCAGCATGTTGAGGATGTCGGAGGCCTTGTGGTCGCAGAACAGCTGGCCGTCTTTCTTCTCGTGGTAGGCAATGCCGTAGCGTTCAACCAGGGCGATGAAGTCCCACTGGGTGTAACGCTTCAATGCCGACTTGCAGAAGTGCGGGTTATGGCTGAGGTATTTGTCAGGCGCGACAAAGTAGTTGGTGAAGTTGCACCGCCCACCGCCCGACATGAGGATCTTCTTGCCGGCCTTGTTGGCGTGGTCCAGCACCAGCACCTGGCGCCCACGCGCCGCCGCATTGGCCGCGCACATCAGACCGGCCGCTCCGGCACCGATGACAATAACTTCGAACTTCTGCAGCATCGTTGCCCTACTGAAATGACCTGCCAAACAAGCGGCGCGCATTATGCCACGCGGCACCGGCGCCACGCCGCGTCCTGACCGGTGAGACACAGGCCGCGCGCTCCATGGATAATCCCGGCGATCCGTTGGCCGTCCGGAGCCTGACATGCTGATCCCTGATGCGCTTTCCACCGCCCTGCGCAAGGCCCGCCACCTGGTGGTGTTCACCGGCGCCGGGGTGTCCGCCGAGAGCGGCATTCCCACCTTCCGCGATGCCCTGAGCGGCCTGTGGGAACGCTTCGATCCCGCCGAGCTGGCCACGCCTTCGGCCTTCCGGCGTGATCCGGCGCTGGTCTGGGGCTGGTACGAATGGCGGCGCATGAAGGTGCTGCAGGCCCAGCCCAACCCGGCGCACCGCGCCATCGCCGCGCTGGCCGAGCGAGTGGAGAAGCTCACCCTGATCACCCAGAACGTCGACGACCTGCACGAGCGCGCCGGCAGTCGCGACGTCATCCACCTGCACGGCAGCCTGCATGCGCCGCGCTGCTTTGCCTGCGGCCGCCCGCATGCAATCAGCGAAGTACCTGAGGAGCCCGCCGAGGGCCGCTGTCTGGAGCCGCCGCGCTGCCAGCGCTGCAACGGCAAGGTGCGACCCGGCGTGGTCTGGTTTGGCGAGGCGCTGCCGGAGGCCGCCTTGCGGGCTGCCTTCAAGGCGGCCGGAGAATGCGATGTGCTGCTGTCGATCGGCACCTCCGGCGTGGTGCAGCCGGCGGCGTCGATTCCGCAGCTGGCGCTGCAGTCCGGCGCGACCGTCGCGCACATTAACCCGCAGCCCTCCGGTCAGGGCGGTGCGCGGGAATTCTCCCTGGCCGGCGCGGCGGGTGTGGTGCTGCCCGAGCTGCTGGGCCAGTTGGATGCCCGCTGAATCGCCATTCGCAAGCAGCCGCTAGAACGCAATATCCGGACGCAAATGCGCCACGCCGGGGTGCCGGTCAGGCTTTACTCTGACTGCCATTTTCTCTGGAGGACGCGCGATGAACACCCGAGGCTTACTCGACCAGTTGCTCAAATCCGGTCAGGAACTCCTGCAGAAGCAGGGCGGTAGCCTCACCGGCAAACCGGGAATCGGTGGGCTATCCGGTAGCACGGGCGCAAACAACGGCCTGGGCGGATTGCTTTCCGGCGCCGGCGGCGGCGCGCTGGCTGGCGGGGCTATGGCCCTGCTGCTGGGCAACAAAACAGCACGCAAGCTCGGTGGCAAGGCCCTGACCTATGGCGGTCTCGCTGCTCTCGGTGTGCTGGCCTACAAGGCCTACGGCAACTGGCAGGCCCAGCAGGGCGGTGTGCAGCAGGGCGAGCCGCAGACCCTCGACCGGCTGCCGCCGGCCCAGGTGGAACAGCACAGCCAGGCAATCCTCAAGGCCCTGGTGGCGGCGGCCAAGGCCGACGGGCATGTGGACGCACGCGAGACGGCGCTGATCGAAGGCGAATTCCAGAAGCTCGACAACGACCCCGACCTGCAACGCTGGCTGCACGCCGAGCTGAACAAACCGCTCGACCCGGCCGACGTGGCGCGTGCCGCCGGCACGCCGGAAATGGCCAGCGAAATGTACCTGGCCAGCATCCTGATGGTGGACGAGGAGCATTTCATGGAGCGCGCCTACCTCGACGAGCTGGCCAAGCAACTGCGGCTTGATCCGGCCCTCAAGGCCGAGCTGGAACGGCAGGTTCGCCAGGCCTGATACGAGCGCCTGCGCGCAGTCTGACGAAATGAGATGGAGGCATTCCAGTGATGAGTCGGGGCAGGGGGGCTACCCATGGACTCGCCGGAATGCCTCGCTGGGATGGGTGTCACCGGGCACAGTTCGGGGGGGACGACCCGGCCTGTTGACACCCGCTACGCCGCGGCTCGGAGTTCAGCCGCCGCGAATCAGTTGCCCCGGTAGGTGGAGAAACCGTAGGGGCTCAGCAGCAGCGGAATGTGGTAATGGGGCACGGTGCCGTCCACTTCGAAGATCACCGGGACTTCCGGGAAGAAGGTGGCGGTCTTGTGCTCCTTGAACCACTCGCCGGTCTTGAAGGTAACGCGGTAGGTGCCTTTTTCCAGCGACTTGCCTTCCGGGAACAGGGCGGGAATGCGGCCCTGTTCGTTGGTGTCGCCCTGGTTGAGCAGCTTCCAGTTCTTGCCGTCCTGCTTTTCCAGGGTCACGTTCACGTCAGGCGACGGCAGGCCGTTCTCCAGGTTCAGTACGTGCACGCTCAGCGGGTTGCCGGCGGCCAGCGCGACGCTGGTCAGGCTGCTCAGGACGGCACCGGCACACAGGGTTTTCAGCATATTCATCGGGTAACTCCAGATCAGAGGGTTTGGGTCAGTACTTTCGAGATGGCCTTGTTGGCACAGGCCTCATCCATGTCCGCACCGCCGGCGCCGGCCACACCGATGGCGCCGATCACGTCGTTGCCCACTTTCAGCGGCACACCGCCGCCCAGCAGCAGAAGCTCGTCGAGGGTGTTGAGGTTGGCGGCGTCCGGGTTCTTGCGCGCGCCCTCGGCCAGCATCCGGGTCGGCGTCTTGGTCGACAGCGCGGTGTAGGCCTTGCGCTGCGCGGCGAGGGTGTTGTGCGGGCCGACGTTGTCAGCCCGCTGCACGGCAACCAGGTTGCCGCCGCGGTCGACCACCGCTGCCACGGCATTGCGGCCTTCGGCCTTGCAGACGGCCAGGGTTTCGGTCAGCAGGGCATTGGCCAGCGCCAGGGTGACATCGGGGCGCTGCGCGATGTCCTTGGGGGCGGCCCAGGCGGCGGTCGAGCCCACGGCCAGGGCAATCAGTGACAGGGTGGCACTACGAATCAACATGCGGGTCTCCCGGTTAAGGCTCGGTTGAGCAGATGCCGGCCATGGTGCCCAGGTCCTGCGCACAGACGCATTGCGCGCCAATTACGGATTTGTAATGGGCCTGCGGCGCGGATCTGTTTAGGCTGCGCGCCTGAGCAGGAGGGTGACGATGCGTATTCTGGTGGTGGAAGACGAGGTAAAGACCGCGGATTACCTGCGCAAGGGGCTGAGCGAGTCCGGCTACCACGTGGACGTGGCGCTCAATGGCCTGGACGGCCAGCACCTGGCCCAGGAATTCGAGTTCGACCTGATCATTCTCGATGTCATGCTGCCCGGCCTGGATGGCTGGCAGTTGCTGCAGATCATCCGCCGCAAGCAGCAGACCCCGGTGCTGTTCCTCACCGCGCGCGATGCCGTGGAAGACCGGGTGAAGGGCCTGGAGCTGGGCGCCGATGATTACCTGATCAAGCCGTTCTCCTACACCGAACTGCTGGCGCGGGTGCGTTCCCTGCTGCGTCGCGGACCGCCCCGCGAGCTCGACCAGTTCCAGGCCGCCGACCTGCACATGGATGTCCTGCGCCGCAAGGTCACCCGCAACGGCGAGCGCATCCTGCTCACCAACAAGGAATTCGCGCTGCTGCACCTGTTGCTCAGCCGCGAGGGCGAGGTGCTGTCGCGGGCGCAGATCGCCTCGCATGTCTGGCATATGAACTTCGACAGCGACACCAACGTGGTGGACGTGGCCATCCGCCGCCTGCGCGCCAAGGTCGACGACCCCTATCCGCTCAAGCTGATTCACACGGTGCGGGGCATCGGCTACATGCTGGACGTACCGGTATGACGCTGTGGCCCCGCTCCCTGAGCCTGCGCCTGGCGCTGATGTTCGCCCTGGCCAGCGTGCTGCTGCTGGGCGTGATCGGCTTCTACCTCTACCAGTCCCTGCAGCGCGAAGTGGCCTGGCGCGACGACCAGGCGCTGCTCGGCCGCCTGCAGCGCATGCACGCGCTGATCGACGACAGCGACAGCATCGAGGCGCTGCGCAGCCAGCCGCATCTCTACGAGAACATGCTGGGCAATCGTGACAACCTGCTGTGGATCATCAATGCCCGCGGCGAGCTGCTGATCGGCATCAACCCCACCGGCGTGCCGGTGCCGGCGCTGCCGCCGGCACCGGAGGCGCGCCTGGGCGACGTGCCGGACAGCGAGCTGCGCGTGGCCTGGCTGGATGTGACCCGTGGCGATCGTCGCCTGACCATGATCGCCGGCAAGCGGCTGAGCGAGCGTGAAAACATGCTCGGCGCCTATCGCCTCAAGCTGTGGATCGCCCTGTCCTTTGGCGCCGCGCTGGCCTTCGTGCTGGGCTGGCTGGTCAGCCAGCGCGGCCTGCGCCCGGTGCGCCAGCTGGCCGCGCGCGCCGCCGCCATCGATGTGCAGCATCTGCACCTGCGGCTGGACGAATTCAGGGAACTGAGCGAACTGAGCGCCCTCAGCCAGGCGCTCAACCAGATGCTGTCGCGCCTGGAAGCCGGTTTCGCCCAGCTGTCGCGCTTCTCCGAAGACCTCGCCCATGAAATGCGCACGCCACTCAGCAACCTCATGGGGCAGACCCAGCAGGCGCTGGGCCGCGTGCGCTCGGCGGAGGAATACCAGAACCTGCTGGCATCCAATCAGGAGGAATACGAACGCCTGGCGCGGATGATCGACAGCATGCTGTTCCTCGCGCGCACCGAGCAGTCCAAGGGGGGGCTGCAGCGCGAGGCCATCGACCTGCAGCTGCTGGTCGCGCAACTGTGCGACTACTTCGAAGGCATGGGCGAGGAGCGCGGCATCCAACTGATCAACCAGGCCGCCGGCGAACTGCATGCCGACCCGCAACTGGTGCGCCGCGCCCTGGCCAACCTCATCGCCAACGCCCTGCGCTACGCGGCCGCCGACACGCCGGTGGTCATCAGCAGCAGCCGTGAGAACGGCGCGCTAACCCTGCACGTCGACAACCAGGGCGAGCCGATTGCACCCCAGCACCTGCCGCACCTGTTCGAGCGCTTCTACCGCTGCGACCCCTCGCGCAACCAGCCCGGCGACTCCGGCGGCCTGGGCCTGGCCATCGTGCGCTCCATCATGCAGGCCCATGGCGGGCGGGTAGAGGTGCGCAGTGATACGGACGGGACACGGTTCAGCCTGATCTTTCCGGCGGGTTGAGGGTGGCCGAGCCGGCAACGCCGGTTCGCCAGGCCGGAGCTGCCGGCGGTTGTCTTGACGGGCTGCGCACGACACGAGAGTCTGCGCCCACAACAAGAACAACACCGGAGTCATCATGTCCGCCTTCGAGCGCCGCAGTTTTGCCGTGGCCGTTGCACTGGGGCTGATCTACCTCGTCCTGCTGCCCTTCAAACCCTACCCCCTCAGCTGGCTGCTCAAACCCATCCCCATGCTGATCTTCGCCGTGCTCGCTTGGCGCGCCCATCCCGGCAAGACGGGTTTCTTTCTGGGGGCGGGCTTTGTTGCCGCAGCGGCTGGCGACTTCTTCCTCGACTACGGCGACCGGGACGGACTCTTCATCCAGGCGCTGGGCGCCTTTCTGGTCAACCAACTAGCCTTCGTCGCCGGCTTCGCCCTGCTGGCCAAAGGCAAACCCTGGCTGCGCTGGCGCATGCTGCCCGTCACGCTCTATTGCTTGTTGCTCGCCCTATGGCTGGTGCCCGCCGCCGGGGCTTACCAGCTGCCTGTCGCCATCTACCTGCTGTGCCTCTACGCCATGGCCCTGATGGCCTGCCGGGTGGAAGACAAACCGGGGCTGCTATGGCTGGGTGCGATGCTGTTCGTGATTGCCGATTCGCTGATCGGGGTCAACAAGTTTGCGCAGCCGTTCGCGTATGCAGTTCCGGTGATTGTGAGTTGTTACTTTGCGGGGCAGGTGTTGATTGCGGTGGGAGTGGTGAAAGGGAAGGGGCGACTTGGGGAGTTGCCTGCGGTTAGGGCTGGTTTGTGACTTGGCTAGGCGCGTGCTGGCGGGGGAGGGCGCTGCCCTGACAAGTGGCTTCTAAGGCTGCTTTCGACCCAGAGCGGCCGGTCACGAGAGGCAGCAACCGGCCAAAAGCAGCCATTGCAGGCTGCTTCCTACTGAGTTTGCTCAACTGCAGCTAGTGGAAGAAGCCGAGCAGAAGCGTTGCCATAGAAGCACCGCCGATACAGTGAGAGGGCCTTCCGGCCCGCCCTGGTTCAAGGGTTAGGCACGTAGATGTTGATCCAATAATGTGGTCGCACAAATGTTGATGATGGTAGCTTTACGCTATCTAGTGATGCACCTCGCAGCCTGAGCAACATGGGAACGACCTGCATCAGTCATTTTCACAGGTACAAGGAAGTCATGGTTACTACTCCCCGTCCATCAAACAAAGGTGGGCCAGCGGCTCGGCAAGGGTTCAAATACCAGGATCACGTTGCCGTTAGCTTCATATTGAAAATGCTGGCCGACAGCAGCTACGTGCAGATCGAATGCGAGACAGCCGACGACATCGTCGCGGTGAAGCAGTCAGCAGGTAGCACTATGAATGAATACATCCAAGTCAAAACCACCGAAAAGGATGGGAAGTGGAACCTGAAGGAATGCACCCAACTGGAGAACAGGAAACCCGATAGCTCTCTGATCCAAAAGTCGCTCAAATGCGACGTAAGGCCGGGGCCAGCCTGTTTTCGGATCGTCTCCAAACGTGATGTCGCGAAGGTACTGGAGGACTTCACCGAGGAGCTGCACAAGCGTGTCACCCCGGACGGGGCAACGGCTCAGGGCATCAAGCTGGCCAAGCGTTTTCCCAAGTCGATTTCGGCCATGGGTCGGAACCTGTCGTACTGGGCCGACCACTTCGTTTGGCAGGTATGTGGCAAGGTCAACGCTCTGGAATCTATTAACCTGCGCCTGCTTTCCGAATTGATTGAGTTTTATGGGGAGAACCCCTCCCACCGCCAGTTGAAAGAAATCTACGCGGATTTTCTCGGCTGGGCAGATGACGCAGCAACTGCCGATGTCAAAATAGCACCGCAGGACAAAATCATCCCGCGTGCCGATGCATTGGCCCGACTGAAAGCGCTGCTGGACTCGGCGTCCAAGCAAGCCAACACCTTCGCGAAACCTTACAAATCAAAACCTGATCCGTTTCTCGTGGAGTTTCATACAGCCACCGAGACGGGGCTGCTTCGCTCCATTTCTGGCTTCGACGTGGAGTACGATTTTGAGGAGTGGCGCAGCGATCAGTTTGCGGAGCACCTGGTGCAATGGCTTCCCGAATTTTGCTTACGTGCTAGCGAGATTGCCAATTTCCAGATACACCAGCTCTCCAGTGCGCTCGCGAAATCCATCAGCATGCTGGATCAAACGCCTGGCTCTCGCGACCGCTTGATCGCCGAGCTGATTCTCCACGCCATCCTGCGTCACCGAGAAAATAGCGAGCCGATCGCATGCAAAGCGTTTTACACCGTCAACGGCAAACTTTCCGAGTTCGGCAACGCCCACGTAGTCCAATCCGAGGGTGAGGCAGACCAGCTTTGGCTGGGAATATCGCGAATGATCTATACCGGCACGATGGATCAGACGCTGAAAGATATTTGCAATGTGTTGGACGCGACGATTTCCAGAGCCGCGTTGACCGAAGAGCGCGAGATCATCGTGACCCTGCGCGAGCCTCAACATCATCGGCCCAACGCCGAGGCGTTCAACAAGGCGCTACACAAGAATGCACCGACCCAGGACATGCTGAAGGTGCTTTGCTTTCCAGTCCTGTTGGCATACGACAGTGAAGTGTTGGCCGGCGGCTTTCTCGCTGACTACGCGGCGAACCTGAAAACTGAAGTGACGCAGCATTACAAGACCTTGCTCAGCACCTTGCCTTCGAAGATCCAACAGGTTCGGGTGGTCGTGTTTCTGGTACCAATGGAAAGCATTCGGCAGCTTGTCCAGAAATTCAACTCCCTGTGCAGGGCTGCTAGCTAATGAAATACGAGATCATCAAACAGCAGCTGGAATCGCTCGGCGGCAAAGACAGCGACAAGACTGGACTTCTTGCAGGCGTGACCCAGATCGTGAACAGGGGGAAACCTGAGTGGGAGGGACGCGACCTGGTGATCCGTCTCCTAGATAAATTCGCGTTCTTGGACGAAATAGAACAGTCGCTTTTACTCAGCCTGGTACGCACTGTTGGTCTGTTCCCCTACATCACAGAGCACGTCGAGCAGGTGTCCGACGCAGACCGCCTAGCCTATGAAATCCACCGGGTCGAGGGCGTGGAGAAAGGCCTGGTCTTCCACCGGCTTCAGGCAAATGTGTTTCACCTACTTATGCAAGGGCGCAACGTCGTGCTCAGCGCGTCGACAAGTGTCGGCAAGAGCCTTGTCATTGATGCGGTGCTGGCGCAAGGCAAATTCCGCAAAGTGGTGGTGATCGTACCAACCATCGCGCTGATTGACGAAACGCGTCGCCGGCTGGTGAAGCGCTTCCGATCGGTTTGCAATGTCATCACTCACCCGAGCCAGGAGGCGAAGACTGGCCTCATCAACGTCTACCTCCTGACTCAGGAGCGGGTGCTGCAGCGCGATGATTTGGACGACGTCGATTTCTTCGTCATCGACGAGTTCTACAAGCTTGATCTTGCCAGTGACTCTGAAGAAAAGAACCGCTCCGTTGACCTCAGCCTCGCCTTTCACAAACTAGCGAACCTAGGTGCCCAGTTTTATCTGCTGGGCCCGCACATCCATAACATCCAAGGTCTGGATGGGTATGAATACAATTTTATCCCCTCGAACTTCTCGACGGTGGCAGTGGACGTGACCTACTTTAACCTGCGCACCCGTGGTGACGAGCGCAAGGAAAAGCTGCTGGAGCTGTGCGAGCAACTCACCTCCCCTACGCTGATCTACTGCCAGTCGCCTGCGAGCGCGAACCGGGTCGCACAGCTTTTGATTGATAGAGGTAATTTCCCTTTGCTTCCCGAGACCAAGGACGTGTCGGACTGGATTTCCAGCAACTACCATCCTGACTGGAATGTGGCCAAAGCCATTTCTCTGGGAATCGGCATTCACCACGGCGGCGTACCCCGAGCGATTCAACAGTACTTCGTGAAGCTGTTCAACGAGAGAACCATCCGCTACATCATCTGCACGTCCACGATGATCGAAGGCGTTAACACCTCGGCTGAGAACGTCATCATCTACGATCGGCGAATCAACAAGAACACCTTTGACTTCTTCACCTTTAAGAACATTTCCGGGCGTGCTGGTCGTATGAACCAGTATTTCATTGGCAAGGTGTTCATGCTGGAGGAGCCGCCCGAGGAGGAAAACCTCACCGTCGAGTACCCGATCGGTTTGCAGGACAGCACCTCCCCCATTGGACTGTTGATGAAGCTGGAACCAGAGTACTTGACCGACCAATCCAGGCAGCGTTTGGAAGTCGTCTATTCAACACCGCAACTGTCCTCCTCAACGCTGATCGAGAACCGGCATATCCCGGTAGACCGTCAAATTGAAGTGGCTGACAGGATTCGTCGCGAGCTCGCAATCAGCCACATATGGCTGACCTGGAAAGGAAATCCTGAGCAGAAGCAGCTCGAATACCTCTGCACCCTCATCTACGATCACCTCCCACACAAACTGCAGGAATTCAATATCCACTCCGGACTGCAACTGGCGTGGCACATCAATGCGCTCAGGGCACAGAAGGATTTCCAGGTCTACCTCCAACAAGCCATTGATGAAGACCCCACAGATCGCACTCCAAGCGAGTCGATTGGCCAGCGACTGAAGTTTATTCGGAACGTGATCTCGTACCGCCTTCCACGCGACATCATGGCATTGAGTAAAATTCAAGCTGACGTTTTCACCCGAATAGGTATTGAACCGGGTGATTTCGGCTTCTTGGCTGAGCAGCTTGAAAACCTGTTCAACGACCCTCTTCTCACTGCGCTGGACGAGTACGGGATTCCCACGCAGATTTCGACGAAGTTCAAAAGCGCCATACTGCCCGCCGAGGGCATGACCCAGCTAATGGTAAAGCTCAAGCAATGGGCACCACGACTGGAATACTCACACCTGAGTCGGTTTGAGAAAAGCATCGTCAAGTGGGCGATAGAGGATATGTGAGTCACCCATGGATTCGAACAGCATAAGGCCGGGGAGAAATAGAAATCGATGGCGTGCGGATTCCATCGTAAAGGACCGCTCCCGGCCGAAAGCTGCCCTTAAAATCAGGGCCTTGCAGCGCACTGCAGGGCCCTGTTGCGATACGAGGCGAGCTGGCAACCGGGGCTAGCTGTCTTCCTACAAACTCCTCACCTTGAAACTCCGCCCCTTGATCTTCCCCGCCTGCAACCGCAGCAGCGCCTGGTGCGCCACGCTGCGTTCCACGGCCACGTAGGCCTGGTTGTCGAACAGGGCGATCTTGCCGACCTGGTCGGCGGTGAGGCCGGCGTCGCCGGTGAGGGCGCCGAGGATGTCGCCGGGGCGGACTTTGTCCTTGCGGCCGCCGCCGATGTTGAGGGTGATCATCGGCGGGCGCAGGCGTTCGGTGGCGTTGTTCTTCAGGCTGTCGAGGTTCTTCCAGTTCAGCGGGCGCTGCTGCAGTTCCTCGATGGCGCTGGCGCGCGGGGCTTCGGACGGGGCGACCAGGGACACGGCCAGGCCTTTTTCGCCGGCGCGGCCGCTGCGGCCGATGCGGTGGATGTGCACTTCGGGGTCGCGGCTCAGTTCGACGTTGAGCACCAGGTCCAGCCCGGCGATGTCGATGCCGCGCGCCGCCACGTCGGTGGCCACCAGAATGCTCAGGCTGCGGTTGGCGAACATCGTCAGCACCTGGTCGCGGTCGCGCTGTTCCAGGTCGCCGTGCAGGGCGGCGGCGCTCAGGCCGCGTTCCTTGAGGAAGGCCACCAGCTCGTCGCACTGGATCTTGGTCTGGCAGAAGGCGAGGGTGGAGGTGGGCAGCAGGTGGTCGAGCACCTTGGCCACTGCCTGGTAGCGCTGGCTGGCTTCCACTTCGTAGAAGCGCTGCTCGATCTGCGCGTTGTCGTGCTGGCTTTCCACTTCCACGCGGGCGGGTTTCTTGAGGAAACGCGCGGCCAGTTGTTCGATGCCTTCCGGGTAGGTGGCGGAGAACAGCAGGGTCTGCCGGCGCGCCGGAGTCTGCTCGATGATGGCGGTGATGGCATCGATGAAGCCCATGTCCAGCATGCGGTCGGCTTCGTCCAGCACCAGCGTGTTGAGACCGTCGACCTTGAGGGTGCCCTTGGCCAGGTGTTCCTGGATGCGGCCGGGCGTGCCGACCACCACATGGGCGCCGTGCTCCAGCGAGCCGATCTGCGGGCCGAAGGGCATGCCGCCGCACAGGGTCAGCACCTTGATGTTGTCGGCGGCGCGGGCCAGGCGGCGGATTTCCTTGGCCACCTGGTCGGCCAGCTCGCGGGTCGGGCACAGCACCAGGGCCTGGCAGCCGAAGTAGCGCGGGTTGAGCGGGTGCAAGAGGCCGATGCCGAAGGCGGCGGTCTTGCCGCTGCCGGTCTTGGCCTGGGCGATCAGGTCCTGCCCTTGCAGGATCAGCGGCAGGCTCTGGGCCTGGATCGGCGTCATGGCGGCGTAGCCCAGCTCGTTGAGGTTGGCGAGCATGGCGGCGGAAAGCGGCAGGGAATTGAAAGCGGTGGTCACGACGGCGGCCCGAAAACAGCGGAAAGGCGCGCAGTGTAACAGGGCGCGGCGCTGCGCCGTCGGGTGCGCACGCGCGCCGGCTCGGGTTACGCTGCACGGCACGACCCCGGAACCGGTCAGGCAGGTATGAACGACACGATTCTCGAACTGGACGCCCTCGGCCCCCTCGCCGAGGGCGTGCGCCTGGAGTGCAAGCTGGCCCAGGGGCGCCACGGGCAGGGCCAGCTGCCGCGGGATTTCTGGCCGACCTATTCGGCGTTCGCCAATACCCAGGGCGGCGTGGTGCTGCTGGGCGTGCGCGAGCATGACGGCCGTTTCAGCGTGGCGGGCATACCCGAGCCGGAGCGGCTGCTGCGCGAGCTGTTGGACGGCCTGGAGAATCCCGCCAGGGTGAGCGTCAACCTGCTCGGCGAGGATGACCTGCAACTGGTGCGCATCGACGGCAAGACCCTGCTGCGCGTGCGCATCCCCGAAGCGCCGGCGGCGCTCAAGCCGGTCTATCTGAATGGTGACGTGCTGAACAACACCTACCGGCGCGTCGATTCCAGCGACATGCGCCTGACCCCGGACGAAGTGCGCACCTGGCTGGCGGCGACCACGACACACTGATCCCGCTCCGCGCGTCTCTCGGGGCTGGCTTTGCCCGCGCGCCCTCGCCACACTGGCGCCTTTTTCGTTGAGGAGTTGTCGTGTCCAGGGGTGTGTTGCTGTCCGTCATGGCCTCGGTGCTGTTCGCCGCGCTCTATTATCTGTCGACCCTGCTGGTGCCGCTCAGCGGCCAGGAGGTGTTCGGCTGGCGTGTGTTGCTGACCTTGCCCTGCCTGCTGCTATTCATGGCGGTAGGTCGTGACTGGACTGCGGTGCGCGAGCTGGCCGCTCGGCTGCGGGCGCGGCCGTTGCTGCTGCCGCTGCTGATGCTCAGTGCCACGCTGTTCGGCGTGCAGCTCTGGCTGTTCCTCTGGGCGCCCATGCAGGGGCGCGGCCTGAATGTCTCGCTCGGCTACTTCCTGCTGCCGCTGACCATGATCCTCACCGGGCGTCTGCTGTTCGACGAGCGCCTCAGCCGCCTGCAGCAACTGGCCACGCTGTTTGCTGTGCTCGGGGTGGGCAACCAGTTGGTGAATGTCGGTGGGCTGGCCTGGGAAACCTGGCTGGTAGCGCTGGGCTATCCGGCGTACTTTGCCCTGCGTCGGCGCTTGGGCACCGACAACCTGGGCGGCATGTTGTTCGACATGCTGCTGATGCTGCCGGTGGCGCTGTGGTTCGCCTGGGCGGGCGGGCAGATGCTGGGGCATTTCGCCGAGGCGCCGCGTCTGTTCCTGCTGGTGCCGCTGATGGGCGCGCTGAGCGCCTGGGCGTTGATCAGTTACCTGCTGGCCAGCCGCTACCTGACGCTCGGCCTGTTCGGCCTGCTCGGTTATGTGGAGCCGGTGCTGCTGGTGGTGGTGTCGCTGCTGCTGGGTGAGCGCATCCAGCCGGGCGAATGGCTCACCTATATCCCGATCTGGGCAGCGGTGCTGGTATTGGTGCTGGAAGGGGCCCGCCATCTGTGGCGGCGGACCCGGCAGTAGAGCGGTTATCCACGCGGATCCACAGGGTTATCCACAGGGAGTTTGGCGGCTGCGGGGCCGTCGCCGGCCCGCGTGACCAGCACCTGGTCGATCCGGTAGCTGTCCACGTCGACCACCTCGAAGGTGTAGCCGCCCCAGGTCACGCTGTCGGTACGCTTGGGCACCCGGCGCAGCATGGTCATCAGGAAGCCGGCGAGGGTTTCGTATTCCTCTTCGTGGGGCGTGCTGTCGATGTCCAGGGCGCGCTTCACATCCTGCATGGCGGTGACGCCGTCGATCAGCCAGGAGTGGTCGTCGCGGCGCACGATCTGCTCCTCGTACCAGGGCGACACCAGGTCGCCCATGACGATGCTCATGACGTCCTTGAGGGTGATCAGGCCGACCACCAGGCTGTATTCGTTGACGATCAGCGCGAAGGTTTCGCCGGTCTGGCGGAACTGGCGGAGCATTTCCGCGAGGGTCAGGCGGTCCGGCACCACCAGCGGCTTGTGCACCAGTGACGGATCGTTGAAGGCGATGGGCTGGTTGTTCAGCACGCGCTGGAACAGCTCCTTCACCGTCACGTAGCCGACGATGTGGTCGATGTCGCCATCGCAGACCGGATAGTGGGAGTGGGGCTCGCTGGCGATGCGGGTGCGGATATGCTCCTCGGTGTCGTCCAGCAGGAAGAAGAGGATGCCGTCGCGGTGCGCCATGGCGCTGGGCAGGGTGCGGGTCTCCAGCTCGAAGACATTCTCGATCACCTGCTGCTCGCTGGCGGCCAGCGAACCGGACAGGGCACCGGCCTGGGTCAGGGCGAGGATGTCGTCGGGGGTGACGCTTTCGTCGCGCTGGCGTGGCAGGTTGAACAGCGCGATCAGCCCGCTGACCACCCACGCATAGAACACCACCAGGGGTTTGAACAGGGTGTTGAGCACCTGCATCGGGCCGATCACCAGGGTCGCCAGGCGCTCGGGAATCGCCATGGCCACCTGCTTGGGAATCAGGTCGGTGAAGACGATGAACAGCGAGGTGGTGAGCACGAAGGAAGCCGTGAAGCCGATGGCGACCGCCTGGTCGGTCGCCAGGTGGTTTTCCAGCAGCCGGGTGAAGACCGGGGTGAGGAAGCCCTGGCCGACGATACCGCCGAGTATCGCCAGGGCGTTCATGCCGATCTGCACCACGGTCAGGTAATGGCCGGGCGCCGTCTGCACATGGATGACGCGCTGCGCGTTGTGGTTGCCCTCGTCGACCAGCTGGCGCAGTTTCAGGGGGCGCGCGGCGGCCAGGGCGATTTCGGCGATGGAGAAGAAGGCGCTGGCCAGGATGATGCCCGCCAGCAGCAGGAGGCTTTGGGTAACGCTCATATACAACAGCTCTGAAAAGACGAGGCGCGAGGGTAGCACGCCGGACATGCCCGTTTGGTGGCGGGCATTTTCCCTTCAACCCCGGTAATAGCGCGGCGCAACGAAGGGCATCTTGCTGACGGCCATGGCCACCGGCTTGCCGCGCACCAGCGCCTGGACCGAGGCACCCAGGCCCGCCAGGTGGCTTTCCACATAACCCATCGCCACGGGCGCGCCGAGGCTGGGGCCGAAGCCGCCGCTGGTGATGCGACCGATCGACTGTTCCTGGTCATCCACCAGCCGGGTGCCTTCGCGCACGGGAATGCGTTCGGCCGGCAGCAGGCCGACGCGCCGCTGCGCCACGCCGTCGCGCAGTTGCTGGAAGATGCGCTCGGCGCCCGGGAAGCCGCCAGGGCGCGCGCCGTCCGGGCGCCGGGCCTTGGAGATCGCCCAGCTCAGGCTGGCCTCCACCGGGGTGGTCTGGGCGTCCATGTCATGGCCGTACAGGCACAGGCCGGCCTCCAGACGCAGCGAGTCGCGGGCGCCCAGGCCGATGGGTTGCACTTCCGGCTCCTCCAGCAGACGACGCGCCAGCGCCTCGGCATGCGCGGCCGGCACGGAGATCTCGAAACCGTCCTCGCCGGTATAGCCGGAGCGGCTGACGAAGCAGGCATGGCCGAGCAGCTCGACGCGGGCGATCTGCATGAAGGTCATTTGCGCAACGTCGGGCGCCAGACGGCCCAGCACCGTGGCGGCCTGCGGTCCCTGCAGGGCGAGCAGGGCGCGGCTGTCGAACAGCGCCTCGATCATGCAGCGCCCGGAAAGGTGGCGCTGCAGGTGTTCCAGGTCCTGCTGCTTGCAGGCGGCGTTGACCACCAGCAGCAGACGTTCGTCGCCCAGGTTGGCCACCATCAGGTCGTCGAGGATGCCGCCGTTCTCATCGGTGAACAGCGCGTAGCGCTGCTGGCCCACCGGCAGATCGAGGATGTCCACCGGTACCAGGGTTTCCAGCGCGGCGGCGGCCTGGGCGCCGTGCAGCACGATCTGCCCCATGTGCGAGACATCGAACAGCCCGGCTTGTGCGCGGGTGTGCAGGTGTTCCTTGAGGATGCCGGCGGGGTAGTGCAGCGGCATTTCGTAGCCGGCGAACGGCACCAGTCGGGCGCCGAGTTCCTGATGCAGCGCGTGCAGCGGGGTGTAAGCCAGGGTCATGCGATTCTCCTTGAATAGGGTGGCCGGCACGCGGCGCATTCGGCGGCCGGAAAAGCGCCGCCCGCCCTACGTAACGATGCACCAACGTAGGGTGGTCAACGCGCGCGTTGGCCCCAAACAACCCGCACCGAGCGCTATCAACACTCGATGATGTTCACCGCCAAACCGCCCCGGGCGGTTTCCTTGTACTTGCTCTTCATGTCGGCGCCGGTCTGGCGCATGGTGGCGATCACCTTGTCCAGTGATACGTAATGGCGCCCGTCGCCACGCAAGGCCAGCCGCGCAGCGTTGATCGCCTTGACCGCGCCCATGGCGTTGCGTTCGATGCAGGGAATCTGCACCAGCCCGCCCACGGGGTCGCAGGTCAGCCCCAGGTTGTGTTCCATGCCGATCTCGGCGGCGTTCTCCACCTGCTGCGGGCTGCCCCCGAGCACCTCGCACAGCGCGCCGGCGGCCATCGAGCAGGCCACGCCGACCTCGCCCTGGCAGCCCACCTCGGCGCCGGATATCGAGGCGTTCTCCTTGTAAAGCATGCCGATGGCGGCGGCGGTGAGCAGGAAGCGCACCACGCCGTCCTCGCTGGCGCCCTGGGCGAAGCGCATGTAGTAGTGCAGCACCGCCGGCACGATGCCGGCCGCGCCGTTGGTGGGCGCGGTCACCACCCGGCCGCCGGCGGCGTTTTCCTCGTTGACCGCCAGCGCCCAGAGGTCGACCCAGTCCAGCGCGTTGAGCGGGTCGCGCAGCTGCGGCTCGGCGGTCTCGTTGAGCTGGCGGTACAGGGCGGCGGCGCGGCGGCGCACCTTGAGGCTGCCGGGCAGGATGCCCTCGTGACGACAGCCGGCGGCCACGCAGGCCTGCATCACCTGCCAGATCTCCAGCAGCGCCGCGCGGGTCTCGGCGTCGGATCGCCAGACGGCCTCGTTGGCGGCCACCAGCGCGCTGATCGGCTGCGCGTGCCGGGCACAAAGTTCCATCAGCTCGCGGCCACTGTGGAAGGGGTAGGGCAGCTCGGTGCGGTCCTCGACGATGCGCCCGGCGCCGGCGGCGTTTTCATCCACCACGAAGCCGCCACCCACCGAGTAGAACGCGCGCTCGCGCAGTTGCAGGCCACTGGCGTCGAAGGCGCGGAAGATCAGCCCGTTGGGGTGGTAGGGCAGCGGCTTGCGGATGAATTTCAGCTGTTCGCGCTCGTCGAAGGGCAGCGGGTGAACGCCCAGCAGGCGCAGTTCGCCGTGGCTGCGGATGTGTTCCAGCCGGGCGGGAATGCTGGCGGTGTCGATGCGTTCCGGCTGCTCGCCTTCCAGGCCGAGCAGCACCGCCTTGTCGGTGCCGTGGCCGCGCCCGGTGGCGCCCAGCGAGCCGTAGAGTTCGACCTGCAGCGACGCCGTGGCGCCCAGCAGGCCGTCGTCACGCAGCCCCTCGGCGAAGCGCGCGGCGGCGCGCATCGGCCCCACGGTATGCGAGCTGGAGGGGCCGATACCGATCTTGAACAGATCGAGCACGCTGAGGGCCATGGACGTTACCCGGGCAAGGGACTGTTTTCAGTGTAGGGCGACGCTACTGGTAAGCCTCCACCGGCGGGCAGCTGCACACCAGGTTGCGGTCGCCGTATACGTTGTCGACGCGCGCCACCGGCGGCCAGTATTTGTGTTCCGCCAGTTGCGCCACCGGGTAGACGGCCTGGCGGCGCTCATACGGGTGCGGCCAGTCGCCGGCCAGTTCGGCGGCGGTGTGCGGCGCGTTCTTCAGGGGGTTGTCCTCGGCATCCAGGTCGCCGCGTTCGACCGCGGCGATTTCCTCGCGGATGCGGATCATCGCCTCGCAGAAACGGTCCAGCTCGGCCTTCGACTCGCTCTCGGTGGGCTCGATCATCAGCGTGCCGGGCACCGGGAAGGACATGGTCGGCGCGTGGAAACCGAAGTCGATCAGCCGCTTGGCCACGTCGTCGACGCTGATGCCGCTGCTGTCCTTGAGCGGCCGCAGGTCGAGGATGCACTCGTGGGCCACCAGCCCGTGGCTGCCGGTGTAGAGCACCGGGTAATGGGGCGCCAGGCGCCGGGCGATGTAGTTGGCGTTGAGGATGGCCACCTGGGAGGCGCGGGTCAGGCCCTCGCCGCCCATCATCTTCAGGTACATCCAGGAGATCGGCAGGATGCTGGCGCTGCCGTAGGGCGCGGCGCTGACGGCGCCGTCGCGGCGTTCCAGGCAACGGTGGCCGGGCAGGAAGGGCGCCAGGTGCGCCTTGACGCCGATCGGACCGACACCGGGACCGCCACCGCCGTGCGGAATGCAGAAGGTCTTGTGCAGGTTGAAGTGCGAGACGTCGCCGCCGAAGCGCCCCGGCGCGCACAGGCCGACCATGGCGTTGAGGTTGGCGCCGTCGATGTACACCTGGCCGCCGTGCTGGTGGACGATCTCGCAGATCTCGCGGATGCCTGTCTCGAACACGCCATGGGTGGAGGGGTAGGTGATCATCAGCGCGGCGAGGCGCTGGTGATGCGCCTCGGCCTTGGCGCGCAGGTCGTCGATGTCCACGTTGCCGCTGGCGTCGCAGGCCACTACCAGCACCTGCATGCCGGCCATGCTGGCGGTGGCCGGGTTGGTGCCGTGGGCCGAGGCGGGAATCAGGCACAGGTCGCGCTGCGGCTCGCCGCGACTCTCGTGATAGGCGCGGATCGCCAGCAGGCCGGCGTATTCGCCCTGGGAGCCGGCGTTGGGCTGCAGCGAGACGGCATCGTAGCCGCTGACCGTGCACAGCAGCGCCTCCAGCTCGGCGGTGAGCTGCCGGTAGCCCTCGCTCTGCTCGGCCGGGGCGAAGGGGTGCAGGCCGGTGAACTCGCGCCAGGTGATCGGCAGCATCTCGCTGGCGGCGTTGAGCTTCATGGTGCAGGAACCCAGCGGGATCATGGCGCGGTCCAGCGCCAGGTCCTTGTCGGCCAGGCGGCGCAGGTAGCGCATCAGCTCGGTTTCCGAGTGGTAGCGGTTGAACACCGGATGTTCCAGAAACGGCGTGTGGCGCAGCAGACCGGCGGGCAGGGCGTCCGGCGTGTCGGCCAGTGCGGCGAAGTCCGGCAGGCGCTGGCCATCGTGGGCGAACACCGCCCACAGGCGCTGCACCAGCGCCGGCGTGCTGGTTTCGTCCAGGGCGATGCCAAGATGCTGGTCGTCGATCTCGCGCAGGTTGATCTCTTCCTCGCGGGCGCGGTCGAGCAGCACGGCGGTGTCATTGCCGCTGGCCAGGCTGAGGCTGTCGAAGAAGTGCTGCTGCTCGACGGTGTGGCCCAGCTCGCGCAGGCCGGCAGCGAGGATGGCGGTCAGCCGGTGAACTCGTCGGGCGATGACCTTCAGGCCCTGCGGTCCGTGGTAGACCGCGTACATGCTGGCCATGTTGGCCAGCAGCACCTGGGCGGTGCAGATGTTGCTGGTGGCCTTCTCGCGGCGGATGTGCTGCTCGCGGGTCTGCATCGCCAGGCGCAGCGCCGGCTGGCCGTGGCGGTCCACCGACACGCCGACCAGGCGGCCGGGAATGTCGCGCTTGAAGGCTTCGCGGGTGGCGAAGAAGGCCGCATGGGGGCCGCCGAAGCCCAACGGCACGCCAAAGCGCTGGGCGCTGCCGATGGCCACGTCGGCGCCGAACTCGCCGGGCGGGGTGAGCAGAGTCAGGGCCAGCAGGTCGGTGGCCACCGCCACCAGGGCGTTGGCGGCGTGCAGGCGCTCGATCCACTCGCGGTAGTCATGGATATCTCCGTGGCTGGCGGGGTATTGCAGCAGGGCGCCAAAGAAGGTCGACGGGTCGTTCAGGGCCAGTTCGTCATCCACCACCACCTCGATGCCCAGCGGCGCGGCGCGCGTGCGCAACAGGTCGAGGGTCTGCGGATGGCAGCGGCGGGAGGCGAAGAAGCGGTTGCTGGCGCGGTTCTTCGACAGGCGCCGGCAGAAGGTCATGGCCTCGGCGGCAGCGGTGGCTTCGTCGAGCAGCGAGGCGTTGGCCACCGGCAGGCCGGTGAGGTCGCTGACCAGGGTCTGGAAATTCAGCAGCGCCTCCAGGCGACCCTGGGAGATTTCCGGCTGATAGGGCGTGTAGGCGGTGTACCAGGCGGGGTTTTCCAGCAGGTTGCGCAGGATTGGCGCCGGCGTGTGGGTGCCGTAGTAGCCCTGGCCGATGCAACTGGTGAGCACCCGGTTGCGAGTGGCGATCGCATGCAGCTCGGCCAGCGCCTCGGCCTCGCCCAATCCCTCGTCCAGCGGCAAGGGTTTCTCCAGGCGGATGCCGGGCGGCACCACGGCGTCGGTCAGTGCCTCCAGCGAGGCGTACCCCAGCGTCTCAAGCATGGCGCCGAGTTCGGCTTCACGCGGGCCGACATGGCGGGCGATGAATTCGTTGCGGGTTTCCAGCGGGTGCGACGGGGTCATCGGCGGTTCCTTCTGCGGCACGGCGGCAATTGCCAGAGAGTGTTGACCCCGGGCCGGGGTGCGTCCAGTGGCCGAAGGTCGCTGCCGGGCGCCGAGTTAATACCACCCCTACATATCGCCTGGTGGTTATCCGCAACCCCCGTGCGGGGGCGGGCGGCGCTTAGCTGCGCCGCAGGCTCAACAGCACAATGCCGGTCAGCACCAGGGCGCCGCCCAGCAACTGGATGCCGGCGAGCATCTGGTCGAGGATCAGCCAGCCGAGCAGCAGGCTGGCCACCGGCTCGATGTTCAGCACCGGCGTGTTGTGGGCCATGTCCAGGCGCGGAAACAGCACGAACAGCAGGCTGAACGCGCTGCCATACAGCACCGCCAGGGCGCCAAGCGCCAACCAGCCGGAGCTGCTGGCGGGTTGAGTCAGCCCGTCGGGCATCAGGCCACCGGCACCGATCAGCGCGGTGGCCAGGAACACCACCAGCATGGTCAGCAGACTGCGCAGCGCACCAGGCACCGCGCCGAGCTTGTGGTCGGTGATCCACAGCGCGCCGGCGAAGGCGCAGGCACCGCAGAAGGCGAGGGTCACGCCCAGCAGCCAGTCGCCGTCCACCGGTGCGCCGCTCAGCAGCACGGGCACGTTCAGTGCCAGCACCAGGCCGAACAGGATCACGCCCATCAACAAAAGTGTGCGCCGGCCCGGCGCCGGCCCGCCCAGCAGCCAGGTGAGCAGGGCCAGCAGGATCGGGAAGGCATTGGCCACCAGCAGCGCCAGGGCGACCGGAATACGCGCCACCGCCGAATAGAGGCACAGGCTCTGCGCCGCGATCAGCAGGCCCAGCAACAGTTGCCAGCCTGCGCTGCCGGCGGGCAGCCGCCAGCGTTGCCGCTGCACCAGCAGCAGGGTGGTGAGCACCAGCAGGGCCAGACCGGAGCGGAACAGGATCGCCAGCAGCACACCAGCACCGGCGTCGAACGCCAGGCGTGCTGCAATGTGGTTGGAGGCGAAGGTGCAGGCCAGGCAGGCAAGGATTAGCACGGCGGTCGGGCGGCTGAACGGAACGGCGGAAGTCGGCATGGAGAGGGGCGGCAGGCAGCGGCGGGAGGGGGAAGGGGCGAGCGAGCATACTCCAGTGGTGGTGGATGGGAAGAGTGGTCGGTTAATACCACCCCTGATGTGCGGCTTGGAGAGTGACCGCAACCTCCGTGCATCTCGGTTCAACAGGGGTTGGAGGAGGGCTCGCGATTCGGCTGCAACCCGCGCGATCCGCCGGCGGAGGTCACCTTTTCCGCTGCTGGCCCTGTGATACACTCCGCCGCTTTGCAGAGTCGCCGCCGCTGTCTGCCCGGGTCGTTTCAGGTCCGCCGGGCTGCTTTCGCGAGTGCGCAGTCCAGCTACCAAGGAAACCCATGACGTTGAAGGGGTCGAACGATCGGGTCCGGCGCAGGTGCCGTCACCCCCTGGCTCACACCTCCGGCCTCCGGGCAGGGTCCGCTATCGCGAACGGGGAACGTTCATGCGCCTGAAGTGCATCAAGCTGGCCGGCTTCAAGTCCTTCGTCGATCCCACCACGGTGCACTTCCCCAGCAACATGGCGGCAGTGGTCGGCCCCAATGGCTGCGGCAAGTCGAACATCATCGACGCCGTGCGCTGGGTGATGGGCGAAAGCTCGGCGAAGAACTTGCGCGGCGAGTCGATGACCGACGTCATCTTCAACGGCTCCAACACCCGCAAACCGGTGACCCAGGCCAGCATCGAGCTGATCTTCGACAACTCCGACGGCAGCCTGGTGGGCGAGTACGCCGCCTACGCGGAAATCTCCATCCGCCGCCGGGTGACGCGCGACAGCCAGAACACCTACTTCCTCAACGGCGTGAAGTGCCGCCGGCGCGACATCACCGACATTTTCCTCGGCACCGGCCTGGGGCCGCGCAGCTATTCGATCATCGAGCAGGGCATGATCTCCAAGCTGATCGAGGCCAAGCCCGAGGACCTGCGCAACTACATCGAGGAAGCCGCGGGCATCTCCAAGTACAAGGAGCGCCGCCGCGAGACCGAGAACCGCATTCGTCGCACCCAGGAGAACTTGGCGCGCCTGTCCGACCTGCGCGAGGAGCTGGAACGCCAGCTCGAGCGCCTGCATCGCCAGGCCCAGGCGGCCGAGAAGTACCAGACCTACAAGGCCGAGGAGCGCGAGCTCAAGGCCCAGCTCACCGCCATGCGCTGGCAGGCGCTGAACGAACAGGCCGGCCAGCGGGAAAAGATCATCGCCGACCAGGAAGTCGCCTTCGAGGCGCTGGTCGCCGAGCAGCGCAACGCCGACGCCAGCATCGAACGCTTGCGCGACGGCCACCACGAACTGTCCGAACGCTTCAATCAGGTACAGGCGCGCTTCTATTCAGTGGGCGGCGACATCGCCCGGGTCGAGCAGAGCATCACCCACGGCCAGCAACGCCTGCGCCAGTTGCAGGACGATCTGCGCGACGCCGAGCGGCAGCGCCAGGAAACTGAACAGCACCTGGGGCAGGACCGTGCGCGTCTGGAATCCCTGACCGAAGAGCTGGCCATGCTCGAGCCCGAGCAGGAAGCCACTCTGCTGTCCGCCGAGGAAGCGCAGGCCGTGCTGGAGGAGGCCGAGGAGGGCATGCGCGGCTGGCAGGAGCAGTGGGATGCCTTCAACCAGCTGAGCGCCGAGCCGCGCCGCGCCGCCGAGGTGCAGCAAGCGCGCATCGTGCAACTGGAACAGAGCCTGGAACGTCTGGCCGAACGCGAGCGCCGGTTGCGTGACGAACATGCCCAACTGGCCGCCGATCCGCAGGACGCCGCCATCCTCGAGCTGAACGAACAGTTGGCCGCCAGCGAGCTGCAGCTGGAAGAGCTGCACCTGGAAGAGGGCGCCCAGCAGGAGCGCCTGGAAGCGCTGCGCAATGAACTGCAGCAAGCCACCCAGGCCCAGCAGCAGGCGCAGGGCGACCTGCAGCGCCTCAACGGGCGCATCGCCTCGCTGGAAGCCTTGCAACAGGCCGCGCTGAACCCCGGCCAGGGCGTCGCCGACTGGCTGAAGAGCCAGTTGCTGGAACGTCAGCCGCGGCTGGCCGACGGCCTGCGGGTGCGTACAGGCTGGGAGCTGGCGGTGGAAACCGTGCTCGGCGCCGACTTGCAGGCCGTGCTGCTGGAAGATTTCGATGGCTGCAATCTGTCCGCCTTCGGCCAGGGCGAGCTGCGCCTGTTCAGCCCGGCCGAGAACGCCGCGCGCCTGCCGGGCAGCCTTTTGGAACTGGTGGAATCGCCGGTTGATCTGGCGCCCTGGCTCGGTCGCGTGCGCCCGGTGGAAAGCCTCGACGACGCGCTGCTGCAACGCGCCCGCCTGCAGGATGGCGAGAGCCTGATCAGTCGCGACGGCTACTGGGTCGGCCGGCATTTCCTGCGCGTGCGGCGTGCCGGCGAAGCGGAATCCGGCGTACTGGCCCGCGCCCAGGAGCTGGAGACGCTGCAGGCCGAGCGCGACGAGCGCGCCGCCGAGCTGGAAACCCTGGACGCCCGTCTGCAGCAGTTGCGCGACGAGCAGCGCGAGCTGGAGTCGCAGCGCGAGCAGGTGCGCCGCCGCAGCCAGGACGAGACGCGGCGCCTGGGCGAGTTCAAGGCCCGGCTGTCCGCCCAGCAGGCGAAGGTGGAGCAACTGGCCCTGCGCCGACGCCGGCTGGATGAGGAACTGGTCGAGGCGACCGAGCAGGCAGCCATCGAGCAGGAGCAGCTCGGCGAAGCCCGCCTGCATCTGCAGGATGCCCTGGAGGCCATGGAGCAGGACGGCAGTCGCCGCGAGGAGCTGCTCGCCAGGCGCGAGGCCCTGCGCGAGTCGCTGGAACGTGCCCGCCAGGATGCCACGCGCCACAAGGACCACGCCCACCAGCTAGCAGTGCGCATCGGCTCGCTGCGCGCCCAGCACGAATCCACCCGCCAGGCGCTGGAACGCCTGAGCCTGCAGTTCGAGCGTGCCCAGGAACGCCGCGAACAGCTGTCGCTGAATCTGGAAGAGGGCGCGGCACCGCTGGAAGAGCTGCGCATGAAGCTGGAAGAGCTGCTCGACCAGCGCATGGCCGTGGAAGAAGAACTGCAGCACGCCCGCCTGGCCCTGGAAGATGCCGACCGCGAGCTGCGCGACGCCGAGAAGCGCCGTAGCCAGGCCGAGCAGCAGGCGCAACTGCTGCGTGGGCAGATGGAACAGCAGCGCCTCGACTGGCAGACCCTGAGCGTGCGCAGCAAGGCGCTGCAGGATCAGCTGCAGGAAGACGGCTACGAGCTGCACGCGGTGCTGTCCATGCTGCCGAACGACGCCAGCGACAGCGCCTGGGAAGCGGCGCTGGAACAGCTGGCGGGGCGCATCCAGCGGCTGGGGCCGATCAACCTGGCGGCCATCGACGAATACCAGCAGCAGTCCGAGCGCAAGCGCTACCTGGACGCGCAGAACGACGATCTGGTGGAGGCGCTGGACACCCTGGAAAACGTCATCCGCAAGATCGACAAGGAAACCCGCACCCGCTTCAAGGACACCTTCGACCAGATCAACAGCGGCCTGCAGACGCTGTTCCCCAAGGTGTTCGGGGGTGGCCACGCCTATCTGGAACTAACCGGGGAGGATCTACTCGATACAGGGGTGGCGATCATGGCCCGGCCGCCGGGCAAGAAGAACAGCACCATCCATCTGTTGTCCGGCGGCGAGAAGGCGCTGACCGCCCTGGCTCTGGTGTTCGCCATCTTCCAGCTCAATCCGGCGCCGTTCTGCATGCTCGATGAGGTGGACGCCCCCCTGGACGATGCCAACGTGGGCCGCTACGCCCGGCTGGTGAAGGACATGTCGGAGAAGGTGCAGTTCATCTACATCACCCACAACAAGATCGCCATGGAGATGGCCGATCAACTGATGGGCGTGACCATGCACGAGCCTGGCTGCTCGCGACTGGTGGCGGTGGATGTCGAGGAAGCCGTGGCCCTGGCCGAGGCCTGAGTGGCACTCGGCGCTTTGGCGGGAAAGGGGAACCGATCGGTGCAAAACGGCGGAATGCCATGCTAGTTTATGGGCACTTTTTCACCCCGCCGGAAACTCCAGCGGGAACAGACAGTTAGCAAACGACCGTTTTTATTCACGGGCCGGAAACCGGGCGGCAGGGAGCTTGTCGAAGCGGTCTCGTCCGGATGCCCGTTCTTCATCTTCAGAGGTCATGGTTTTTATGGATTTTGGTCTGCGGGAATGGCTGATCATCATCGGCATCATCGTCATCGCCGGCATTCTCTTCGATGGCTGGCGGCGCATGCGCGGCGGCAAGGGCACCCTGAAGTTCAAGCTGGACCGTCGTCTGGCCGACTCCCTGGCTGACGGCGGCGACGATGGCGAAGTGCTCGGCCCGGCCCGGGTGGTTCGCCCGGCCGAACCCGCGCTGGGCGACCTGCCGCACCGCGCCACCCCCTCCGCAACTCGCAGCGCCAGGGCGAGTGCCCGTCAGCGTGATCTGGAGTTCGACGAGCCGGTGCCGACGCTGCTCAACCCGCTGGACGAAGGCGACGCCTATGCGCAACGCGGCGAGTCCGGGGGCGCACCGATGGAAGAACTGCTGGTGATCAACGTCGTCTGCCGTGACCCGCAGGGCTTCAAGGGTCCCGAGCTGCTGCAGAGCATCCTGGAAAGCGGCCTGCGCTTCGGCGACATGGACATCTTCCATCGCCACGAGAGCATGGCCGGCCACGGCGAAGTGCTGTTCTCCATGGCCAACGGCGTCAAGCCGGGCACCTTTGACCTGGATGACATCGACCTGTTCACCACCCGTGCGGTGAGCTTCTTCCTCGGCCTGCCGGGGCCGCGCCATCCCAAGCAGGCCTTTGACGTGATGATCGCCGCCGCCCGCAAGCTCGCCCACGAGCTGGACGGTGAACTCAAGGATGACCAGCGCAGCGTGATGACCGCGCAGACCATCGAACACTACCGCCAGCGCATCACCGACTTCGAGCGCCGGCACCTGACCAAACAACGCTGAAGACAGCTGCAAGCTGCAAGCCTCACGCGGTAAGCCTGGAGCTTGCGGCTTGTCGTGTGCAGCTTGAGGCTCTTCAATGACCGACGCCCAGACCGCCGCCGAACGTCTTGCCGCCCTGCGCAGCGAGATCGACGCCCACAACTACCGCTACTACGTGCTCGACGAGCCGACGGTTCCCGATGCGGAGTACGACCGGCTTTTCCGCGAACTCCAGGCCCTGGAGGCCGAACACCCCGAGCTGGTCACTCCCGAGTCGCCTACCCAGCGGGTCGGTGGCGAAGCGCTGGCGGCGTTCGGCCAGGTGCGCCATGAAATCCCCATGCTCAGCCTGGGTAACGCCTTCGAGGAGCAGGACCTGCTCGACTTCGACCGCCGGGTGCGCGAAGGGCTGGACCTGCCGGCCGGCGATCTGTTCGGTGGCGGCGCGGAGGTCGACTACAGCTGCGAACCCAAGCTCGACGGCCTGGCGGTAAGCCTGCTCTATGAGAACGGCGTGCTGGTGCGTGGCGCCACCCGGGGCGATGGCAGTGTCGGCGAGGACATCAGCGCCAACGTGCGCACCGTGCGCAACATTCCCCTGAAGCTGCACGGCGAAGGCTGGCCGGCAGTGCTGGAAGTGCGCGGCGAAATCTACATGCCCAAGGCCGGCTTCGAAGCGCTGAATGCTCGCCAGCTGGAAAGCGGCGGCAAACCCTTCGCCAACCCGCGCAATGCCGCCGCCGGCAGCCTGCGCCAGCTCGATCCGAAGATCACCGCCAGCCGGCCCCTGGAGTTCTGCACCTACGGTGTCGGGCGCTGCGACGGCGAGTTGCCGGGCACGCACATCGAGATCCTGCACGCCTTCAAGCGCTGGGGGCTACCGATCAGCCGCGAGCTGAAGCGTGCCAAGGGCGTGGCCGAATGCCGTGCTTATTACGACGATATCGGTGCCCGGCGTGACGGCCTGGCCTATGAGATCGACGGCGTGGTGTTCAAGGTCAACGCCATTGCCCAGCAGCGCGAGCTGGGCTTCCGGGCCCGCGAGCCGCGCTGGGCGATCGCCCACAAGTTCCCGGCCCGTGAGGAGCTCACCGAACTGCTGGACGTGGAATTCCAGGTCGGCCGTACCGGGGCGATCACCCCGGTGGCGCGCCTGAAGCCGGTGCAGGTGGCGGGGGTGACGGTGTCCAACGCCACCCTGCACAACATGGACGAGGTGGCGCGCCTCGGTGTGATGATCGGCGACACGGTGATCGTGCGCCGCGCCGGCGACGTGATTCCGCAGATCCTCGGCATCATCGCCGAGCGCCGCCCGGCGGACGCCCGGGCGGTGCATGTGCCCGAGCAGTGCCCGGTGTGCGGCTCGGCGGTGGAACGCACCCAGCTGATCAAGCGCGGCAAGGGCCGCGAGTCGGTCAGCGAAGGGGCCGTGTACCGTTGCATCGGCCGCTTGAGCTGCCGGGCGCAGCTCAAACAGGCGATCATCCACTTCGTGTCGCGGCGCGCCATGGACATCGACGGCCTGGGCGACAAGATTGTCGAACAGCTGGTGGATCGCGGCCTGGTGAATTCCCCGGCCGATCTCTACACCCTGGCCTACGAACAGATCATCGTGCTGGACGGCTTTGCCGACCTGTCGACGCGCAACCTGCTGGCCGCCATCGAGCACAGTCGCACGCCGACCCTGGCGCGCTTCATCTACGCGCTGGGCATTCCGGACGTGGGCGAGGAGACCGCCAAGCTGCTGGCTCGCGCCCTGGGTTCCCTGGCGCGCATCCAGGTGGCGCTGCCGGAAGTGCTGACCTGGCTGCCGGATGTGGGTCTGGAAGTCGCCCACGAGATCAGCCACTTCTTCCTGGACGAGCACAACCGTCAGGTGATCGCCCGACTGCTGGAGCATGTGCAGCTGCAGGGCGAGGGCGAGCTGCACGCCGAATTCGCCGCCTGCGCCACGCTGCCCGAGCTGCTCGGCAAGCTGAACATCCCGCACATCGCCGTGACCGGTGCGCAGAAACTGGCCGATCGCTTCGGCTCGCTGGAGGCGATCATCACCGCCGACTGGCTGGACCTGCGTCAGGTCGAGCGCCTGACCGAGAAGGCCGCGCGTTCGCTGCGCGAGTTCTTCGACCAGCCGGGCAATGTCGAGCGCGCCCGGGCTATCGAGGCGCAACTGCGCGCCTTCGGCATGCACTGGGAAAGCGAGCGGCAGCAGGCCGCCGGCCTGCCGCTGGCCGGCCAGACCTGGGTGCTGACCGGCACGCTGGAAAGCATGAGCCGCGAGCAGGGCAAGGAACGCCTGGAAGGGCTGGGCGCCAAGGTGGCGGGCTCCGTTTCGGCGAAGACCACGGCGGTGGTCGCCGGCCCGGGCGCCGGCTCCAAGCTGGCCAAGGCCACCGAGCTGGGGGTGAAGGTGCTGGACGAGGAGGCATTCCTGGCGGCCCTGGCGCAACTGAACGGCTGACCTGCCGGTGGGCGTCCGGCCGGCGGGCGAGGCACGGGCCTGCTAGCGTTTCAATAGGGTCGTCAGACTCCAATGACGAGAGCACAGGAACCGGCTCCCGCCGCGGATCAACCCCACCGGGAGGATGATGCCGTGAAACGCCGGAACCCCGTTTACCACCTGCAGCCCCTGGCGCTGGCGTTGTTGCTGGCTTCCGGCCTGGGGCTGGCAGCCCAGGCCCCATCGGCCGTGCCGCTGTATGACAACCTCGGTACGCACCACTACAGCATTACCACCAGCAATCCGCAGGCGCAGCGCTATTTCGACCAGGGCCTGCGCCTGTACTACGCCTTCAACCATCAGGAAGCCATTCGCGCCTTCAGCGAGGCGGCACGGCTGGATCCTGCCTGCGCCATGTGCCACTGGGGCGTTGCCTTGTCGCTCGGCCCGAACATCAACGCGCCGATGGACCCCGCCGCTGCCGAACCGGCGCTGGCGGCACTCGAGCGGGCACGGGAGGGTCAGGCCACCGCCGCCGAGCGAACACTGATCGAGGCCCTGGCGACGCGCTACGCCAGCCCGCCTCCGGAGGATCGCAGCGAACTGGACCGTGCCTATGCCGAGGCGATGGGCAAGGTGGTGCGCCTGTATCCGGACAATCTGGATGCCGCCGCGCTGTATGCCGAGTCGCTGATGGACCTCAGCCCCTGGCAGTACTGGAAGGCCGAAGGCGAACCGCGACCGGACACGCCGCAGATCCTTGCCCAGCTGGAGCGGGTCATCGCCGCCAATCCCCAGCATCCCGGCGCCTGTCACTTCTTCATTCACGCCGTCGAGGCCGTGCAGCCGGAGCGCGCGGTGCCCTGCGCCGAGCGCCTGGCCGACCTGATGCCGGGGGCCGGTCATCTGGTACACATGCCAGGTCACATCTACATCCGCGTCGGCCGCTACGAGGACGCCATTCGCGCCAACGAGCATGCGGTGCATGCCGACGAAACCTTCATTCGCGACCAGAACCCGGCGTTCGGCGTGTATGTCGCCGGCTACTACCCGCACAACTACGACTTCCTGGCCTTCGCCGCCAGCATGATCGGGCGCAGCGAACAGGCGCTATCCGCGTCGCGCAAGATCGCCGAGCTGGTTCCCGAGCCGATGCTGCGCGAGCCGGGTATGACCTTCCTGCAGCATCACATGACGCGCCATCTGCAGATGCTGGTGCGCTTCGCGCGCTGGGAGGAACTGCTTGCCGTGCCGGCACCGCCGACGGACCTGCCGCACGCGCGCGGCATGTGGCATTACGCACGGGGCAGGGCGCTGGTCGCCCAGGGGAATACGGACGCGGCCCGTGACGAGCTGGTCGCGCTGCGCACCATTGCCCAGGACCCGCGCATGGCCGAGCTACGGATGGAGTTCAACAGCTCCGGCGCGGTGCTGGCCATCGCCAGCCAGGTGCTGGAGGGGCAGATCGCGGCGGGGCAGGGCAAACCGCAGGAGGCGGTCGAACGCCTGCGCGAGGCGGCGCGTCTGGAGGATGCCCTGACCTACGGCGAGCCGCCGGAATGGACGGTGCCGGTGCGTCAGGATCTGGGGAGTGTCCTGCTCGAAAGCGGGCAGTACCAGGCAGCGGAACAGACATTCCGTGAAGACTTGCGGCGCTTTCCGGACAACGGCTGGTCGCTGCACGGTCTGGAGCGCAGCCTGCAGGCTCAGCAGCGCAACGAGGAGGCCGGCGAGGTGCGCCAGCGTCTGGAGCGGATCTGGTCGGGCGCCGACGTCAGTCTGGCCGCTTCGGGGCGTTGAGCGGCGGAGTGTCGTCGGCCTGCGCGCCACAGGAGCGGGCGTCGTCGGGGAAGCGCGTGGTATCCAGCTGGCACAGCTGGCAGTCGTCGCTGGCGGCGGATTGTTCCACGTAGCGGACCCGGCGGCTGGCCGAATGGCGGTCGGCGCTGACGCGGTAGACGGGGCGGTTGTCGTGCATGGCGGACTCCTGAAAGTGGGCCGTCCCTGGCCCCCATGATGGTTACTTCTTGTCGCCACCGCAGCCGCAGCTGCCGCCGTTACCGCAGCCGCCACCGCTCTTGCAGGAGCTGAGGCCGAACGGCAGGTAGGCCGGGCACCAGCCGATCAGGCCGGTGAACAGGGGCAGGACGCCGATCCAGGCCCAGATCGGCCCGCCGGCAACGGCCCAGACGATCAGCGCGACGCCGACCAGGATACGGATGCTCTTGTCGATGCCGCCGATGTTCTTCTTCATTGCGTACTTCTCCTTTCAGCAGGGAAACGTGCCCTCAGAGCACGTCGAGTGGAATCTTCAGGTAGCGGCTGCCGTTGTCTTCCGGCGGTGGCAACTGGCCGGCACGCATGTTCACCTGCACCGAGGGCAGGATCAGCGTCGGCATGTCCAGCTCGGCATCGCGGGCCTGGCGCATGGCCACGAAGCTGTCTTCGTCGATGCCCTCATGCACATGAACGTTGCCGCGGCGCTCCGCGCCGATCGTGGTTTCGTGCTGGTGCTGCTCGCGACCCGGTGCCAGGTAGTCGTGGCACAGGAAAACCCGCGTTGCGTCTGGCAGGGCGAACAGCTTCTGGATCGAGCGGTACAGGGTGCGCGCATCGCCACCGGGGAAATCGCAGCGCGCGGTGCCGTAATCGGGCATGAACAGGGTGTCGCCGACGAATACGGCATCGCCGATCAGGTAACTCATGCACGCCGGGGTATGCCCGGGGGTATGCAGGGCCTGGGCGGGGATGTCGCCGATCCGGAAGGCTTCGCCGTCGCGGAACAGGTGGTCGAACTGGCTACCATCGCGGGCAAAGCCCGGCTCAGCGTTGAACAGGGTGGCGAAGGTGTCCTGCACCGTGCGTACCTGTTCGCCGATGGCCAATTGGCCCCCGAGCTGCTCGCGCAGGTAGTGGCCGGCACTCAGGTGATCGGCATGCACGTGGGTTTCCAGGATCCACTGCACGCTCAGACCCTGTTCGCGGACATGGGCGACCATCCGGTCGGCGCTGGCGTGGGAGGTGCGACCCGAGGCCGGATCGTAATCGAGCACGGCGTCGATCAGCGCGCACTGGCGGCTGTCGGTATCGGCCACCACATAGCTGTAAGTGCTGGTGGCGGGGTCGAAGAAGGGCACGATTTGCAGCTTCGGGGATGCGTCGCAATTCATGCTGATACTCCAAGGGGTATTCAGGGCGGAAAGATACTGGACTTTTCAGCCTATGCCTATTCCCTTGGGGTGGCATGCCGAACGGCGGAAGGGAGGAAGCGCGCCGTGCCGGGCACGGCGCGAGAAGGGGGATCAGTTGATGGCGTCGCTCAGGGCCTTGGCGGCTACGAACTTGACGACCTTGCGGGCGGCGATCTGGATGCTGGCTCCGGTCTGCGGGTTGCGGCCGGTGCGGGCCGGGCGTTCGCTCACCTTGAGCTTGCCGATGCCGGGCAGGGTCAGCTCCTCGCCGTTCTCCAGTGCGTCGCTGGCGATTCCGGCAAGCTGGTCGAGCAGGTCGCGGACCTGAGTCTGGGTGAGGTCGGTGGACTCGGCGAGATCGGCGATCAGCTGCTGCTTGGTCAGGGCCATTGGGGTACTCCACAAGGTAGGAAAGGCGCGAGTCTAACCGGCGCGCGGGTCGACGAGAACGTATCTAGCTGCGGTGATCCGCCGCTGTAAAGGCAAGTCTCTGTCGCGACTGGCTTTTTCTCGCCGGCCTGGTTGTAAGTTGGCGGCAAGCCGGTACAATGGCGCCCACTCGCCGCCTAGGCGAGGCGCGTTATGGCGGGCCCCATCGGTCCCCCCGCAACGATCAGCCGTGAACCCGGCCAGGCCCGGAAGGGAGCAACCGTAGCGGTGACATTGTGTGCCGGGGTGTGGCTGGTGGGGTTCGCCTCCATCTTCCTCCCGCGTTTCTTCCTTCAGTTTTCCCGATTCCTGCGCAACGGCTCGAGCAGCGCGTTCAGTCCGTTGTGGTCGATCTCGTGCATCAGTGCCAGCAGCCGGCCGATTTCCCCCTTGGGAAAGCCCTTGCGGGCGAACCAGCCCAGGTAGTCGCCGGGCAGGTCGGCGATCAGGCGGCCTTCATATTTGCCGTAGGGCATGCTGCGGGTCACCAGCAGGACAAGGTCGTCGGGCTTCATGGTCGGTCTCGCGGAATGGGCGGCCATTCTGCCAGCCGGCTGCTATTCAGTCTTGCCGTTCGCGCTTCAGCAGTTCGCGCTTGCGCGCCACCCCCCAGCGGTAGCCGGACAGTTCGCCATCGCTGCGTACGATGCGGTGACAGGGGATTGCCACCGCCAGGCTGTTGGCCGCGCAGGCGCCGGCTACCGCACGTACCGCGGTGGGCTGGTCGAGTTGTGCCGCCAGTTGCGCATAGCTGAGGGTGGTGCCGGGCGGGATCGCCCGTAGCGCCTGCCAGACGCGCGCCTGGAAGACGGTGCCACGGATGTCCAGAGGCAGCGCCAGGCCCTGGCGTGGATTCTCGACCAGTTGAATCACCTGGCCGATCAGCGTTTCGAAACCCTCCTCGCCCGGCTGCAGTTCGGCCTTCGGGAAGCGTCCGCGCAGCTCGGCCAGCAAGGCCTCGCTATCGTCGCCGAGCAGGATGGCGCAAATGCCCCGGCTGCTGCGGCCGACCAGCACCTTGCCCAGGCTGGAGTCGCCCAGCGCGTAGTGAATGGTCTCCCGCGCGCCGCCCTTGCGATAACGCCCCGGTGTCATCCCCAGCAGATCATCGGCGGCCGCGTAGAAGCGACCGCTGGAGCCGAAGCCCGCAGCGTGCAGGGCCTCTGTCACCGGGCGGCCGCCCTCCAGCGTCGCCCGCAGGCGCCGGGCACGCTGCTCGGCAGCGTAGGTGCGCGGCGTCAGACCCGTGTGGGTCTTGAACAGACGGTGGAAATGCCAGGGACTCAGCCCGGCGTCGCGGGCCAGTTCGTGCAGGTCGGGAACCTGTGGCTCGAGTTCGAGCCGCCGGCAGGCGGCGGTGATCCGCTCCAGCTGCTGGCCCCGCTTGTCCTGGACGATGCAGCGCCGGCAGGGGCGGTATCCGGCGGTCTCGGCGTCATCGGGCGAGGCGAAGAAGCGGATGTTCTCCGGGCGGGGCAGGCGCGAAGGGCAGCCCGGTCGGCAATAGATACCAGTGGTCAACACCGCATAGATGAAAGTCGCGCCGCTGTCGCGGGCGAGCACGGATTGCCAGCGAGGGTCCTGCGGATTCATGGTGGGTCTCCCGATTCAGCCTGCCGACATCTTAATCCCGCGCCGGACAGCGGACACTCCGGTCCTTGCGCAGCAATTCTCCCCGCGCCACCCGCCTGTGGATCGGTGCACGGCCGGCAGGTCGGCGGATGCAATTTATGCCTTGCTCCGCTACGATGACCGCCTTTCCCCTTCCGCACGACGGCTTCCGATGAGTTATCAGGTTCTTGCACGCAAATGGCGCCCGCGCAGCTTCCGCGAGATGGTCGGCCAGACCCACGTGCTCAAGGCCCTGATCAACGCCCTGGACAGCCAGCGCTTGCACCATGCCTACCTGTTTACCGGCACCCGTGGGGTGGGCAAGACCACCATCGCGCGCATCCTGGCCAAGTGCCTGAATTGCGAGACCGGCGTCAGCTCCACGCCCTGCGGCCAGTGCTCGGTGTGCCGCGAGATTGATGAAGGCCGCTTCGTCGACCTGATCGAAGTCGACGCCGCCAGCCGCACCAAGGTGGAAGATACCCGCGAGCTGCTGGAGAACGTGCAGTACGCGCCGACCCGCGGGCGTTACAAGGTCTACTTGATCGACGAAGTGCACATGCTGTCCACGCACTCGTTCAACGCCCTGCTCAAGACCCTCGAAGAGCCGCCGCCGCACGTCAAGTTCCTGCTGGCCACCACCGATCCGCAGAAGCTGCCGGTCACCATCCTGTCGCGCTGCCTGCAGTTCTCCCTGAAGAACATGCCGCCGGAGCGCGTGGTCGAGCATCTGACCCATGTGCTGACCGCCGAGAACGTGCCCTTCGAACCGGACGCCCTGTGGCTGCTCGGCCGCGCCGCCGATGGCTCGATGCGCGATGCCATGAGCCTCACCGACCAGGCGATCGCCTTTGGCGAGGGCAAGGTGCTGGCCGCGGATGTGCGCAGCATGCTCGGCACTCTTGATCACGGCCAGGTCTATGGCGTGCTGCATGCGCTGATCGAGGGCGACGCCCGGGCGTTGATGGACGCCGTGCGCCACCTGGCTGAGCAGGGGCCGGACTGGAACGGCGTGCTGGCGGAAATGCTCAACGTGCTGCACCGCGTGGCCATCGCCCAGGTGTTGCCGGATGCCGTGGACAACGGCCAGGGCGACCGCGAGCGCGTGCTGGAGCTGGCCGGCGCGCTGCCGGCCGAGGATGTGCAGTTCTATTACCAGATGGGTCTGATCGGCCGCCGCGACCTGCCGCTGGCCCCGGATCCGCGCAGCGGTTTCGAGATGGTCCTGCTGCGCATGCTGGCCTTCCGTCCGGCTGACGCCGAAGGCGGGCCGCGCCCCCCTTTAAAGCCGACGGGGATCAGCCCGGCCACGGCTGATCCCGACACGGCAAGCGTGGCCGGCGCGGCTCCTGTGGCGGCTGCGCCTGCACCCGTTGCCGCGCCGCCGGCACGCCCCGAGCCTGTGGCGGCTCCGGCTCCGGCTCCGCAGGCCGCAGCGGCAAGTGTGGTGGTAGAACCCGCGCCGGTTGCGACCGAGCCGCCCGCTGCGCCGGTAGCGAAAGAGCCCATTGACCTCCCCTGGGAGGATGCGCCGGCTTCGGTGGTGAGCGAGCCGACGCCCGCACCAGTGGCTGAGCAGGGCGCGGCGGCGCCGGATATCAGTACCGAGGTCGATGACGGCCGGGACGATGACGAACCGCCGCCCCCTGCCGATGATTACTACGATTCCCTGGCCAGCTACGACTACGCGGATGCTGACGAGACAACGGCGCCTGCCGAGGATCAGTTGCCCGCCGCGCAGCCGGCTACCGGCCTGGCGGCCGAGTGGCTGGATATCTATCCGCGCCTGGGGTTGGCCGGCCTGACTGCCAGCATCGCCGCCAACTGCTCGTTGGTGGCGGCCGGAGATACCTGGCGCCTGCACCTGGAGCCGACCCAGAGTGCGCTGTTCAATGCCGCCCAGCTGCGCCGCATGAACGAGGCGCTCAATCACTACCTGGGCCGCAGCGTACAGCTCGAGGTGGAGATCGTCCGCCCCGAGCAGGAAACTCCCGCCCAGGCCGCTGCGCGCGGGCGTGCCGAGCGTCAGCGCCAGGCCGAGCAGTCGATCCATGACGACCCGCTGGTGCGCGAAATGATCCAACAGTTCGGCGCGATGATTCGCCCGGACTCCATCGAACCCTTGAACACCTGAGGAACCCATCATGATGAAAGGTGGCATGGCAGGCCTGATGAAGCAGGCCCAGCAGATGCAGGAAAAGATGCAGAAGATGCAGGAAGAGCTGGCCAACGCCGAGGTGACCGGCCAGGCCGGCGCCGGGCTGGTCAGCGTGGTGATGAACGGTCGCCATGACGTCAAGCGCGTCAGCCTCGACGACAGCCTGATGCAGGAAGACAAGGACATCCTCGAGGACCTGATCGCCGCCGCCGTCAACGACGCCGTGCGCAAGATCGAGAAGAACAGCCAGGACAAGATGGCCGGCATGACCGCCGGCATGCAGCTGCCGCCCGGCTTCAAGATGCCCTTCTGACGAGGCATGGCACGGCACCGGTTTCGCGGTGCCGATGCGAACCTCCGTGCCGCGCCGTGGTCTTGCCTTCACACCCTGAATGGCGGAGACGGACGATGAGCCGGCACATCCTGATGGTGGTCACCAGCGCTGACCGCCTGCTCAATGGCGAACCCACCGGCCTGTGGCTGGAGGAATTTGCCATTCCCTACCAGATATTCCTCGACGCCGGCTGCCGGGTACGCGTGGCCAGCCCGCAAGGCGGCGCCACGCCCCTGGATCCACGCAGCGTCGAAGACGAGCGCCCGGAATGGCAGCGCGCCCGTGACGTCCTGCGCGACACCGAGGTGCTGGACACCCGGCTGAGTGCGCGCGATTCCGACGCCATCTTCCTGCCTGGCGGCCATGGCACCGTGTTCGATCTGCCCGGGCATCCGGTGCTGGGGCGCCTGCTGGCCGAATTCGATGCCCAGAAGAAGATCTGGGCCGCGGTCTGTCACGGGCCATCGGCCTTCGTTGGGGCAGAGCGGCAGGATGGTTTGCCGCTGATCGAGGGTCGCCAACTGACGGCCTTCAGCGACGCAGAGGAAATGGCCATGGGCCTGGAGCAGGCCGTGCCGTTCCTGCTGGAAAGCACGCTGCGCGAACTGGGTGCCATGGTGGAGGTGGGCGAGAGCTTTGCGCCGTTCGTGATCCGCGACCACAACCTGATTACCGGACAGAACCCGGCGTCCAGCGAACTGGCCGCCCGCCGTGTGCTGGAAGCCCTGGAACAGGCGCAGCGGGCCTGATTGACGCCTGCTGGCGGGCGCGGGTATAACCCGCGTCTTTCCAGCAGTCCGGCAGTAGTTCCCATGAGTTTCACTCCGCTGATCCGCCAGCTCATCGACGCCCTGCGCATTCTGCCCGGCGTCGGCCAGAAGACCGCGCAACGCATGGCCCTGCAGCTGCTGGAGCGCGACCGCAGCGGCGGACTGCGCCTGGCCGAGGCGCTGCGCCAGGCCATGGAAGGGGTGGGCTACTGTCGCCAGTGCCGCACCCTCAGCGAAGACGAAATCTGCCCGCAATGCAGCGACCCGCGCCGTGACGACAGCCTGTTGTGCGTGGTGCAGAGCCCGCTGGACGTCTTCGCCGTCGACCAGACCGGTTTTCGCGGACGCTATTTCGTGCTCAAGGGGCATCTGTCGCCGCTGGACGGCCTGGGGCCGGAAGCCATCGGCGTGCCCGAGCTGCTCGAACGCATCGCCCAGGGCGGCTTCAACGAAGTGATCCTGGCCACCAACCCCACCGTGGAAGGCGAGGCCACCGCCCATTACATCGCCCAGCTGCTGCTGCCCAAGGGCCTGGTGGTGTCGCGCATCGCCCACGGTGTGCCGCTGGGCGGCGAACTGGAGCTGGTCGATGGCGGCACCCTGGCCCATGCGCTGGCAGGGCGTAAGCCGCTGACCCTCTGAGGCGCTATCGCTGGCGAGCCCAGACGACCCGCAGATAAATCGCTATTCCCGCTGTCCGATATGGATGAGAAGCGTTAGCATTCTCGACTTTCCATTCGGGACAGGGCGGGGCGATGACGACCAGCGTATGCGATCCGGAACAGCTGCAACGGCTGTACAGCGCTCACCACGGCTGGTTGCGCCTGTGGCTGCGTCGGCAGCTGGGCTGCTCGGAGCAGGCGGCCGATCTGGCCCAGGATACGTTCCTGCGCATCCTCGCCAGGGAGCGCGAGCTGAACCTGTTGCGTGAGCCCCGCGCCTATCTGGCGACCATCGCCCGCGGATTGCTGATCAACCACTGGCGTCGACAGGCCATCGAACGCGCCTATCTGGAGGCACTGGCCCGGCAACCCGAAGCCGTGGCCGGATCACCCCAGGAGCAGGCGGAGGTCGTCGAGACCCTGCTGCGCGTGGATGCCATGCTGGCGCGCCTGCCGCAGAAGGTGCGCACGGCCTTCCTGCTGTCCCAGCTCGATGGCCTGGGCTACGCCTGTATCGCCGAGCGCCTGGGCGTCAGCGAGCGCATGGTGAAGAAGTACATGGCGCAAGCCATGCTCCATTGCCTGACCTGCTGCGCGGAGTGACGCCATGGCGAGCCCGGAGCCGAACGGCAGCGCATTCAACACCCTGCAGCAGGCGGCGGAATGGTTCGCCATCCTCCAGAACGCCCCCAGCCCGGCGGAGCGCGAGGCCTGGCGTCTCTGGCTGCATTCGCGGCCGGAGCATGCTGCGGCATGGGCGCGTGTCGAGGCGATCAGCCGACCCTTTCACACGCTCCCCGACGAAGCCTGCCGTCAGGCTGCCGGTGTGGCCCTGCGCACTTCGCTCACCCGTCGCCAGCACCTGAAGATGCTGGCGTTGCTCTGTGGTAGTGGCGCCCTGAGCTACGCCGGACTGCGCCAGGCACCCTGGAACGTCTGGGGTGCGACGCTGCGCACGGGCGTCGGTGAGATGCGCGAGGAGCGTCTGGCGGATGCCTCGCGGGTATGGCTGAACACCGACACGGCCCTGGATGTGGATTTCGCCGGCGCCCAGCGCCGCCTCACGCTGCACCGTGGCGAACTGCTGGTGGAGCTGGCGGCCGATCCACGGCCACTGCTCCTGCAATCGCCCCAGGGCGCAGTGAATGCCACGACGGCGCGCTTCAGCCTGCGCCTCGATCCGGACATCGGCCGCCTGGCGGTCTATGCCGGCAGCGTCGAGCTGGTGACGCCACAGGGGGTTTCGCAGCGGCTCGAAGCGGGCCAGGGATGGCGGTTCGGCGGCTCGTTACCCGGCCGGCGGCTGAGTGTGAGCGGGGAGCGCGAGGTGGCCTGGAGCCACGGCATGCTGCTGGCCGACGACATGCGCCTGGGTGATTTCGTGGTCGAGCTGGCCCGCTACCGGCGCGGCTATCTGGGCTGCGCACCGCAGGTGGCCGACCTGCGCCTGGTGGGAGCCTTCCCCTTGGCGGACACCGGACGCGTGCTGCGGGCGCTGGCCGAGACGCTGCCGGTGCGCATCCACCGTCCGCTGCCCTGGTGGGTCAGCATCGAGCCGCGGACTGCCTGAATAATAAAAATATTTCTCATTTGAAGTTCCCCTTTTTTTCCGTGAAGTGGCCTTGGTAGTACCCCGGCGTTTCGACGCTCAATCGATTCGAGGTATGCCATGCACCGCACAGGTTCACTTGCTGTATTCGTCTATTCGCCGCTGTCCCGAGCCATTCAGGCTGCCGCGCTTGCGGCGCCCCTGCTGCTGTTGCCCGGCTGGACAGCGATGGCCCAAGCTGCCGAGCCGGGCAGCCAGCAACAGGCGCCACGCAGCTACAGCATTCCGGCGGGGCCCCTGTCCACGGCGCTCAGCCGTTTCGCCAGCGAAGCGGGCATTCTGCTGGCGGCGAATGCCGGACTGACTGCCGGCAAGCGCTCGCCGGGACTCAACGGCGCCTACACCGCGGAGCAGGGGCTGGCGGTGCTGCTGGAGGGGAGCGGTCTGCAGGCGCGTGGCGACGGGCAGGGCGGCTTCACCCTGCTGGCCCAGGCAGCGCAGGGCGCACTGGAGTTGCAGGCCACCCAGGTGTTCGCCCTCGGCAACGCGCTGGGCAGCATGGCGGGCTATCAGGCGACCCATAGCAGCGTGGCAACCAAGACCAGCATGCCGCTGCTGGAAACCTCGCAGAGCGTCTCGGTGGTGACCCGCGCGCAGATGGACGACCAGGGCGCCCGCAGCGTCGCCCAGGCGGTGCGCTACACCCCCGGGCTCATGAGCGCTCCGTACGGAGCAACCACGCGTTACGACTACGTGGCCCTGCGCGGCATCACCGACGGTGCGGTGGACAACCTCTACCTCGATGGCCTGAAGCTGATGGGCGACAGCGGCACCTACAGCAGCCTGCAGGTGGATCCGTTCTTCCTGGAGCGGATCGACATCCTCAAGGGGCCGTCTTCGGTGCTCTATGGCCGCAGCCTGCCCGGCGGGCTGGTGGCGATGACCACCAAGAAGCCCGAATACACGCGCAACAACCAGGTGCAGCTGTCCGCCGGCAGCAACGACTATCAGCAGCTGGCATTCGACGTCACCGGCCCGCTGGGCGAGCAGGAGCGGCTGGCCTATCGCCTGGCCGGCGTGGCGCGCGACGCCAACAACCAGGTGGACGACATCGAGGAGCAACGCTTCGCGCTGATGCCCTCGCTGAGCCTGGAGCTGGGCGAGGCGACCCGCCTGACCCTGCAGGCGCTGCTCCAGCGCGACCCGGAAAGTGGCTACCACGGTGGATTGCCGGCCGAGGGCACGGTGCGCCCCTATCGGGGTCAGCGCATCCCGCGCAGCTTCTTCGAAGGCGAGAAGGACCGCGAGCGCTTCGAGCGCGATCAGCAGTTGCTCGGCTACCAGCTCGAGCACCGTGTCAACGAGGTGGTTTCGGCGCGACAGAACTTCCAGTATCTGGACGCGCAAGTGGATTCCGACCAGGTCTACCAGTACGGCTACACCCTGGACGACTACGGCTACGGCGCTCCGGGGGATCTCTACCGCGCCTACACCGGGGCCGAGGAAGCGCTGCATGCCTGGACGATCGACAACCAGCTGCAGTTCGAATTCGACACCGGGCGGCTCAGTCACACCCTGGTCGCCGGCCTCGACTACCAGCGCCGCAAGGCCAAGGTCAGCTACGAAGGCGGTACGGTGAGCCCCGTGAATCCCTACGCCGCGTCCCGTCCGGTGGCCAGCTACAGCTTCTACCACCAGTACGATGAAAGCCGACGCCTGGAACAGACCGGCCTGTATGTGCAGGACCTGCTGGCCCTGAACAACTGGCGTTTCTCCCTGGGGGTGCGCCACGACTGGGTGGATGTCGGCTTCGAGCAGACCGAGTCGCTGTACGGGGATCAGGCCGACAACGCCACGCAGGAGCAGCTGACCGGACGGGTCGGTGTGCTCTATGCCTTCGACAACGGCCTGTCGCCCTACGTCAGCTACGCGGAGTCCTTCAATCCCAATACCACGGCGGCCTACAACTACAACGGCTCGACCTACGACATCAGCCTGCTGGAACCCACCAAGGGCAAGCAGGGCGAAGCCGGTCTGAAGTACCAGCCACAGGGCCGTGACGACCTCTACACCCTGTCGGTCTTCGAGCTGCGGCAGACCAACCTGGCCAGTAAGGATTCCAGCGAGAACTTCTTCCGCGCGGTGGGCGAAATCACCTCCCGGGGCGTGGAGCTGGAGGCGCGCTTCCAGCCGCTGGAGAACGCCAGCGTGCTGGCCAGCTACACCTACCTGGATGTCGAGTACTCCAAGGACTTCGTCGGTGCCGCCGGGGTGAACAACCGTGGCAATACGCCGAACGCGGTGGCGCGTCACATGGCCGCCCTGTGGGCCGATTACCGCTTCCGCGGGGGCCTGCAGCTGGGCGCGGGGGCGCGTTACTTCGGCCACAGCTGGGCGGATGCGGAGAACAGCCTGCGGCTGCCGTCCTACACCCTGTTCGATGCGTCGCTGAGCTATGACCTGACGCAGGTCGGCCTGGCCGGTGTGGCGCTGCGCCTGAACCTCAACAACCTCACCGATGAGACCTACGTGTCGGCCTGCAACAGCCTGCTGCAGTGCTACTACGGCGAGGAGCGCAACGTCATGGCCACCTTCAGCTACGACTTCTGACCCGCTCATCAGGCCGTCCACCGTCAGGCGGACGGCCTTCGTACCTACCCGCAGGAAAACCGATGCGCGCGATTCTAGTCCGACTGCACCGTTATCTCGGTCTGGCCACCGCCCTGTTCCTGGCGCTGGCCGGTCTTACCGGCAGTGTCCTGGCCTTCCATCATGAGCTCGATGAATGGCTGAACCCCGGCTTCTACCACACGTCCGGCGTGGGCGAGGTGTTGCCACCCGAACGCCTGGTGGCGCGGGTTGAGCAGGCCTACCCGCGCATGCAGGTGTGGTACATGGAGTTTCCCCAGGAACCGGGACATGCCGCCTTGCTGGCCCTGGTCCCGCGCAACGACCCGCAAAGCGGCCAGCCCTATGCGGAAAAACCGGTGGTCCGCTACCTGGACGCGGTGACGGGCGAGGAGGTGGGGTACCGCCACTGGGGCGAGTGCTGCTTCTCCCGGCAGAACCTGGTGCCCTTCCTGCTGGAGTTCCACTACAACCTGGCGCTGCCGGGCAACTGGGGTCTGTGGCTGATGGGCCTCGTGGCGATTCTCTGGGTGGTGGACAGCATCGTGGCGCTGGTACTGACCTTCCCGCGCGGGCGCCCGTTCTTCGCCAAATGGGCGGTGGCCTGGAAGGTCAAGCCGCAACGCCTCAACTACGATGTGCACCGCGCAGGGGGCTTATGGCTGTGGTTGCTGCTGCTGCCGGTGGCGATCAGCAGCGTGGCGATGAACCTGCCCGAGCAGGTCTTCAAGCCGGTGGTCTCGTTGGTCTCGCCGGTGCCGCCCAGTGTCTACCACGCACGCAGCCAGCTAGCCGGCGAGGAGCTGGGCACTACCGCCTACGGCTATGACGAGGCCTATCGGCATGCGCTCCGTCATGCTGGCCAACTGGGCCTCGACGAGCCCATGACCGAGCTCTACTACAGCTTCGAGTACAACTTCTATGGCGCCGGGTTTGGTGCCCATGACAGCGACCAGGGCAATGCCTGGGTGTTCTTCCATGGCAGTGACGGCCGCTTGCTGGGCAGCGAAATTCCCGGGCAGGGCACGCTGGGCGAACGCTTCTTCCGCCTGCAGCTGCCAATCCACGGCGGACGCATCCTCGGTTTCCCCGGACGAGTGCTGATTGCCGTGCTGGGCGTGGCGATCGCGGTGCTGTGCGTCACCGGCACGCTGGTCTGGTGGCGCAAGCGACGGGCCCGACGCGCAACGCGGGTTTCCAGACCACCGGCCGTGGAAGACATGGATGCCGGTTGAAAACCAAGCAAGCGCTTGGTAAGGTTCCGTCCACAAGAACAAATCCGGAGCCGATCCATGGCCGCATTCCAGGAATACTTCGACGAATCCCATCAACTGGTCCGCGACTCGGTGCGCCGCTTCGTCGAGCGCGAGATCCTGCCGCATATCGACGACTGGGAGGAAGCCGAGGAATTTCCCCGTGAGCTGTACAAGAAGGCCGGCGACGCCGGCATCCTCGGCATCGGCTTCCCCGAGCCGTTCGGCGGCAGCCACGAGGGCGACCTGTTCGCCAAGATCGCGGCCAGCGAAGAGCTGATTCGTTGCGGCTCTACCGGCCTGGTGTCCAGTCTCTGCTCGCTGGACATCGGCCTGCCTCCGGTCCTCAAGTGGGCCAGGCCGGCGATTCGCGACCGCGTGGTGCCGGAAGTGCTGGCCGGCGACAAGATCATCGCCCTGGCCATCACCGAGCCCGGCGGTGGCTCCGACGTGGCCAACCTGCAGACCCGTGCGGTACGTGAGGGCGATCACTACCGTGTCACCGGTAGCAAGACCTTCATCACCAGCGGTGTGCGCGCCGACTACTACACCGTGGCGGTACGTACCGGTGGCGAAGGCTTCGGCGGCGTCAGCCTGCTGCTGGTCGAGAAGGGCACTGGGGGTTTCAGTGTCGGCCGCAAGCTCAAGAAAATGGGCTGGTGGTGTTCGGACACCGCCGAGCTGTTCTTCGATGATTGCCGGGTGCCGGTGGAGAACCTTATCGGTGCCGAGAACATGGGCTTCGCCGGCATCATGGCCAACTTCCAGAGCGAGCGTCTGGCCCTGGCGCTGATGGCCAACATGACCGCGCAGATGGCCCTTGAGGACGCCCTGGCCTGGGCCCGCGACCGCAAGGCGTTCGGCAAGCCGATCAGCAAGTTCCAGGTGATCAAGCATCGTCTGGCGGAAATGGCCACCCAGCTGGAAGTGTCCCGCGAGTTCACCTATCGCCAGGCGGCGAAGATGGCGGTCGGCAAGAGCGTGGTCAAGGAGATCTCCATGGCCAAGAACTTCGCCACCGACGTGTCTGACCGCATCGTCTACGACGCCACCCAGATCCTCGGCGGCATGGGTTTCATGCGCGAGAGCCGTGTCGAACGCCTGTACCGCGACAACCGCATTCTGTCGATCGGCGGCGGCACGCGGGAAATCATGAACGAGATCATCAGCAAGCAGATGGGCCTGTGATCCGCTGGTTAAAAAAGGCCGCGCCGGAAGACGCGGCCAAAGGCTCAGCAGGGAGTCACTCCGCCAGCTCGGTCTTGCCGGAGTTCTTGGGCGCAAAGCGCGCCGCCAGCCGCATGCTCAGCACCACCATACGCTGATACAGCGCCGGCATGCCGCGCATCATCAGGTCCACGCCCCGGGCGTCGAGGCCGATCAGGATACGTCGCTGGTTGCGCTGCACGCCGCGCAGGATCACCGCCGCAGCCTTTTCCGGGCTGGTGCGCAGCAGCAGGTCGTTGAACTGCTGCCGTGACTGGTTGGCGTCCTGGCCGGTCACCGTTACCAGGCTGTCGTTCATGCGTGCGCTGAGTGCGATGTTGGTACGGATGCCACCCGGATGCACGCAACTGGCGGAGACGCCGCAATCGGCGATATCCAGCTCCTGGCGCAGCGATTCGGTAAAGCCGCGCACCGCATACTTGGTGGCGTTGTAGGCGCTCATGCCGGGTTGGGCGAACAGGCCGAACACGCTGGAGACATTGACGATGTGCCCGGCGCCGCTGGCCTTCAGGTAGGGTAGAAACGCCTTGGTGCCGTGGACGACCCCCCAGAAGTTGATATCCATGATCCAGTGATAGTCGTCCAGCGCATTGCCTTCCACGCTTCCGCCCTGTGCGACGCCGGCGTTGTTGATGATCAGGTTCACCCGACCGTGGTCGATCATCACCTGGTCGGCCCAGTGCCGCACGGCCTCGAAATCGGCCACGTCCACCCGCTGATGACTGACCTTCACCTCGAAGCGGCGCGCCTGTTCCACGGTTTCCGCCAACCCTTGCTCGTTGATGTCGCTCAGTGCCAGCTCGCAGCCCTGTCGCGCCAGGTTCAGCGCCAGGGCGCGGCCTATCCCGGAGCCGGCACCGGTGATGGCGGCCACCTTGTCGTGGAAGCTCTTCATGCGCGCGCCTCCTGTTGCTCCGGCTCCGTCTCCAATACTTCCTCGGCGGCGGGCTGGCGGCTGAAGTGATAGGCCGCCGGATCAAAATGCCGGGTGATCTGCCGGAAGCGCCAGGTGAAGCCGGGCCAGACGGTGCAGTTGCGACCGCTCTGCGGATGCAGGTACCAGCTGGCGCAGCCGCCCGACTGCCACACGGTGCGGGCGGAGGTCTGGTCGATCTTGCGGTTGAAGCGTTCCTGGGCCTCGCGCTTGACCTCGACGGTATCAAGGGCGCGTTCATCGAGCAGCTGCAGCGCACTCATTACGTACTGGATTTGTGACTCGATCATGTACACCATCGAGCTGTGCCCCAGGCCGGTGTTCGGTCCCATGAGGAAGAACAGGTTGGGGAAGCCGGCGGTGGTGGTGCCCTTGTAGGCCTCCGGGCCGCGCGGCCAGCTGTCCACCAGGTCGACACCGTTGCGGCCGCTGATCAGCCCGCGCGGGATGGGGTCGGCGGGGGTGAAGCCGGTGCCCAGGATGATGGCGTCCACCGTGCGCTCCTGGCCATCCTGAGTGACGATGCTGTGGGCGCGAACCTCGGCGACGCCGTCGGTGATCAGCGACACGTTCGGCTGGGTAAGTGCCAGATAGTAGTCGTTGGAGATCAGTACCCGCTTGCAGCCCATTACGTAATCGGGCGTCAGCTTGCGGCGCAGTTCGGGGTCGCGGATCTGCTTGCGCAGGTGATGGCGCGCCACCAGGCTGGCGAGGCGCAGGATCTGCGGACTGATGGCGAAGCCCAGTACACGGGCCTCCAGGAAGCTGTAAATGCCGCCACGCCAGAGTTTCTGCAGGGCAGGGTGACGGCGGAACAGGCGGCGCTCGCGCTCGCTGATGGTACGGTCGGGTTTGGGCATGATCCACGGCGGGGTGCGCTGATACAGGTCGAGCTGGTCGACCCTGGGCTGGATCTGCGGCACGAACTGGATGGCCGAGGCGCCCGTGCCGATCACCGCCACGCGCTTGCCGCTCAGGTCATAGTCGTGGTCCCACTGCTGGGAATGGAACAGCTTGCCCTTGAACGTCTTCAGGCCCTTGATGCTGGGGAAGGCCGGGGTAGACAGTCCACCCATGCCGGACACCACGAAGCGGGCGCTGAACTGCTTGCCGTCCCGGGTCTCGATCAGCCAGTGCTGGCTGCTTTCGTTCCAGCTCAGACGACAGAGTTCGGTGTTGAGCTGGGTATGCGGCGCCAGGCCGAAGCGCTCCCAGCAGTCCTCCAGGTAGCGCTTGATTTCCGGCTGCGGGGCGAACATGCGCGACCATTCGGGATTCGGCGCGAAGGAAAAGGAATACAGGTGCGATTGCACGTCGCAGGCGCAACCGGGGTAGTGATTGACGCGCCAGGTGCCGCCAACGCCTGCCTCCTTTTCAAGCAGCAGAAAATCGTTCTCGCCCGCCTGCTTGAGGCGAATGGCCATGCCCAGTCCGGAGAAGCCGGTACCGAGGATGGCGATCTTGCAATGGGGTATCGCGCTGGGCGACAGGGGCGTAGCGGCAGTCATGGGCCAGGATTCCTTCTTATGATTGTTCGACCGGCGTGAGCCATTGCCATGCGATGGGTAGGGGGGCATCGGCAACGGTTCATGGGAAACTCTATCGGGCGGTAGACATTTGTCTACCCGGTTCCCGCCCTAACCTCCGTTGGGTGGATTGGCTGACAAGGACACGACATGACGCTGATGGAAACCCCGCTGGCCCAGGGTAAGCGGCTGCTGCTGGATGCAGCGCTGCGTCTGATGGCCAGGACCCATAGCCTGAGCAGTCTCGGCCTGCGGGAGCTGGCGCGCGAGGCGGGTCTAAACCCCAACACGTTCTATCGCCATTTCGGCAGCATCGAGGAGCTGGGGCTGGTGCTGATCACGCAGATCGGCACACAGCTGCGCAGGCCGTTGCGCGAGCTGCGGCGCGAGGCGGCCCAGCGCACCTTGCAGCAGGCGCGTGGCGAGCAGCTGCTGGGGGCTGATCTCACCCGAGGACGGCAAGTGTGCCGGGAAACCGTGCAGCTGTTCTTCGATTTCGTAGAGCAGAACCCGGATGGCTTCATCGTCGGTATGCGCGAGCTGCACGGCGCTTCGCCAATGTTGCGCAAGGCCTTGCGCGAGCTGATGGCCGATTTTGCCCAGGACATGGCTGAGGACATTGCGGAGTTCGGGCTGGTGCCCGGTGTCGATGAGGAAACCCTGCTGCGCATGGCCTCGACCATCACCCGACACCTGTTCGTGTTGGCCCAGGATTACCTGGAACAGCCCGAGCGTCAGGCTGCCGTGCGCGGCGAGGCCGAGGAGCTGATCATCACCCTGCTGGCGGGTGCCCTGGCGTTGCGCCAGGGCATCCGCGCGGCTGGAGGGCCGGGAAGCCCCGGCCCCTGACGTTCAACCGGCGAAGGCCAGTGCTTGCTTCCAGCGCTTCTCCAGTTCGCGGGTCTGGTGCTGGCTGGGGTGGAACCCGGGACGAAAATAGTCCAGGTAGGGGCGCAGCAGGCCCGGCACGTAGCCGTGACGCAGGCTGAACAGGGTCTTCAGGCCGTATTTCCAGGTCTTCCAGTTGAACAGCTGGCCGTCCTTGCGCATCAGGTGCAGCTGGAACCAAGCGATCACGCCGAGGAAGAGTACTGTGGTGACCAGCATGGCGCTGGTGCGCAGCAGATAGCCGCCGCCGATGGCTTGGTAGACGTCGTAGGCCACCGACTTGTGCTCGTTCTCCTCGATGGCATGCCACAGCCACAGGCGGTACATACGCGGGTCGGTCATCTGCAGGCTGATGTCCTCGCGGCGCAGCAACTGCTCGGCCATGCTGGCGGTGAAGTGCTCCAGGGCGCAGGTCACGGCCACCTGCATCTTCTTCGAGGTCAGGCGGGTCACCCACTTCATCAGGACCTTGATGCGCAGCTCCAGCCGGTGCAGGTCGATGCCGTGCTCGGCGGCGTACTCGTTGTACGCCGCGTGTTCCTTGGAGTGCATCGCCTCCTGGCCGATAAAGGCGCTGATGTCCTTTTGTAGCTGGCGGTCGCGCACCTGGTCGCGCACCGCGCGCACGCTGTCGACGAAAAATTTCTCGCCATACGGAAACAGCGAGGACAGGTTGTTCATGAAATGGGTCATGAACGGATCGCCGCTCCACCAGTAGCGAGGCGTGCGACCAAAGCTGAAGTCCATGCGGCGAACCGGGAAGTGCGGGGTGATGCGAAGGGGCTGTAGGGCAGTCATGAGCGAATCCTCGGTACGGCAATGCAAATAGGCAGGCCGGGCGCCGATGCATTCAGGGCCGGGCCACCTATTTGAGGCCGGGATGCGGAGGATTCGCCGCCAACCAAGGGTTGGCGGCTGCGAACGGCGATCAGCGATCGTCGAGGGCGAAGGCGGTCAGCGTGAACACGGGGATGCCGATTTCCTGCAGGCGTCGCGAACCGCCCAGCTCGGGCAGGTCGACGATCGCGGCCGCCTCGTGCACGCGCGCACCCATGCGGCGGGTCAGGTTGGCGGCGGCCAGCAGGGTGCCACCGGTGGCGATCAGGTCATCGATCAGCACCACGGAGTCGCCCTCGCACAGGCTGTCGGCCTGTACTTCGATGACGGCATCGCCGTATTCGGTCTGGTAGGTTTCTTCCAGAAGGTCGCAGGGCAGCTTGCCCTTCTTGCGGAACAGGATCAGCGGCTTGTTCAGCTCGTAGGCGAGGATGGGGCCGAGCAGGAAACCGCGCGCATCCAGGGCGCCGATATGGGTGAATTCGTTCTCCACGTAACGCTGGATGAAACTGTCAACCATCATGCGTAGTGCGCGCGGCGACTGGAACAGCGGGGTGATGTCGCGAAAGACCACGCCGGGCTTGGGGAAATCGGGCACCGGGCGGATCAGGGATTTGAGGGCGAATTCGTCGAAAATCATCGGGTCGTGTCCAGGTGAACGGTGCGCGAAGTATATCGCGCACGGCCTAGCGATGAGGAGGGCGCCGGGATCAGAGTTCCAGGCTGCCACCGGCCAGGGCACAGAGTTCGATGGGCTTGAGGATGATCACTTCCTTGCCCTCGGCATCAATCATTTCGTTCTGCTGGAAACGGGTGAACACGCGCGACACCGTCTCCACGGCCAACCCCAGATGATTGCCGATCTCGTTGCGCGACATGGCGAGGCGGAACTGGTTGGCCGAATAGCCGCGGGCGCGAAAACGGGCGGACAGGTTGACCAGGAAGGTAGCGATACGTTCGTCGGCGGTCTTCTTGGAAAGCAGCAACATCATCTGCTGATCGTCGCGAATCTCCCGGCTCATGACCCGCATCAGCTGGCGACGCAGCTGCGGCAGCTGCACGGACAACTCATCGAGTCGCTCGAAGGGAATCTCGCACACCGAGGTGGTTTCCAGCGCCTGTGCCGACACCGGGTAGAGCTCGGTGTCCATTCCGGAAAGGCCGACCAGTTCGCTGGGCAGGTGGAAGCCGGTGATCTGCTCCTGGCCCAGGTCGGTCACGCTGAAGGTCTTCAGGCTGCCGGAACGCACCGCGAATACCGAGCCGAAGGCATCGCCCTGGCGGAACAGGAACTCACCCTTCTTCAACGGACGTCCGCGCTTGACGATCTCGTCCAGCGCATGGAGGTCTTCCATGTTGAGGGAAAGGGGCAGGCACAACGGAGCCAGACTGCAATCCTTGCAATGCGCCTGATGGGGCGCACGAAGCTTGTTGGTCTCGGACATGGCTCTTCCTGAGAGAAGGGGGGATTCACGATGGCCGCAAGGTTACCCCAGGAAAACCGGCAGGACCAGCCGGAAAACGCACCCGACCGAATTCGACCGCTGGCGGTGCAGCGCTCTGGTTCGGGGGTTGAGGAGCAGTTTGTGACTAATGGCCGCAGGCCAGTGTCGGCTCCAGATAGCGGTCGAACAGCATGCACACCGAGCGCACCAGCAGCCGTCCGGCCGGCAGGATCTGGATGCCCTGCGGTTCAAGCGCCAGCAGGCCGTCCTGGTGCATGGCCTGCAGTCGCGGCCAGATGTCCGCGAAGTACTCCGGCATGCGGATGTCGTGGGCTTGCTCGAGGCTGGCGAAGTCCAGTTCGAAATGGCAGATCAGCCGCTGGATGATGTCGCGGCGCAGCAGGTCGTCAGCGTTGCAGTGCAGTCCGCGCACGGTGGCCAACTGGTCGTTGGCCAGGCTGTGCTGATAGCCGGCCAGATCGCTGTCGTTCTGGCAGTACAGCGAACCTACCTGGCTGATGGCGGACACCCCCAGGCCGATCACATCGCAGTGGCCATGGGTCGTGTAGCCCTGGAAATTGCGTTGCAGGAAGCCGTCCTCCTGCGCCATGGCCAGCTCGTCGTCGGGCAGGGCGAAATGATCCAGGCCGACGTAACGATAGCCTGCGGCTGTCAGTTGCTCGATGGCGTTGTGCAGCATCTCCAGCTTCTCGTCCGGGCTGGGCAGGTCCTGTGTCTGGATACGCCGCTGTCCGGGGAAACGATCCGGACGGTGAGCGTAGTTGTACAGCGAGATGCGCTCGGGCTGCATGTCGAGGATGGCGTTCACCGTGCTGGAGAAGCGTGCGGTGTTCTGCCTGGGCAGGCCATAGATCAGGTCGATGTTGATCGAGCGGTACTGCAGGGTGCGGGCGGCGTCGACGATGGTCCGGGTCTGCTCCAGGGTCTGCAGGCGGTTGACGGCCCGCTGCACGTCCGGGTCCAGGGCCTGCACGCCGAGGCTGACCCGGTTGAAGCCCAGCTCGCGCAACAGGCCCATGGTCGACCAGTCCGCCTCGCGGGGGTCGATCTCGATGCTGTAGTCACCGGAGGAGTCGTCCTCCAGCAGATGAAAGTGCCCGCGCAGGGTCTTCATCAGCTGGCGTAGCTCGGTGTGGTTGAGGAAGGTGGGTGTGCCGCCGCCGATGTGCAGCTGCTCCACCTGCTGGTTCGCGCCGAGGTGGCAGCCAAGCAGCGCGATTTCCCGCTCCAGGTGCTTCAGATAGGGTTGCGAACAGCTGCGGTCCTTGGTGACCACCTTGGTGCGCGGGCAGTAGTAGCAGGCGTTGGCACAAAAGGGGATGTGCAGGTACAGCGAGAGCGGGCGGTTTTCCCGGCGGCTGGTGCGCAAGGCATGCAGCAGGTCGAACGAGCCAATGCCGGAATGAAACTGCGAGGCCGTGGGGTACGACGGATAGCGTGGGCCAGCCTGGTCGTAGCGGCGAATCAGTTCGGGATCCCAGCGAATGGCGTCGAGCATCGGACGTCCCAGCGAGTTCTTGAGTGGCGCTGAGTCTAGGTGGGGGGGCAGGGGGGCTCTTTGATCTGTATCAAAGCCCCTGGGATTCAGGGGTGGCGGCCTGATCAGCGCCGTTGTGCCTGGCGCGACAGGTCCGCCGGCAGGCCAGCCAGCAGTTGCTAAGCTGGCCACATGATCCCGCGCGCCGATATCCGCTACGACGAAGACACCGCCTCGTTGCGACTGGGCGGTGCCTGGACGCTCGCGCACTATGCGCGGCTGCAGGCGGGACTGGCGCGCTGGAAGGAGGCTTCGACCCGCGCGCGCCAGGTCGACATGAGTGAACTGCAAGGGCTGGATACCGCCGGCGCCGCGCTACTCGCCGAACTGTTCGGTGCTGATCGCCTGCTGGAGCTGGCGGACCGTGCCGAGGGCTTGTCCGAGGAGCGACGGGCGCTATTACGCACCGTGGCCCGCGCCCTGCAGGGCGCGGCGCCTGGCGAAGTGCCGCCGAGGCGCTCGACGCTGCTGGAGCTGCTCGAGCAGATAGGCCGGGCGGTGGAAGCGCTGTTGCGGCATGCGGTCGGCCTGCTCGGCTTCATCGGCCTGGTGCTGACCACCATGGCCAGCGTGCTGTTGCGGCCGCGCCGCTGGCGCATGACATCGCTGGTCGCGCACCTGGAACAGTCCGGCCTGGATGCGGTGCCCATCGTCGCCCTTCTGACCTTCATGGTTGGAGCCGTGGTCGCCTTCCTGGGCGCCACCGTGCTGGCCGACTTCGGTGCCACCCAGTACACCGTCGACCTGGTGGCCTATTCCTTTCTGCGCGAATTCGGCGTGCTGCTGACCGCCATCCTGCTGGCCGGACGCACAGCCAGTGCGTTCACCGCGCAGATCGGCTCCATGAAGGCCAACGAGGAGCTGGACGCCATCCGCACACTCGGGCTGGACCCGCTGGAATTGCTGGTGTTGCCCCGGGTGTTCGCCCTGCTGATCGCGCTGCCGTTACTGACCTTCATCGCCATGCTCAGCGGCATGCTGGGTGGCGCCGTCGTGTGCATGCTGTCGCTGGACATCCCGCCCAGCCTGTACCTGAGCATCATCCAGAACGGTGTAGACGTGCGGCATTTCCTGGTGGGTATGGCCAAGGCGCCGATCTTCGCCTTCCTCATCGCGGTGATCGGCTGCCTGGAGGGCTTCCGGGTGAGCGGCAGCGCCCAGTCGGTGGGCGAACACACCACCTCCAGCGTGGTGCAGTCGATCTTCATGGTCATCCTGGTGGATGCCCTGGCGGCGCTGTTTCTCATGGAGATGGGCTGGTGATGCGGGCTACGGTTATCGAGGTGCGCGGCTTGGTCAACCGCTTCGGCAGCCAGACGGTGCATGAGGACCTGGATCTGGACCTGTACCGTGGCGAGGTGCTGGGTGTGGTAGGCGGTTCGGGAACCGGCAAGTCGGTGTTGCTACGCAGCATCGTCGGCTTGCGCCGGCCCAATGCCGGCGACATCCGCGTACTGGGCGAACAGCTGGAACGGCAATCGCCGGAGGCGCGTTCCCGCCTGGAGCGGCGCCTGGGCGTGCTGTACCAGCGCGGCGCGCTGTTCACCTCGCTGACGGTGCTGGAAAACACCGCCCTGCCGTTGATCGAGCACAGCGGGCTGAAGCGTCCCGAGGCGGAGCGCCTGGCGCGGCTCAAGCTGACTCTGGCCGGGCTGCCGCTGAACGCCGCGGACAAGTATCCGGCCGAACTCTCCGGCGGCATGGTCAAGCGCGCCGCGCTGGCCCGGGCACTGGCCCTGGACCCGGAGATCCTTTTTCTGGACGAGCCCACTGCGGGTCTCGATCCGGTGGGCGCGGCCGCCTTCGATACGCTGATCGCCACGCTGCGCGATGCGCTGGGGCTGAGTGTGTTCCTGGTCACCCACGATCTGGACACGCTGTATGCGATCTGCGACCGGGTGGCCGTGCTGGCCAATCGCAAGGTGTTGGTGGCGGATCGCCTGGACGTTGTGGCCGCCACCGATGACCCCTGGATCCAGGATTACTTTCACGGGCCGCGCGGGCGCGCGGCCGCTCAGGCCGCCCGGCAGGCGGCAGGGAGTCGCTGATGGAAACCCGAGCGCATCATGTCCTGATCGGTCTGTTCACCGTCCTGCTGGTGATCGGCGGCCTGCTGTTCGCACTCTGGCTGGCCAAGAGCCAGTCGGATCGCTCGTTCGGCGAGTATGAGGTGGTGTTCGAGGAGACCGTGACCGGGCTGTCCAAGGGCAGCGCTGTGGAATACAACGGCATCCGCATTGGCGATGTGGTGGCTCTGTGGCTCGACCCGGATGATCCGCGCAAGGTGCGGGCGCGCATTCGCGTGGCGGCCGGCTCGCCGATCAAGCAGGACACCCGCGCGCGCCTGTCGATTACCGGCGTCACCGGCACGGCGATCATCCAGCTGCTGGGCGGCACGCCCGAAAGCCCGCCGTTGCGCACTCGCCCCGACCAGCCGGCGGTTATCGTCGCCGACCCCTCGCCGATCGCCAAGCTGATGTCCGGCGGCGAGGATCTGATCACCAGCATCACCCGGCTGCTGGACCAGGCCAACCGGATGTTCTCCGAGGCCAACATCACCCGCTTCGGCCAGATCGTCGTCAACATCGAGCAGGCGACCGGCAACCTGGCCGACCAGAGCGGGGGACTCGACCAGGCCATGACCCGCCTGAATGCCTCGTTGAACCACGCGAGCGGGGTGCTGCGCAGTCTCGACGGCCTGCTCGACCAGGAAGGCCGGCAGATTCTGCGCCAGGCCCTCGCGACCATGAACTCCCTGCAGCGCAGCAGCCGCGAGGTGGAGAACCTGCTGGTCGACAACCGCGATTCGCTGGAAAGCGGCATGCAGGGGCTGGCTGGACTCGGGCCCATGCTGCAGGACCTGGGCGAATCGCTGGATTCGCTGCGTACCTTCAGCCGCCGGCTGGAGCAGAACCCCGCCGGTTACCTGCTGCAACGCGACACCCTGGAGGAATTTCGCCCATGAAGATGCTCCTGCCCGTGTTCTTCGGCCTGCTGGCCAGCTGCTCCATCCTCCCCGAAAGCGAGGAGCTGCGGGTCTACCAGTTGCCGCACCTGACCCACACGGACGTCCCGGTCCCCGCGGCGCCCCTGAAGGACACGCTGCGCGTCAGCCGGCCACAGGCCTCGCCCCTGATCGACGGCACGCGCATCCTGGTGGCACCCGAACCGGAGCGGCTCAGTGCCTACCCAGGGGTGCGCTGGAGCAATCATGCGCCGATTCTGCTGCGTGACCGGTTGATGGAGCAGCTGCGCGCCAGCGAGGCGTTTGATGCGGTGGTGAGTGACCAGATGAGGGCGCTGGCGGGGTTCGAGCTGGCGGGCGAGCTGCAGGCATTCCAGATCGAATACCGCCAAGACCAGCCAGTGGCTGTGGTGCGCATGCAGGCGACGCTGCTGGGAGGCGGCAAGCGCCTGGTGCTGGCAAGCCAGAAGTTCCAGGGCGAAGTGGCGGCGGATGGCCGCTCCGTCGAGGCAGCGGTGGCGGCGCTGGGCCGGGCCAGCGATGAACTGGCTCGCCAGGTGACCGCCTGGGTTATTGCGAGGTTGCGCACATCCTGAGAGGCCTCGGCGCCTCGCCTGGAGTACAGGCCGAACGGCGCCGGGGCTCCATGGTCTACCAGGGGTTCCCGCCCTCAAGGAGTCAGCGAACATGATCGCCCAACGGTTCATGCGTCATCTGGCCGCCGTCCTGGCGGCCTTCCATCTGCTGGTGGTGGTTCAGATGCCGGCCGCCCAGGCCATGGTTGGCACCTCGGAAGTCATCGCCGAACAGCAGCTGCAGGTCGACCGCCAGCAACTGCTGGACATGCTCGAAGATCAGGGCGTGAAGGAGAAGCTGGCCGCGCTGGGTGTGGCGCCCGATCAGGTGGAGCAGCGCATCAACAGCCTGACGGCCGCCGAGCTGGCGCAGTTCAACCAGCAACTGGAACAGGCGCCCGCCGGCGGTAGTGTGGTCGGCATCATCGTGCTGTTCCTGGTGATCTTCATCATCACCGACATGCTCTGTGCCACCGACATCTTCAGCTTCATCCGGTGCATACGCTGATCCGTCTCGGCCTCGTACTGGTGCTGGCGACGCTAGGCGCCTGCGCGCGCTCCCCGGTGTTGCAGCCGCAAACCGCGCAGCTCCCGGCACGCGTCGAGCTGACCCAGGTTCCGTTCTTTGCGCAGGACGCTTACCAGTGCGGCCCGGCCGCACTGGCCACGGTGCTGGTGCATGGCGGCGTCCAGAGCAACCCGGACGCGCTCAGGGACCGGGTGTTTCTGCCCGGGCGGCAGGGCAGCCTGCAGGTGGAGCTGGTGGCCGCCGCACGCCAGGCCGGGCAACTGGTCTACCCGCTGGATGCCCGCCTGGACAGCATCCTGGCCGAGGTGGCGGCTGGCAATCCCGTGCTGGTGCTGCAGAATCTGGCATTCAACTGGCGGCCGACCTGGCATTTCGCCGTGGTGGTCGGCTACGACCGCACGCGGGAGATGCTGGTGCTGCGCTCGGGGGTGACCCACCGGCTGGAAGTCGATTTCGCCACCTTCATGCGCACCTGGCAGCGCGGTGAGCGCTGGGCGGTGGTGGTGACGGACCCTGGCCAGTTGCCGGCCACGGCAACACCGCTGACCTGGTTGCGGGCCGCCAGCGACCTGGAGGAGACCGGCCAGCCGGCTGCCAGTGAACGCGCCTATCAGGCGGCGACGCAGCGCTGGCCGGCGGAAGCGCTGCCCTGGTTCGCGCTGGGCAATCGCCTCCACGCCCGCGGGGATCAACCGGGGGCGGCCGATGCCCTGCGGCGCAGTGTGCAGCGCTCACCGGGATTTGCTGCCGGCTGGTTCAACCTCTCGGAAGTGCTGGCTGCCCAGGGCTGTAACGACCAGGCCCGTCTGGCGCGGCAGTGCGCTGCGGCATTGGCGCCCGAGGATCGGCGGTTTCGCGCGCCACTGGCGGTGGCGGCACAAGCGGGCCGCTGCGTGGCATTGCCGGCATCGTGCGGGTCCGCTGCTCCGTAGGCCCGGACTGGCCCTGCCGTGAATCCCGCCCCCGATGGCTGTGTGCCCATCGAAGACCGGCTCTGCGCCGGTCTTCACACCCCCAAACGATCCCGCAAGCTGTAGTACCAGGCGCCCAATGCGCTGAACTGCGCCTGGAACAGACGCCCACCCGGGAACGGGTAATGGGGGAGGCTGGCGAAGGCGTCGAAGCGCTCGGCCTGCCCGCGCAGCGCCTCCGCCAGGACCTTGCCGGCCACATGGGTGTAGGTGACGCCGTGGCCGCTGCAGCCCTGGGAGTAGTAGATGTTGTCGCCGATCCGGCCGACCTGCGGCAGGCGAGACAGGGTCAGCAGGAAGTTGCCGGTCCAGGCGTATTCGATTTTCACCTTCGCCAGTTGCGGGAAGGTCTTGAGCATCTTGGGCCGGATGATCGCTTCGATGTTCGCCGGGTCCCGGGCGCCGTAGACCACGCCACCGCCATAGATCAGGCGTCGGTCGGCGGAGAGGCGGTAATAATCCAGCAGGTAGTTGCAGTCCTCGACGCAGTAGTCCTGCGGCAGCAGGCTGCATGCGAGCTCCTCCGGCAGGGGTTCGGTGGCGATCACCTGGGTGCCGCAGGGCATCGACTTGGCCGCCAGTTCCGGGAGCAGCCCGCCCAGATAGGCGTTGCCGGCCACGACCAGGAAGTTCGCCCGGACCTGGCCCTGGGGGGTGTGCACCACCGGCCGGGCGCCTCGTTCGATCCGCACCGCCGGGCTGTGCTCATGGATGACACCGCCCAGGGACTCGAAGGCCGCCGCTTCGCCCAGCGCCAGGTTCAGCGGGTGCAGGTGACCGCCCTGGCGATCCAGCATGCCGCCGAGGTAGCGGGTGCTGGCCACCACCTCGCGGATGCCGCGATTGTCCAGCATCTCCAGGTGGTGGTAGCCGAAGCGTTCCCACAAGCGCTTCTGTTCTTCCAGATTGCGCAACTGCCGGGGAGTGAAGGCGGCGAATACGCCACCCGACTTGAGGTCGCAGGCGATGCCGTAGCGCTCGACCCGCTCGCGAATGATGCGTCCGCCCTCGAAGGCCATCTCGCCGATCAGGCGAGCCTGGTCTGCAGCGACATGCTGCTCCACCACATCGATGTCACGGCTGTAACTGTTGACGATCTGGCCCCCGTTGCGACCCGAGGCGCCGAACCCGACCTGCACGGCCTCCAGCACCATGACCCGGAAACCCTGCTCGGCGAGGAACAGCGCCGTGGACAGCCCGGTATAGCCAGCGCCGATCACGCAAACGTCGGTGTCGATGCATTCTACTAGCGGCGGACGCAGCGGGGCCGGGTTGGCCGACGCTGCGTAGTACGACTCGGGGTGGCTGTTCATCATTCTGGTCGGCCTTGTATCAAATATTTGACGACGAGCCGATCCTATCCCAGGCGCCCGCGGCCGCCAATCCCGGCTCGCGGGAGAAAGCGCGGCGAAATGGTGTATCGTGCGCCGCTGGGCAGTCATGCCCCAAAATGGGTCATTTTTCAGCAAGGTATTTATGGGCAAGCAGATTCGCATCGGCATCGCCGGCTACGGCAACCTGGGACGCGGCGTGGAAGCCGCCATCGCGAAGAATCCGGACATGACGCTGGTGGGTATTTTCACCCGGCGCGCACCCGAGTCGCTGACGCCGCTGTTCGCGAACACGCCAGTGCATCCCATCGCCGCACTGCCGGACTTCAAGGACGCCATCGACGTGCTGATCCTCTGCGGCGGCTCCAAGGACGACCTGCCGCAGCAGGGTCCGGAGATGGCGGCCCTGTTCAATCTCGTCGACAGTTTCGACACCCACGCGCGGATTCCCGAGTATTTCGAGTCGGTGGACGCCCCGGCGCGGGCCGCCGGCAAGACCGCGCTGATCTCCATCGGCTGGGACCCGGGCCTGTTCTCCATCAACCGCCTGTACGGCGAAGCCCTGCTGCCCGACGGCGCCACCTACACCTTCTGGGGCAAGGGGCTGAGCCAGGGGCATTCGGACGCCATTCGACGCGTGCCCGGCGTCAAGGCCGGCGTGCAGTACACGATTCCCTCGCCCGAGGCGATCGAACAGGTGCGCAGCGGTGCGCGCCCCGAGCTGAGCACCCGCCAGAAGCACACCCGCGAATGCCATGTGGTGCTGGCCGAGGGCGCCGATGCCGTGGCGGTGGAGCAGGCCATCGTCAGCATGCCCAACTACTTCGCCGACTATGACACCCGCGTGCATTTCATCAGCGAGGAGACCTTGCGCCGCGAGCATGACCGCATGCCCCATGGCGGTTTCGTGATCCGCAGCGGCAGTACCAGCGAGACGCACAACCAGGTGATCGAGTATTCCCTGCAACTGGACAGCAACCCCGAATTCACCGCCAGCGTGCTGGTGGCCTATGCCCGCGCCGGATATCGCCTGAGCCAGCAGGGCCAGATCGGCGCCAAGACGGCCTTCGATGTGGCGCCCGGCCTGCTGTCCATCAAGACCCCCGAGCAGCTGCGCGCGGAACTGCTGTAACGATGTGGGTTTCCCCCTGCGGATGGCGGGGGAAACCTGTCAGCTGCGGTGGATCAGGACTTCCGGCTCGACGGCCACTGCCGTGTCGCCTTCCACCTTCCAGCCACCAAAGGCGTGCCAGTCGTCGCCCCACACTTCGCTGGGGTGCTGGGTGCGGTCGGCGCCATTGCCGCAGGCCAGGGATTCGGCCGGGCAATAGCGGTCGCATCCCCAGCAGATGCGCTCGGGATGGGCGGGCTGTAGCGGAAATTTCTTGGCCATGGTCAACACCTCGCTGCGCCGGCTCATCCTCCGCCGCACGGCGCCGGTCAGCCTTGACCGTAATCAACTCCCGGGGCGGAGCGGTCGCAGTGTTCGGCGATCAGCGTCAGCATGCGCCGCACGCTGTCTTCCAGCGGGCCGGAATTGTCGAGGATGCGCAGGCCGGACTCGCCGGCGAGCTCCTGGCTCATCTGTCGACTGCGCTGCAGACGCGCCTCGATCTGCTGCGGGGTTTCCCGGCCGCGGTTGTGCAGCCGCTGGCGCAGGATCGTCTCTTCCACGTGCAGCAGGATCGGCAGCAAGGTCGGATAGGCGCGTCGCGCCTCGCCGAGATGCCCGCGTGAACCATTGACCACCACGGTACGCCCGGCATCCAGCCAGGCATCGATCTCGCGAGAAATCGCGTACTCCAGCTGATTGGCCTGCCAGTGCAGGGCGAACTCGCCCCGCTCACGGCGTGCGCGGAATTCCTGTGGGTCAAGGCCGATGGCCTGTTCCTCGCCGATGCTGCCGCTGGGCCGGGTGATCAGGCGGGTGGCGATGCACGCACCCATGGCCGCCAGCGGCTCGGCGGCAGCACGCAGCAGACTGTCCTTGCCGGAGCCGGAGGGACCGATCAGGTAGACCAGGCAACCGGCCATCGTCAGGCCTGCCTGGCGCCGCTGGGCGCAGTTGGCAAGGATTCCCGGAGAGAGCGGGCGGGGGCATTGGCGGCGCTGAACAAGCACATGATGAACAGCCAGGTCGGGTTGCGGCAGGGCGCCTATGATCCCTCAGCGGCTGGCCGGGCACCAGCGGCCCGGCGGCCCTTCGTCACAACGGGCCTGCCTGTGGCACCTTGAGTCGCATCCCCTGCACGTCCCACCAGACCGGCAACAGGCGGCGCACCGCGGGCAGGGCGAAACGATCATCCAGCAGATGGAGCGTGCCGCTGTCCTCCGGAGTGCGTATCACCCGGCCCGCCGCCTGCACCACTTTCTGCAGACCCGGATACAGGTAGGTGTAGTCGTAGCCGCGGCCGAACATCGCCTGCATGCGCTGCTTCATCTGCTCGTTGACCGGATTGATCTGCGGCAGGCCGAGGGTGGCGATGAAGGCGCCGATCAGCCGGTCGCCGGGCAGGTCGATGCCTTCGCCGAACACGCCGCCCAGCACCGCGAAACCGATGCCGCGTCCGCCGAGGCGGAACTGCTCGAGAAAGCGTTGCCGCTCGGCTTCGTCCATCTGCCGCGACTGCACCCACACCGGCACGTCGGGATGCCCAGCCTGGAACTGATCGAGCACCTGCTGCAGATAGGCGTAGCTGCTGAAGAACGCCAGGTAGTTGCCGGGCCGCTCGGCAAATTGGCGGGCCAGCAAATCGCTGATCGGCTGCAGCGATTCGGCGCGGTGTTGGTAGCGGGTGGACAGATCGCGGGTGACCCGCACCTGCAACTGCTCGGCGCGAAATGGCGAGGCCACGTTCAGCCAGGGCGTCTCCTCGGGCAGGCCCAGCAGGTCGGCGTAGAAGCTGGCCGGGCCGAGGGTGGCCGAAAACAGTGTGCAGCTGTGGGCGGCGCGAAAGCGTTCGGCCAGGAAATACGCCGGCACCACATTGCGCAGGCACAGTACCGAGGTGGACTGACGCGCGCTGTCTTCCTCGCGGGTGATGTCGAACAGCGAATGCTCGCCGAAGGCCTCGCCCAGTTGGCAGAACACCAGGGCATCCAGGTAGAAGCGCAGCAGCTCGGCGTCGTTGCCGGTGGGCTGGTCGGTCAGGTGATCGGTGATGGCGCCGACCGCCTTCTGCAGGGCGAGCAGAAACAGGTCCGGCGCGGCGGGATACACCTGATAGGGCACTTCCTGGTCGCGGTGCAGCTGGTTCCAGTGGCGGTTGACGCGCTCCAGTGCCGATTTCAGACCCGCCGGGGCGCTGCGCCGAAGGGCGCGGAAGGCGCGCTGGTCCAGCTCGGCGCTGTACATGGCACGCCCGCGCTCGATCAGGTTGTGGGCCTCGTCCACCAGCAGCGTCACGCGCCAGTCGTTGAGCACCGTCAGGCTGTAGAGCAGTGCGCTGAGATCGAAGAAGTAGTTGTAGTCGCCGACCACCACGTCGGCCCAGCGGGCCATTTCCTGGGCGAGGTAGTAGGGACAGATCTGGTGGTCCAGGGCGATCTCGCGCAGGCTGTCCTGATCAAGCCAGCCGCGCTCGGCGGCCGCCTGGAGTGCGGTCGGCAGCCGATCGTAGAACCCCCTGGCCAGGGGGCAGGACTCCCCGTGGCAGGCCTTGTCGCGATGTTCGCAGGCCTTGTCGCGGGCGGTCAGTTCCAGCACACGCAACGGCTGGGCAGCCGGCTGTTCGCGCAACGTGGTCAGGGCTTCCAGCGCCAGGTGCCGGCCGGTGGTCTTGGCGGTGAGGAAGAACAGCCGGTCCAGCTGCTGCCCGGGAAAGGCCTTCAGTTGCGGGAAGATCGTGCCCAGGGTCTTGCCGATGCCGGTGGTGGCCTGCGCCATCAGGCAGCGACCGTCACGGGCGGCGCGATACACCGCCTCGGCCAGTTCGCGCTGCCCAGTGCGAAAGGCTGGATGGGGGAAACGCAGCTGCTCCAGCCCGCTGTCGCGGGCGCGGCGGTGCGCGACCTCCTGCTCGGCCCAGGTGATGAAACGCTCGCACAGGGTTTCGAAGAAGCTGCGTAGTGCGTCGGCCGGGAAGGTCTCCCGGAACACCGTCTCCTTCTTGCTCAGCACGTTGTAATACACCACCGCCAGCTCGATGGTTTCCAGTTCGCGCTCCCGGCACAGCAGCCAGCCGTAGACTCTCGCCTGCGCCCAATGCAGCTGGCGATGGTTGTCGGGGATGCGCTCCACCGCGCCGCGATGGGTCTTGATCTCCTCCAGCAGGTTCTGCGCCGGGTCGTAGCCGTCAGCGCGGCCGCTCACGGTCAGCATGCGGTACTCGCCGCTCAGGCGGTACTCGGCCAGGTACTCGGCGCCGCGCCGCGCCACCACTGCCTGGTGTCCGGCGATGCCTTCCTGGGCGGTAGGCGAGGGGGTGAAACGCAGGTCCAGGTCGCCAACCTTGGCGGCGAACTCGCACAGCGCGCGCACCGCGACCCGGTAGCTCACGCGGTTGCCCATTGCACGTAGCAGACTTCCACCGGCATGCCGTGCTCGGCGCAGAAGGCCAGCCAGCGGCGCTGGTTGTCCTGCAGACGATCGCCCGGGCCTTTCACCTCGATCATTCGGTAGCGACCCTCGGCCGGCCAGAACTGGATCAGGTCCGGCATGCCGGCGCGGTTGGCGCGCAGGTCGTCAAGCAGGCGCAGGCACCAGGCCTTGATGTGCGCGGCAGGAATACAGCGCAGCGCCAGGTCCAGCAGGGTTTCGTCCAGCGCGCCCCAGTGCACGAATGGCGACTGGATACCCTGCTTGGCGGCGTACACCTGGCGCAGATGCGACCGGTACGCGCCGTCGTCCAGACGCTGCAGGCAGCGCGCGAACACCTCGGTGCGCCGGCTGCGGAAGTCCGCGCTGTACAGATCGGTTGGTCCGCTGTGGAAGGGGTGGAAGAACGCGCCCGGCACGGGCGCGAAGATCGCCTCCCAGCACAGCAGGCCGAACAGGCTGCAGACCAGGCTGTTCTCCACGTAATGCACCGGCGCATCCGCCGTTGAGAGGTGCCGGGCCACGGCCAGCTCGACGCACTCCCCGCGGGCGGGCAGGGTCAGATCCAGGCGGGCGACCGGTGTTTCGACGGGGCGCACCCGCTTGCCCAGACCGAGCTGGCGGTCCAGGCGCGCCAGGGCGCGTTCGATCAGTTGCAGCTCGGCCTGGTTCTCCGGATCGCGCTGCGCTTCCAGCGCCAGGGCATGCGCCTCCGTCGGGCGGTTCAGGCGTTCCAGTACGCGCACGCGGCGCTGACGGGCGTCGGGATAGCGGCATTCGCCATACAGCTCGAGGGCGTGCTCCAGCTCGGCGTCGCGTTCCAGCTGCTGGGCGATCCGGAACAACACCTTGTCGCGCCGGCGTGCCAGGTAGGGGTTCTGGCAGTCCAGGCCGCGCAGGGCCGCCAGCACCTCCTGGAGTGGCTGGCCGGCTTCCCAATCGTCCCGGCAGCACTGGATGGCCAGGTAGGTGTCCAGGTCCTCGCGATGGCGGAATCCGCGCGATTCGGGACCGATCTCCACGCATTCGTAGCGAAAGATGCCCAGATCCGCAAGCACGAACTCGGACCAGTCCTGGCGCAGGTTGCCGAAGAACATCAGGCGCAGCCGTTCGCACAGCGCACCGACGGTCAGGCTGTAGAGCGGGTCGTCCAGCGCCGGGCACCACTCGGTGAAGGGGCGGGGCGCGGGATGCTGCGCGGCCAGCAGATCGAGCAGTTCGTTCTTCTTCAGGCGCCCATGGGGGCGTGCGGCGGGCAGGTGGCGGGCCAGTTCGTCCTTGCGCAACTGTTCGAACAGCTCGGCCAGGCTCAGCCCGGCGCGGGTGTCCAGCCAGCCGCTGTCCAGCAACGGTGCGGCGGCCTCCCGGGGGCAGCCGATTTCCGGGTAGGTGAGCTTGCTGGCGCGAAAATGCGGCCCCTTGCGCATGATCATGCGCACCAGCAGAGCCTGCGAGGCTTGGGCAAGGCCGCTGAAGCGCTCGATGAAGGCGCGCTCGGCGTCGTCCAGCAGGTCGGCAGAGCGCTCGACCAGCCAGTCCAGGCCCTTGTGGAAGTTGCTCAGGTAATACAGCTCGGGAGGCATGGTGTGCGGGGAGACTGTTTTTTTATACAGTACGCGAGCCGCCATCCGTGCGGCAAGGTGCGCCGGACGGGAAGCACGGGCCTTTGCGGCATGATCGATGTCAATGGAACGGCGGATAGGCGCTTGGTCGCCTATCCGGCACCGGGTTTTCGCCCGTAGGATTTTTTGCGAAGGCCCACAACACGAGCCCACAAGGAGCGTACCGATGTTTCCCGAATACCGTGACCTGATCAGCCGCCTGAAGAATGACGATGCGCACTTCTCCCGGCTCTTCGACGAGCACAACGAACTGGACCAGCGCATCAAGAACATGGAAGCGCACATCGAACCGGGCACCCCGGCCGAGATCGAGAACCTCAAGAAGGAGAAGCTGCGCCTGAAGGACCAGATGCATGTGGTGCTGAAGAAGGCTGCAACGGCCTGAGCGTACCTGCCGCCTTGCGGATGACCGCAGGGCGGCTCGGGGAATCGAATGTCGCCCCGCGTCCTCGAACCCTGCACAGGTCCTTTGAGGGGAGGTGCAGGATGAGACGATCCGGAGTTCTGGCCCAGCGCGATCCCGGCGACAATCAGATCGACTTTCCCGGCACGCCCGAACAGCAAGTGCCGCGCCGCGAGCCCGGCATCGAGCAGGTGCCGGACAACGAACGTGAAGAGGACGATGTCGGCGTCGATCCCGACCTGGGCGATCTCGACAACGGCCAGGCACCGGCGCGTGAAGAGCGCTGAACGGTGTCCTGCCGGCCGATATGACGATAGGCTCTGATCCCCATCTACCGGAGGAGACTCGGATGCACTACCGTCCACTCGGCAAGACGTCGCTGCAGGTCAGCAGCCTGGCACTGGGCACCATGACCTGGGGCGAGCAGAACAGCGAAGCCGAGGCATTCGAACAGATCCGCCGCGCCCAGGCGGCGGGCATCAATCTCATCGACACCGCCGAGATGTACCCGGTGCCGCCCAGTGCCGCGACCTATGGCGCCACCGAGACCATCATTGGCCATTACCTGCGCCGGCACGGCGGGCGGGGCGACTGGATCATCGCCAGCAAGGCCGCCGCGCCCGGCAATGGCATGGCCCACATCCGCGGCGGCACCAACCACTTCGATCGCGCCAACCTGACCCGTGCCGTCGAGGAGAGCCTGCGGCGCCTGCAGACCGATTACATCGATCTCTACCAGTTGCACTGGCCGGATCGGCAGACCAACTTCTTCGGCCAGCTGGGCTACCGGCACGATCCGGATGCGCACATCACGCCCATCGAGGACAGCCTCGAAGTGCTCGATGAACTGGCGAGAAGCGGCAAGATTCGCCATATCGGCCTGTCCAACGAGACGCCATGGGGGGTGCACCGGTTTCTGCACCTGGCCGAAACCCGCGGTTGGCCGCGTATCGTGTCGATCCAGAACCCGTACAACCTGCTCAACCGCAGCTTCGAGATCGGCCTGGCGGAAATGGCCATCCGCGAACAGGTCGGCCTGTTGGCCTATTCGCCGCTGGCGTTCGGACTGCTGTCGGGCAAGTACGAGAACGGCGCGCAGCCGCCGAAGGCGCGGTTGACGCTCTACGCGCGCTTCCAGCGCTACAACAATCCGCAGGCGCGGCGGGCAGCCAGCGCCTATGTCGCCCTGGCGCGCGAACACGGCCTCGATCCGGCGCAGATGGCACTGGCCTACGTGAGCAGCCGCCCGTTCCTGACCAGCAACATCATCGGCGCTACCACCCTGGAGCAGCTGGACAGCAACCTGGCCAGCCTGGAACTCACCCTGAGCGATACCGTGCTGCTGGCCATCGAACAGCTGCATGCCGAGCAGCCCAACCCGGCGCCCTGAAGCGATCGGGCGCAGCTGGCCCGCGGCTGCGCTCCGGTTCCCTCCGCACTGCCGTCCGGGTGCGTCATCCGGTCCCAGGACTAAATCCACACAGGGGTAAGGGCTTTAATCTCGCCTTAATCCCCCTGCCACAGACTCGTGGCCAGGGACAGGATGCCCGCTGATCCGAATTCGCGAGAGTGAACCGATGTTGAGTGTGAATGCGGGCCCTCTGGCCCTGGGCATGTCTCAGTTCCTGCTGATCGTCAGCTTCATCCTTGCCCTGCTGGTGGGCTGGTGGAGCGGCCGGCGATCCGCCTGCAACCCCGAACCGCAGTTGTTTCGCCTGCTGCTGGTCGGCCTGCTGGTCGCTCGGGTGTCCTTCGTCGTGCGGTATTTCGACCTGTATCGCGAGTCCCCCTGGAGCATGCTGGACCTGCGCGACGGCGGCTTCCTGGCCGTTCCCGGCCTGCTGGCCGGCCTGGCCCTGGGTCTCTGGCAGGCCTGGCGGGGCGCCCGGCTGCGCCGGCCGCTGGGCCTGGGCCTGCTGGCAGGCGTGCTGTTCTGGAGCAGCGGCCACCTGATTCTCCAGGCCCTGGAGCGTTCCAGCCGCTTGCCGGTTCAGGCGCTGGTCGACCTGAACGGACGTCCGGTGCAGCTTGCCGACTACCGCGGCCGGCCATTGGTCATCAACCTGTGGGCGACCTGGTGTCCACCCTGCCGGCGCGAGATGCCGGTGCTTGCCGAGGCCCAGCAGCGAGAGCCCGGCGTGACCTTTCTGTTCGTCAACCAGGGCGAGGGCGCGCGCACGGTGCGCGACTACCTGACCAGCCAGGGCCTGTGGCTGGACAACGTGCTGCTGGACAGCGGTAGTCGACTGGGCGCCCAGGTCGGCTCGGGGATGCTGCCCACCACCCTGTTCTACGACGCCGAGGGGCAGCAGCGGGGCAGTCACCTGGGTGAGCTGTCACGCGCAAGTCTCGCGCACGCGCTGCAACGGATCGCCCCGGATCAGTCGACTGTGCCCAAACGCCCATGAACACGCGGGACCACGCCTGGCGTGGCCCGGAATGCTTTGAGTAGTGCCTGCGAGGAAACGCCATGAGCAAATCTGATGAAACGCCTTCGACCGGCCGGCGCGGCCTGCTCAAGGACCTGCTGGGCCTGAGTGCCGCCGCCACGCTGCTGCCCCTGGCCGGCGCCGCCCAGGCCGGGATCGGCGACCAGCCGCCCCGGCGTCCGGGCATCGAGGGCAAGCGTTACGGCATGCTGGTCGACCTGCGCAAATGCATCGGCTGCCAGGCCTGCACGGTGAGCTGCTCGGTGGAGAACCTGCCGCCGATCGGCCAGTTCCGCACCACGGTGCTGCAGTACGAGGTCACCGAGACCCCGGACGCGCCCTCGGCGCTGATCAACCTGCCGCGCCTGTGCAACCACTGCGACGAGCCGCCGTGCGTACCGGTCTGCCCGGTGCAGGCCACCTTCCAGCGCACCGACGGCATCGTGCTGGTCGACAACGAACGCTGCGTGGGCTGCGGCTACTGCGTGCAGGCCTGCCCGTACGACGCTCGCTTCATCAACCACGAGACGCAGACCGCCGACAAGTGCACCTTCTGCGAGCACCGCCTGGAGGCCGGGCTGCTGCCGGCCTGCGTGGAAAGCTGTGTGGGCGGCGCGCGAGTGATCGGCGATCTGAACGATCCGCAGAGCGAGATTTCCCGCCGTATGGATGCCCACAAGGACGAGATCCGCGTTCTCAAGCCGGGCATGAACACCGACCCGCACGTGTACTACATCGGCCTACCCGAGGCCTTCGTCAACGAAGTGGACGGCCAGGCGGGTATCCGTCTGATCGCCAAGCACTGAGGAAGTCGCCATGCAGATCGTCGAGCTTCTGACTCCTGACTACGAAGCCGCCTGGTTGCCCTGGGCGGTGCAGTACTTCTTCTTCATCGGCATCGCCGCCACCACGGCGCTCACTGCAGCGGCCCTGGCCTTCGGCAAGCCCGGCTCGCCGTCGGCGCGCCTGCTGCCGGCAGCCGTGGTGGTGCTGCTGGTCACCGCCATCGCCGCGCCGGTCTCGTTGCTGGCCGACCTGCACCAGCCGGGGCGCTTCTGGCACTTCTACGCGCATTTCACACCCTGGTCGTGGATGTCCATCGGAGCCTACCTGCTGCCGCTGTTCGTCATGCTGGCCCTGGGTTTCTGCCTGCTCTGGTGGCTGCGCCGCGAGCGCCTGCTGCGCCTGACCGGCCTGGCCATGGCGCTGCTGGCGGTGAGCATCCTGGTGTACACCGGCGCCGAGGTGATGGTGGTGCGCGCCCGGCCGCTGTGGAACACGCTGCTGCTGCCGTGGAACTTCGCCGTCACCGGCTGGTTGGCCGCGCTGGGCGCCATGCTGCTGGTCGGCCGCTGGCTGCCGGGCGGTCTGGGTGCCATGCCGATGGAGCTGCTGCGTCGCCTGGGCATCAGCGCGCTGGTGCTGGTGGTGCTCGGCGTGCTGGTCTGGGTGGCTACCGGCAGCCTGGGGCTGGATCCCTCGTTCCCGGCGGCGCTGCGCCTGTTCGAGGATTTCCCGGTGTGGCGCCTGAGCCTGCTCGGCGCGGTGCTGAGTGGTGTGCTGATGCTGGTCATGCTGGCCCGGCCCGCGGCTCGCCTGGGCGGCGCGGGTTACTCGCTGCTGGTGGCGCTGGTCATGCTCGGCTCGGCGTGGGTGTTCCGCTGGGTGGTGTTCATGAGCGTGCAGGGCGTACCCAAGTACGGTGCGGGCCTTTACCTGTACAGCATGCCGCTGGGCGGCGACGGGTTGCTGGGCATCCTCGGCATGTTCGGGCTGTGCCTGGCACTGCTGGTCGCCGTGGTGTTCGTGCTGGAACGTTTTCCGTCTTTCAACCCGGCCCGGGCCGGTCACTGATCAGGAGTCGATGACATGACCGACAAGACCAAGCAACAGGACACGCTCGAAGATGCCGGCCGGCGCAAGCTGATGGCCCAGGGCGCCGCCGTAGCGGGCGGCCTGGCGGTGTTTGCCGCCGGCTACAGCGAAACCGTCGGCCGGGCGGTGACCGGGTTGGTGCACGGCACCGCCGGCACGCCGACCGCCGACGCCGTGCGCGGCAATTCGCTGACCCCGGAATTTCGCATCGATCCGCTGAGCGGTGCGCTGTCCACTCAGCCCGGCCAGACGGTCAGCCCGTCGGTGTGCCTGGGTTGCTGGACCCAGTGCGGCATCCGCGTGCGGGTGGACAACGAGGCCAACCGCATCCTGCGCGTGGCCGGCAACCCCTACCACCCGTTGGCCACCACCCAGCCGGCGGACATGCGCACGCCGGTGCGCGATGTGTACAGCGCGCTGGGCGGCGATGCCGGCATTGAAGGCCGCGCTACCGCCTGCGGCCGCGGCGCGGCGATGTTCGAGCAACTCACCAGCCCCTATCGCGTCCTGCAGCCGCTCAAGCGCGTTGGCAAGCGCGGCGAGGGCAAGTGGCAGACGATTTCCTTCGAGCAACTGGTCGAGGAAATCTGCGAGGGTGGCGACCTGTTCGGCGAAGGCCATGTGGACGGGCTGCGCGCCATCTTTGACCGGGAGACCCTGATCGACCCGGCCAACCCGGAATACGGCCCGCTGACCAACCAGCTGCTGTTCACCGATGCCGGCAACGAAGGCCGCACGCCGTTCGTGCGCCGCTTTACCCAGCAATCCTTCGGCAGCGTGAACTTCTCCAACCACGGTTCCTACTGCGGTCAGACGCATCGCGTGGGCACCGCCGCCGCGCTCGGCGACCTGCCGGGCATGCCCCACGGCAAGCCGGACTGGGACAACGCCCGCTTCGGCCTGTTCATCGGCACCGCGCCGGCCCAGGCCGGCAACCCGTTCCAGCGTCAGGGCCGGCAGCTGGCCGAGGCGCGCACCCGCACCGACAAGCCGGTGTTCGAGTACGTGGTGGTCTCGCCGACCCTGCCGGCCACCTCCAACGTGCTCAGCGACGGCAGCGAGTGGCTGGCGGTCAAGCCGGCCGGCGACCTGGCGCTGGTGATGGGCATGATTCGCTGGATCCTCGACAACCGCCGCTACGACGCCGGCATGCTGGCCCAGCCCGGGCCGGCGGCTATGCAGGCGGCGGGCGAAGCGTCCTGGAGCAACGCCACCCACCTGTTGGTGGATGAGCCCGAACACCCGCGCTTCGGCACCTTCCTGCGGGGTGCCGACCTGGGCTGGAGCGATGCCGAAGCCTATGTGGTGCAGCGCGCCGACGGCGAGCTGGCTGCGCACACCCAGGCCGAACCGGCCGAGCTGTTCGTGGAGCGCATGGTGACCCTGGATGGCCAGCCGGTGCGGGTCAGCACCGCGCTGAGCCGCTTGCGCGCCGAAGCGCGGCGCATGGGGCTGGAGGAGTACGCCCGCGAATCCGGCGTGTCGGTGGAGAAGATCACCGCGCTGGCCGAGCGCTTCACGCGCTACGGCAAGCAGGCGGTGGCCAACTCCCACGGCGGCACCATGAGCGGCGCCGGTTTCTACACCGCCTATGCCGTCGGCATGCTCAACACCCTGATCGGCAACCTCAACGTCAAGGGCGGCCTGGTGGTCGACGCCGGCCAGTTCCCGCCGTTCGGCCCGGGGCCGCGTTACAACATCGGCGGCTTCGCCGGCAAGGTGGACCCCAAGGGCGTGGCGCTGTCGCGCCACCGCTTCCCCTACGAGAAGAGCAGCGAATACCGCCGCAAGAAGGAAGCGGGCCAGTCGCCGTATCCGGCCAGCGCGCCCTGGTATCCGGCGGTCGGCGGGCTGAGTTCGGAGATGATCGCCGCCGCCCTGGACGGCTACCCGTACCGCGCCAAGGTGTGGATCAACCACATGGGCAACCAGGTGTACGGCATCGCCGGCTGGCGGCACGTCATCGAGGAGCGCCTGCGCGACCCGAAGTTGATTCCGCTGAGCATCGCGGTCAACCCGTTCATCAACGAAACCAGCGCGCTGTCCGACTACATCGTGCCGGACACCCTCACCTACGAGAGCTGGGGCGTCTCGGCACCCTGGAACGGCGTGGTGGCCAAGGCCTCCAGTGTGCGCTGGCCGGTGGTCGAGCCGCGGGTGGCGAAGACGGCCGAGGGCGAGCCGATCAGCCTGGAGAGTTTCCTGATCGCCACCGCCAAGCGCCTCGGCATGCCGGGCTTCGGCACCGGGGCGATCCGCGACGCCGAAGGCAACCGCTACGACCTGAACAGCGCCGCCGACTTCTACCTGCGCGGCTTCGCCAACATCGCCTACGCGGGCGGCCAGGCGGTGCCGGAAGCCAGCGACGACGACCTGTCGCTGACCGGCGTGCAACGCTTCGCCGAGCATCTGCAGCGTAACCTCAAGCCCGAGGAATGGCGTCGCGTGGCGCTGCTGATGAGCCGGGGCGGTCGCTTCGCGCGCATCGAGGAGGCCTGGAACGACAAGGGCCAGTTGCGCCAGGGCTACGCCAAGCCGCAGCAGGTCTGGTATGAGGACCTGGCCAACATGCGCCACTCGCTGACCGGCGAGCGCTACAGCGGCTGCCCGACCTGGTACCCGGTACGCATGGCCGACGGCCGCCCGATGCGGGAGCTGTATGGCGAAGACCAGTGGCCGATGCTGATGATCTCCTTCAAGTCGCACCTGATGAGTGCCTACTCAATCGGTGCCGACCGGCTGCGCCAGGTGCACCCGCACAATCCTGTGTACCTGCACCGCGACGATGCGGCACGCCTGGGGATTGGCCATGGCGACACGGTGCGCCTGGTGACGCCGGGTGGCGCGCGGGAAGGGGTGGCGCTGGTGCGCGACGGGCTGATGCCCGGCACTATCGCCGTGGAGCATGGCTACGGCCACACCGAGCTGGGCGCACGTGCCCATCAGGTGGATGGCCTGCCGATGCCGCACAACCCGGCCCTGGGTGCGGGTGTGAACCTCAACGACCTGGGCTTCGCCGACCCGACGCGTGCGGACCGCAATGTGTGGATCGACTGGGTCTCCGGGGCGGCGGTGCGCCAGGGCCTGCCGGCGCGCATCGAGCGCGCGTGATCCAGGTCGCGCCGCCCGGCTCACGGGCGGCGCTCAGCGCATCAGCGCACCCTCGGCGTCGGCGTCCAGTTTCAGGCCCTCGACGCCGATCTCCTCCTCCAGGGCCAGCAGGTAATGCCGCAGAGCTCGGCGCGTGGCCTGTTCGCGCAGGTTGTGGCGCACCCGCTCGGCCACCTGTTCATAGGGCAGTGGGCGTTCTTCCTGGCGTTCGTCGACGGCGATCAGGTGCCAACCGTAGCGCGAGGCCAGCGGTCGCTCGTGCAGGCCGAGCGGCAAATGCCGCAGGGCGCGGTCCAGCTCGGGCACGGTTTGGCCGGGCGCCAGCCAGCCGAGTTCGCCGCCATCCGCCTTCGATGGACAGACCGAATGGCGCAAGGCCAGTTCGGTGAAGCGTTCTGGCGCTTCGTTCAACTGCCGCAGCAGTTTCTGGCCGAGGCGGTACTGCCGGTCCCGGGCCCGGGCATCGTCCGGCGCCGCCGCCAGCAGGATGTGGCGCACCCGCAGGCGCAGGGGTTCGGCGAAGCGAGAGCGGTTGTGCTCGAAGAAACGCCGGCAGGCGGCCTCGTCCGGCTCGGGCACCTGCAGCTCGCGTTCCAGCAGGGCTGCCAGGGTGTGATCGTCATCAGCAGCCTGCAACGGCAGGCCCAGCGCTGTGGCGCGCTGGCGCAGCAGTTCGCGCACCACCAGCGCGCGCGCTGCCTGCAGTTGCGCCTCGGCCAGCGTGGCGGCCGGATGGAACGGCGTTTCCCGGGCGATGTCCGCCTCGTCGAAGGTCACCGCGCCAACGCGGATCACCGGAGCAGGCACGTCCGCTAGCGTCTGAACGTCGATCAGTTCCATCGCCAGCCTCCGTCAGCCGCGCTTGCGCACGATCTGGTAGTTGCGCCCCAGATAGCCCAGCGGAATGCTCCAGATGTGCACCAGGCGGGTGAAGGGAAACAGGAAAATGATGGTCAGACCGACGAAGATGTGCACCTTGTAGATCCAGGAGACCTCTTCCAGGTAGTTCGCCGCATTGCCATTGAAGAACACGATGGCCTGCGCCCAGGACGCCAGGGTCAGCATCACGTCGCCCTCCAGGTGGCCGAGGGAGAAGATGATGGTGACCATGCCCAGGGCCGCCTGGAACACGATCAGCGCGAGAATCAGGTTATCCATGAAGCCCGAGGTGGCCTTGACCCTGGGGTTGAAGAAGCGCCGGTACAGCAGCATGGCGCCGCCAATCACCACCATGGCCCCGGCGATGCCGCCGATGATGATGGCCAGGAGTTGCTTGTGGCCGGCACTGAGGAAGGGCTCGTACATCCAGTGCGGCGTGAGCATGCCGAACAGGTGGCCGAAGAAGATGACCAGCATGCCGACGTGGAACAGATTGCTGGCCAGGCGCATGTTCTTTTTCGAGAGGATCTGGCTGGAATGCGCCTTCCAGGTGTACTGCCCGTGATCGAAGCGCAGCAGGCTGCCGACCAGGAACACGGTGCCGGCCAGGTAGGGGTAGTAGCCATAGATCAGGTGCTGCAGGTATTCGAAGAACATGGGGGCTCTCCTTCTATCTATCCGTCGCCGGCGACGACGGACTGGCGGGCATGAGAGTGACGGTCTGGGGCGTCGCCTGGTACTTGCGCTCGGCCAGACGGCGGCCCTCGGCGGATTGCAGAGCGCAGTCCTGGTCGGACTCGGCGGAGAAGCGCACGACTTCCTCCTCCCATACCGCATCCAGCGCCTGGGGCGTGTGGTCGGGCGTTTCCTCGGCCACCGTGGCGCGGTGCCGGGCGATCTCCTCGCTGGCCCCGATCAGTGCCAGCAGCGCCTGGGGTACCAACGCATGGCTGGCGCCGCGTTCCTCCAGGCGCGCCGCCAGCAGGCCGAGGATGTGGCGGATCTCGCCTAGCCAGCGGCCGATCTCCTCCTCATCGCGGGTCGACAGGTATTCGAGAAACAGCGGCAGGTGATCCGGCAGCTCCCGGGTGGCGATCCGGAAGCCCGCCGCTTCGTACTCGGCCAGCAGGTCGACCATGGCCTGCCCGCGGGCACGGGATTCGCCATGCACATGCTCGAACAGCAGCAGCGAGGTGGCACGCCCACGGTCGAACAGCGCCACGTAGCTCGCCTGCAGATCCAGCAGCGGGGTGTCGGCCAGCGCACGGCACCAGGCGCCCAGACGCTGGCGCAGCGGCACGGGCAAGCGCGCTTCGGCCCGCAGGACGGCCTCCAGCTCATCGGCGGCCGCCTGCAGCTCGGCGCTCGGGTAATCCAGCAGGCGCGCCAGCACACGCAGGCTGCGCAGGCCCTGGAACGTCTCGGGTTGGGTTGCGGCAAGACTAGTCACGGCGCATGTCCTCCAGCGGATCGAACTCTCCGACGGGCTTGACCAGGGTGGTGGTGGCCTTGCGGCCACCGAACAGGCTGGCTTCGTTGTTGCCGCCCTGGCAGCCGTTGCCGAAGGTGAAGCCGCAGCCGTTACGTTCCGGGAAGGCGTCGCGGGCCATTTCGCGGTGGGCGGTGGGAATCACGAAGCGGTCCTCATAGTTGGCGATGGCCAGGTAGCGGTACATGTCCTCGACCTGCGCCTGGGTCAGGCCCACCTGGTCCAGCACGCGGCTGTCGGGGTTGCCGTCCACGTGCTTGCCGCGCATGTACACGCGCATCGCCATCAGCCGCTTGAGGGCCAGCACCACCGGGGCCTCGTCGCCGGCGGTGAGCATGTTGGCCAGGTAGCGCACCGGAATGCGCAGCGATTCGATTTTTGGCAGGATGCCGTCGAACTCGATGTGCCCGGCCTCGGCGGCGGACTGGATGGGGGAGAGCGGCGGCACGTACCAGACCATCGGCAGGGTCCGGAACTCTGGGTGCAGCGGTAGCGCCAGGCCCCAGTCCATGGCCAGCTTGTACACCGGCGAGGCCTGGGCGGCGACGATCACGTTGTCCGCTATGCCGTCCTTGCGAGCCTGCTCGATGACTGCCGGATCGTGGGGGTCCAGGAAGATGTCGCATTGGCGCCGATAGAGGTCGCGCTCGTCCTCGGCGGCGGCCACCTCGCCGATACGGTCGGCGTCATACAGCAGCACGCCCAGGTAGCGGATGCGCCCGACGCAGGTTTCCGAGCACACGGTCGGCTGGCCGGATTCGATGCGCGGGAAGCAGAAGATGCACTTCTCCGATTTGCCGCTCTTCCAGTTGTAATAGATCTTCTTGTACGGGCAGCCGCTGATGCACATGCGCCAGCCACGGCACTTGTCCTGGTCGATCAGCACGATGCCGTCTTCCTCGCGCTTGTAGATCGCGCCGCTCGGACAGGAGGCCACGCAGCTGGGATTCAGGCAGTGCTCGCACAGGCGCGGCAGGTAGAGCATGAAGGTGTGTTCGAACTGGCCGTAGATGTCCGCCTGTATCTGGTCGAAGTTGACATCCTTGCGGCGTTTGGCGAACTCGGTGCCGAGGATTTCCTCCCAGTTCGGTCCCCATTCGATCTTGCGCATGCGCTGCCCGGAGATGCGCGAACGCGGCCGCGCGGTGGGCTGGTGCTCGCCGGCCTTGGCGGTGTGCAGGTGCTGGTAGTCGAAGGTGAAGGGTTCGTAGTAGTCGTCGATCTCGGGCAGGTCCGGGTTGGCGAAGATGTTCGCCAGAACCCGCCACTTGCCGCCGATGCGCGGGTTGATGCTGCCGTCGGCGTTGCGCACCCAGCCGCCGCGCCAGCGCTTCTGGTTGGCCCACTCCTTGGGATAGCCAATGCCGGGCTTGGTCTCGACGTTGTTGTACCAGGCGTATTCGATGCCTTCGCGGCTGGTCCAGACGTTCTTGCAGGTGATCGAGCAGGTGTGGCAGCCGATGCACTTGTCCAGGTTCATGACCATGCCGACTTGCGAGCGAATCTTCATTTCACGGCCTCCTGGGTGTAGTCGTTGCCTTCACCATCCAGCCACTTCACATGCTTCATCTTGCGCACGATGACGAACTCGTCGCGGTTGGAGCCGACCGTGCCGTAGTAGTTGAACCCGTAGGACAGCTGGGCGTAGCCGCCAATCATGTGGGTGGGCTTGGGGCACACGCGGGTCACCGAGTTGTGGATGCCGCCCCGGGTGCCGGAGATCTCGCTGCCGGGGGTGTTCAGCAGGCGCTCCTGGGCGTGGTACATCAGCACCATGCCGGGCTTGACCCGCTGGCTGACTACCGCCCGGGCGGCCACCGCGCCGTTGGCGTTGTACAGCTCGACCCATTCGTTGTCTTCCAGGCCGATGCGCGCGGCATCGGTTTCCGAGATCCACACGATCGGCCCGCCACGCGACAGTTCCTGCATCAGCAGGTTGTCGCTGTAGGTGGAGTGGATGCCCCACTTCTGGTGCGGAGTGATCCAGTTGAGGAGGATTTCCGGGTTGCCGTTGCTGATCGCCTTGTGCTCGGCTACCGCCGCTGGCGCACGGGTGTCGATGGGCGGGCGGTAGACCATCAGGCTTTCGCCGAAATCGCGCATCCAGGGATGGTCCTGGTACAGCTGCTGGCGGCCGCTGAGGGTGCGCCAGGGGATCAACTCGTGAACGTTGGTGTAGCCGGCGTTGTAGGAGACATGCTCGTCCTCCAGGCCGGACCAGGTGGGGCTGGAGATGATCTTGCGCGGCTGGGCGACCAGGTCGCGGAAGCGGATCTTCTCGTCATCCTTGGGCAGCGCCAGGTGGGTGTGATCGCGGCCGGTGATCCGTGACAGCGCCGCCCAGGCCTTGACCGCCACGTTGCCGTTGGTTTCCGGGGCGAGGGTGAGGATCATCTCGGCGGCGTCGGTGGCCGAGGCGAGGCGCGGGCGGCCTTTGGCCGGACCGTCCGGCTTGCGGTAGTTGAGCTTGCCGAGCAGTTCGACCTCGTCCTCGGTTTTCCAGGTGATACCCTTGCCGCCGTTGCCCAGGGTGTCCAGCAGCGGTCCCACCGAGCTGAAGCGCTCCCACGTCTGGGGATAGTTGCGCTGCACCTCGACCAGCGACGGCATCGTCTTGCCGGGAATCGGCTCGCATTCGCCGCGCTTCCAGTCCAGCACCTCGGGCTGCGCCAGTTCGCCGGGGCTGTCATGCAGCAGTGGAACGGTGACCAGGTCGGTTTCCTCGCCCAGGTGGCCGAGGCAGACGCGCGAGAAGGCCTTGGCGATGCCGTCGTAGATATCCCAGTCGCTGCGCGCCTCCCACGCCGGGTCGGTGGCGGCGGTCAGCGGGTGGATGAACGGATGCATGTCCGAGGTATTGAGGTCGTTCTTCTCGTACCAGGTGGCGGTGGGCAGCACGATGTCCGAGTACAGGCAGGTGGTGGACATGCGGAAGTCCAGGGTCACCAGCAGGTCGAGCTTGCCCTCGCCGGGGTCGTCGCGCCAGACGACTTCCTCGGGCTTCTCGCCGCCGCCCTTGCTCAGGTCGTTGCCCAGCAGGTCGTGGCGGGTGCCGAGCAGGTAGCGCAGCATGTATTCGTGGCCCTTGCCGGAAGAGCCCAGCAGGTTGGAACGCCAGACGAACAGGTTGCGCGGGAAGTTGGCCGGGTTGTCCGGGTCCTCGGCGGCGAAACGCAGCGCGCCGCTTTTCAGCTGATCGACCACGTGATCCGCGGTGCTTTTGCCGGCGGCGCGGGCCTCGGCGGCCAGGCGCAGTGGATTGCGATCCAGTTGGGGGGCCGAGGGCAGCCAGCCCATGCGTTCGGCGCGCACGTTGTAGTCGATCAGGCTGCCGCTGTACTTCTCCGGCGGCGCCAGCGGCGAGAGGATCTCGCGAACCTTGAGCTTCTCGAAGCGCCATTGGCTGGAATGGTTGTAGAAGAACGAGGTGCCGTTCATGTGGCGTGGCGGCCGGTGCCAGTCGAGGGAGAACGCCAGCGGCGTCCAGCCGGTCTGCGGGCGCAGCTTCTCCTGGCCGACGTAATGCGCCCAGCCACCACCGCTCTGCCCGACGCACCCGCATAGGATCAGCAGGTTGATCAGCCCACGGTAGGTCATGTCCATGTGATACCAGTGATTCACCCCGGCGCCTACGATGATCATCGAACGGCCATGGGTCCGGTCGGCATTCTGGGCGAACTCGCGCGCCAGCCGGGTTACCTGGGCCGCCGGCACACCGGTGATGGCTTCCTGCCAGGCCGGCGTATAGGGCTTGGGCTGATCGTAGTCGGTGGCGCCATCATCGGTGCCACTGCCGCCGACCGTGGCTTGCAGACCCCGGTCGATGCCGTGGTTGGCGGCCACCAGATCGAACACCGTCACCGCCAGCACCGTGCTGCCATCGGCGCGCTTGAGCCGCTTGGCAGGCAGGTGGTGGTAGAGCACGTCGCGCACCTTCACATGGGGGAAGTGCTGATGCTCGATGCCGCCGAAATAGGGGAAGGCAACCCGGGCCACGTCGTCATGCCGGCCCAGCAGGGACAGCGCCAGGGATACGGGCTCGCCCTTGGCGTCCAGGGGCTCCAGGTTCCAGCGGCCGTCTTCGCCCCAGCGAAAGCCGATGGAACCGCGCGGCACCACCAGGCGGTCGCCGGTCTCGTCCCAGGCGACCGTCTTCCATTGCGGGTTGTTGTTCTGCCCCAGGTTGGCGACGAAGTCGCTGGCGCGCAGTTGCCGGCCGGGCACATAGCTGCCGTCGTCACGCAGTTCCAGCTCAACCAGCATCGGCAGGTCGGTGTAGCGGCGGACATAGTCGGTGAAGTAGCCGCTGGGGTTCTCCAGGTGGAATTCCTTGAAGATCACGTGGCCCATGGCGATGGCCAGCGCCGCGTCGGTGCCCTGCTTGGGGCTCAGCCACTCGTCGCAGAGCTTGGAGACTTCCGCATAGTCCGGGGTGATGGCCACCGTCTTGGTGCCCTTGTAGCGCACCTCGGTGAAGAAGTGCGCGTCCGGGCTGCGCGTCTGCGGCACGTTGGAGCCCCAGGCGATGATGTAGCCGGAGTTGTACCAGTCGGCGGATTCCGGCACGTCGGTCTGCTCGCCCCAGGTCTGCGGGCTGGAGGGCGGCAGGTCGCAGTACCAGTCGTAGAAGGAGAGGCACACCCCGCCGATCAGCGACAGGTAACGGGTGCCGGCCGCGTAGCTGACCATGGACATGGCCGGAATCGGCGAGAAGCCGATCACCCGGTCCGGGCCGTACTGCTTGACGGTGTAGACGTTGGCCGCGGCGATCAGCGTCTGCATCTCGTCCCAGTCGGCGCGCACGAAACCGCCGTGCCCGCGATCGTGCTTGTACAGGCGGGTCTTGGCCGGGTCTTCGACGATGCTCGCCCAGGCGTCCACCGGGTCCTTGTGCTGCTCCAGCGCCGCCCGCCATAGCTGGATGAGAGGTTTGCGGATCAGCGGGTACTTGAGCCGGTTGGCGCTGTAGAGGTACCAGCTGTAGCTGGCGCCGCGCGGACAGCCACGCGGTTCGTGGTTGGGCAGGTCGGGGCGGGTGCGTGGGTAATCGGTCTGTTGGGTTTCCCAGGTGACCAGGCCGTTCTTCACGTAGACCTTCCAGCTGCACGAGCCGGTGCAGTTCACCCCGTGGGTGGAGCGGACGATCTTGTCGTACTGCCAGCGCTGGCGATAACCATCTTCCCATTCGCGGTTTTCGTCACGGGTTTCGCCATGGCCGTCGGCGAACTCCGGCGGGCGCTTGGTGAGGTACTTCAGGCGGTCAATGAAATGACTCATGTTTTTCCTCCTGAACGGGGCTCAGGCAGACCCCGCTGGGTGCTGAAGCGTCAGCAGGGCACCTCCGCAGAGCGGCGGGTGTAGTAGAACCAGGTCAGAGCGATGCACAGGCCGTAGAAAAGGATGAAGCCGTACAGTGCCGCCGCCGCGCTGCCGGTTAGAGCCAACGATGTGCCGTAGGCCTTGGGGATGAAGAACGCGCCGTAGGCGGCCACCGCCGAGATGAAGCCGACCGCGGCGGCGGACTCCTTCTCCGCCTGGCGTTGCTGCTCGGCGGGCGGTAGCTGGGGGTTCAGGCGGGGCGTCTGGTGTCGAAAGATCGCCGGGATCATCTGGGTGGTACTGGCGTTGCCCACGCCGGAGAAGAAGAACAGCAGCAGGAACATGGCGAAGAAACCGGCGAAGCTGCGCGCCTCGAGGAAGAACAGCACGCCCAGCACGCACGCGGCCATGGCCACGTATACCCAGAAACTTACCCGCGCGCCGCCGAAGCGATCGGCCAGTCCGCCGGACAGTGCGCGGCTCAGGGCTCCGACCAGCGGACCGAGGAAGGCGAACTTCAGCACATCAACCCCGGGGAACAGGTTGCCGGCCAGCAGTGGGAAGGCGGCGGAAAAGCCGATGAAGCTGCCGAAGGTGCCGGTGTACAGCACGCTCATCAGCCAGGTGTGCTTGCGCTTGAAGATCACCAGTTGGTCGGCGAACGAGGACTTGGCACTGGCGATGTCGTTCATGCCGAACCAGGCCGCCAGGGTGGCCAGGAGTATGAAGGGTACCCAGATGAATCCGGCGTTCTGCAGCCACAGCGGCTGGCCGTTTTCCGTCAACGCCGGCTCGCCGCCCAGGGCGCCGAACACACCCATGGTGATGACGACCGGCACCAGGAACTGCATGACGCTGACGCCCAGGTTGCCAAGGCCGGCATTCAGACCCATGGCCTTGCCCTTGGAGGCCTTGGGGTAGAAGAAGGAGATGTTGGCCATGCTGGAGGAGAAATTGCCGCCGCCCAGGCCGCAGAGCAGGGCGAGGATCAGCATCACCAGGTAGGGGGTGTCCGGGTTCTGCACGGCGACGCCGATCCACAGCGCCGGCAGCAACAGCGAAGCGGTCGACAGTGCGGTCCAGCGTCTGCCTCCGAAAATCGGCACCATGAAGCTGTAGAAGATGCGCAGTGTCGCGCCGGACAGGCCGGGCAGGGCGGCCAGCCAGAACAGCTGGTTAGGGGTGTAGTCGAAGCCCACCTGGGGCAGCCGGGCGACCACCACCGACCAGACCATCCAGATGGCGAAGCCCAGCAGCAGGTTAGGAATCGAGATCCACAGGTTGCGCCGGGCAATGCGCTCGCCGGTTTCGCTCCAGAAAGTGGGGTCCTCCGGGCGCCAGTCCCGCAGCACCAGGCTGCCGGGGGTGGACAGTTCCGGCAGGTCGCTGATTTCGCGCTGCGCCGGCCACTCGACCCGCTCGGCCATGCGGATCGCGTAATGCATCCAGGCCAAAGCGCCGGCGGCGATCAGGAACAGCAGCATGAAGGTGCTCTGCCAGATGCCGACCACATCGTTGAGCATGCCGAAGGTCAGCGGCAGGAAGAAGCCGCCCAGGCCGCCGACCATGCCCACCACGCCGCCGACGATGCCGACGTGACGGGGGTAGTAGGCGGGGATGTGTTTGAACACCGCAGCCTTGCCCAGCGACATGAAGAAGCCCAGCACCATGGTCAGCAGCGCGAAGCCGACGACATTGAGGGTCAGGGAAAAACTGATCTCGCCTTCGACACCGGTGACGGTGTAGTGGGTCGGCGGGTAGCTGAGCAGGAAGGTACAGAGCACCGAGGCGGTCAACGTCCAGTACATCACCCGGCGCGCGCCGTAGCGGTCCGACAGCCAGCCGCCCAGGATGCGAAATACCGAGGCCGGCACTGTATAGAGCGCAGCCACCATGCCGGCTGCGGCCAGGCTCAGCCCGTAGACCTCCATCAGGTAGTGGGGCAGCCAGAGTGCCAGGGCGATGAAAGCGCCGAACACGAAGAAGTAATAGAGGGAAAAGCGCCACACGCGCATTTCGGCGAGCGGCGCCAGTTGCTGTGCCAGGGGCATCGCCTCGGCGCGGCGCTGGCTGCTCTGCGGATCGGGGCGGGCCAGCAGGATAAAGCCCAGTCCCGTGGCTGCCAGCACGCTGGCATAGACCAGGGCGGTGCCTTGCCAGCCGAGTGCCAGCAGCAGGAAGGGCGCGACGAAGTTGGTCAAGCCAGCGCCCACGTTGCCGGCACCGAAGATGCCCAGCGCCGTGCCCTGGCGTTCAGGTTCGAACCAGGCCGAGGTATAGGCCACGCCGACGCTGAAACCACCGCCGGCCAGGCCGATGCCCAGCGCGCCGATCAACAGCATTGGGTAGCTGCTGGCGAAGGTCAGCAGATAGATGCACAGCGCGGAAACCAGCATCAGCAGGCCGAAGACCCAGCGACCACCGTAACGGTCGGTCAGCCAGCCCAGTAGGGGGCGGGTCAGCGAGCCCGAGAGCACCGGTGTGGCCATCAGCAGGCCAAGCTGGGTGTCGCTAAGGGTGAATTCGTTCTTGATCTGCAGGCCCAGAATGGAAAAGACCGTCCAGACTGCGAAACAGAGCGTGAAGGCGAAAGTGGACAGGGTCAGCGCGCGGTATTGAGCCCGGCGCGAGACCGGCATAGGCATCGGCATGGTGCTTGCTCCCGTCCCGTTGCATCGGGCGCTGCGCCCGAAGGTCTTGCCTGCGCAGGCGCCACACAGCCAAGGCTGCGCCAAAGTGCTTTTGAGCGTAGACAGCGAAGCCATGGCGGGCAAACCGGGTCTCGCCGCCCGTCCGCTGGCAGCTGCGTTTGCCGAACTGCTTGGCTGGAGAGCGGTTCCATACCTTTGAAGGAAAAGGGAAGTTGAACAATTGGGGTGGTGTATGAGCCTTGAAAAAAAACCTGCGCCGGATGATCAGGTCAGTCGCTATCTGCACGGCCTGGATTTTCCCGCTGATCGCGATCGGTTGATTCGCAAGGCCAGGGAGAACGGTGCCAGCGAGGCGGTGCTGCGCATGCTGGAGGCCCTGCCGGCGCAGGATTTCGGCAGCATGGCGGAGATCCTTAAGCGTTACGAGCGGCGTTGAGCGGTTGCGAGATGACCAGTTATGTCGTGCATTTCACCGGCCCGATCAATTCTTCCACTACCGGACAGTTGATCGATAAATGCACCAAGGCGGTGCAGCAGGAAGCCAGCGAGCTGGTGATCAAGATCGCGACGATGGGCGGGGAGTGCAGCTACGGCTTTTCGCTGTTCAATTTCCTGATGTCGCTGCCGGTTCCGGTGCATACCCACAACCTGGGTACTGTGGAGTCCATGGGCAACATCATCTTCCTTGCCGGGGAGCGGCGCACGGCGAGTCGGTTCAGCAAGTTCCTGTTTCACCCTTTCCACTGGACGCTGCATGGCGCGATCGACCATGCGCGCATGACGGAATACGCGATGAGCATGGATCACGACCGCTTCCTGTATGAGCAGATTGTCCTGGAGCGCACCCGGGGAGCGGCCGAGCCCCTGGACGTTGCCACCTACCTCACCGCGGCGCCGCGCATCATCAGTCCGGACGAGGCGCTGGCCTGCGGCTTGATCCAGGCCATCGACGAGCTGCACATGCCCCATGGCTCGATGAACACGAGCGTGCACGCCTGAGCTCCACGCCTCGGTATACAAGCCTGTCTTTCGCCGGCTAGAATCGCCGCCCTGCGATTTTTGACAGGTCGGGAAGCGCTGTCGTGCTGCGTTTGAGCGCTCCCGCCGCCCCTTTCTGCCGATCCGTTCCATGGGGTGACTTCCACCCGGGGTGCATCTAGAATGCATGCCCTTGATCAAGCCGGAACGGCCGGCACCACGTCTGTGCAACGAGGAATATCCATGCAAGTTTCTGTAGAAGCCACCTCCGCTCTTGAGCGCCGGATGACTGTCGGCGTGCCGGCCGCACGCATCGAGTCCGCAGTCGACAAGAGCCTGCAGCAGACCGCCCGTCGCGCCAAGGTCCCCGGCTTCCGCCCGGGCAAGGTGCCGATGAGCGTCATTCGTCAGCGTTACGAAGGTGCTGCCCGTCAGGAGGCCCTGGGTGATCTGATCCAGGAAACCTTCTACGAAGCCGTGGTCGAGCAGAAACTGAACCCGGCCGGCGCCCCGTCCATCGAGCCGAAGGTGTTCGAAAAGGGCAAGGATCTGGAATACGTTGCCACGTTCGAAGTGTTCCCGGAAATCAAACTGGCTGGCTTCGAAGGCATTGCCGTGGAGCGTCCGCAGGCTGAAGTCGGCGATGCCGATGTCGACACCATGCTGGACGTGCTGCGCAAGCAGAACACCCGTTTCGAAGCTGTCGAACGCGCTGCCGAGAACGGCGACCAGATCACCATCGACTTCGTGGGCAAGATCGACGGCGAGGCCTTTGCTGGCGGTTCCGCCAAGGGTGTGCCGCTGGTTCTCGGTTCGGGTCGCATGATCCCGGGCTTCGAAGACGCCCTGGTTGGCGTCAAGGCCGGTGAAGAGCGCGTTATCAACCCGGCCTTCCCCGAGGACTACCAGAACCTGGATCTGGCCGGCAAGACTGCCGAATTCACTGTCAACGTGACTGCCGTCGCGGCCCCGGCACTGCCGGAACTGAACGACGCCTTCTTCGCCCTGTTCGGTGTGAAGGAAGGCGGTCTGGAAGGCTTCCGCGCCGAAGTCCGCAAGAATATGGAGCGCGAGCTGCGCCAGGCCATCAAGACCAAGGTGAAGAACCAGGTCATGGAAGGTCTGCTGGAAACCAACCCGGTTGAAGTGCCCAAGGCACTGGTCGCCGACGAAGTGAACCGTCTGCGTGTGCAGGCCGTCCAGCAGTTCGGTGGCAACATCAAGCCGGAAAACCTGCCTGCCGAGCTTTTCGAGGAGCAGGCCAAGCGTCGCGTGGTGCTGGGTCTGATCATCGCCGAGGTGGTCAAGCAGAACGAGCTGAAGCCCGACGAAACCCGCGTCCGTGCGCTGATCGAGGAAATGGCTTCGGCCTACCAGGAGCCCGAGCAGGTGGTGGCCTGGTACCTGAAGAACGAGAAGCAGCTGAACGAAGTGCGTTCGGTTGTACTGGAAGAACAAGTTGTAGATACTGTCCTCGGTAAGGCCAAGGTAACCGACAAGTCGGTCTCCTACGAAGAAGCTGTCAAGCCGGCGGAAGCTCCGCAAGTCGCCTGATTCTTCCCCCCGCTCGAGCACCGCATAAGCCAGCCTAGCGCTGGCTTATGTGTCTTTAGGACCGTTCAATAGGGAGCGATCGCTGGAAATGTCCCGCAATTCCTTTATGCAAATGCCTGAAATCCAGGCCGCCGGTGGCCTGGTGCCGATGGTGATCGAGCAGTCCGCTCGTGGCGAGCGCGCCTACGACATCTATTCCCGCCTGCTCAAGGAGCGGGTGATCTTCTTGGTCGGCCAGGTCGAGGACTACATGGCCAACCTGGTGGTTGCCCAGCTGCTGTTCCTGGAAGCCGAGAACCCCGACAAGGATATCCACCTGTACATCAACTCGCCGGGCGGTTCGGTGACCGCCGGCATGTCGATCTACGACACCATGCAGTTCATCAAGCCGGACGTCACCACCTACTGCATCGGCCAGGCCTGCAGCATGGGTGCGCTGCTGCTGGCTGGCGGCGCCGCCGGCAAGCGTTACTGCCTGCCGCATTCGCGCATGATGATTCACCAGCCCCTGGGCGGTTTCCAGGGCCAGGCGTCTGACATCGAGATCCATGCCCGGGAAATCCTGACCATCCGCGAGCGTCTGAACAAGATCCTGGCTCACCACTGCAACCAGCCGATCGATGTGATCGCCCGCGATACCGACCGGGACAACTTCATGAGCGGCGAAGAAGCGGTCAAATACGGACTGATCGACCAGGTGCTCGAGCGTCGACTGGCGCTGTAATTCTGTGTGCGGCGGTCGGATATCCGGTCGCCGCAGGGTTGAAAATGCCCCTGATTGCCCTCATCTTGTGTTTCACGCCTACCGTATTGGATTGACCGAATGACTGATACCCGCAATGGCGAGGACAACGGCAAGCTGCTTTATTGCTCCTTCTGCGGCAAGAGCCAGCACGAAGTGCGCAAGCTGATCGCCGGACCCTCTGTCTTTATCTGCGACGAGTGCGTAGATCTGTGCAACGACATCATCCGCGAGGAGGTGCAGGAAGCACAGGCCGAGAGCAATGCGCACAAATTGCCGACGCCCAAGGAGATCAGTGCGATCCTCGATCAGTATGTGATCGGTCAGGAGCGTGCCAAGAAGATTCTGGCCGTCGCTGTCTACAACCACTACAAGCGCCTCAACCAGCGGGACAAGAAGGATGATGTCGAGCTCGGCAAGAGCAACATCCTGCTGATCGGCCCGACCGGTTCGGGCAAGACACTGCTGGCCGAAACCCTGGCGCGCCTGCTGAATGTGCCGTTCACCATCGCCGATGCCACCACCCTGACCGAAGCCGGTTACGTGGGCGAGGACGTGGAGAACATCATCCAGAAGCTGTTGCAGAAGTGCGACTACGACGTGGAAAAGGCCCAGATGGGCATCGTCTACATCGACGAGATCGACAAGATCTCACGTAAGTCGGACAACCCGTCGATCACCCGTGATGTCTCGGGTGAGGGCGTGCAGCAGGCGCTACTCAAGCTGATCGAGGGCACGGTTGCCTCCGTTCCGCCGCAAGGTGGTCGCAAGCATCCGCAGCAGGAATTCCTGCAGGTGGACACTCGCAACATCCTGTTCATCTGCGGTGGCGCCTTCGCCGGGCTGGAGAAGGTCATCCAGGGTCGCTCCACCAAGGGTGGCATCGGCTTCACGGCCGAAGTGCGCAGCAAGGATGCCGGCAAGTCGGTCGGTGATTCGCTGCGCGAGGTCACGCCGGACGATCTGGTCAAGTTCGGGCTGATTCCCGAGTTCGTCGGTCGCCTGCCGGTAATCGCCACCCTCGAAGAGCTGGACGAAGCGGCGCTGATCGAGATCCTCGCCGAGCCGAAGAATGCGCTGACCAAGCAGTACGCCAAGCTGTTCGAGATGGAAGGTGTCGACCTGGAGTTCCGTCCCGATGCGTTGCGCGCCGTGGCGCGCCGCGCGCTCGAGCGCAAGACTGGTGCGCGCGGCCTGCGCTCCATCCTCGAAGGCATCCTGCTGGATACCATGTACGAGATCCCCTCGCAGGGCGACGTCAGCAAGGTGGTGATCGATGAAAACGTCATCGAAGGCACCTCCAAGCCGCTGCTCATCTACGAGAACAGCGAGCCTACCGCCAAGGCAGCGCCGGACGCGTGAGAAAAAGGGGCCTGCGGGCCCCTTCTTCATTAAGGTCCCTTGCTTGTGTTTTTTCAGGTTCGCCCTCATCTTGGCGGCAAGGGCAACCCACCGATCACGGCCACCGGCCGTCGCAGAGTCCAGTTATGAAGAAAACCATCGAATTGCCACTCCTGCCGTTGCGTGATGTCGTGGTCTATCCACACATGGTGATCCCGCTGTTCGTCGGGCGCGAGAAGTCCATTGCGGCGCTGGAGGAGGCCATGAAGGGCGATAAGCAGATCCTGCTCATGGCCCAGAAGAATCCCGGCGACGACGATCCCGACCAGGAGGCGCTGTACCAGGTCGGCACCGCCGCTACCATCCTGCAGCTGCTCAAGCTTCCCGATGGCACCGTGAAGGTGCTGGTCGAAGGTGAGCGTCGCGGACGTGTCGAGCGTTTCATTGCCCACGACGACCACAGCCGTGTCGAGGTTTCGTTGCTCGAAGAGCAAGCCACCTCCGAACGCGAAGCCGAGGTTTTCTGCCGCACCCTTCTGAACCAGTTCGAGCAGTATGTGCAGTTGGGCAAGAAGGTGCCGGCGGAAGTACTGGCCTCGCTGAACAGCATCGATGATCCGAGCCGCCTGGTCGACACCATGGCAGCACATATGGCGCTGAACCTGCAGCAGAAGCAGGAAATCCTCGAAATCACAGAGCTACCGGCGCGTGTCGAATACGTACTGGGCCTGCTGGATTCGGAAATCGATCTGCTGCAGGTCGAGAAGCGTATCCGTGGCCGGGTCAAGAAACAGATGGAGCGCAGCCAGCGCGAGTACTACCTGAATGAGCAGATGAAGGCCATTCAGAAGGAACTGGGCGACATCGACGAGGGGCACAACGAAATCGATGAGCTGAAGAAGCGTATCGAGAGTGCCGGCCTGCCCAAGGACGCGCACAGCAAGGCGCTGGCCGAGCTGAACAAGCTCAAGCAGATGTCGCCGATGTCCGCCGAGGCCACCGTGGTGCGCTCCTATCTCGACTGGCTGCTGAACGTGCCGTGGAAGGCGGAAACCAAGGTCCGCCTTGATCTGTCGCGCGCCGAAGAAATCCTCGACGCGGATCATTACGGCCTGGAAGAAGTAAAGGAGCGCATCCTCGAGTACCTTGCCGTGCAGAAGCGCGTAAAGAAGCTCAAGGGTCCGGTGCTCTGCTTGGTCGGCCCGCCCGGTGTCGGCAAGACGTCGCTGGCCGAGTCCATTGCGCGTTCCACCAACCGCAAGTTCGTGCGCATGGCGCTGGGTGGCGTTCGCGACGAGGCCGAGATTCGTGGCCACCGCCGTACCTACATCGGTTCCATGCCGGGGCGCCTGATTCAGAAGATGACCAAGGGCGGCGTGCGCAACCCGCTGTTCCTGCTGGATGAGATCGACAAGCTCGGCAGTGACATGCGAGGCGATCCGGCCTCGGCTTTGCTGGAAGTGCTGGATCCCGAGCAGAACCACCATTTCAATGACCACTACCTGGAAGTCGACTACGACCTTTCGGATGTGATGTTCGTATGCACCTCGAACTCCATGAACATTCCGGCGCCGTTGCTGGATCGTATGGAAGTCATTCGCCTGCCGGGTTACACCGAGGACGAGAAGGTCAACATCACTACCAAATACCTGCTGCCCAAGCAGATTCGCGCCAATGGCCTCAAGCCGAGCGAGCTGACGGTCAGCGAGGAAACGATCCGCGACGTCATTCGCTACTACACCCGGGAAGCAGGTGTGCGCGGTCTGGAACGCCAGATCGCCAAGGTCTGTCGCAAGGTGGTGAAAGAGAACATCAAGGAAAAGCGCTTCCAGGTGGAGGTGACGCCGGAGTCGCTCGAGCATTATCTGGGTGTGCGCAAGTACCGGTATGGGCTGGCCGAGCAGGAAGACCAGGTGGGGCAGGTCACCGGACTCGCCTGGACACAGGTGGGCGGCGAGCTGCTGACCATCGAAACCGCAGTGGTGCCAGGGAAGGGCCAACTGATCAAGACCGGTTCGCTGGGCGATGTGATGGCCGAGTCCATGACCGCCGCCCTGACCGTGGTGCGCAGCCGTGCCAAGAGCCTGGGTATCCCTCTGGATTTTCATGAGAAGCGCGACGTGCACATCCACATGCCCGAGGGAGCAACCCCGAAGGATGGTCCCAGTGCTGGCATCGGTCTGTGCACGGCCCTGGTGTCGGCGCTGACCCAGATCCCGGTGCGCGCCGATGTGGCCATGACGGGCGAAATCACCTTGCGCGGCCAGGTCCTGGCAATTGGCGGGCTGAAGGAGAAACTCCTCGCGGCTCGCCGCGGCGGCATCAAGACGGTGATCATTCCCGAGGAAAACCTGCGGGATTTGAAGGAGATTCCTGAAAACATCAAACAGGATCTGCAAATCAAGCCCGTCAAATGGATTGACGAGGTCCTGCAAATTGCGCTGCAATACGCCCCGGAGCCCTTGCCTGATGCGGCTCCGGACATGGTAGCCAAGGATGAAACCCGCGAGACTGATTCCAAGGAGAGAATCAGCACGCATTAGCCGAAAGGCCTCCCTCGACACGATTTTCGGCGCTGGTTAATTGTCGCTGCGTGTACAGGTTGTTCTGCGAAATCAAGTTAACTGTAAAAAATAACTTCATTAAAGTTAGATAAGGGGACTTAGAGTGAACAAGTCGGAACTGATCGATGCCATCGCCGCATCTGCTGATATCCCGAAAGCCGTTGCTGGTCGTGCGCTGGACGCTGTGATCGAATCCGTCACTGGTGCTCTGAAGGCAGGTGATTCCGTGGTCCTGGTGGGCTTCGGTACCTTCGCTGTCAAGGAACGCGCGGCACGTACCGGTCGCAACCCGCAGACTGGCAAGCCGATCAAGATCGAAGCTGCCAAGATCCCGAGCTTCAAGCCGGGCAAGGCACTGAAAGACGCCGTAAACTAAGCGTCTTTCGAATTGCCAGGCCGCACCGGCCTGGCAGCGGGGTACTCTGGCGGCCTGGGCTTGTCAGATGGGGGATCCGAACTAGAGTCCTCCCACTCCGTGGTTATCGCGAAGGCGCATCCCTCCGGTGCGCCTTTGTACTTTCCGGGCTTCACTCGCGCAGCCTGGCCGTAGAACGGTCGTTACTGGGGGATGCATGCTGCAAAATATCAGGGACAATTCACAGGGGTGGATTGCCAAGACCATCATCGGTCTCATCATCGTATTGCTGGCACTGACCGGCTTCGAAGCCATTTTCAACAGTGCCGGAAACCAGCAGACTGCCGCCGAGGTGAACGGGGAAGAGATCAGTCTTTCCGAACTCAACCAGGCTGTCGAAATGCAGCGTCGCCAGCTGCTTCAGCAGTTTGGTCGAGATTTCGATACCTCACTGATCGATGAGCAGCTGCTGCGCAATGCGGCACTCAGCGATCTGATCGACCGTCGTTTGCTGGTGCAGGCTGCCCAGGAATCCGATTTCGCTCTTTCCCAGGCAGCGCTCGATCAGGTCATTCTGCAGACCCCGGAATTCCAGGAGAACGGCCGCTTCAGTCCAGCGCGCTTCGACCAGGTCATCCGCCAGATGGGCTACGGCCGTCTGCAGTTCCGGCAGATGCTTGAAGAAGAGATGCTTATTGGCCAGTTGCAGGCGGCGGTTGCTGGCAGTGGTTTCGTGACCGAGCAGGAAGTGCGCGACTTCGTGCGACTGGACAAGCAGACTCGTGATTTCGCGCTGTATCGCATTAAGGCCGATACCAATGAGGTTGACGTCACCGACGAGCAGGTGGCCGCCTATTACGAACAGAATGCTCAGCGATTCATGACCCCCGAGCAGGTGGTCATCGAGTACGTCGAGCTCAAGAAGGACAGCTTCTTCGACCAGGTGAGCACCAGCGAGGAAGAGCTGCGTTCCCGTTACCAGGCAGAGATCGCCAACCTGGCTGAACAGCGTCGCGCCGCGCACATCCTGATTGAAGCGGGTGACGCGCGTAGCAGCGACGAGGCACGCAAGCATATCGAAGCGCTGCGCCAGCGCCTCGATCAGGGTGAGGATTTCGCCGTCCTGGCCCGTGAGGCGTCGGAAGATACCGGCTCGGCGGCTGATGGCGGAGATCTCGGCTTCGCCGGCCCGGGTGTCTACGACCCGGAGTTCGAATCGGTGCTGTTCGCACTGAAAAAAGGCGAAGTATCTGCGCCGGTGCGGACCGAGTTTGGCTGGCACCTGATCAAGTTGCTCGATTCCCAGGCCGCCGACGTGCCCAGCTTCGCCGCCCTCAAGGACAAGCTTGAGCGTGACCTGAAGGCCGAGAAGGTCGAGCAGCGTTTCGTCGAGGCGGTACGTGAGCTGGAGAACCTGGCCTTCGAAGCGGCTGATTTGCAGCAGCCTGCGCAGGAGCTGGGTCTGCAGGTGCAGACCAGCGAGCCTTTCGGGCGCGAGGGCGGCGGCTCTGGCATCACAGCCAACCGGCAAGTGATCCAGCAGGCTTTCAGCCCGGATCTTCTGGAAAGCGGCGCCAACAGCCAGGCGCTGGAATTGGACGCCGAGACCATCATGGTGATGCGCGTAAAAGAGCATCGTCAGCCCCAGCGTATGAACCTGGAACAAGTCGCGGGCAGTGTGCGGGCAACCCTGCAGCGCGAATCCGCAGCTGAAGCTGCCAAGAGCCAGGGCGAAGCGCTGCTTGCCAATCTGCGCGAAGGCCAGACCCCGTCCACCCAAGAGAGCAGCTGGCAGGTTTTCGAGGCGGCCACCCGCTCTCTGGAAGGGGTTGAACCTCAAGTACTGCAGACTCTGTTCCGCATGCCCAAACCTGAGCAAGCCCAGAAGCCGCAGTTCGCCGGTATCGCGCTCGGCAATGGTGACTACGTTCTGCTGCGTCTGACCGGAGTCAGTGAGCCGACGGAAGTGCTGGACGACAACGAGGCACGGATGTATCAGCGCTTCCTGGCGTCGCGTGCCGGTCAGGACGATTTCGCAGCCTACCGTGCGCGCTTGCAGCGTGAGGCGGATATCGAGCGCTTCTGATTCGTGCGGAACCGAAAGGGCCCTGCTGCAACTGCAGCAGGGCCCTTTTTCATGCTGTGCCGTTAAAGCGCTGCGTTGTTACTCGGGAATCTGCCAGGGACCCAGCACGATCCCCTCGTCAGCCAGTTGCCTGCGAGCCTCGGCCAACACATTTCCCAAGTGCTCCGTGTCGGCATAGTCCAGGCGTGACATCCGGGAACGCCCCACAACGCTAGCGGTGGTCTTGTCTATGACTGTCAGGCTCAGCTCGCCTGTGTAGTCGGTCGCCCAGGCAATGCACTGCAACGGCTGAAAAGCTCGGCAGGCGATCAAGAGTGCTTCGTTGGTGCGGAGCGCTGTCATGCGATTACTCTCCAAAAACGGAATCCGGGGAAGTAACAGTTCAATCATGTGCCTTACGACTTTTGGATAATTCCAATCCGCAAAAGGTCACGCTTACGTCGCGCTGCCGAATCTTTTTGGCGCCTACATGACAGGCCCTAATAAATAGACAGGCGGACAAGCCGGCCCGCCATTCCTTGCTACCGTTATGTCGCTACGCCAGCAGCGACGAACCACTGCCAAGGAACGGACATGCAGGATGCAACAAACGGGGTCCGGCGCCTGCTCATGGTTGACCCCTGTGATGCCTGTAGGCGCCTGCTGCCAACACTTCAGGCTGCGGGATGGGAAGTGAGCAGTGCAAGCCTGGAAGACGCCTCCGCACGCGACTTTCACGTAGGAATGGTCCGCCTGGATGGACAGAGCCTAGGCCGTCTGGAGCGCATTCGGGCCTTGCTGTTGCAGAACGCGGGGGAGTGGATCGCCGTGCTGAGCGCCGAACTTCTGCCGTTGCAACGGGTGCGTGATTTCATCTACGAGTGGTTCTTCGACTTCCACACCCTACCGCTCGACGAGGCACGCATCCGCATTGCGCTGGGGCGTGCGTACGGCATGTCACGGCTTCGGCAGAGGACCGACGAGCAGCGTGGCCCCTGGGATGACCTGTTGGGGGAAAGCCGGGCGATGTCGGAGATTCGAAGGCTGATTACCCGCTTTGCCCCGACTGACTCGCCCGTGATGATCCGCGGCGAGAGCGGCACCGGAAAGGAAGTGGTGGCGCGTGCCCTGCATAATCTTTCGCGCCGTGCAGGCGAGGCATTTGTGGCCATCAATTGCGGCGCCATTCCCGAGAACCTCATCCAGTCCGAGTTGTTCGGCCATGAGAAGGGGGCCTTTACCGGCGCCCATCAACGCAAGGTCGGGCGGATAGAGGCAGCGGACGGTGGCACGTTGCTGCTCGATGAAATCGGCGACCTGCCGCTGGAACTCCAGGCCAACCTGCTGCGGTTCCTTCAGGAAAAACACATTGAGCGCGTGGGTGGTAGTCGACCGATAGCGGTCAATGTGCGTGTGCTGTCGGCCACCCATATCGACCTTGAGCAGGCTATCCGGGAGGGTAGGTTCCGCGAGGATCTGTATTACCGCCTGAACGTATTGCAGATTCGCATGCCCCCTCTGCGCGAGAGGTTGACCGACTTGCCCCAGCTGGCTGCGCATTTTGCACGTCTTTACAGCAGCGAAACCGGTCGAAGGCCCCGAAGTTTCAGCGAAACGGCCATTCAAGCCATGCTCGACCATCCCTGGGCAGGCAATATTCGTGAGCTGGCCAACCGGGTGCGGCGCGGGCTGGTCCTGGCGGAAGGGCGACAGATCGAGGCCGAAGACATGGGGTTGGCGGTATCGGTGGACCACCGAGGCTCGCTGCATACCTTGGAGTACTACCGGCTTCAGGCCGAACGACAAGCGCTGGGTGAGGCATTACGCCAACACACCAACAATCTGAGCGAAGCCGCACGGGCCCTCGGTATTTCCAGGCCAACCTTCTACCGTCTGCTCCACAAGCACGGCCTGCTCTGACGGCAGGCCCATGGCCAAGTCCAGAGTCAGAAGTAGTAGGGGAATTTCAAGCTGAACGTGAAATCCGGTGCATCTGGAGTCAGACCCATCGAGAGGTTGGGCACGATTGCGAGATTGTTGCTCGCCGCATAGGTCATGCCCAGGTTGAAATAGGCCGCGTTTGCGTCGCTGCCCACCACCGTGAACCAGTCCCCGCCATTCTGGCGAATGCGGCTGCTCCGACCGATCAGCTGCGAATAGGACATCGATAGACTCATCTTTTCGTTGAGTGCGAATGCCAGGCCCATCCCGAACTGCCACCAGTTGCCCAGCCGCACCTTGCCACCCAGGCGGGTGCCCTGCTGCGCACTGATATCGCTGAACTCTTCCTCGAAGTTGTACGTGTAGGACAGGTTGCCGAACAGCACGGCCGGGTCGACGGTTTTCACCAGCGAGATGCCAGGGGTCAACGACCAGACTCCGTTTCCGGTGGGCAAGTCAGTCGGGACAGTGATGTTGTCGTTGTCAGCCACCCTGGTCATCTTGATGCCATACGGATCCCGGCCGCTGGGCGCCTTGGCCCGCAGACTGAGGATGGTGTCGGGCCGGCTCTCGTTCTGGTCCAGGATCTTGTACGAAATACCCACACTGATATCCCCGACCTCGGGGCCTGTACTGACTGTGCGGTCTGAAACCTGGGCGGTCGAATTGCCTGCGCCTGCGGACTCGTAGGTCACGTCTCGGAAGAGAAACGGGACGTTCACATCAAACTGCAGGCGATTATGCAGGTTGTAGCGGCCGGTCAGATCCAGTGTGAAGTTATCAGCATTGATCTGATCGACATTGATGTTCCCAAGGAAGATCGAATCCAGGGCTAGAAAACCGTTGAGGATCAATTGGCGGGTATCGTAATGGCTGTAGGTAATGCCTGTTTCCAGGCTGTAGGTGCCTCCACCAAAGAAGCCGGAAGCCTCGTCATAGAGGGTTTCGACGCTGCGGATGGGCTCGGCGTCTTCCTTCAGGCTTGCCCCGTAGCCATCCGTCTGCAGGGACTGGACGGTCCGCGGCCCGGGTGCCTGTGCCAGCTGCGGCCCTGCGGTCTGCGCCGCCCTGGGGAGTTTCGGCGGTATGGGGATGCCATTGGCTGTCGTGGAGGGTTGCGCCGCGGGTGGCGTGGCCATGACCGGCGTCGGCATGCGCACGCCACTTGGAACCGGTGCAGCAGCTGCACTTCCCATGGTGGCCGCCGCTGGTGCTACCGGGCTTGCGGGTGCAACCGCAGGCAAGGGCTGCGCTGGAGTTCCTGCGTTGAGGCCACGCGCTGCGGGCGAAGGAGCCGTCATCGGCGTGGGAGCGGGATTGGCTCTGGGAAGCGGTGCGGGAACAGGTTTGCTCCTGGCTTCCTGGATGACTTTCTCGGCCTCGGCGGCTTGTGCTTCTTCCCGGGCGGCACTGGCAGACAGCTCCTCGAGGGCCCGTTTGTAGCGATCATACTGATCGCGCAGGTCCTGAATTTCCTGCTCCAGGGTTTCGATTTCGGCTTGGGTGGAGGCAACTGCCAGCGGTGCGGACAGCGCACCCAGTGCGGTGATTCCAAGCAGATGCGGACGAAACGAACGAAGCATGCTGACATCCCTGTCTGACTGAAAGGTGAAGAACGCAAGCGTAGATCAATATCCCGTGGGCCTCAGGGCACGCAGTTGCTCCAGGTTGCAGTTCATCAGGTCCATGGTGCGGCTTCCCTGCTGCATCACCACGTCGAGCCTGGCGGTGTTGATGACGGTATTTTGCGAACTGACAATTCGGGTGTCCTGCAGCAGGCCACCACCCAGCTGCTGCAGACTGCTCCCTTGCCCATGGGTCGCTATCCCCAGCTGTAGCTTGCCCTGGGAGGTGCTGACCGAAGCGGTGCCGAGCGCGTTGGAGTGGCTGAAGCTGCCCTCAAGGGCTGTTCCAGGCGCCAGATCGGGCGCCTCTCCATTGCGCTGGATGCTGATCTGGATGCCGTTCGAGGCGGTGTTCAGGTCGCCAGCGGTTCGCACGCTCTGGCTGATGCCATCCACATTGGCCAAGCCCTGGCCACCGATGATCATCCCGGATCCGGCGGAAGGCGTGGATCCGGTACCGGATGAGACCGGAGTGACTGTCAGGACCGGCTGGGCACCTTGCTGTGCCTGCAGGGAGACGGAGGCTCCAAGCTGCTGCCCGGACTGTTCCCAGGTGCTGGTCAGGGTGACACCGAAATGCACGATATGGCTGGGCAGGACATAACGCCCGCGCAGTTGGGCAAGCTCCGGGTCCGTCAGCTCCACAGGCTCGAACGGCGTGCCGGCTACGCCCAGAGAAGGCACCAGCAGACACGCAACGAGCAAACCACACACACATTTGTTCATCGGGATCCTCCAGACGTTCTGCTCACATCAGAAGAAATCGCTCTGGATGAAACCGAACTCCATGAGTTCGGCATCGCGCACGGGCTGGAAAGCATCAATGCGCTCCTTGGCGGTCAGAGGCTCGGGTGGGTCGAGCAGGGCATTGAGACGGTTGTAACCGGGCCCGATGACAGCAAACACAATTCCGTTCCAGCCCTGGACGAACTCTTCAAGGCTGTAGCGTTTGTGGCCGAGTACCGGGTCGCCTACGTAGACATGCTGTTCGTCACTACGCAGCAGCACGACAAAATGCTTGTAGCCACGGACTTCCTGGAGGACGACTGCCGGAACCCGCAGGTGCTGCAAGCCCGCAGGTGCTATGCGGTAGCCACGGGCCCTCAGGCCGATTGCCTCCACATAGCGTTTCATGTCGAGCATGGAGAAGCCCTGGGTCCGGACGATGTTCTGATCGGCGCCGGCCAGCATGCCTTCGATGACCATCTGTTCGTTGACATCGAAGTCGTAGGCTTCGCGCAGGACCGTCGCGAGTGATGCGGCCCCGCAACTGAAATCCGTCTGTTGTTGCACGATATGGCTGAAACGGCGCTCGCGGATGCTCTGGACCTCGAGAAAGGCCATGTTGCCTCCCGGGAGCACCGGGAAGGGCAGCCGGGCGGCCAGAACGTCGGTAGCCAGCAGCACGAGCGAGATGGCAAGAATACAAGCGAGCATTCGTTGGCGTTCCTGCACGTTCAAAGGAAAGGGCTCCGAGTGGAGCCCTTGTCAGGGTTACAGACCGGTAGGACTTCCATTCCCCGAGCAAGCGTTGCAGCCCGCAGCGATCGCCAGGGAGTTGCTCTGCTGGTTACCGGAACCGGCGGCGACGTTCAGGCCGACATTGCCGGAGGCGCCATTCAGCGAGCCGGTGACGGTGGCGGAGTTGTTGACGGCCTGCTGCAGGGATACCAGCGGCACGGTGCCGGTCAGCGTGCCAGCCAGGTCGATCTCGCCGCTTTCCTCGAACAGGAAGGCGCCGGTACCGTTGGGGCCGGCCTGAGCACCCTGGGTGTCGCTGTCCACGTCCACGTGTCCCAGCTGTACGGTGCCATTGGGATGTAACGCGCCATCCCACACTTCGAGGTATACGTCCCCGACCTGATCGGAAATGCCCGAATAGGTGCCGGTTACGTTGCCATCGAGCGTGAGTGCGACAGTCGCCGACTCGGTCAGCACAGCCCGGTTGTTGGTGATGTTGCCGGTCGAGCTCTGGGTTGCCGTGCTACTTGCGGTGGCCACGAAACCACCAGCAGTCGCGGTTGCGAAGTCGTTCTTCTGCTGGTTGAACACGCCGCTGGCCACGTTGATGCCGATGTTGCCGGAGGCGTTGTTGCCGGAATCCAGGACGCTGGCGGAGTTGGTCACCGAGTAGTTGTCCACCACATTGGTGCCGGTCTGGTTCAGATTGACCGAGGCCGTGGCGGTTCCGAAGACAAAGAACTCATCTGCGGTCGACAGGGCGGCGGAGTTGGCCTGCTGGTTGTGATCGCCACCGGCGATGTTGACGCCTACGTTACCGGCCGCATCGTCCAGGGAGCTCTCCAGGCTGGCAGTGTTGACAGTCCCCTGGTTCAACACATAGTTGCCGGTGCTGGTTTGAGTGTCGCTAACCGTAGCCTGGGCCGAAGAGCCCGGGGTAGTGGGAGGCGGAACCTCCTGAGCGGTGGCCGAAAAAGCGAGGCCGGCGGCAACGGCGAATGCCAGGGGTTTCAGTGTCCACATAACTTTCATGGGTTTCTCCTTGCGGGTACGTAGTCATTTCGCGGTTGCGAAGAGGGTCAGTCCACTACTGTCATGCTGAGGCTGTTCACCGACTGGTTGCCGACCCCAGCACTCTGGTTCAGCTGAACCACACCCCGACTTCCGGCGAAGGCCTTATCGTCCGTGACGACGATACGGTTGCCCTTGGGTTGGTCAGTCGCCCCGGAGGGTTGCGCAGGTGCCACGAGCTGCTGTGCGAGCACGCTGTCATCCAGATCCTGCCGCTGCCGTGCCAGGCTGAGGCGGAAGGAATTGATTTGCTGATTGCCGGAACCCGAAGCCTGGTTCACACCGATCAGCCCGTTATTGCGGCTGAAGGAATCGCCCAGCAGGTTCGCTTGCGCGTCCTGGCTCAGGTCGAGGCTCTGCAATTCCAGCTCCTGCTCCAGTTGCAGCCGGGCCGTAGCCAACTCCGCGCTGATCGCGATTGCCCGTGCGTTGATTTGCTGATTCAGATCTCCGGCGCCGACATTGACCGAAACGAGTCCCTGGCTGTCGATGCCGGTGTCGTCAATCACGCTGTGCGACGGGTTGGGCTCGACAGCCAGGGCCCGAAGGGCCAGCAGAAGAGCGATCAGCATGAGCCAGCGATTCATCTCAGCGGCCTCCGGTCAGGTTCTGGAGCGGTGCCAGGCCTCTCTGGACACTTCTGTTGACCTGGCTGGAAATGCTGTTGCCACCCGATGAGCCGGCTCGGCCGGCGGACATTCCGGGAAGTCGCGTATTCGTGGAGGGGATACCATCAAGGCCAGGCAGATCGCCGTCAGCCAGGCTGGCGTGGCCTAGGCGCTGGCCACTGGTGATGTGGGCGAAATCGCCATCGCTGAGCTCCAGTCCGCTCAGTTGGTTGTTCACCTGGGAGGAAACATTGGGGTTAACCGCGATGGGATGGGGATCGGGCACCATGGTTTGCCGAAAAGCCACACGGGGCTGGAGCTCGCGCTGGATGACGATGGTGCCATCTCCCGCCGCGAACGCTTCGCCAGCGATAATCGCCACTCCCAATCCAAGTACGAATTGCTTCAGCACCAGAAACTCCTTACGCCTTGGCGATACATGCCAGATCCCTTGTGCATCCATTTCTTCTGGCTCAGGCAGGAGTCGTGCCGCTTCCTGAAAGGTGTTTAAAAACAATAGGTTGCGGAAGTTAGGGAGGAGCGCTTGGCGCAAGATGTAACGAGGGTGAAACGAAACAGGCCAAACACCTGTCTCGAATGTGAGACAGCGACCGGACTAGAGCCCTCCGGTGTGTCAAAGGTTCGAAACAGATAGGCAGGGCTTCTCCGGGAATCGGGGAAGCCCTGCCAGCTGCAGCTGAGGGGGGGGGGTCAGACGCGGAATTGGCCGAGGAGGCGGTTGAGGTGTGCGGCCAGCTGGTTGAGATGCTGGCCTGCATCGCTGGTCTGGTCGGCGGATCGCACGATCTCGTGCGCGAGCCCGGCGGCCTCGGTGACGTTGCGGTTGATGTCGTCGATCACGTGCGATTGCTGCAGCGTGGCACTGGCAATCGAGGCGTTCACCCCGGCCAGATTGCGCAGCGCCCCGGTGATCTGCTCCAGCGTCTCCCGGGCAAGGCCAGCCTGTTCCACGGTGAGTCGGGTGGCCTGGTTGCTTTCGGCAATTACCTTGACCGCGTTTCCGGAGTTGCCCTGCAGTCGCTCGATCATCTGCTGGATTTCCGCAGTCGACTGCTGGGTACGCTGCGCCAGCAGGCGCACTTCGTCCGCCACCACGGCGAAGCCTCGACCCTGCTCGCCAGCCCGTGCCGCCTCGATGGCGGCGTTAAGCGCCAGCAAGTTGGTCTGTTCGGCGATGCCGCGAATGACCTCCACGACGGTACCAATCTGCGTGCTCTCGTCGGCCAGCCCCTGGATGACGTCCACGGCCTGGGCGATTCGCGCCGACAGCTGGTCGATCTGTTCGAGGCTGCGGTCGATGTTCTGACGACCCTGGCGGGCCTGGGCTTCGGCCTGGTTCACCTCGCTGGAAGCCTGCTCGGCGTTGCGCGCGACATCCTGGACGGCGTAGCTGACCTCGTTGACAGCCGTGGCAACCTGCTCCATCTGCAAGGACTGCTTCTGGCAGAACTGCTGGCTGTTACCGGCCACCTGGTTGAGACCGTCCGCCGATTGCTGCAGGGAAACGGCATCCTTGAGTAGACGTTCAACGAGCTGGTGAAGGTTCGCGGTGAAGCGGTTGAAATGCTCGGCCATGTGGCTGACCTCGTCCCGGCCACGCGCTTCCAGGCGTTGTGTCAGATCGGCTTCGCCACTGGCGATACTGGCCATCGCCTGCACCGCATCATTCAGCGGCCGGGTGATGCTGCGGGCAATCAACGTCAGCAGCAGGCCGCTGAGCAGAACGATAACCATGCCAATGGCTGAGGCCTTGAAGGTCTGGGTAATGAACTGCTCGCGGATATCGTCGATATATACGCCCGTTCCCAGAATCCAGCCCCAGGGCTCGAAGAGTTGTACATAGGAAATCTTCGGCACCGGAGTGTCGTGGCCTGGCTTGGGCCAGCGGTATTCGACGGTACCGGCACCCCGGGCCTTGACCACGCTTACCATGACATTGAACAACTCCGTCCCGTCCGGATCCTTGTAATCACGCAGGGACTCGCCGTTCAGTTTCGGGTTGGTCGGGTGCATGATCATGCGCGGATGCAGGTCATTGACCCAGAAGTAGTCGTTTTCGCCATAGCGCAACTGCGCCAGCAGCTTCTGGGCTTCCTCCTGGGCCTTGGCGCGGTCCATGACCCCCTGGGTTTCCAGGCGATGGTACTGCTGGAGAATGCCGAGGGCGCTTTCGACCAGGTGCTGTGTCTTTTCCGCTTTCCCCCGGTGCAGATCCCCATAAAGTTGCTGGAGCTGGAATACCCCCTGGACAACTAGCATCAAAAGGAATAGGGCAAGGATTAGCCAAAGTCGGTGGCGAATAGGCAAGGAGCGCAAGAACATGGTGTTAACCCTGATTCATTTTTATTTACGGTGACTCTGGCTGCTTTGCTTCAAGTCGATAGGTTGCCGCAAGTCGGCGTAAGTTGCATCAGGGTGCGACATAACGTCCATTACCCTTTAGGCGAAGTTCAACTCCTCTTGGAAGTCAAAATTCAATATTAGATAGGGAGGTAATAAATAAATCGCTGCAAGAACCGCGGGAAAAGAACGTTTTTCCATCGATATCCAAGCTCTGGTAGCATGGCGCGCCCCTAGCCGACCCTGATGCCGGCACCTTCTCGAACCGGGCGCAGCGCGCCGCCCCCTAAGGAGTGTTATGGATCTTTGGACCGCCTTTCAGGCCTTGCTGCTAGGCATTGTCGAGGGACTGACTGAGTTTCTACCGATTTCAAGTACCGGCCATCAGATCATCGTTGCCGACCTCATCGGGTTTGGCGGGGAAAGGGCGCGGGCGTTCAACATCATCATCCAGTTGGGAGCCATTCTTGCGGTGGTCTGGGAGTACCGCCGCAAGATCCTCGATGTGGTGGTCGGGCTGCCGCGTCAGCGCTCGGCGCAGAGCTTCACTTTCAACCTGCTGCTGGCCTTCCTGCCGGCGGCTGTGATCGGTGTGATCTTTTCCGACCTGATCCACGAGTTCCTCTTCAACCCCATCACCGTGGCTGCTGCCCTGGTTGTAGGTGGCGTCGTGATGCTCTGGGCGGAGCGGCGTCCTCATGCCGTTCAGGCCGAAACGGTCGATGACATGCGCTGGTCGCAGGCGCTGAAGGTGGGTTGCGCCCAGTGCCTGGCCTTGATACCCGGCACCTCGCGTTCGGCCTCGACCATTATCGGCGGCCTGCTGTTCGGCCTGTCGCGCAAGGCGGCCACCGAGTTCTCCTTCTTTTTGGCCATGCCCACGATGGTGGGTGCCGCGGTGTACTCCGGCTACAAGTACCGGGACCTGTTTCAGCCGGCCGATCTGCCGGTCTTCGCGCTGGGTTTCGTGGTGTCGTTCATCTTCGCCATGCTGGCGGTGCGCGCGCTGCTAAGGTTCATCGGCAATCACAGCTACGCGGCGTTTGCCTGGTATCGCATCGCGTTCGGTTTGCTGATTCTCGCTACCTGGCAGTTCGGATGGATCGACTGGAGCACAGCACAAGGTTGAAACCCGCCCACTTGCTCGTGTTTGCCGCCCTGATGGCGGTCCCGGTTGGCAGCGCCCTGGTGCTGGGCTTTCCCATTGCACTGGTGGCCTACCTGCTGGCCAGTTTGGTGACCTACGGCCTGTACCGGCATGACAAGCGCCAGGCGCAGCGCGGCCGTTGGCGCATTCCGGAAAAGCTGCTCCACGCGGCGGCCCTCTACGGGGGTTGGCCTGGAGCACTGGTTGCCCAGCAGCGCCTGCGCCACAAGACACGCAAGCTCCGCTTCCTGATGCCGTTCTGGAGCATCGTGATCGTGCATCAGCTGTTCTGGGTCTACTGGCTGCTGCCAGAAAGCTACCGGTTCCTTAGCTGACCAAACACACGTCAAAGGGCTGTTTTGGCTGGAGGGAAGGCGTACAATCCGCCCCTTTTTGCCCCTCCGGGGCAGCTCAAGCAGGAACCCGCCTTGATCTCCACCGCCAATATCACCATGCAGTTCGGCGCCAAGCCGCTGTTCGAGAATGTTTCCGTCAAGTTCGGCAATGGCAACCGCTACGGCCTGATCGGCGCCAACGGCTGCGGCAAGTCCACCTTCATGAAGATCCTTGGCGGTGAGCTGGAGCCATCCGCTGGCCAGGTGATGCTCGAACCCAACACCCGCCTGGGCAAACTGCGCCAGGACCAGTTTGCCTACGAAAACAACACCGTGATCGACACTGTGATCATGGGTCACGAGCAGCTGTGGAAGGTCAAGGCCGAGCGTGATCGTCTCTATTCGCTGCCGGAGATGAGCGAGCAAGAGGGCATGGCGGTGGCCGAGCTGGAAGTGGAATTCGCCGAGCTGGATGGCTACACCGCCGAGTCCCGCGCCGGCGAGCTGCTGCTGGGCGTCGGCATTCCGCTGGACCAGCACTTCGGTCCGATGAGCGAGGTGGCGCCGGGCTGGAAGCTGCGCGTGCTGCTGGCGCAGGCGCTGTTCTCCGATCCGGACGTGCTGCTGCTCGACGAGCCGACCAACCACCTGGATATCAACACCATCCGCTGGCTGGAAGGCGTGCTCACCGCGCGCAACAGTACCATGATCATCATTTCCCACGACCGCCATTTCCTGAACAGCGTGTGCACGCACATGGCCGACCTGGATTACGGCGAGATCCGCCTGTTCCCGGGCAACTATGACGAGTACATGATCGCCGCGACCCAGGCCCGCGAGCGCCTGCTGTCCGACAACGCCAAGAAGAAGGCGCAGATCGCCGAACTGCAGACCTTCGTCAGCCGCTTCTCGGCCAACGCCTCCAAGGCCAAGCAGGCCACCAGCCGTGCCCGGCAGATCGACAAGATCCAGCTGGAAGAGGTCAAGCCGTCCAGCCGTGTCAGTCCGTTCATCCGTTTTGAACAGACCAAGAAACTTCACCGCCAGGCGGTGACGCTGGAGAAGGTCAGCCAGGGTTTCGATGGCCAGGCGCTGTTCAAGAACCTGTCGCTGCAGATCGAGGCCGGCGAACGCGTCGCCATCATCGGCCCCAACGGCATCGGCAAGACCACGCTGCTGCGTACCCTGGTCGGCGAGATGCCGCCCATGACCGGCGAGGTGAAATGGACGGAAAGCGCCGAAATCGGCTACTTCGCCCAGGACCATGCCGAGGACTTCGAAGACGACGTCACCCTGTTCGACTGGATGGCCCAGTGGACCCAGGGCGGCGAGCAGTTGGTGCGCGGCACCCTCGGCCGCATGCTGTTCTCCAACGACGAGATCAAAAAGTCGGTGAAGGTCATCTCCGGTGGCGAGCAAGGCCGCATGCTGTTCGGCAAGCTGATCCTGAAGAAGCCCAACGTGCTGGTAATGGACGAGCCGACCAACCACCTGGACATGGAGTCCATCGAGGCGCTCAACCTGGCGCTGGAGAACTACCCGGGCACGCTGGTCTTCGTCAGCCATGACCGCGAGTTCGTCTCCTCGCTGGCCACCCGCATCATCGAGCTGTCGGAAAACGGCGTGACCGACTTCAGCGGTAGCTACGACGACTACCTGCGCAGCCAGGGCGTTCTCGTTTAACCCAGGGTAGGGCGCCGCGCTGTGGCGCCCTACCCGCGGTAGAACACCTGCACCAGGTGATAGCCGAACTGGGATTTCACCGGCCCGTGAATTTCGCCCACGGCCTTCTTGAAGATCACCTCGTCGATCACCCGCACCATCTGGCCCGGCCGCACCTCGCCCAGATCGCCGCCGCGCTTGCCGGACGGGCAGGTGGAGTATTTCTTCGCCAGCGTGTCGAACGGCTCACCAGTGGCAAGGCGTTTCTTCAATTGGGCCGCTTCGGCTTCGGTCTTCACCAGGATGTGGCGTGCCATGGCTTTGGCCATTCTTGGACTCCTTACTGCGGGGGGCGGCATTCTGCCGGCTTCACCCGCGCGGCTCAACGCAGGAGCTCAAGAATCCGCTGGCAGGTGACGTTCCCTTTAACCCGGTCTTTATCCATGAACAGCGCAAAGAACCCCCTGCACGGCGTCACCCTGGAGCATCTGCTGACCGAGCTGGTCGAGCATTACGGTTGGCCAGGATTGGCACAGCGTATCGACATCCGCTGTTTCAGCAGCGATCCGAGCATCAAGTCCAGCCTGACCTTCCTGCGCAAAACACCCTGGGCGCGGGACAAGGTCGAGGCGCTATATGTGCAGTTACGCCAGCGCAAAGGCTGAGACAGCACGGCTATAGTGCTCACGCCCCCATTGCTCGGAAAGATACGCATGCGCGCGTTATTGCTCATCTCCCTGCTGTCTTGCGCCGGCATGGCGCTCACCGAGCCACGCCTGCTGGCGCTGAGCGTCGGCGGCCATGCCTTGCATGCCGAATACGTCTTCACCGCCGAGGATCGCCAGCGTGGCCTGATGGGGCGCACCGAGCTCGCCGAGTCCGCCGGCATGCTGTTTCGCTTTCCGCAGCTGAAGACCCAGTGCCTGTGGATGAAGAACACGCCGTTGCCCCTGTCGGCGGCATTTCTGGACGAGGCGGGGCGCATCATCAACCTGGTTGACCTGCACCCGCACGACCTCACCGTGAAGTGCTCCAGCGCTCCGGCGCGCTATGCCCTGGAAGTCAATCAGGGCTGGTTCAACCAGCGTGGCATCGTGCCCGGCCTACCGTTCGCGGGCCTGCCCGCCGACTGAGCGCAGCGAGCAGGCCGTACTTCAAGTAGAACATCAAGAATCGTTTTTCTTGCCAGTTCAGCAGCTTGAAAAGGCTTTCCAGAAGCGACCTCAGGAAATGCGCTCGGCGATATCCACCAGTTGCTCGCGCATCCAGCGGTTGGCCGGATCCTGGTCGGTACTTTCGTGCCAGTACAGGTGACTGGCCAGCAGCGGCACATCGGCCAGCGGCAGCTCGGCCACATGCAGGGCCTGCTGGCGTGCGAAGCGCTCCGGCACGGTGAGCAACAGGTCGGTTTCCTGCAGCACCCGGGTGGCCATCAGGTAGTGGGGCGAGCGCAGGGCGATGCGCCGCTGCTTGCCCAGCTTGCCCAGTGTCAGGTCGACATAGCCCAGACCATTGCGGCGACTGGAGATATGGATATGGCCTGCCGCCAGATAGCCTTCCAGTGTCAGCGGTCCGTTTGCCAGTGGGTGTCCCGGGCGCATGGCACAGACGAAACGGTCTTCCAGCAGCTTGATGTGACGCACCTGCGGGTCGCTGTTGAGGGGCACGTCCACGGCGAAATCCAGCTTGCCTGCAGCCAGTTCACTGGTGGTTTCCCGGCGTCGCGCCAGGGTGCTTTCGATACGCACCTGCGGTGCCAGGCGACCCAGGCGCTGGAAAAGCGGCGGCAGCAGAATGGCTTCGCTCAGGTCGGTCATGCCGATACGAAACGTCTTTGACGCCTCGACGGGGTTGAAGGTCCGGCTTTCCTGCACCGACACCCTCAGCAACTGCAGGGCCTGGCGCACCGAGCCGATGATGTTCTGTGCCATGGGCGTGGGCACCATGCCCTGGGCGGTGCGCACGAACAGCGGATCGTTGAAGGTCTCGCGCAACCGCGCCAGCGCGTTGGATACCGCCGGCTGGGTGATGCCGACGATCTGCCCGGCGCGGGTCAGGTTGGCTTCGCTGTAGATGGCATCGAAGACGATGAACAGGTTGAGGTCGACCTTGCTGAGTCCCATAACGTGAGTTCCCTGCGAAAACGAGCGTGCCGGATATTATCCAGGTTATGAATGTTTATACACGCCAAAAATAGGCTGGGTATATCTGCAGGGCTGTCCTAGGATTTCGACCAGTCATTCGACCCTACAGGTGCCAGCATGGATTTCGCCTATTCGCCCAAGGTGCAACAGCTTCGTGAGCGGCTCACCGCGTTCATGGAGGAACATGTCTATCCCGCCGAGGCGGTGTTCGAACAGCAAGTGGCCGAGGGCAATCGCTGGCGGCCGACGGCGATCATGGAAACGCTGAAGGCCAGGGCCAAGGCGGAAGGGCTGTGGAACCTGTTTCTGCCCGAGTCCGACTATGGCGCTGGCCTCTCCAACCTGGAGTACGCGCCCCTGGCCGAGATCATGGGCCGTTCGCTGATCGGCCCGGAGCCCTTCAACTGTTCCGCGCCGGACACCGGCAACATGGAGGTGCTGGTCCGTTACGGCAGCACCGAGCAGAAGAAGCGCTGGCTCGAACCGCTACTGGCCGGCGAGATCCGTTCCGGCTTCGCCATGACCGAGCCCGGCGTGGCCTCCTCGGACGCCACCAACATGCAGGCCAGCGCCCGGCGTGACGGCGACGAGTGGGTGATCAACGGCCGCAAGTGGTGGACCTCCGGCGCCAGCGACCCGCGCTGCACCGTGCTGATCTTCATGGGCCTGACCAACCCGGACAACCCGCGCCACCAGCAGCACTCGATGATCCTGGTGCCCAAGGACACCCCCGGCGTGACCGTGGTCCGCCCGTTGCACGTGTTCGGTTACGACGACGCGCCCCACGGCCATGCCGAGGTGCTGTTCGAGAACGTGCGCGTGCCCTACGAGAACGTCATCCTCGGCGAGGGTCGCGGCTTCGAGATCGCCCAGGGGCGCCTCGGCCCCGGGCGCATCCACCACTGCATGCGCTCGATCGGCATGGCCGAACGCGCCCTGGAACTGATGTGCAAGCGCTCGGTCAGCCGTACCGCCTTCGGCAAGCCACTGGCCCGCCTGGGCGGCAACCTGGACCACATCGCCGACTCGCGCACCGAGATCAACATGGCGCGCCTGCTGACTCTCAACGCCGCCTACATGATGGACACCGTGGGCAACAAGGTGGCGGCCAGCGAGATCGCGCAGATCAAGGTGGTGGCGCCCAACGTGGCGCTGCGGGTGATCGACCGCGCCATCCAGATGCACGGCGGCGCCGGCGTCTCCCAGGATTTCCCGCTGGCCTACTGGTACGCCATGCAGCGCACCCTGCGTCTGGCCGACGGCCCGGACGAGGTGCACCGCGCCAGCATCGGCAAGCACGAACTGGCCAAGTACGTGCCGCGCGAGGCGCTGCGCGGTCGCTGAGGCGCAAGCACCCCTGTCTAAGCTGAGAATGGGCAGCGAGGGCAGGGGCATGGCGGAACAGGCGCGACTGCTGGTGGTGGATGACGACGCCGAGGTGCGCCGTCTGCTGGGCGACTACCTGGGTGGCCAGGGTTACCAGGTGGAAGGCTGCGCCGACAGCACGGCCCTGCGCCAGTCGCTGGCCGCGCAGCTGCCCGATCTGGTGCTGCTGGATGTGGGCCTGCCCGGCGAGGACGGCCTGAGTCTGGCGCGCTTCCTGCGCGAACGGCACGACCTGCCGGTGATTATGATCTCGGGCGCCGGCACGCCCCTGGACCGCATCGTCGGCCTGGAGGTCGGTGCCGACGACTACCTGGCCAAACCCTTCGAGCTGCGCGAACTGCTCGCCCGGGTGCGCAGTGTGCTGCGTCGCTATCGCGTCGTTCCGACCGCGCCGCAAGCTGCCGAGTCGCAGCCATCCGGCATCCCGCTCGGGCGCTTCCGCCTGGAACTGGACAGTCGCCGGCTGCTCGACGAGCAGGGCGCCGACATCGAGCTGACCGCCATGGAGTTCGACCTGCTGCAGGCCTTCGCCCAGCGCCCGAACCGGCCACTGAGCCGCGATCAATTGCTCAACCTGACCCAGAACCGCGACTGGAGCCCGTTCGACCGTTCCATCGACATCCGTATCGCCCGGCTGCGCCGCAAGCTCGAGGACGACCCGGAGAAGCCACGGATCATCCGCACCCTGCGCGGGGTCGGTTACATGCTGGTGACTGGGCGCGACTGAAGGTTTCAATTGTTTCAGCGCGGTTTCCGGGCAATCGGGGCGGCGGAGCGCTTCCTATACTGGCGCTGAACTGACACCGCACGCGGGGAGGGCGTCATGGGCAAGCGCACCTGGCCTGAAGCGGGCAATCCGCTGCGGCAGATCGTCGACAACAGCAGCGCGGTGATCTTCATCAAGGACATCGAAGGCCGCTACCGGCTGGTCAATCCGGCCTTCGAGCGTCTGTTCGGCGTACCTGCCGAGCGGGTGCTGGGCCGCGACGACCACCAGCTGTTCCCGGGCGAGATCGCCGATGCCCTGCTGTGCAACGACCGCCGCGTGCTCGAGCAGGGGCGCTCCATCGAGGTCGAGGAGCAGGTGCTCTGGCAGGGGAGCCAGTACACCTATCTGACCACCAAGTTTCCGATCTGCGACAGCCACGGCCAGGTGGTGGGCGTGGGTGGCATCGCCGCCGACATCAGCGAGCGCAAGCGTACCGAGGACGCCCTGCGGCATGTCGCGCTGGGCGTGTCGCGGGCCACCGGCAACGCGGTGTTTCCCGCCACCGTGCGCTATCTGGCGTCCTCCCTGCAGGTGGATTTCGCCTTCGTCAGCCACGCCAGCCGGCCGGACAGCACCCACCTGTCCACCCTGGCGGCCAATTACCGGGGCGAGGCCATCGACAACTTCGACTACGTGCTGCAGGGCACTCCGTGCGCCGAGGTGTTCGGCCAGCGCTTCCTGTACATCCCGCGGGGCCTGGGCGAACGCTACCCGCTGGATGCGCTGCTGAAGCACATCCGTATCGACAGCTATGCCGGCTACCCGTTGTTCGCCAGCGATGTCCGTCCGCTGGGGCTGATTGCCGTTGGCCATGCGAGCGAGTTGCCGGAACGCGAGCGCGTGGAGTCTGTGCTGCGCATCTTCTCGGTGCGGGTCGCCGCCGAGGTGGAGCGGGCGGCGCTGGAACAGCAGCTGCGCCAGGCGCAGCGCATGGAAGCCATCGGCCACCTGACCGGCGGCATTGCCCACGACTTCAACAACCTGCTGACCAGCATGCTCGGCTACACGCAGATGGCCGAGGAGCTGGCGGGCGAGCGCGGCGACGCGCCGCTCGGCCGCTACCTCGGGCGCATCCGCCAATCGGCCGAGAAGGCCCGCGACCTGATCCGCCAGATGCTGGTCTTCAGTCGCGGCAGTCGGGGTCAGCCCCGCGTGGTGTCGCTGGCCGCGCTGGTCGAGGAGTTTCGCCCGCTGCTGCAATCCGCCTTGCCGGCCGGCATCGAGCTGGATCTGCAGCTCGGCCAGGGTCTCGCGCCAGTACGGGTCGACCCGCTGCAGCTGGAGCAGGTGCTGATGAACCTGTGCATCAACGCCCGCGACGCCATGAACGGCAGCGGACGCCTGCGCATCGCGCTGCACGCGCGCAGCCTGGTGGACGGCCTGTGCGCGTCCTGTCAGCAACGCATCGCCGGCGACTTCCAGGCGCTGTGTGTGGAAGACAGCGGGCCCGGTATCGACGAGTCCGTTCAGCACACCATCTTCGAACCCTTCTACACCACCAAGGCGCCGGGGCAGGGCAGTGGCATGGGGCTGTCCATGGTGCACGGTCTGGTGCACGAGTACGGCGGTCACCTCCTGCTGCACAGCCAGCCGGGGAAGGGCGCCCGCTTCGAGGTGCTGCTGCCCGGCCTGCCGGGCTCACCGGCTGTGTCGGCCCGGCCGGCCGGCGACCATGAAACGCCGCGCGAGCAGCTCCGGGGGCGGGTCTGCGTGGTGGATGACGATCCGCTGGTAGGCGAGTACCTGCAGGACTGCCTGAGCCACTGGGGACTGCAGGTCACCGTCTGGAGCGACGCCGAACAGGCGCGCACGGCGTTGCTGGCAGAGCCCGGAGCCTGGGATGCGCTGATTCTCGACCAGAGCATGCCGCGCCTGTGCGGCCTAGCGCTGGCCAAGCAGGTGCTGGCGGTGCGTGCGGACCTGCCAATCGCCCTGCATAGCGGCTTCAGCGATCCGGACGATGAACGCACTGCGCGGCAGCTCGGACTCACACTGTTGCACAAGCCGGTGGCCGCGCCGGTACTGCACGACTGGCTGAGCAGCCGGTTGCCAGGCTGAAACCCTTCGGCAACACACCGGCAGCACTCCGACATCGGCGCGATACGCACGGGGCGAATACTGGCCTCGACTGCCACCCAGGGCAGCCGTCACCGGAGGTTCCCATGCACCGCTCATCCCTGACCCGCGCCATGCACTGGCTGCGCGCCTACCTCGATTCTGACCAGTTGTTCTTCATCTACCTGGCCGAAAGCCAGCGTCATGCAGGCTGATGCCCGGGAGGTTCCGATGAAACGCCTTGCCATCTTCGCTTACGGCATCCTCTGCTATGCCGTGTTCTTCGCCACCTTCCTCTACGCCATCGCCTTTGTCGGCGATCTGCCCGGCGTGCCGCGCACCATCGACGGCGCGCCACGGATGGCGTCCCTGCCGGCACTGCTCATCGACCTGGTACTGCTGGCCCTGTTCGCCGTGCAGCACAGCCTGATGGCGCGGCCGGCCTTCAAGGCGCTGTGGACGCGGATCATCCCGGCGGCCGCCGAACGCAGCACCTATGTGCTGTTCTCCAGCCTGGCGCTGATCCTGCTGTTTCGCTTCTGGCAGCCGCTGGGCGGGCAGGTCTGGTCAATCCACAGCACCGTCGGCCAAGTGCTGATGTACGCCGGCTTCGCCTTCGGCTGGGCGCTGGTGCTGTACAGCACCTTCCTGATCAATCACTTCGATCTGTTCGGCCTGCGCCAGGTCTGGCTGCACCTGCGCGGCCAGGCCTACCGGCCGCTGGCGTTCAAGACCCCGGCCGCCTACCGGCTGGTGCGGCATCCGCTGTATGTGGGTTGGTTCTTCGCCATCTGGTGCACGCCGCAGATGAGCATGACCCACATGCTGTTCGCCCTGGTGACCGCGGCCTACATCCTCACGGCGATCCGCTTCGAGGAGCACGACCTGCTCGCCGCGCACCCGGAATACGCCGATTACCGGCGCCGCGTGCCGATGCTGCTGCCCCGGTTGCGCACGCCCGCCGAGCCGCTCGACGAAGCGATCTGATTGGCATGAAACGACAAGGGCGCCGTGAGGCGCCCTTGTCGTTTCGCGGGAGTCGCTTACTGCTGTGCCGGCTTATCGCGGGTCTTGAACAACGAGAGGAGCACGCCACCGGCCAGCAGGCCGAGGGTCACGCTCAGCGACAGCACGGCGGGTACCTTGCCGATGAAACCGTGGGCGAAGATCTTGCCGCCGATGAAGATCAGCACCAGCGCCAGGGCGTACTTGAGGTACACGAAGCGGTGCATCAGCGCCGCCAGGGCGAAATACAGCGAACGCAGGCCGAGGATGGCGAAGATGTTCGAGGTGTAGACGATGAACGGGTCCTGGGTGATGGCGAATACCGCCGGTACGCTATCCACCGCGAACACCAGGTCGGCCAGCTCGATCAGCACCAGGCAGAGGAACAGCGGCGTGGCGTAGAGCAGGGCACGCTCGGCGCCCGCCGGCTTCAGGCGCACGAAGAAGCGGCCTTCGTGCAGGGTGTCGGTCATGCGGATGTGGCGGCGCACGAAGCGGATCATGCGGTTGTTTTCCAGGTCCGGGTGCTCCTCCTCTTCCTTCTGGAAGAGCATCTTCACCCCGGACAGCAGCAGGAAGGCGCCGAACAGGTAGAGCACCCACTCGAACTCCTTCACCAGCGCGGTACCCAGGCCGATCATGATGGCGCGCAGCACCACCACGCCGATGATGCCCCAGAACAGCACCCGGTGCTGATAGCGACGCGGGATGCTGAAGGCACCGAAGATCATCGCCATCACGAACACGTTGTCCATGGACAGCGACTGTTCCACCAGAAAGCCGGTGTAGAACTCCATGGCGCTCTGCGCGCCGAGCTCGAACCACACCCACACGCCGAACAGCACGCCCACGCTGAAATAGCCGCTGTAGAGCAGCAAGCTCTCGCGCATTTCGATTTCGCGCTCTTCGCGGTGCAGGACGCCGAGGTCGAGGACCAAGAGCAGGATGACAATGGCCAGGAAGCCCAGCCAGAACCAGGCGGGGGTGCCCAGGAAGGGGGTGGTGAGAAAGTCGAACGGATGCATCGGTCAGGCCCTCCAGCATCGGATTGTCGGAAACAGCTGACTCCGACATCGCGGTGGGAAACCCACCGCCAGAGGGGCCCGGCGTCAGTGCGGCGCATAGCCTAAGCCTGTCCGCTGCCGTCTGCAACGGTGGGATTCAGCGAACCCACACCTCCACCCGCCGGTTGCGGATGCGCCCGGATTCGGCCTGGTTGTCGGCCACCGGCAGGTCGTCGCCGATGCCCAGGACCTGGGTATGAGTCACGCCGAGGCGCGACAGCGCGCGGCGCACCGTCTCGGCCCGCAGGCGCGACAGCAGGCGGGCGCGGCCAGGGTCGCTCTTGGCATCGCCGAACCCCACCAGGACCAGTTGTGCATCGTCACCGGTGTGGGCGTCCAGATAGTCGCGCACGCGCAGCAGGTCACGCACCGCCTTGTTGTCCAGCTGGGCGCTGCCTTCCTGGAAGCGGAAATTGACCGACAGGCGTCGGCCGGCTTGCGCCAGCTGGCGGTAGTCGACGGGCAGGTCGGCGTGCGCCTCGACCGGGATGGCGCGCACGGCCTGACCGATGAAGCCCACCTGCTCGACGATGCGCTGGCCCTCGGCACTCTGGGCGAAATCGATCAGCGTCTGCGCCCAGGGGTTGTTGTCGTCCGGTGCTCGGTACAGGAACAGGCGACGGGCCAGCGGGTAATCCTCCGTGGCGATGCTGTCCGGGCTGGGCAGCAGTGCCTGGGCGCCGCCGGCGGAAATGGCCAGGGCGCGGGTTCTGCCCACGGAGGCCAGGCCGACGAAACCGATCCCCTGGGGATCCGCCAGCACGGCCTCGGCCAGCCGATCATTCGATTCGAAGCGCTGCGCGGCCGCGTCCAGTTTTCTGCCCTGGGGCGCCAGCACCAGTTCCTTGAAGGTGTCGTAGGTGCCGGACTGGTCATCGCGGGCATACAGGCGCACCGGCGCATCCGCGCCGCCCAGCTGCCGCCAGGAGCGCAGCTCCCCGGAGAACAGCGCTGCCAGTTGATCCACATCCAGGGTACGTAGCGGATTGGTAGGGTGCACGATGATGGCCAGGCCATCGATCGCGATGACCTGCTCGGCGGCCGCCGAGCGCAGGTCGCCGCGACGGGCGAGCGCATCCGCCTCGCTGTCCTTCACCGGTCGAGACGACGCTGCCAGCTGGGCACTGCCTTCGCGTAACGCCCGAAAGCCGGTGCTGGAGCCATGGGCGACGACCGCGATGCCGACCCAGCTTCCGTCGGGCTTGCGCGCCTGTATCGTCTGTTCGTTCTCCTGTCGCCCCGGCCGGCGGGTGATGACGCTGAAACCCTGCTGGCGGAACAGCCCCTCGATGAGGGCCGGCGCCAGGGCCGCGCCAACGGTATTGGAGCCCTGGATATTCAGCAGGGTGGCGGGCTGCGGACTGGCGACGCTCAGCGCGCAACCGGAAATCAGCGAAACGGCAAGCAAGGCACGCAACAGCGACATGCGGCGACTCCGGCAGGATGATGCCGCGCAAGGCTAGAGTCGCCAGATGACGGTTGCGTTACAGCGCAGTGACAAGCGGCGCGGGTGCGAACCGGTTCGTATCAGGCGATTTCCAGCCAGATCGGCGCATGGTCGGACGGTTTTTCCATGCCGCGCAGGTCGTAGTCGACGCCGGCGTCCCGGAAGCGACTTTCCAGGGCCTTCGAGGCCAGGACCAGGTCTATGCGCAGGCCGCGACGCGGATCGTCCTCGAAGCCGCGACTGCGATAGTCGAACCAACTGAAACGGTCATGCACCTCGGGGTGCAGCTGCCGGAAGCTGTCTACCAGGCCCCACGCCTTCAGGCGCTCCATCCACTCGCGCTCCTCGGGCAGGAAGCTGCACTTGCCGGTGCGCAGCCAGCGTTTGGCATTCTCCGCGCCGATGCCGATATCGCAGTCCTGCGGCGAGATGTTGAAGTCGCCCATGACCACCAGCGGCTGGTCGGGGCGGTACTGTTCTTCGAGCAGTCGCTGCAGGTCGGCATAGAAGCGCGTCTTGGCGGGAAACTTCACAGGATGGTCGCGGTTCTCGCCCTGGGGGAAATAGCCGTTGAGCACATGGACGATCTGCCCGTCGGCCATCGCGAAGCTGCCGCCGATCAGGCGCCGCTGCGACTCCTCGCCGTCCCAGGGGAAGCCCTTGAAGACGGTCAGCGGTGCCTGACGCGACAGCAGGGCCACGCCGTAATGGCTCTTCTGCCCGTGGAAATGCACGTGGTAGCCCAGCGCCTGGACCGCCTCCAGCGGGAACTGCTCGTCGGACACCTTGGTCTCCTGCAAGCCGATCACATCGGGCTGATGCTTCTCGATCAGCGCCTCCAACTGGTGCGGTCGGGCGCGCAGGCCATTGATGTTGAACGAAACGAACTTCATGACGGCAGGCCCCGAGTGAAAAACGCGATGCTAGCCCAAGGGGCCTTCTGGCGGCCACCCGAGCCCGCTGCTAGGGTCGCAGCAGAACCGACCAAGGAGTGAGACCGCATGTCTGCCAGCCAAGCCGCCGAATCTGCCGAGGTCTGCCTGCTGGACAGCAGCTATGGCCCGGAAGCCGCCTCGTTGCTGTTCAGGGCGTACCGCAACGATCCGACCTTTCGCTGGCTGATGGACGCCAGCCGCCCTGGCTACGACCACCGGCTGCGCACCACGTTGCGCGAGCTGTTGCGCAATCACATCGCCGAGCACCGCCCGGCGCTGGGGCTGGTGCAGAACGACCGGCTGATCGGCATCGCCCTGGTCGCCCCGCCGGAGCGGCGGCTGGAAGTGACGGAAAGCTGGGGTTGGCGGCTGCGCATGCTGCTGGGCGCGGGGCGCCGGGCCACACGCCGCTATCTGGAATTCCATGAGGCGGTGATGGCCTGCGTGCCGACCGGCCCCCATCATCTGCTGCCACTGCTCGGGGTGCTGCCCGACTACCAGGGCCGCGGCTATGGCGAGCGGCTGCTGGCCGCGCTACATGACTGGTGCGCCCAGGACAGTCAGTCGCATGGCATCGTGCTGGATACCGGCAACCAGCAGTATCTGGAGTTCTACCGGCGCAACGGCTACCGGGAAATCGGCGAGGTGGCCGTCGGCCCGGTGCGAGAACATGTATTCTTCCACCCCAATCCCCAACCCCTGGCTGGCGTCTCCGGATAGCGCGCGGCTGATACCTTTCGCGGAGAAATCGAGCCTGTGGTCTTATGGTCCCCGATGAGGCGGCATGGAGCAGGATGGAGCCTGCTGCTGTACCTGCTGGCAGGACCCGCGCTGGCCGACCAGCTGCGCGTGCGCATCACCCCGCAGAACCCGGACCTCAAGGCGAACGTCGAGGGTTACATCGGCGAGCTGGATGGCAAGGACCGTGACGAACTGATGCGTCTGAGCCGCATTGCCGGCGCGCAGGCGCGCCAGGCCGCCGAAGCGCTGGGGTACTACCGTGCGCAGATTCGCACCGAGGTGAGCACCTCCGCGACGCCGCGCCTGACGGTACGCATCGACGCCGGCGAGCCGGTGCGCCTGCGCGATGTCACGGTGCGCATCGAAGGTCCCGCCGCCAGTCAGGCGGGTTTCCAAAAGCCCGATCTGGAGCGCCTGCGCCCGGGGCAGGTGCTCAACCACGGTGATTACGAGGCGGTGAAGGGCCGCATCGAAAGCCAGGCGGCGCGCTTCGGTTACTTTGCCGGACGCTTTGTGCAGCAGCGCATCCTGGTGGACCCGGTCGCGGGCCATGCGGACATCGAACTGATCTACCAGAGCGGCGAGCGTCATCGTTTCGGCGAAATCACCTTCACGGGCGAATACCCCTTCGAGGATCAGCTGCTGCGACGCATGCTGCCCTTCGAGCCGGGTACGCCCTACGACAGCGAACTGATCGCCGAGCTGCACCAGAATCTGCAGGGCAGCGGCTACTTCGAAAGCATCCGCGTGGACGCCGCGCCCAGCCTGGCGCAGGCCGGCGAGATCCCGGTGGAGGTGCGCCTGGATACCCGCAAGCCACGCACCTTCGGTGTGGGCCTGGGCTATTCCACGGACGTCGGCCCGCGGGGGCGCTTCGAGTGGACCCGCCATTGGCGCAATCCCCAAGGCCACAGCTATGGCATCGACACCGAGTGGTCCGCCCCGCGGCAGAACGTCGGGCTCTGGTATGACATGCCGGGCGACAAGCCGCTCACCGACAAGCTGCGCCTGGCGGGCGGCTACCAGTACGAGGAACTGGCCGATACCGATAGCCTGAGCAAGCTGATCACCGTCGGCCCGGAGTGGCACAGCCGGCGCCCCAACGGTTGGCAGCGCGTGCTGTCGCTCAAATGGCAGCATGAGGAATATCGGCTGGGTGATGATTCGGGCATCAGTACGCTGTTGATGCCCGGCATTGCCTACTCCTATCTCAAGAGCGACAACCGGCTCGACCCCAACCGCGGCTACCGGGTGCAGTTCGAGCTGGCCGGTGCCCAGGAAGGCCTGGGTTCGGATGCCAGTGTGGTGAGGGGCGAAGTCGGCCTGCGTGGCTTGATCACCCTGGCCGAGCGGCACCGCTTTCTCGGCCGGGTGCAGGTCGGCGGCACTGAAACCGACGACTACGCCTCGGTGCCGCCGTCGCTGCGCTTCTTCGCTGGCGGTGACCAGAGCGTGCGCGGCTACGACTACCAGAGCCTGTCGCCCACCAACTCCCGGGGCGACCGCGTCGGTGGCCGCTACATGCTGGCGGTCAGTGGCGAGTACCAGTTCGCCCTGACACCGACCTGGCGCCTGGCGACTTTCGCCGACCATGGCAACGCCTTCAATTCGCTGGAGATTCCCTCGCTGAAGAGCGGGGTGGGTTTCGGGGTGCGGTGGGTGTCGCCGGTCGGCCCGCTGCGTCTGGACCTGGCGCATCCGCTGGACGGCACGGGTGGCGTGCGCCTGCACTTCTCCATGGGGCCTGAGTTGTGAATCGCGTAGTCAAGGGGAGCCTGCTGGCTCTGCTGATCTGTCTGCTGTTGCTTGCCCTGGCGGTTGCCATGGTGCTGGGTACGACTGCCGGCAGTCGCTGGGTGCTGGGCCAGGTGCCAGGTCTGCAGGTTGAGGGCTTCGAGGGCCGTCTGGGCGGCAGCTGGCGGGCCAATCATGTGGAATGGCGGCAGGACGACCAGCACGTCACCCTGGTCGCACCTCGCCTGGACTGGTCGCTTCGCTGCCTGTTCCAGCTGCGCCTGTGCATCAAGCACCTCGGTGCCGAGGACGTGCAGCTGGTCTTCCCGCCGTCTGCCGAGGAAGCCCCACGCGAACCGCAGGCCGTTCAGCTACCGGAGCTGAACCTGCCCTTGCGCATCGAGCTGCGCCAGGCGGCCATCGGCAACCTGTCGCTCAACGGCAACGAGCTGCTGCATGACCTGCAGCTGAGCGCCAACTGGAACGAACAGGGCCTGCGCATCGAAACGCTGCGGGTGGCGCAGGGGGACGCATTGCGGCTGGTCGCTACGGGGCATGTCAAGCCGAGCGGCCAGTGGCCCGTACAGCTCAACGGCAACCTGATCCTGCCCGCGCCTGATGATCGTCCCTGGGCCCTGGCCCTGCAGGCAGAAGGCGAACTGCAGGGCAGGTTGCGCCTGGTCGTCGACAGCGGCGGCTACCTGCAGGGGCGCCTGGAGGGCAACGTCCAGCCGCTGCAACCCGATCTGCCCGCCAGTCTGCTGCTGACTGCCAGCGGCTTCAAGGCCAGTAGCGCGCTACCCGACACCCTGATGCTCAATCAGGTTCGCCTGCAGGCCGAAGGCGCGCTGGACGCCGGCTACCGCATCACGGGCGGCGCGCAGCTGCCCGCTGATGAGGGGCCGGTCGCCCTGGTGCTCAACGCTCTGGTGAGCGCCACGGGTGCGCAGATCAATCAAGTGCGCCTGCAGGCCGGCGGCGAGCAGTCCGTGCAACTGGAGGGCTCGCTCGACTGGAGCGAGGCGCTGAGCGCCGAAGCCCACCTGCAATGGCGGGATTTTCCCTGGCTGCGCCTGTATCCCATGGAGCCGCCGCCGGTGACGCTGCGGCGCCTGGACGCCGATCTCAGTTATCTGGATGGCAGTTACCTGGGTAACTTCAGCAGCGATCTCGACGGCCCGGCAGGGCCGTTCAGCCTGTCCAGCCCGGTGAGCGGCAACCTTGGTGAAGTGCACCTGCCATCCCTGCGCCTGGACGCCGGGCAGGGCAGCGCCGCGGGCCAGCTGAGCCTCGGATTTGCCGACGCCATCCGCTGGAATACGCGCCTGGTGCTTTCCGCGCTGAACCCTGCCTACTGGGTGGCCGAGCTGCCGGGGAATCTCGACGGCAGCCTGGTCAGCCAGGGGCAACTGCAGGACGGCCACCTCGAGGCCGAAGCTGATCTACAGCTCGACGGCGAGCTGCGCCGCCTGCCGACCACCCTGGCACTGCAGGGCCGGGTGGAGGGTGAGCGCTGGGTGCTGCCGCGCCTGGAGGTGCAACTGGGCGACAACCGTATTCAGGGCCGTGGCCTGCTGAGCAGCGAGCTGGCGGCCGAGCTGCAGCTGGCCCTGCCGCGTCTTGACCAGTTGTGGCCGGAGCTCAGGGGCGCCGTACAGGGCCGCCTTGACCTGAGCGGCACGCGGCAACAGCCACGGGGAGTGCTCAGCCTCGCCGGACGCCGCTTGGGTTACGGTGAAACGTTCGTCGACAGCCTGAATGTCCGCGGCAACCTGATCGAGCGCAACCAGACCCGCCTCGACCTCGTCGCTGAAGGCTTGCGCAGCGGTGACACCGACTGGGGGCGCCTGACGCTGACTGGAAACGGCGATCTGGATACCCAGGCAGTGGCGCTGCAACTGACCGGCGATGTGCTGGAGGCCAAACTGGGTCTGTCCGGGCGCCTGGCCCAGAGCGACGCGGGCTGGCACTGGCAGGGGCGGCTCGAGGAGGCGCAGCTGTCGGCACAGGAGCAACGCTGGCGGTTGCAGGCGCCTGCAACCCTGGAGCGTTTTGCGGACGGTCGCCTGGTGCTCGGGGCGCAATGCTGGCGTTCGGGCGCTGCCAGCCTGTGCGGGGAGGGCGAGCAGCGGCTGATGCCGGAGCCGAGCCTGCGCTACCAGTTGCGCGACTTCGACCTGGCCAGCCTGGCGCGCTGGCTGCCCGATGATTTCCAGTGGCAGGGCGAGCTGAACGGCTACCTGGAACTGGAGCTGCCGGAAGGCGGGCCGCGTGGCCAGGTCCGGCTGGATGCCGGGCAAGGGGTTCTGCGGCTTCGCGAAGAGGAGGAATGGGTCGATTTCCCCTATGAGGCACTGCGCCTGGACAGCATGCTGAGACCGGAGCAGGTGGATCTGCAGGCCCGCTTCAATGGGGGACAACTGGGCGAGTTGCAGCTTGAGGCCCGCATTGATCCGCGCGGGGAGGAAAAGCCGCTGGCGGGCACCTTCACCCTGCGAGGCCTGAACCTGGCGGTCGCCCGTCCCTTCGTGCCTCAGGTGGGGCAATTGGAGGGCCAGATCAACGGTAACGGGCGCCTGAGCGGGACGTTGCAAGCGCCGCAAGTGACCGGACAGCTGCGGCTCACCGAAGGTCTGGTGGCCGGGGGGGAGCTGCCGACCAGCCTGGAGAACCTCCAGGTGCTGGCAACCATCAGCGGCCAGCGCATGGATCTGGACGGTAACTGGCGCAGCGGTGCTCGCGGCTCAGGGCGGATCGCCGGCTGGCTGACCTGGCAGGACCGCCCCGCGGCGGACATCCGCCTATCCGGCACCCGTCTGTCGGTGGTGATGCCGCCGTACGCCGAACTGGAAGTGGAGCCGGACCTGCGCATCGCCCTCACCGCCCAGGGCCTGTCGCTCAGCGGGCGCCTTGCGGTGCCGCGTGGCGACATCACCATCCGCGAGCTGCCGCCCTCCACTGTGAAGGTCTCGCCGGATGTGGTGCTGGTCGGCGAGGAGCCCGCCGAGAAGGGCGAGGGCCTGCCGATGCGCATGGACATCACCGTGGTAGTCGGTCAGGAGGAGCTGAACTTCTCAGGCTTCGGCCTCACCGCCCAGGTGGCCGGCGATGTGCATATCGGCGACCAGTTGGATACCCGGGGCGAACTGGCCCTGACGCGGGGCCGTTACCGGGCCTATGGGCAACGCCTGACCATCCGACGGGCTCGCTTGCTGTTCGTCGGGCCCATCGACCAGCCGTTCCTGGATGTGGAGGCTATCCGCCGGGTCGATGACGTGGTGGCCGGCCTGCGTATCACCGGCAGCGCCGCGGCGCCCCGCGTCGAGGTCTTTTCCGAGCCGGCCATGGCGCAGGAGCAGGCGCTGTCCTATCTGGTACTGGGGCGCCCGCTGGGCAGCGGCGATGACGGTGCGGGTGACGGCGCCTTGCTGGCCCAGGCCGCCATCGGACTGGGCCTTGCCGGCAGCGCCGGTATCACCGGCAACATCGCGCGCCAGTTGGGCATCAAGGATTTTCTGCTGGAAACCGAGGGCAGTGGCGCCCAGACAAGCGTGGTGGCCAGCGGGCGCCTGTCCGACCGCCTGACCCTCAGCTACGGTGTCGGCGTGTTCGATTCCGTGAACACCCTGTCCCTGCGCTATCGTCTCAGCCGCCGGGTTTTCCTGGAGGCGGCCAGTGGATTGGCCAGCTCCCTCGACATCTTCTACCGGCGGGATTTTTGATGGATTGATGGCTAAACGACACGAAAATTCTTGCCGATTGCCGACATTCGCACGATTCTTCCCCGGTCGAAAAAGAAGGATAACGCTATGGAAGCGATACAGAACCTGGTCAATCAATTGAACGGCCTTGTCTGGGGTCCGCCGATGCTGGTGCTGATTCTGGGCACAGGCTTCTTCCTGATGCTGTACCTGCGCTTCATGCCGCTGCGGCAGATCGGCCCCGGTTTCCGACTGATGTGGCAGGGGCGGGCGAAGGGCGAGGAGGGCACTGGCGAGATCAGCCCGTTCCAGGCGCTGATGACCACCCTGGCGGCGACCGTGGGTACCGGCAACATCGCCGGTGTGGCCACCGCGATCTTCCTGGGCGGCCCCGGTGCGTTGTTCTGGATGTGGATGACCGCGCTGGTGGGTATGGCCACCAAGTACTGCGAAGTGGTACTGGCTGTGCATTACCGCGAGAAGGACGCACGGGGCGAGCACGTTGGCGGCCCCATGTATGCGATCCGCAATGGCCTGGGCCGCAAGTGGGCCTGGCTGGGCGGGGCCTTCGCGCTGTTCGGCGGACTGGCCGGTTTCGGTATCGGCAACATGGTGCAGGTCAACAGCATGGCGCACGCGCTGGAAACCACGTTCAGCGTGCCCCTGTGGGTGACCGGCCTGGCTGCCATGCTGCTGACCGGCCTGGTGATCCTCGGCGGCATCCGTCGCATCGGTATGGTGGCGGCAGCCCTGGTACCGTTCATGTGCGTGGCCTATGTGCTGGCCGCGCTGGTGGTGCTGATCGTCAACCTGGACGCCATCCCGGCCGCCTTCGCCCTGATCATCGAGCATGCCTTCAGCCCCATCGCCGCTACCGGCGGCTTTGCCGGCGCAGCCGTCATGGCAGCTATCCGCTATGGCGTGGCACGCGGGATCTTCTCCAACGAGGCCGGCCTCGGTACCGCGGGCATCGCCCAGGCGGCAGGCACCACCGACAACGCGGTGCGCTCCGGCCTGATCGGCATGCTGGGCACGTTCATCGACACCATCATCGTCTGCTCGATGACCGGCCTGGCCATCATCTGCTCCGGCGTATGGACCAGCGGGGTGAGCGGGGCGGCGCTGTCCGCTGCGGCCTTCGAGTCGGCGATGCCGGGTTTCGGCGGCGCGCTGCTGACCCTGGCGCTGGTCACCTTCGCCTACACCACTATCCTGGGCTGGAGCTTCTACGGCGAGAAATGCTGGGAGTTCATGATGGGCACGCGCGCCATCTGGCCGTTCCGGGTGATCTGGGTGCTGGCGGTGCCGATCGGCGCGCTGACCCAGTTGGACTTCACCTGGCTAGTAGCCGATACCCTTAATGGGCTGATGGCCATTCCCAACCTGGTCGCGCTGCTGCTACTGAGCCCGGTAGTGGTGCGCCTGACCCGTGAGTATTTCGCCAAGCAGGCAGCCGTCCGGGTGTGATCCGGGCGCTGCCATGCTTAAATTGCCAGCCTGGTAATCCCCCAATCCCACCAGAAGGATCAAGCAAATGGCTCAAGTGACCATGCGTGGCAACCCCATCGAGATTTCCGGCAACCTGCCGCAGCCCGGTCAGCAGGCGCCGGCGTTCAGCCTGGTCGGTACTGACCTGGCCGACGTCACCCTGGCCAGCTTCGCCGGCAAGCGCAAGGTGCTGAACATCTTCCCGAGCATCGACACGCCGACCTGTGCCACCTCGGTGCGCAAGTTCAACACCGAGGCTTCCAGCCTGCAGAACACCGTGGTGCTGTGCATTTCCGCCGACCTGCCGTTCGCCCAGAAGCGTTTTTGCGGTGCCGAAGGCATCCAGAACGTGGTCAGCCTGTCCACGATGCGCGGTCGTGAGTTCCTGCAGGACTATGGCGTCGCCATCGCCAATGGTCCGATGGTCGGCCTGACTGCCCGTGCCGTGGTGGTGCTGGACGAGCAGGACAAGGTCCTGCACAGCGAGCTGGTTCCGGAAATCGGCCAGGAGCCCGACTACCAGGCCGCGCTGGCGGTACTGCGCTGAGTCACCCGCGCCCCGCTTGGTCGGGGCGCTTTTTTCCCTCGATTCACCCCTCCTTACAATTCCCCGCGCCCGCCGCAGGTAAAACTGCGGTAAAGAGCCTTTGCAGGCGCTTGCTCAATCCTTATCGTGCGGCCATTCGATTTGTCCCAGGCGCAATCCGTCATGTCCGAGTCTCCTTCCACCCTGTCGCGCAACCTCCGCCGTGGCGGGCTGCTGGTGTTGCTGGTTCTGCTCGTGCTGCTGGCCTGGTGGTTGTGGCCCGCCGGCAAGGCCCCGAGCGGTGCGGGTGGACTGGGTGGCCCCGGCGCCGGCCCGGCACGCTTCGGTTTCGGCGGCCCGGTGCCAGTACGCGTCGCGCCGGTGACCCGGGGTGACTTCCCCATCGAGCTGCGCGCGCTGGGCACGGTCACCGCGTACAACACCGCGAACGTACGGACGCGGGTGGGCGGTGAGCTGGTCAAGGTGTTGTTCGAAGAAGGCCAACGCGTCAAGGCCGGCGATCTGCTGGCGGTGATCGATCCGCGTCCCTACGAGACGGCGCTGCGCCTGGCCGAAGGTCAGCTGCAGCAGACCCGCGCCCAGCTGAAGAATGCCGAGATCGACCTGGCCCGTTATGAGGGCCTGTACCAGGAAGACTCTATCGCCCGCCAGACCCTGGACACCCAGCAGGCGCTGGTCGCCCAGTACCAGGGACAGCTCAAGGTTCAGCAGGCCAGCGTCGAGGAAGCCCGCCTGAACCTGGACTTCACCCAGATCCGCGCGCCGATTTCCGGACGCCTCGGCCTGCGCCAGGTGGATCTGGGCAACCTGCTGACCAGCAATGACAGCACCGTGCTGGTCAGCATCACCCAGACCGAGCCCATCGCGGTCAGCTTCACCCTGCCGGAGGGCGAGCTGCCCCCGGTGCTGGAGCAACTGCGTGCCGGGCGAACGCTGAACGTCGAAGCCTGGGACCGCGCCGAGCGCGAGGTATTGGCGCAAGGGCAACTGGCAAGCCTCGACAACCAGATCGACACGGCCACCGGCACCCTGCGTCTCAAGGCCCGCTTCGCCAATGCCGACCAGCGCCTGTTTCCCAACCAGTTCGTCAATGTGCGCCTGCGGGTCAGCACCCGCCAACAGGCTCTGCTGATTCCCGCCGCAGCGCTGCAATACGGTTCGCGCGGCACCTTCGTCTATGTAGTGGGCGAGGGCGACACCGTCGAGCTGCGCCAGGTCACCGCAGGGCCCAGCAGTGGTGAGCTGACGCTCATCGAGGCCGGGGTGCAGCCCGGCGAGCGCCTGGTGCTGGAAGGCACCGACCGCCTGCGCGACGGTTCGCCCGTGCAGGTGATCGAGAGCTTGCCGGCGGCCACCGCCAAGCGCGACGCATGAACATCTCGCGGCCCTTCATCCTGCGTCCGGTGGCCACCACCTTGCTGATGGTGGCCATCTTCCTCAGTGGACTGATCGCCTACCGGCTGCTGCCGGTTTCCGCGCTGCCCGAGGTGGACTACCCGACCATCCGCGTCATGACGCTGTATCCGGGCGCTAGCCCGGAGGTGATGACCCGTGCGGTGACTGCGCCGCTGGAGCGCCAGTTCGGCCAGATGCCCGGCCTGGAGCAGATGTCCTCGACCAGCTCAGGCGGCGCCTCTGTAATTACCCTGCGCTTCAGCCTGGACGTCGAACTGGATGTCGCTGAACAGGAAGTGCAGGCCGCCATCAACGCGGCCAGCAACCTGCTGCCCAACGACCTGCCGTCCCCGCCGGTGTACAACAAGGTCAACCCGGCGGACACCCCGGTGATGACCCTGGCCATCACCTCGCCCAGTATGCCGCTATACCGGGTGCATGACTTGGTGGACACCCGCATGGCGCAAAAACTGGCGCAGATCAGCGGTGTCGGCCTCGTCAGCCTGGCCGGCGGCCAGCGGCCGGCGGTGCGTATCCGGGTCAATCCCGAGGCGCTGGCCGCCTACGGGCTGAACCTCGCCGATGTGCGCGCGCTGATCGGTGCCTCCAACGTCAACCAGCCCAAGGGCAACTTCGACGGCCCGACCCGCGTGTCGCAGCTGGATGCCAACGACCAGCTGCGCTCCGCCGAGGAATACGCCGAGCTGATCCTCAGCTACCAGAACGGCGCCGCCCTGCGCCTGAAGGACGTGGCCAGCATCGTCAACGGCGCCGAGAACGAACGCCTGGCCGCCTGGGCCAACCGCAATGGCGCGGTGCTGCTTAACATCCAGCGCCAACCGGGTGCCAACGTCATCGAGGTGGTCGACCGCATCCAGCAGTTGCTGCCGCAGATCAGCGCCAGCCTGCCGGCCAACCTGGACGTGACGGTGCTCACCGACCGCACCCAGACCATTCGCGCCGCCGTCAGCCACGTGCAGTTCGAGCTGCTGTTGGCGGTGTGCCTGGTGGTGCTGGTCACCTTCCTGTTCCTGCGTCGGCTGGCGGCCACGGTGATACCCTCCATCGCCGTGCCCTTGTCGCTGATCGGCACCTTCGCGGTCATGTACCTGGCGGGGTTCTCCATCAACAACCTGACCCTGATGGCGCTGACCGTGGCGGCGGGCTTCGTGGTGGATGACGCCATCGTCATGCTGGAGAACATCGCCCGCCATCTGGAGGAGGGCGAAACACCGCTGCAGGCCGCGCTCAAGGGTGCGAAACAGATCGGCTTCACGCTGATCTCGCTGACCTTCTCGCTGATCGCCGTGCTGATTCCCCTGCTGTTCATGGAAGACGTGGTGGGACGTCTGTTCCGCGAGTTCGCCATCACCCTGGCGGTGGCCATCCTGATTTCGCTGGTGGTATCGCTGACCCTCACGCCCATGATGTGTGCGCGTTTCCTGCGCCAGGAGCGCGAGGACGACCAGGGGCGCTTCTACCGCGCCGCCGGCGACGTCATCGACCGCATGATCGCCGCCTACGACCGAGGCCTGCACTGGGTGCTGCGTCATCAGCCGCTGACCCTGCTGGTGGCCGTCGCCACCCTGGGCCTGACCGTGCTGCTGTATCTGGTGGTGCCCAAGGGCTTCTTCCCGGTGCAGGACACCGGCCTGATCCAGGGCATTTCCGAGGCGCCGCAGAGCATTTCCTTCCAGGCCATGAGCGAGCGCCAGCAGCGCCTGACCGAGGTGATCCTGCGGGACCCGGCAGTGGCCGGCCTGTCCTCGTACATCGGCGTGGATGGCGACAATCCGACCCTGAACAGCGGCCGCCTGCTGATCAACCTCATCCCGCATACCGAACGCAACGTGACCGCCAGCGACGTGATCGAGCGCCTGCGCCCGCAGCTGGCGGCGATTCCCGGCATCGAGCTGTACCTGCAGCCGGTGCAGGACCTGACCATCGAAGACCGGGTCAGTCGCACCCAGTTCCAGTTCAGCCTGGAATCGCCGGATGACGCGCTGCTGGAGGAGTGGACACCGCGCCTGGTCGAGGCCCTGCGCGCGCGCCCGGAGCTGAGCGATGTGGCCAGCGACCTGCAGAATCGGGGGCTGCAGCTGTTCCTGGACATCGACCGGGATGTCGCAGCACGCCTGGGCATCAGTGTCGCGGACATCACCGATGCGCTGTACGACGCCTTCGGCCAGCGGCAGATCTCCACCATCTACACCCAGGCCAGCCAGTACCGCGTGGTGCTGGAAACCGCCGGCGCCGACCGCCTGGGGCCCCAGGCGCTGCGCCAGGTGCACCTGGCCACCCGCGACGGCGGCCAGGTGCCGCTGTCGGCGCTGGTGCGCCTCGAAGAGCGGGCCACGCCGCTGCTCATCAACCACATCGGCCAGTTCCCGGCGGTGACCCTGTCCTTCAACCTGGCCCCGGGCGTGTCCCTGGGCGAAGCGGTGGCGGTGATCGAGCAGGCCGAACAGGACATCGGTCTGCCGGCCGGCATCGTTCGCCAGTTCCAGGGCGCCGCGCAGGCCTTCCGCGCCTCGCTGTCCAGCACGCTGCTGCTGATCCTGGCGGCCATCGTGACCATGTACATCGTGCTCGGCGTGCTCTACGAGAGCTACATCCACCCGATCACCATCCTCTCCACGCTGCCGTCGGCGGCGGTCGGCGCGCTGCTGGCGTTGCTGCTCACCGGCAACGACCTGGGGCTGATCGCCATCATCGGCATCATCCTGCTGATCGGCATCGTCAAGAAGAACGCCATCATGATGATCGACTTCGCGCTGGAGGCGGAGCGCAATCAGGGCATGGCCCCGCAGGCCGCCATCCACCAGGCGGCGCTGCTGCGCTTCCGGCCGATCCTGATGACCACGCTGGCCGCGCTGTTCGGCGCCATTCCGCTGATGTTCGCCACCGGCTCGGGCGCGGAGCTGCGCCAGCCGCTGGGCCTGGTGCTGGTCGGCGGCCTGCTGCTCAGCCAGTTGCTGACCCTGTTCACCACGCCGGTGATCTACCTGTACTTCGACCGCCTGAGCCGGCGCCTCACCGGGCGTAGCGCGGCGGGAGTCGCCGCGGACGGCGCCCGGTCATGAACCTCTCGGCGCCGTTCATCGTCCGACCGGTGGCCACGCTGCTGATCAGCCTGGCTATCCTGCTGGTCGGCGCGCTGAGCTTCGGCCTGCTGCCGGTGTCGCCGCTGCCGAACATGGATTTCCCGGCCATTACCGTGCAGGCCAGCCTGCCGGGCGCCAGTCCGCAGATCATGGCGTCCACCGTGGCCACGCCGCTGGAGCGGGCGCTGGGCGGCATCGCCGGCATCAACGAGATGACCAGCCGCAGCAGTCAGGGCAACACCCGCATCATCCTGGTGTTCGACCTGGACCGCGACATCAACGCCGCCGCCCGCGAGGTGCAGGCGGCCATCAACGAGGCGCGGCCGCTGCTGCCCAGCGGCATGCGCAGCATGCCCACCTACAACAAGATCAACCCCGCCCAGGCGCCGATCATGGTGCTGTCGCTCACCTCACCGGTGCTGGGGCAGGGCGAGCTGTACGACATCGCCAGCTCCATCGTCGGCCAGAAGCTCTCCCAGGTGCCTGGGGTGGGCGAAGTGCAGGTCGGCGGCAGCTCGCTGCCGGCGGTGCGCATCGAGCTGCAGCCCCGGCTGCTGGACCAGTACGGCGTGGCGCTGGACGAGGTGCGCCGGGCCATCGCCGACGCCAATCAGCAGCGCCCCAAGGGCGCCGTCGCGGACGACCGGCGCCACTGGCAGATCCAGGCCAACGACCAGCTGCGCACGGCCGCCGAGTACATCCCCCTGATCATCCGCTACCAGGACGGCGCGGCGATCCGCCTGGGCGACGTGGCCAGCGTGCGCGACGCGGTGGAAGACCGCTACAACAGCGGCTTCTACAACGACCAGGAAGCCGTGCTGGTGGTGATCAACCGCCAGGCCGGTGCCAACATCCTGGAGACGATCGAGGCCATCAACGCCCAGTTGCCGGCGCTGCGTGCGGTGATTCCCGCCAGCCTCGAGCTGGACGTGGCGATGGAACGTTCGTCGGTGATCCGCGCCACCCTGCGCGAGGCCGAACGCACCCTGCTGATCGCCGTGGGACTGGTCATCCTGGTGGTGTTCGCCTTCCTCGGCCACTGGCGGGCGGCGCTGATTCCGGCACTGGCGGTGCCGGTGTCGCTGATCGGCACCTTCGCGGCCATGTACCTGTGGGGCTTTTCGCTGAACAACCTGTCGCTGATGGCACTGATCGTCGCCACCGGCCTGGTGGTCGACGACGCCATCGTGGTGCTGGAGAACATCGCCCGGCATATCGAGAACGGCGAAAAGCCGCTGGCGGCGGCACTGAAGGGGGCGAAGGAGGTGGGCTTCACGCTGCTGTCGATGAACCTCTCGCTGGTCGCGGTATTCATCTCCATCCTGTTCATGGGCGGCATCGTCGAGCGGCTGTTCCGCGAGTTCTCGCTGACCCTGGCGGCGGCCATCCTGATTTCCCTGCTGGTCTCGGTGACCCTCACGCCGATGCTCTGCGCGCGCTGGCTCAAGGCCGAGACATCCCGCGAGCCGGGGCGCCTGCAACGTGCCGGCAAGCACCTGCAGGGCAGGGTGCTTGCCGGCTATGCGCGCAGCCTGGACTGGGCGTTGCGCCACACCCGTCTGATGCTGCTCCTGCTGCTGGGCACCATCGCCCTGAACGTCTATCTCTACGTGGCAGTGCCCAAGACCTTCCTGCCGCAGCAGGACACCGGCCTGCTGATGGGCATGATCCGCGGTGATGACGGCCTGTCCTTCCAGGTGATGCAGCCGAAGATGGAACAGTTTCGCCAGGCGGTGCTGACCGACCCGGCGGTGGAAAGCGTGGCCGGCTTCATCGGTGGCAGTGGCGGTATCAACAACGCCTTCATGATGGTGCGCCTCAAGCCGCTGGCCGAACGGCGCATCGGCGCGCAGGCGGTAGTCGATCGGCTGCGTCGCGAGCTGCCGAAGATTCCCGGCGCGCGGCTGTTCATGATGGTCAACCAGGACCTGCAGATCGGCGGCCGCCAGCGCAGCACGGAAAACGAATTCGTGCTGCTGGCCAGCGACCTCGACGACCTGCGCATCTGGCTGCCCAGGGTGCGCGAGGCGCTGCGTGCCTTGCCGCAGCTCACCGATATTGACGCCAGCGAGGGCGAGGGCGCCCAGCAGATCACCCTGCAGGTGGATCGCGAAACCGCCAAGCGCCTGGGCGTGGACATGGCCATGGTGACCAGCGTGCTGAACAACGCCTTCAGCCAGCGGCAGATTTCCACCATCTACGACACTCTCAACCAGTACAGCGTGGTGATGGAGATCGATCCGCGCCATGCCCAGCACCCCGAGGCCCTGGACCGGGTGCAGGTGATCGCCGCCGATGGCAGCCGCGTGCCGCTGTCCGCTTTTTCGCGCTGGGAGCGCAGCCTGGAAGAGGACCGCGTCAGTCACCAGAGCCAGTTCGCCGCGGAGAGCATCGGCTACTCGGTGGCGCCGGGTTACAGCGCCGATCAGGCCGTGGCGGCGATCAACGAGGCGGTGGCGCGGGTTGGCCTGCCCACCGAGGTGCAGGGGCTGATCGGTGGCACCGGCGGCATGCTGCAGCAGACCCAGCAGGGCCAGCCACTGATGATTCTCGGCGCGCTGGTGATCGTCTACATCGTGCTGGGAGTGCTCTACGAGAGCTATGTCCATCCGCTGACCATCCTCTCCACGCTGCCCTCAGCGGGCGTCGGTGCTCTGCTCGCCATCCAGCTCACCGGCGGCCAGTTCAGCCTGATCTCGCTGCTCGGCCTGTTCCTGCTGATCGGCATCGTCAAGAAGAACGCCATCCTGATGATCGACCTGGCCCTGCAGCTGGAGCGCGAGGGACGCGAGTCGCTGGCCGCTATCCGCGAGGCCTGCCTGCTGCGCTTCCGGCCGATCCTGATGACCACCCTGGCGGCGATTCTCGGCGCGCTGCCGCTGCTGCTGGACAGCAGCGAAGGCGGCGAGATGCGCCAGCCGCTGGGCCTGGCCATCGTCGGCGGACTGCTGCTCAGCCAGTTGCTTACCCTGTACACCACGCCGGTGGTGTACCTGTATTTCGACCGCCTGCGCCAGCGCTTCGGCCGCCGGCGCGTGCACACCGCAGTGGATGCCGCCTGATGAACGCTTCCTTTCGACTTCTGACCCTCGCCCTGCTGACCAGCAGCCTTAGCGCCTGTGCCCTGGGTCCCGATTACCAGCGTCCCGAACTGGACGTACCCGAGCAGTACCGCCAGGTGCAGGGCTGGAAGCCGGCAGCCCCCGCCGATGCCTTGGAGCGCGGTGCCTGGTGGTCGCTGTACGACGACTGGGAGCTGGATGCGCTGGTCGAGCGCCTGAACGTGTCCAACCAGAATTTGGCGGCTGCCGAGGCGCAGTATCGTCAGGCGCGCGCACTGGTACGCGGCGCGCGCGCAGCCTTCTATCCGACCGTCAGCGCCGGCGTCGAGGTCGGGCGCAGCTCCATCGGGTCGGGCTCCCAGCAAGGCGTGACGTCAGATAGTCGACGGGATTCCTACGATGCCAATCTGGGCCTGAACTGGCAGTTGGACCTGTGGGGCCGGCTGCGCCGCACCCTGGAGTCGGAACGCGCCAGCGCCCAGGCCAGCCAGGCGGACCTGGCCGCCGCGCGGCTCAGCCTGCAGACCGAACTGGTGCAGAACTACCTGCAGTTGCGCGTGCTTGATGAGCAGCGCCGCCTGCTGGAAGCCACGCTGGAGGCCTACCAGCGATCGCTGAGCCTGACCGAAAACCAGTACCGTGCCGGCATCGTGCCGAAATCCGACGTCAGCCAGGCGCTGACCCAGCTGAAAAGCACCCAGGCCCAGGCCGTCGATCTGGAATGGCAGCGCGCCCAGCTGGAGCATGCGATCGCCGTGCTGATCGGTCTGCCGCCCGCCGGCTTCTCGATTGTCGCTCGCACCGGGCTCCCCGCATTGCCGAATATTCCGCCGGCGCTGCCGTCACAGCTGCTGGAACGTCGCCCGGACGTGGCCTCGGCCGAGCGCAGCGTGATGGCAGCCAACGCCGGCATCGGCGTGGCCAAGACCGCCTGGTTCCCCGATCTCAGCCTGTCCGCGCTGGGCGGTTACCGCAGCAGCAGCTTTGCCGACTGGATCAGTCTGCCGAATCGCTACTGGTCCCTGGGACCGGCGTTGGCCCTGGAGCTGTTCGATGGCGGTGCCCGGCGCGCCGAGCTGGAACGGGCCGAGGCGGCCTACGACCAGACGGTGGCCCAGTACCGGCAGACGGTGCTGGATGCCTTTCGGGAGGTGGAGGACGCCCTGGTCGAGTTGAGTGTGCTGGAGCGCGAGCAGCAGTTGCAGCAAGAAGCCGTGGCTGCCGCGCGCGAATCCTTGCGTCTGATTGGGAACCAGTACCGGGCCGGCACCGTAGACTTCAACAGTGTGGTAATCGTGCAGGCGGCTGCGCTGAACAACGAGCGCAGCGCATTGAGCCTGCTGGGCAACCGCCTGCGTGCGAGCGTACAGCTGATCGCCGCGCTGGGTGGTGGTTGGGAAAGTGGGGAACTGAGCGACCCCGAGCGGCCTTGAAAGCGGCGAAGTAGGGGGGCATCGCTTTGTCTGGCCGCCAGCGGAGCGCGACCTCAGCGTAACGGTGGACAAGGAACACGTTGTCCACCCTAGTTGCCGACGGGGCCTACTCCTCGCGCAGATTGGATGCTCGCGCGGCCCTGAGCACGTCGGGGCCGATGTCCGCTTCGAAATGCCTCCACACCGGTTCCATGGCGACCCGCCAAGCCTCGCGTTCTCGAGGGCTCAGGCTGATGATCTGGCTGTGCCCGGACTCCGCCACGCGCTGCCGGTCCAGCGCATTGAGCCGGGCGGCCTCCCGGTTCACCGCATAGCTCACCTCGTCGATGATGGCTTCCAGTTGCGTGCGGATCCGGTGCGGGATGCTATACCAGAAGCGCGCATTGGTGACCAGCATGTAATCCAGCACGCCATGGTTGCTCTCGGTGATGTACGGCTGCACTTCGTGGAAGCGCTGGCTGTAGACGTTGGACCAGGGGTTTTCCGCTCCCTGCACCTGCCCGCTGGCCAATGCATCAAACACCTTGGAGAAGGCCAGACGGGTGGTCAGCGCGCCCACCTGATTGAACTGGGTCTCCAAAACCTCCGACTGTTGAATACGGAAGTTCAGGCCGGCTGCGTCTTCAGGCAGGCGTAGCGGACGGGTGGCGGACAGCTGCTTCATGCCGTTGTGCCAGTACGCCAGCCCCAGGATGTCATGCTGCTCCATCGAGTACAGCAACTGCCGCCCCTTGGCGCGCTTCTGGAATCGGTCCACCGCATCCAGGCCATCGAACAGGAAGGGTAGATCGAAGACCCGCAGCTGGCGGGTGTAGGTCTCGAACTTGGCCAGCGAGGGGGCCAGCAACTGCACCTTGTTGTCACGCAGGGCGGCCAGTTCTTCGGCGTCGCCGTAAAGACTGGAGTTATGGAACACCTCAACCTGCACCTGGTCGCCCAGGCGTTCTTCGACCAGTTGCTTGAACAGCAGTGCCCCCTTGCCCTTGGGGGTGTCTTCGGCGACCACGTGGGAGAATTTGATGAGGATCGGATCGGCTTGCGCCTCGACGGCACCCGCCAGGGCGGCGATGCCGAGACAGACGGCCAGGACTGTCTTGATCACGGAGTTTCCTTTTTTGTTCTGGGGATAGGAGCTCCGGCCGGGACCTGCGGTCACGGTCGGGCGGGTGCATTTCGCAAGGCCTGTGCCAGGTTCCGTAACTAATCCTGATTTCGGCGGAGAATGATTCCGTTTTGGCGGCGAACGCACGTATCTAAGGGTGAGCGCGGGTTTTCAGCTGAACAGACGAGTCAGGTAGTTGGCGAGCGTTCGCCGCCGGACTAACAAAAATGGGCGTATTTTCGCCACGTTGCGCCTCATGCGCCCGACATCGGGCACACGAGGACGCGACCTCAGAGCAGGATGGTGCTCCAGACCAGCGCGATCAGGCTGAGTGCCAGGAATTGCGCGGCGCTGCCCATGTCCTTGGCGCGTTTGGCCAGCGGGTGAATGTCCAGGGAAATGCGATCCACCGCGGCCTCGATGGCAGAGTTGAGGATTTCCACGATCAGTCCCAGAAACACCACCCCTACCAGGATGGCGCGCTCGGCGCGGGTAACATCCAGCCAGAAAGCGAGGGGGATCAGCACCAGATTGATCAGGACGAGTTGTCGGAAGGCGGCTTCCCCCGTAAAGGCCGCCTTCAACCCGGCCATCGAATAACCGGTGGCATTGAGAATACGCGCCAGGCCAGTACGGCCCTTGAGCTGTCCGGCATCCACGGCCGGCGCGGTTTTCAGCTTCTCCATGAAGACTCCAACAAGGGCAAGCGAGCCCGGAAAAATGAACGCAAGTCTAGCGGAGTTGCCCTTTCCTTGGCAGGGGCATCCAACGCCCGATCAGAGAATGAACAGCTCGTAATGCAGTTGCAGATGCCAGCGCTCGTCCGACCGGTACGCAAGCCAGTCCATCGGTCCGGATGTCTGGAATTTGATGGCGTGGCGCTTGCGCGCCAGCGTCGGATGATCAAGTACCAGCTTGCATGAACGCCGCCAGGGCAGGTTGCCATCCTCGCCGGATGCCCATTGCCAGGCCTGGATAGGCATTTCCACGAGACGAGCCCCCAGCATTTCGCAAGCCGCGTGTGCACCACGGCCTACTGTCTCGCGGTCCGGATCACCATCCAGCCGCCAGGGGGCAAAGACCACGTCACCGGGGCGCAGGTAGCGCAGCAGGAAGTCCAGCAGGCTGTCGGGGCGCAACTGGTTCGGCATAAATCGGCCGCGCACCCATTTCATCTGCAGTGGCGGAATGCCCAGGCGGCGCAGCGAGTCGGAATTTTCCAGCGCTTGCGCGACGCTGCGTCCCTGCGGCAGGTCGTCCGGGCCATAGGCTTCGTCAGTCACTGAGATCAGCTGCAGGGCATGACCGCGCAGGCTGAGAATCTGCAGCAGACCGCCGCAGGCAAGCACTTCGTCAAAGGGATGTGTCGCCAGAATCACGGCCCGCTGGAAGGGGCGTAGCAGCGTGTCGAATTCGATCAGCGGTATCCGATCCAGCTGATGGCAACCGACAGCCTTCCAGGGAGGGGCCTTGGTGGCGTTGCGCGAATGCATGTCCATTTCCATTCGACCTCCATTGGTGCGAGGTCCGCCTTGCGCTTGCCGCAACCCGGCCGCCGTCAGAAACGGACCCACACCCGTATTGGCGGCCAGCGGCGGAAAAACTTGATCCGCTCTTCCTTGATCCCGTGGCCGCGTTGAAGGTGAGGCAGGCGCTGACGGACGAAGTTCGCCCAACCCACGCGGTGATGACACTGAAATGACAGACGGCCTTGCGAGCAAACTCAGCCCGCGGCGGGGTGATAGGCGAACAGGGCGGGTGTACCACCGGTATGTACGAATAGCACCGGACCTTCTGCAAAACGAGTCAGGGCAATGCCGTCGAGCAGGCCGTCCATGGCCTTGCCGGTGTAGACCGGATCGAGCAGCAGCCCTTCACACCGCGCAAGCTTGTGCAGTGCCGCCTGGGTTCCCTCGTTTGGCTCGCCGTAGCAGGGGCCGTGGTACTCGTCCCACAGCTGCACCTGTAGCGGGTGCGGCACATCGACGCCCAGCAGGGCCGCGCAGCGCTCGATCAGCCCCATGACCTTGGGGCGCTGCGCATCTGCCGGCCGCGACACGGTGATGCCGATGACCGGAAGTTCCGGCATTTCATGGGCCAGTGCCAGGCTCAGACCTGCCTGGGTCCCCGCGCTGCCGGAGGCGACAACCACGGCGGCGAAGCGCAGCCCGAGGGCGTGAATCTGCTGCGCCAGCTCCAACCCGGCGCGCACATAGCCCAGGGTACCCAAGGCATTGGAACCGCCCACGGGCAGCACATAGGGTCGCTTGCCCTGAGCACGCAGGCGCTCGGCCAGCGCTTCCAGCTGGGCGTCCGGATCGCCCAGCGTGGCGACCGTTTCTACCGTTACGCCGAACAGGTCCAGCAGCAGTCGGTTGCCATTGCCCAGGTAGCAGGCCTGTGTCGCGCCCAGGGGATTCTCCAGGAGGGCGTGGCATGCCATGCCCTGCCGGGCGGCCAGAGCGGCTGTCTGGCGCACGTGATTGGACTGTATGGCTCCAGCGGTCACCAGGCAGTCGGCGCCGGCCCGCAGCGCATCGGCGCCCAGGTATTCGAGCTTGCGAACCTTGTTGCCGCCCATTGCCAGCGGGGTGAGGTCATCACGCTTGACCCAGATGTCGCAGTTCATGTGGGCGGAGAGACGCTCCAGGCGTTCCAGCGGGGTGGCGGAGGGCACTAGCTCCAGGCGGGAAAAGCGCTGCAGGGCCGCATTCAGCATGGTGGTGACTCCCAGGGGCGATCCCCGTTGACTATAGGCAAGCCACCGTCGGCGTTGACCCGTCCATGACGAACTGGCCCCGGTCGTCATGGTCATTCACTCACGCACAGCCTCTTTCGTGCCGCTTGCAGGGAGAACTGCCATGCCCGTCACCCCACGGCCGATCGTTCTGTCCCACATCAATAACCCCAGGGCGCCACGGCACCAGCGCGAAACCACCCGGTTCATCGCCCGCTGGCTGGCCAGCATTCGCGGTCTGGAATACGGCGGGGACTTCGATCCGCGCCTGCACGCCGGACACCGCTGTTATTTGGTGCCTGCTCAGACCCTCAAGGGACCAGAGGAGGCCCGCGCCCTCAACGTGCACGGGCCGGACGATCTGTTCGGCGGCTATGTGGAGCGGGATTTCATGGCCAGCAAGATCATCGCCCATCCGCTGGTCTCGCCTCGGGCCATCCACCCCGAAGGCTGGAGCGAGGCTTTTGCAACCCGCGTGCACGAGTGCGCGCTGCCGGGGTTCAGCGTGTTTTCCCGGGACGATGCCGAAGTGGCTGTGCGCCAGCTACTGCCGCACGGCACCGTACGCGTCAAGGCGGCGCGGGCCAGCGGCGGCCGGGAACAGTGGCAAATCTCCGCTATGGATGAGCTGCACGCCTGGTTCGGCGAGCCAAATGGAGACGCGATGCTGGAAGGCGGGGTGGTCTTCGAGCAGGACCTGGCCGAATGCCAGACCTTCAGTGTCGGTCAGTTATCCATTGATGGCCGGCTGCTAAGCTACTTCGGCACCCAGCACGTGACGCCGGACCATGCCGGGGAGCTTGCCTATGGCGGCTCCGACCTGGTGGTGGTGCAGGGCGATTACGACGCGCTGCTCACGCTGGACCTGGCCGACCCCGTGCGCCTGGCCATCGCCCAGGCCCGCTGCTTCGATGCAGCGGCGGATGCCTTGCTGCCCGGTTTCTTCGCGTCGCGGCGCAACTACGACACGGTGCAAGGCCTCGACCTGCAGGGTCAGATGCGCGCCGGGATACTCGAGCAATCCTGGCGCATCGGCGGCGCCACCAGCGCCGAGGTGGCCGCCCTGCAAGCCTTCATCGACAACCCGCGACTGCGTGCAGTGCGCGCCTCGTCTTTCGAGCGTTTCGAGGATAAACCGTTGCCCGCCAACGCCACGGTGATCTTCCGTGGCAAGGACGCTGAAGTGGGTTTTTTGCTCAAGTACGCCATGGTGGAACCCTATGACGGCCCGAAGTGAGACGATCCAGATCCAGGTGGAGCAGGAGTTCATGGAGGGGACATTCCTCACCCCACGCACCCGTGTGCCAGGCGTTCTGTTCGTGCACGGCTGGGGCGGTAGCCAGCAGCGCGACCTGGCGCGCGCCAAGGGCATCGCCGGGCTCGGCTGCATCTGCCTGACCTTTGACCTGCGCGGCCACGCCAGTGCCGAGGCGCGCCTGTGCCAGGTGTCGCGGGAAGACAATCTGCGCGACCTGGTGGCCGCCTACGACCGCCTGCGCGGTCACCCGGCGATCGACACCGATGCCATCGCCGTGGTGGGCACCAGTTATGGCGGCTACCTGGCGACCATCCTCACCAGCCTGCGTCCGGTCAAATGGCTGGCCTTGCGCGTGCCGGCCATCTACCGGGACGCCCAGTGGGGAACACCCAAGCGGCAGTTGGACAAGGCCGACCTGGCCCACTACCGCAGCCATCCGATACCGGTGGCGGACAACCGGGCGCTGCGAGCCTGCGCCGAGTTTCGCGGCGATGTGCTGTTAGTTGAATCCGAGCATGACGAACACGTGCCCCACGCGACCCTGATGAGTTATCGCACCGCCTTCCGCCAGGCGCATTCCCTGAGCCACCGGATCATCGATTCCGCCGACCATTCGCTCAGCGATAGGGTCGCGCAGGAGTCGTACACCAACATCCTGGTCAACTGGATCACCGAGATGGTGGTGGGCGAGCGCCTGCGTCTGGTACGTGACTGACCGGTGATCCCGGGCATAGAACCCGCCGGCCGCGCGAGCAGTCAGGGAAAGGGCAACGTACTTCCCAGGAGGCACCATGACCGATAACAAGCAGACCGTTTCCGTACTCAATGACTTGATTGAAACCTGCAAGGACGGCGAGGCCGGCTTTCGTACCTGTGCCGAGGATGTCCGCCGCCCCGAGCTCAAGAGCCTGTTCCATACCCGTGCGCAGCAGTGCGCTGAGGCCGCGGCGGAGCTGCAGCAACTGGTCCGCCAGCGCGGCGGCAACCCGGAAACCGACACCAGCGTTGGCGGCGATCTGCACCGTCGCTGGGTCGATCTGAAGTCGCTGATCACCGGCAAGGATGACGAGTCGATCCTCAACGAGTGCGAGCGCGGTGAGGATGTCGCCAAGCGCAGCTACCAGAAGGCCCTGGAAAAGGGACTGCCGGAAGACGTCAGGGCCATTGTGCAACGTCAGTATGAAGGCGTGCTGCGCAACCATGACGAAGTGCGCGCCCTGCGCAACGCGGCGCGGGCCAACGGCTGAGCGTCTTGACGAGGGGGTGGTGGCATTGCCACCCCTACGAATAGGGGATGATCGAGATCTTCCCGTTGGGTTCGAGGATCGCGTACTTGATCTGCTCCATGTGCTCCAGTCCCTGGCCCTGTCGGGCCGCCTGAAGAATGTCCTCATCCTGGAGGCGCGCCTCCACCATGCGCGCCCTGAGCGGGCGACCATGTTCGACCAGCAGCGTCGGCGTGCCATCCAGCCATCGCTGAGTCCCCTTGCTGCGCAGCTTGAGCATCGACAGCCCGACGTCGAGAACCACCAGCGTGCAGATCGCCAGCAGGCTGTTGGAAAAGGAATGGTCATCGCCCAGTAGGGCTTCCTGGGTGGCTTCGCCAATCACCAGCAGCAGGATCAGGTCGAACGGGGTGATCTCCGCCAGCGAGCGGCGCCCCGCCAGGCGAAACAGCACCATCAGGGCGAAATAGAGGGATGCCGCACGCAGCACCACGTCCATGGTCACCTCCTTCAGGGATAGATGAACTGCCAGAGCCGCAGTCGGTGCTCGCCGAACCGTATCGTCAGGTGGGTCGCTCCCGTCCGGTCCGGTCGCAGGCTGAAGTGCAGGGTTGCGCGGCCGTCCCGGTCAGCGCGCACCGCCAGGCGCAACCCACCTTGTGCGCTACCCGATTCCAGCGGGTGCGGTTCAAGCGCCTCGATCCGGTGGGTATCCAGGAACGGCGCCTCCAGCACGACCTGCAGTGTGGCGCCCGGCTCGCCCTGCAGGGCAAGTCGCAGGGGACTGCGTCCGCCCTGGCGGAGAAAGCGCTGGTCATCGACCTGCAGGGTGCCGTCGGGCGTTGTCAGGCGTCGGTCGCTCAAGGGACCATTGGAAAATAACCCCAGCAGGGCGAACACGACCAGAACCAGCAGGCACGCCCAGCCGACCCGCTCCACTTTCCAGGCCTTGCGCTGGAAGGCGATGTCATCCTCGACGGGATGATCGCGGGGTCTGAAGTCATCCTCTGGCGCTTCGGGAGATCGCGGCATGTCCCGCTCCTAACGGACACTGCTCGTTGGGCAAGCGCGACGGCGAATGATTCCAAGGAAAGGCCGGATGGGGGCGGCACACCGCCCCGTTCCGGTGATCAGAAGTAGGGCAACTGGAGGCGTTTGTGGAAGTAGCCGATATGGCTTTTCTGCAGGGGACCCTGGTGAGCAAGCAGGTCGCGGCGAACGCGCTCCAGCACATCGTTGATGAGCACGGGATTGCGTTGCTCCTGCGCCGTCACCACCCGACGCAGCACCTGGACGTCGTCGGAGCGCCGATGAAGCGTCAGGACCAGTGAAGCATCCGGTCGGAGTTCGCGGGTGATCCGGTAGTCCTTGGAGAGCACTTCGATCAGGTAATCGATAGGGCTTTCTTGTTTTGACATGTTGCCGTCCCTCTGTGATTCAGCAGTGACTCATTCACTGTAGCAGGGGACTGAGCCTTCCCAGGCCCGAGCGACCGGCTGTAGCCCACGCAGCGCCTGGTTTCCAGCGGGAGGCCGGGCTTATTGGTCACCGGCCAGCTTGCGGGCCATTTCCAGGTGCTCCTCCAGCGCGGGCAGTTTTTCTTTGGCGAACGCCTGCAGCTCCCGGTCGTCGAGGCTCTGCGACGCTTCTCGGAACAGCTCGACCACTTGCTCATGGGCATTGACCTGGTTCCGGGCGTAGGCGTCATCGAAGTTCTCGCCCTCACGCAATTCAAGGAGCATGGTCTTTGCCTTGTCCATGGCATCGGGAGCGTTGGCAACCTCGAGCTGCTTGCGGCTGGCCAGGGCCTTGAGGTCCTCGTTGGCTGCCGTGTGATCCTTGATCATCCGCTCGGCGAAGCGCTTTACCTCCGCGGAACGGCCTTCCTCCAGGGCCAAACGGGCAGCTTCGATCTCCGCCATGCCGGCAGCCGACGCCTTGTCGACGAAGTCCTGTGCTCTCATATCCGCCCAGGCCGACGCAGCGGTAAGCAACAAGGAAAGCCCGGCAACGGGCAACCTAGGGTGTTTCATGGTGCGTTCTCCTGCGATGGGGTCATGGGATCGTCGAGAGGGAGCGCCGGCTCCGTCCGGTACTCACTGGTCATGAAGGTCTCCAGCCAGAACTCCAGGAACATGAAGGCCGTGGTCAGCAGCGCCAGGAAGCCGAAACCGAGAAGGCAGGCGGTGTAGAACAGGGACTTCCGCCGCGTCATGCGCATGAAGACCGGCACCCCGACGAAAAGCAGGAACGTGGATGCGCCGCTGGTCAGTACCGCCACGATCAGCAACAGCCAGCGTTCCGGATGCAGGGCAGCCAGGCCTCCCAGCATCAGGGGTACGGCCACGACGGTGTTGAAGGTCAGGCTTTCCGGCAGCGTCGGACGCGACGCCGTGCGGTACAGCACCCAGCGGGTCAGCACTGCCATCACCAGAACACCGCACAGGAAGGCCAGATAGCACATCAGCGCCAGGTTGAATCCGCTGCGCGGGTCCAGGTAGCGAACATCGTTCTCGCCGAAGAAGCTCCAGCCGACCTTGACCGCACCGATATAGGTGCAGATCGCCGGCAACAGCGCTAGTCCGAGCAGGACGGGCGCGAACCCCCACGGGTGACGATCAGCCCTTTTGCGAATATCCAGCCAGGCACCTGCTGGAGCGTGCAGCAGTCGGGGCAGCGTGTTCAGCATGATCTGACCTCGCAGCACGGATGACTGATTGACGACCCTGGGACCGATAGGTTCATGAGGCCGGGCCGGGAGGCAGCCATCCATCCCGGTACACGAACCGCTGGCGTGGCCTGGCGGTCTGCTCCCTACCGTGAGGGTGATATGACGTGGAGAGACCGAATGAATGCCATCGAGCTGCTCAAACAAGACCATGAAACCGTGCGCAAGCTGCTGGAACAGCTGAGTGCGACCACCGAACGGGCGGTGAAGACCCGTCAGGAGCTGCTGCACAAGATCGAACTGGAGCTGTCCATCCACACCCAGCTGGAGGAGCAGCTTTTCTATCCCGCCTACAAGCAGGCAGGCGGCAAGGATGCCGCCATCATGGATGCCGAGGCCCGCGAGGAGCATCGGACCGTCGAGGCGCTGGTGCTGCCGGACCTGTTGCAGACCGACCCGGCAAGCCTTCCGTTCACCGGCCGGGTGAAGGTTCTCAAGGAACTGCTCGAACACCACATCGAGGAAGAAGAGGGGGAACTCTTCCCCGAAGCGACCAAGCTGCTGGGCAAATCGCGCCTCGAAGAACTCGGTCTGGAGATGGAAAGCATGAAAAAGGGGCTCAAGAAAGCCTCGTGAACCGTCAGCGCAGCCGCACCTGCCGGCTGCGCTCCACCAGCAGGGCGCAGGCACTGGAGGCGCCGGCCCAGAAGCCGTCCAGGGATTCGCGCCCCGGCTCGATCAATTGCCCGCGGGGGTCCAACAGCACGCCTCCAGCCGCCTTGAGCAGAGCCAGCGCGGCGCGCAGGCTTCGTTGCGGCACGCTCTGGCTGCCCAAGGCGCATACCCCGTCACCGGCGGCAACGCGCGCCAGGCGGTAGGCGGGATGCGGCACCAGCATCAGCTCCGCCGGCGCACTCCATTGCCGCAGCCGCTCGTCCGCCCGATCTGAAAGCACCTGCGCGCCCTTATCCAGCCGCAGGCGAGGCAGGGCAGAGGTTACCGGAGTACCGTTACGCAGCAAGCCCTCCAGCCCAGACGCCCAGGCGATGCAATCGGCCTGCCCCTGTTCGTCGCTCGGCGCCATGACCAGTGCCAGCACGGGCTTGCCATCACGCAACAGCGCGATGCTGAAGGCGCCGCCATGCAAGGCGGCACCCACGCAGCCGTCTACCAGCCAGACCGCCCGCTGGCTGCCTTCCGCCTGGCAGGGCAGCAGGGCTTCAAGGCGCTCTTTCAGATGCAACTCGGTTTCGCGCTCCGTGCGCAGGCGTTCGGCATCGCTGGGAAATGCCTGCTGCAGACGCTGGCCCGCATCCGTTGCCAGTGGCAGGACCGCCTCCAGCAGGGGGCGGCAGTCGTCTGGGCGTAGCGCCAACGCCCGGTACAGGTCCGGTGCCGTTCGGCGAGACAGCTCCACGTGCGCCTGCCGCAAACGCTCGGCGTCTTCCATGCGCGCGACCCCCAACTTCTTCACCTCCTGTTGCGCAGTCTCCAGACGCACCTGTAGCACCTGCACGGAGGTTCCGGCCTGGGCAAGGCGCTCTTGCAGGGCAGGCAACTCCGCAGACAGGCGCTCCTGCTCACGCCGCAGTTGCGCAGACTCGGTAAGCAGCCGCTCATTGTCCCGGTGCAGGCGAGTCAGCTCGTCCTGTTTGACCAGCAGGCTCTGCTGCGCCTGACGCAGCTCCATCTGCAGCTGCTGCAGTTGGGTTTCATGCCGGCGCTGGTCCTGCTCACGCTGTTCACGGCTGGCCTGGCGATAGTGCTCCAGCGCATCCCGTGCGTGCTGATGCTTTTCTTCCAGCGAGCGGATCTGGCCGTCGCGGTCCTCCAGGCGCGTCTGCAGGTCCTGGGTGGCCTGCAGGGCGCGCGCCAACTCCAGTTCGCGTTGTTGCAACTGGTCGCGCAGCTGATTGTTTACCTGGCCCTGCTCGGCGAGACGGCTGGCCAACTCGCCGTGCTGCGTCTGCACTTGACTGACCCGCGCCTCGCTGTCCTGCAGGCGCTGCTGCCATTCCAGGCGGTCGCGGGCCAGCTCGGCGCGCTCCTCGGCCACGCCCTCGGCGGCTTCCTCTTCCAGCGCCTCGGCCAGACGCGCCACGAGTTGTCCGAGCCGCTCGCTGATCGGCGTGCCAGGCTCGGTCTGGATGGTCGACCCCCGACCCTCCAGCTCCTTGAGGCAACGGTGGATGGTGCTCTTGGACCCGGTATTGCCGAGCTCAACGCGGATGGCGTCGATGCTGGGGTGCTCGCCACGGGCGAGCAGTGCATCCCTTGCCTTCTGCACCAGTGCCCTGTTGATGCCGCTGCGTGCCATGTGTGCTCCTATTATTTCGTAGCGTTTGTACGTAATACGTAAATACATACCAGTATGGCTATATTCTGCGCAACATGCAGCCTAGAATAAAGATAAGATAATGGAGGCTTATCACAGGTCAGGGCCGTTCTCAGGCACAGCTGACCTCACAGCGGTACAGGGGAGAGGACATGAGCGAGGTCGAGCGCTATCTGCAGGCCGGCACCCGGGAGAACACCCGGCGCAGTTACCAGGCCGCCATTGAGCACTTCGAGGTGAGCTGGGGTGGCTTCCTGCCCGCGACCAGTGACAGCGTGGCCCGCTACCTGGCCGAGCATGCCGGAACGCTTGCGCTCAACACCCTCAAGCTGCGTCTGGCGGCCTTGTCGCAGTGGCATGTCACCCAGGGCTTTCCCGATCCCACCAAGGCGCCGCTGGTACGCCAGGTACTGAAAGGCATCCGCAGCCTGCATCCAGCCCGGGAAAAGCAGGCTGCGCCGCTGCAGCTGCAACAGTTGCAGCTGGTGGCTGACGATCTGGAACGCCAGGCAGAAGAGGCCCTTCAGGATGGAAACCGAGCGGCCCTGTTGCGCGCCCGCCGGGATCGCGCGCTGCTGTTGCTGGGCTTCTGGCGGGGCTTTCGCAGCGATGAGTTGTGCCGCCTACAGGTGGAGCACGTCCAGGCGGTGGCCGGCTCTGGCATGACCCTATACCTGCCGCGCAGCAAGGGCGACAGAGACAATCTGGGCGTGACGCATCAGGCGCCGGCCTTGCGCCGGCTCTGCCCGGTACAGGCCTACCTGGACTGGATCGGTACCGCCGGGCTGACCAGCGGCTCGGTATTCCGACGCATCGACCGCTGGGGGCGTCTGGCCGGAGAGGGACTCAACCCCAACAGCCTGATCGCCTTGCTGCGGCGCATCCTGGAGCAGGCCGGCATTCCGGCCGAAGCGTATAGCAGCCACTCGCTGCGTCGCGGCTTCGCCACCTGGGCCGCCGGCAGCGGCTGGGACCTGAAGGCGCTGATGCAGTATGTCGGCTGGAAGGACATGAAGTCGGCACTGCGTTATGTGGATGCCACGGCGTCGTTTGGCGGGCTGGCGGTTGAGCAACGGCCGCAGCTGCCCAGGCAGGTGCCGCCTGCCGGGGTAAAGCCGCCCCTAGAGGGTCCCCATCAGGCCCCCGCGGATGGAGAGCCCGGATAACAGCCTGCGCGATGGGGTTGCAGATGGCGCTGACCGATAACGCGACCTAACGCCCGCGCCCCGCCTCGGCATAGAAATCCTGATCCAGAACTCCCGGCAGAGTGAGCAGAATGAAGTCGATCAGGCTGCGCACCGAAGGCAGCATGCCGCGCGGGCTCGGGTAGGCAAGTCCCAGCGCACTGGTTCGGCCGTTCCACTCGGGAAGGACACGTGCCAGCAGGCCCTCGCGAAGGGTGGCCTTGAGCAGGGTGCCGTGGAGCAGAGCGACCCCGGTGCCGTGAATCGCTGCCTCCAGTTGCACCCGGATGTTCCGGGTTACTAGCGCCGGATTGTGGCGAACCACCACCGGTACTGCGCGCTCACGAAACAGCTCCCAGTAACCGGAACCCTGGGACACTTCCTCCGGACGGCAAATGGAGGGCAGCCCGCTCAGCTCGTCGATCGACCGGGGCGTTCCATGGCGGGCCAGGAAATCCGGGCTGGCCACCAGGATCGGCGAGGACCGTCCCAGCTCGCGAATGACCACGCCACTCGGCTCACTGTCCTTGCCTGGCGTAATGACGCGTAGAGCGATATCGACCCGGTCGGCGAACAGATCCACATCGCTGTCACCGGCGTCGATCACCACCGAAACCTTGGGGTGTGCACGCAGGTACTCCGGCACTACGTGCGCCAGATAACTTTCGGCGAGCAGCAGCGGCGCACTGATGCGCACGACGCCAGCAGGCTCGGCCTGCAGCTCGGCCAGGCATTCGTAGGTCGCGCGCAGGCTTTCCAGGGTCGCCTGGCAGTGTCGGTGGAAATGCTGGCCCGCCTCGGTGAGCACCACCGTGCGGGTGGTGCGGTGGAGCAGCGCTACGCCCAGCTGTTTTTCCAGGGCCGTTACCCGGCGGCTCAGGCGCGACTTCTCGATGCCTGCGGCTCGCGAGGCGGCGCTGAATCCCCCGTGCTTGACTGTGAGGGCGAAGAGTTCGAGATCGCTGAGATTGCTCATGACGGTTCAATAAGAGACAAAAATGCAACACACCTTAGCATTTCGAGTCCATTGTCTACAGAAGCCTTGTAAGTATAGTGACCGGCCCAATCCGGGCAGGTACTCCCCCGGGTAGTCATGAGGTATGCGATGTTCGATAGAAGGTTCGATGAGAAGACAGTCGTGTCGGCTATCCTGGGCGCCTGGCTCGGCTTTGGCGCCCTGGCCACCTATTCGCTGTTCGTGGAAGGCAACGTCAATGTCTACGCCGAGAATGGCATCCTGGAAACCCTGCAGGCCGTCCTGCTGGCGCTGTCCTGCCTGATGTTTCTCGCTACAGCGATCTGGGAGAAGGGCACGGGACGCCTGGTGGTCCTGTTCTGCGCCTTGCTGTGCTATGGCTTCGTACTGCGCGAAGTCGACGTCGAAACCCTGGATATTCCGGATCTGCTGATCCTGCTGGGCTCGGGTAGCGGCCGCAACCTCTCGCTGGGGATCGGGCTGATCCTGTTGTGCCTGTGCGCGCTGTTCGCCGGCTTTCGCGCGCAGTTGCGCTGTGGCCTGGACTTCGCCCGCTCGCGCGCCGGCCTGCTGCTGCTGAGCGGGCTGGGCTTCCTGCTGCTGGGCGATGTGTTCGAGAAACAGGTGCTGGGCAGCATCCCGCACCATGTGTTCTTCGAGGAAATGTCCGAGTTGCTGGGGGATGTGATGATCCTGCTGTCCGCCGTCGCCTCGGGTTCCTTCCTGCAACGCGAAGCGGCGACCGCGCGGCGCAAGATCGCGCTGGCCACCGGGGCGGTACGCAGCTAACCCGTCTGCTTCAGCGCCTCGATCAGCTCAGCCTTGCGCATTGTCGAACGCCCGCGAATGTCCTTGGCCCGCGCTTCCTCCATCAGCTGAGCGCGGGTCTTCTCCTGCCGCTCAGGCGCCGAGCGGGCACGGGGTACGCCACGCCGGGTGGCCACGGCCCGCCGGGCCGATTCCTCACGATCATCGGCCTTGGCCGCAGCGCTCTTCCTGCGTCCGGAGCCACCGGCGCGCTCGCCGCCGCCGGACTGCTTGTTGACTGTTGCCCAGGCGCGGGCCTCGGCTTCATCCTCGGAAACGCCCTTGGCCTTGTAGCTGTCCTCGATGTGCTCGGCCTTGCGCTTCTGTTTGGCTGTGTACTTGTCTTTACTGCCACGAGGCATGGTGGTGACTCCAGGAACAAACCCCTTCGATCCCCACTCCGCGCCCTCGGTTTGCCCGGCCGGACAGGCGGGGCGGGAACCGTCAGCCCGCATCGGCTTTCAGAATGACAGTCCATCCCGATTCGCAGCGAGGAACGCACCATGTCCCAGCCCGCCGACCAGCCCAGCGAAGGTGTGGAGGCCTTTCGCGCGCGCATTCTCGACAAGCTCAAGTACGCCACCGGCAAGGACATCACCTCGGCCTGCCCCCATGACTGGTTCGAAGCCACCGCGCTGGCGGCGCGCGACCACATCATCGACCGCTGGGAAGACGCGGCGTTGCAGATCGACCGCAGCGAGGAGAAGCGCGTCTATTACCTGTCGCTGGAATTTCTTATCGGTCGCCTGCTGGTCGACAACCTGAGCAACCTGGGCCTGCTGGACACGGCCCGTGCGGCACTGCACGACCTGGGGGTGGACTTCGAGGAGATCCGCGAACTGGAACCGGATGCCGCGCTAGGCAACGGCGGCCTGGGCCGATTGGCTGCCTGTTTCATGGAAAGCATGGCCACTCTGGGCGTGGCGGCCCACGGCTACGGCATCCGCTACGAGCACGGGCTGTTCCGCCAGGTACTCATCGATGGCTGGCAACACGAGCACACGGAAACCTGGCTGGAGTTCGGCAACCCGTGGGAATTCGAGCGCTCCGAGGTCAGCTACACGGTGGGCTTCGGCGGCAGCGTGATGAGCACCGGCGACAACGGCAACAGCCGCCAGGTGTGGTTGCCCAACGACACCGTTCGGGCGATTGCCTACGACACGCCGATCATCGGCTGGCGACGCCACAGCGTGAATACCTTGCGCCTGTGGCGTTCGCGCGCCGAGCGTTACCTGCAGCTGGAGCGCTTCAACGCCGGCGACCACCTGGGGGCGGTGGCCGAAGCGGTCAAGGCGGACAGCATTTCCCGAGTGCTGTATCCGGCCGATGTCACCGAGGCCGGCCAGGAGCTGCGCCTGCGCCAGGAGTACTTCTTCGTCTCCGCCTCGCTGCAGGACCTGCTGGGCCGCCACCTCAGCCACTACCCGCTGGAACGCCTGCCGGACATGGTGGCCATCCAGCTCAACGACACCCACCCGGCCATCGCCGTGGCCGAGCTGATGCGCCTGCTGGTGGACGAGCACGACGTTGAATGGGCCGAGGCCTGGCGCTTGACCGTGGCGACCCTGTCCTACACCAACCACACGCTGTTGCCCGAGGCGCTGGAATCCTGGCCGGTGTCGCTGATGGAGCGACTGCTGCCGCGCCACATGCAGATCATCTACCTGATCAACGCGGAGCACATCGACGCGCTGCGCGCCAGGGACATCCATGATTTCGGCCTGCTGCGCGCCGTGTCGCTGATCGAGGAAGACCAGGGGCGCCGGGTGCGCATGGGCAACCTGGCCTTTCTCGGCAGCCACAGCATCAATGGCGTATCGGCGCTGCACACCGACCTGATGCGCCAGACCGTGTTCCGCGAGCTGCACGGGCTGTACCCGGAGCGCATCAACAACAAGACCAATGGCGTCACCTTCCGGCGCTGGCTGTACCAGGCCAACCCGGCCCTGACCGGCCTGCTGGTCGAGCGTCTCGGCGAATCGGTACTGGATGCGCCCGAACAACGGCTGCGCGACCTGGAGGCCTGGGCCGAGAAGAGCGGGTTTCGCAAGCAGTTCATGGCCATGCGCCAAGGCAACAAGGCTGCCCTGGCGCGACTGGTCAAGGAATGGCTGGGCATCAACCTGGATACCCGGGCGATCTTCGATGTGCAGGTCAAGCGCATCCACGAGTACAAGCGCCAACTGCTCAATCTGCTGCACTGCGTGGCGCTCTACCAGGCGATCCGCAACGACCCGACGGTGGACTGGGTGCCGCGGGTGAAAATCTTCGCCGGCAAGGCGGCGGCCAGCTACTACCAGGCCAAGCTGATCATCAAGCTGGCCAACGATATCGCCCGTACCATCAACAACGACCCCACGCTGCGCGGGCAGCTCAAGGTGGTGTTCCTGCCCAACTACAACGTCAGCCTGGCGGAAATCATCATCCCCGCCGCCGACCTGTCCGAGCAGATCTCCACCGCCGGCATGGAGGCCTCCGGCACCAGCAACATGAAGTTCGCCCTGAACGCTGCCCTGACCATTGGCACCCTGGATGGCGCCAACGTGGAAATGAGCGAGCAGATCGGCCGCGAGCACATGTTCATCTTCGGCATGACCGCCGACGAGGTGAACCTGCGCCGCCATGCCGGCGAGCTGGACATGTCAGGCCTGATCGCCGGCTCGGAGCGCCTGCGCGAGGCGCTGGAAGCCATCCGCGGCGGGGTGTTCAGCCCCGATGAGCCGCATCGCTATGCGGCCCTGATACAGGGCCTGCAGCACCAGGACACCTTCATGGTGTGCGCCGACTTCGACGCCTACTGGGCGGCGCAGCTGCAGGTCGAGGAATACTGGCGCCAGCCCGACCGCTGGTGGCGTTCGGCAATTCTCAACTGCGCGAGGGCCGGCTGGTTCTCCTCGGATCGCACCATTCGCGAGTACGCGGCGGATATCTGGAAAGTGAGTCCCAGCCTGCCGCCGGAACAAGGCTGAACCGACCAGTCGTCTTGTTACCGCAAGCCACGCAGGGCAGGCTCTTAACAACAAATCGCTATAGAAATACCTCGAACTTACGCGAAATCACGCTTTCAGAGGCTATGGGTGCGCCAAGCGCCCGCATTAAATCCTGAACACGAGGACATCGAAAATGGCTCAGCATCAAGGCGGTAAAGGCAACTTCGCTGAGGATCCACAACGGGCCTCCGAAGCTGGCAAGAAAGGCGGCCAAGCCAGTGGCGGCAACTTCAAGAATGACCCGCAACGCGCCTCGGAAGCAGGCAAAAAGGGTGGACAGCAAAGCCATGGCGGCGGTCGCAGCAGCAGTAGCTGATTGAGTGCCATGGGCGGAAGCTGGACGCTTCCGCCCCGGATGCGGTTCTCCAACGTCCCTTTGTACCCCTTTCGCAAAACCTCTCGCCGTCTCGGCAGTCCAAAACCATGATCCTGAACAGAGGCCAGGCCCTGGAGGTCATCATGTGCTTGCGTTGCCTGCTTGTCGGCTGCCTGTGGACACAACCAACCCGTGTCCGCCTGGGATCCGAAACCCTGCTGTGCCAGCGCTGCAGTCGCTGCGCCAGCAAGCGCTACCGACCCGATGATGGACAGGCATGATGAATGGACGCATGGGCAGTGCTCGTCGAGACCCTGGCGGATGAGTTAGGCGACACCACCGATCTGGAGCATGCCACGCGCATCGTGTTGCGTCTTGCCCTCGCCGCGCTGTTCGGCGGGCTGCTAGGTTTCGAGCGCGAACACCATGGCAAGGCCGCCGGGATACGCACCCATATGCTGGTCGCGGTGGGCAGCGCGCTGTTCGTCATGGCACCGAGTCTGAGCGGCTCCGAGGAAGACGCCATGAGCCGCGTCATACAGGGCATCGTCGCCGGCGTGGGCTTTCTCTGTGCCGGGACCATACTCAAGAGCGACAACGACCGCGACGTGAAGGGCCTGACCACCGCCGCCGGCGTCTGGCTCACCGCCGCCATCGGCATCGCCACCGGCCTGGGGAGTGCGCTCCTTGCCCTGCTGGGCACGCTGCTGGGGCTGTTCATCCTGAACATCGTGCCGCGCCTGGTCGACCGCTGCGAACGCCACAGGGACTAGCGTCAACCGCCAGCGGAGCCGGGAGCGGGGAGGTAACCGCAATGCCACGCTCAATCTGGAAAGGCGCAATCAGCTTCGGCCTGGTGCATATCCCGGTCGGTCTGGTATCCGCGACCTCGAAGCAGGGCGTCGACTTCGACTGGCTGGACAAGCGCAGCATGGACCCGGTCGGCTACAAGCGCATCAACAAGGTCACCGGCAAGGAAATCACCAGCGAGAACATCGTCAAGGGTGTGCAGTACGAAAAGGGCCGCTACGTGGTGCTCAGCGACGAAGAAATCCGCGCCGCGCATCCGGAGGCCACGCAGACCATCGACATCTTCTCGTTCGTCGAGCGCAGCGCCATTCCGCTGCAGAACATCGACACCCCGTACTACCTCAGTCCCGAACGGCGCGGCGAGAAGGTCTATGCGCTGCTGCGCGAAGCGCTGCGCCAGAGCGACAAGGTGGCCCTGGCGCGGGTGGTGCTGCACACCCGCCAGTACCTGACGGCACTGATGCCGCTCGAGGACGCACTGGTCCTGGTCAAACTGCGCTGGCCCGCCGAGGTGCGCAGCCTGGCCAGCCTGGAACTCGGTCCGGCAGTCACCAAACCCTCGCTGGCGAAAAGCGAACTGGAAATGGCTCGACGCCTGATCGAGGACATGGCCGGCGACTGGCAACCCGACGACTACCGCGACCAGTTCCAGGACCAGATCATGGATCTCGTGGAGGAGAAGGCCCGCAAGGGCAAGATCCACGAGGTGGAGGCTGTGCCCGGCGAAGCCGAAACCCGGCGCAGCGCCGATGTCATCGACCTGACCGAACTGCTCAAGCGCAGCCTGAGCGAACGGGGAGGAGCGGCCAAGGGCAAGGAAAAAACTAGCGGCAAAGCGGGCGATGACGGCGAGGAAAAACCCGCGGCGCCGCGTCGACGTCGCAAGGCCCAGTAGGGTTTTCACGGACTACCAGCAGGCGAGGCGATGAACAGCAAACTCGACGAGTACCGCCGCAAGCGCGACTTCAGCATTACCGCCGAGCCGGATGAGCAGCCCCTGCGCAAGCGGCGTGGCAAGAGCGCCCTGAGTTTCGTTATCCAGAAGCACGCTGCACGGCGCCTGCACTACGACTTCCGCCTGGAGCTGGACGGCACCCTGAAGAGCTGGGCAGTGCCCAAGGGTCCGAGCCTGGACCCCCGCGACAAGCGCCTGGCCGTGCATGTGGAAGACCATCCACTGGACTACGGCAGCTTCGAGGGCAGCATTCCGGCCGGGCAGTACGGCGCAGGCGATGTGATCGTCTGGGACCGCGGCATCTGGCAGCCCCACGGCGATCCCCGAACGGCCTACCAGAGCGGCAAGCTCAAGTTCAGCCTGCAGGGCGAAAAGCTGGGCGGCGACTGGACACTGGTACGCACCCATCTGCGCGGCAGCGGCGACAAGGAACAATGGCTGCTGATCAAGGAACGCGACCAGCAGGCGCGTTCCGCCGACGACTACAACATCGTCGAGGCACTGCCAGGGAGCGTGCTCAGCGAGGCAAGCATTCCGGCCAAGCCTGCGAAACCGACCCAGGCGGCACCGCGCGAGAAACCGCCACGTTCCGGCGTGCCGCTGCCGGACATGCTCAAGCCAGCCCTGGCCACCCTGGTGGATCGCCCCCCATCCGGTGACTGGCGCTACGAAATCAAGTTCGACGGCTACCGCATCCTGGCCCGCAAGCAGGGCAGGGAAGTGCGGCTATTGACCCGCAACGGCAACGACTGGACCGAACGCCTGCCGCAGCAGGCCAAGGCGCTGGCCGCACTGGACGTCGGTGACAGCTGGCTGGACGGCGAAGTGGTGGTGCTCGGCGACAATGGCCTGCCGGATTTCCAGGCGCTGCAGAATGCCTTCGACCGCAACCTGCCGAAGGACATCATCTTCTACCTGTTCGACGCCCCGTTCCTGCACGGCGAAGACCTGCGCGACCAACCCGTGGAGGCACGCCGCGCCGCCCTCAAGGCCGTGATGGGCAGCAACCGTAGCCCGGCACTGCGCTTTTCCGAGGATTTCAGCGCCGCCCCCCAGGACATCATCGAAAGTGCCTGTGCCCTGAAGCTGGAAGGCATCATCGGCAAACGTGTCGGCAGCACCTATGTTGCGCGACGCACACCCGACTGGATCAAACTCAAGTGCCGGCTGCGCCAGGAGTTCGTGATCATCGGCTTCACCAAGCCCAAGGGCAGCCGTTCCGGCTTCGGCGCACTGCTGCTTGGCGTGCATGAGCAGGGCGACCTGCACTACGCCGGGCGCGTCGGCACCGGCTTCAGCGAAACCCGCCTGCGCGAGCTGCACGACCGCCTGAAGCGTCTGGAGCGCAAGACCCCGGCAGCGGTCGATCCCCCCACTGGCGCCGAGGCCCGCGACGTGCATTGGGTCAAGCCCGAACTGGTCGCCGAAGTCGAGTTCGCCGAGTGGACCCGCGAAGGCGTGGTGCGCCAGGCCAGCTTCGTTGCCCTGCGCAGCGACAAGCCGGCGCAAGAGATCGGCCACGAAACCCCGCAGCCGGCGGAAAGTATCGAGCCTCAACGCAACGATGTCGCCATGCACCGCGCCGGCAAGGCAGTGGTCGCCGGTGTGTCGATCAGCAATCCGCAGCGGATCATCGACCCGGAAAGCGGCGGCAGGAAGCTGGACCTGGCGCGCTTCTACGCCGATATCGCCGACTGGATCCTGCCGTTCCTCAACGACCGGCCGGTATCGCTGGTGCGCGCCCCGGACGGCGTGGAAGGAGAGCAGTTCTTCCAGAAACACGCCGAAAAGCTGTCCATCCCCAACATCCGCCACCTGGACCCGAGTTTGGACCCGGATCACCCACGCCTCATGGAAATCGACTCCCTCAAGGCGCTGATCGGCGCGGTGCAGATGGGCACCATCGAACTGCACACCTGGGGCGCCACCGATGACGCCATCGAAACCCCCGACCTGTTCGTGCTCGACCTGGACCCCGATCCCGCACTGCCCTGGCGCACCATGCAGGAAGCCGCGCAACTGTGCCTGTCGGTGCTCGATGAGCTGGGCCTGGACGCGTACCTCAAGACCAGCGGTGGCAAGGGCCTGCACATCATCGTGCCGCTCAAGCGCGAAGCCGGCTGGGACGTGGTTAAAGCGTTCAGCAAGGCTTTCGCACGCTTCATGGCGCACCAGTTGCCGGACCGTTTCAGCGCCACCTCCGGCCCGAGGAACCGTGTCGGCAAGATCTTCATCGATTACCTGCGCAACAACCGCGGCTCCAGCACCGTCTGCGCCTACTCGGTACGGGCGCGCCCCAGCCTGCCGGTATCGGTACCCATTGCCCGCGACGAACTGCACGACCTGCACAGCGCAGCCCAGTGGACCATCTTCAACCTACGCGACCGCCTCGACGCGCTCAACGGCAACCCCTGGGACGGCTACGCCAACCGCCAGACCCTCACGCCGAAGATGTGGAAACAGCTCGGCGCCAAGCCACCCCGTACCTGAACGTAGGGCGGACAACGCCTTTCTTGTCCGCCAACCGGCACCGAACCACTGGTCTGGCGCGCAACGCCCCAGACCACCGCGCATCCCCAACCCCGAACCCCATGCTCCCATCCCAGTCGGGTTTCCAAACACATCTGCAAAACGGGGAGCCCGCCATGACCGACAAGAAGCAAACCCAGCCGCCCCAGCACCAGGATCAGCGCCCCGGCTCCGAAGAGGAGATGACCCCGCAGCCGGTCTACCTGGCCGACACCTATCGCCCGGCCGGCAAGCTGCAGGATCGGGTCGCCATCATCACCGGCGCCGACAGCGGCATCGGCCGTGCGGTGGCCGTGCATTTCGCCCTTGAAGGCGCCAGGATCGTCCTGCTCTACCTGAACGAGTACCAGGACGCCGAGGTCACCAAGGACGAAATCCGCAAGATGGGTGGCGAGGTGATCGACTTCGCCGGTGACGTGGCGGGCGAAGACTTCTGCCGCACCGTGGTGGAGGAAACCCTCAAGCAATGGGGACGCATCGACATCCTGGTCAACAACGCCGGCGAGCAGCATCCGCAGAAAAGCCTTGAGGACATCAGCCCGGAGCAATGGGAGCGCACCTTCCGCACCAACATCTTCGGCATGTACCAGCTCACCCGCGCCGTGCTGCCGCACCTGAAACGCGGGGCGGCCATCATCAACACCACCTCGATTACCGCCTACAAGGGCAACCCGATCCTGCTGGACTATTCATCCACCAAAGGCGCAATCACCGCCTTCACCCGCTCGCTGGCCATCAACCTCGCCCCGAAGGGCATCCGCGTGAACGGCGTAGCGCCGGGGCCGATCTGGACGCCGCTGATTCCCTCGACCTTCTCGGAAGAACAGGTGGCCAGCTTTGGCACCGACACGCCGCTGGGGCGCGTCGGCCAGCCCGCCGAAGTGGCGCCGGCCTTCGTCTACCTGGCCAGCGACGATGCCTCCTACGTCTGCGGGCAGGTGATTCATGTGAACGGGGGGAGTGTGGTGAATGGGTGACCGAATCAGCGGCGGCTGCCTGTGCGGCAGGCTCCGCCTGGTGGCCACGGGCCAACCGTACCGAGTGGGCCTGTGCCACTGCCTCGACTGCCGTAAACACCACGGCGCGTTGTTCAGCGCCTCGGCGATCTTTCCGCAGGACGCAGTGAGCATCGAAGGCGAAACCCGGCACTACGCCGGGCGGGCCTTCTGCCCCCACTGCGGCTCCTCCGTGTTCGCCCGCACCGGCGACGAGATCGAGGTGCATCTGGGCGCGCTGGATGCCCCCGATCAGCTGATGCCCACCTACGAGAGCTGGATCGAGCGGCGGGAGGCCTGGCTACCGGCGTTTCCGCTGACCAAGAGATATGAGCGGGATCGGGAGGGGACAGGGCGGTTCGAGGGATAGCGCTGAGCGCTATACCCGGCCAATCCGCCCGTTGATGGGCCAGCAAATCTCCCGCTTGCGCCCGGCGTTACCCCAGAGCTGCGCAAGATCGCTGGCAAAGCGCTGCAGCACGTCCTCCTTTCCCGCTTCGCGAGCACGGCGCACCGCCGACCAGGTGGAGAGGTAGCCGAGGAACTGTTCCAGATTCCAGTCGAGACGGATCTGCAGGGCGGGCAGCGCAATCGGCTCGAAGGGGAAATCCAGCGTGGCGTAGCCGCTGTCTACCAGCTTGCGTTCCGCCGGCCAGTAGGGGCCGATTTCCTGCCAGTAGAAGGTCTCGAAACGGGCTCCCAGATCGCCATCCAGACGCAGAACGCCATAGCTGACCAGCGCCACGGCGGCCCCGGGCGTCGCGACTCGGCGCACTTCGGCATAGAAGGCGGGCAGGTCGAACCAGTGCGCAGCCTGGGCGGCCGTTATCAGACTGGCGCAGCGGTCGGGCAGGGGCAGGGATTCGGCGGGTGCACACAGGTAGCTCAGATTTCCCCGCGCGGCAGCATGGACAAGCTGATCGGCGCTCGGGTCCATGCCAATCACGCGGCTGAAATGTTCGGCCAATTGGTGGGTGAGCTGGCCGTTGCCGCAACCCACATCCACCGCAAGCTCGCTGTCGGGCGCGATCGACGCCAGGAACGCTGCGAGCTCGGGCGGGTACTCGGGCCGAAAGCGGGCGTAGGCTTGGCCGCCCTGGTCAAACCAGTTTCGTGAGACGTCCGGGTGGTCCTTCACTGGCATGCTTCCGAGGTAGTGATTGCAGCCGGCTTGAGCTTGGCGGCTGACCTAACGGCCAGACTGCCCGTAGCCTTTAGAATAGCCACCTTGAGCACGGAAAATACCGCGTTCCAGAAAAGCCCTATAAGGGCAAACACTCCGGTAAGAATTGCGCCAATCAATGTTAAGGCTGCATCGCTCAGCTGCATGGTGAGTTTGATCAGGCGGCTCTTTCCAATTACATCCAGGGCCACCAACATTCTCTTCTTTACTGCCTCGCTGGCGCGACTCAATGCTCGCAGTTCTGCTGGCGTATCCGCATGGTGCAGGATTTTCATGGTGATAACCGTGCCCAAGGAACTGCGCATCTTGGTCAGATCGCTTACCCAGTCCTGCAAGGCGTTTAGTTTTTTCATATCGACAGCTTCGGTGAGCACACGAGGATTCTTCCAGGTGCCATCTGATATCTTGGCAACATCAACCATGTTGTCTGCAAGTTGCGTTAGATGTTTGGTCATCGGGCGAGTAATGCTTCCGGCCTTGCGAGCAGCCTTGGCCAGACTCGCACCTGCTTTTACACCGGCAGTACTCCCCCCTGTAAACACAGCAACGCCTGTGGCAACAAGGCCCACAGTGGCAAGCGCAATATCAATCTGGTCCGCATCCTCACTGACCAAGGTTCGCACATCCCCGATGGGAGTGATTTCAACAGCTACGTCACACAGTTTTGCTGCCGACAATGGGCATTGATTGGGAGAGGTAATACAGCTCCAGCACTGCTTGGAACCGGCCAATAACCCGCGTTCCTTCGCTTTGCGTTCTTTGATCTGCAAGATCACGTCGGGACTGAGATCAATGCCTTTTTCGCCGGCGTAATCTTCAATTTCGTCGATTATTAGCCAATCTGCTGGAGTCGGATCTAGCGCTTGGAGAATTCGTGTATTAAGTTCCTCTGGCGTTGCACGCTTGGCTAGCTCTCTTTCAATTTCCTTTTGTAGAGATTCGATGGCTCTTTCTGAATAAAAGCTTACAGTGGGATTATTGAGCATTAGGTGAAATTGCCAGAGGGCAGCTACAAGAGAGGCAAAAGCCACCGCTATCCAGAACAGCCGCTTTACCGAAATAAACATGTCTTTCCTTATGTTTTCGGACCTTAATGGCTAGAAGCTATCATTAAGCATTTCTACAGTCCATGGGGGGCTACGGCACGGGAATGCTGATGTAGGCCATTTAGTACTTTCCAGACCCTCATGCAGATCAAATTCAGTCAGGTATGGAGTTCGCTCATTCGCTCGACAACTGCACGCGGCTCTTCTACCGCATCTCCACCCCCGCCAACCGATTCACCCCGACGATCCGCTGGTTCCAGATCATCTCGTAGTGTGCCGTCTGCAGGATGGCTGTGACGGGCCTGGGGGTCAGCAGCGCCCAGCAGTGATTGCCGGGGGAGCGCACCGAGAGGTAGCGCAAACCGGGGCAACCGCTGCGTTTCAACGCGTGTCCCAGCCGGCGGGCGTGGCTGTAGTCGTCGGGGGCGTAGATGGGATCGGAGAGCGGCACGGCGGTGGCGTCCTGCATGCCGGTGTCGTTGAAGCGACAGGTGAGGCCACGAAAGATGAAGCGCTCGTAATTGAGTCCCGGCACCTGCGACCAGTAGCGCTCCTGGTGGTAGCACACCTCGGCGATGGCGGTGCTCAGCGTGTCGGCCAGGTAGAGCACGCCGAAGCTGCCGTCGCTGAAGCGCGAGCCTTCGGGGTTCACGTGGGTGAAGGGGGCTGTGGCGTAGGAGCAGCCGGGGATGCCGAAGGGGATTTCCTCGCGTGCGATCAGCTCCAGGCGGCCGACCTCGTTCTGCAACCGGGGATTGGTCAGCGCCTGCAACTGGTACAGCGCGTCGAAGTCCTCGGCATCGGCCACGTCGTCGAACAGGTGGATGGGCGGGAACTTGGAATTGACCAGACGGTAGGCTTGCAGCGGCTCGCCTGCCGCCGTGGCGAGGCTGTCCAGCCTCACCATTGCGCGCCGCGCAGGGCGTCGATGCGCCGGTAGGTTTCGTAGAGGGAGATCATGTCGCCCTGGGCCATGATCTCCAGCGGCGCACGCCCGTTGAAGAAGGCGTTGTGGTTGGCCATCGCCGGGAAGCCGTAGACGTTGTCGGGGTTGTCGAACAGCAGACGCAGCGCAGCGTGGATATTCAGCACCATGCTGATGCGTTGCAGCTGGTCGGTGTCCAGGCCGACGCTCCAGGCCGGGTCGCGCTGCCGGGCGCGGGTGTAGGTGCTGCGCGAAATGCGCAGGATGCGACAGGCCTGTTCCGAGGACGCCTGCCATTTGTCCAGGATGTTCAGGGCCGCGCGCAGGCCGGTGACGCCTTGCTCTTTCGAGAGGTCGCGGGCGGGACGTACGGTTGCGAGGGTGGCCATGCCGAACTCCATCATTGATTCCGTAGGCGCAATACTAGGCGAACTGCGTCCTCAGATCAAAAGCGAACGACCGAAGGGGAGGCCGGTCAACCCCTGCAACTGGAGTTGATTGCTCGATCCCTTAGCGTGGAGAACCAAGATGAACAGCAAGAACAGAATCTGCCTCTGGTATGACGGCACCGCCCTGGAGGCGGCGACCTTCTACGCCGAGACCTTTCCGGACAGCGCGGTCGGCGCGATCACCCACGCCCCGGGCGACTATCCGGCCGGCAAGCAGGGCGATGTGTTGACCGTCGAGTTCACTGTCGCGGGCATTCCATGCCTGGGACTGAACGGCGGGCCGGCGTTCACCCACAGCGAGGCGTTCTCGTTCCAGATCGCCACCGACGACCAGGCCGAAACGGACCGCCTGTGGGAGGCGATTGTCGGCAACGGCGGCCAGGAAAGTGCCTGCGGCTGGTGCAAGGACAGGTGGGGACTGTCGTGGCAGATCACGCCGCGGGCCCTGACGGCCGCGATCGCCGATCCGGATCCCGCGGCCGCCAGGCGCGCCTTCGAGGCCATGATGGGCATGCACAAGATCGACATCGCGGCGATCGAGGCGGCGCGGGGCCGGACGACACCTTGAAGCACCGCCCGGCCTCGCCCCCTTAGTACTCCACCTGCAGCTCGGCGCTGTTCGGCTCGGCCTGGCAGGCCAGCGTCCAGCCCTGGCGCACCTGCTGCTCGCTGAGCACCTGGTTGCTGCGCATGGTCACGCTGCCGGCCACCACCCGGCACTTGCAGGCGGCGCAGATGCCCGAGCGGCAGGCGCTCGGCGGTTGCAGGCCTGCCTGCTCCATGGCGTCCAGCAGCACCTCGCCGCTAGCGACCTTCAGTTCGTGGCGCTTGCCGTCGAGCTCCACGCGCAAGTGACTACCGTGGCCGCCGTGCGCCTTTGAACTCGCAACCGCGCCAAAACGCTCCAGATGGATGCGTGCCTTGGCGACGCCCAGTTCCTCCAGCGCGGCGTGCGCCGTGTCCATGAAGGCCTGTGGCCCGCAGATGAAGCAGTCAGCACCGCGCCAGTCGGCCAGTTGCGTGGCGATGGCCCGCGCATCCGGCAGTCCCTGGCTGGCATCGAACCAGGCATGCAGTACCAGCCGCTGCGGATAGGCCCGCTGCAGTTCCACCAGTTCTCCGGCAAAGATCACCGAGTCGGCATCCCGGTTGGCCTGGAACAGGCACACCCGACCGCTGCCCTGCGCCAGCGCCGCGCGCAGGATCGCCATCAGCGGAGTGATGCCGCTGCCGGCGCCTAGCAGCAGTAGATCCGCGTCCAGGCTGCGCGGCACGAACTGCCCGGCCGGCGGCAGCGACTCGATGACGTCGCCCGGCTTGAGGTGATCGAGCAGCCAGGTCGAGGCCCGTCCACCAGGGACGCGCTTGACCGTAATGCGCAACTCAGCGTCGTGCGACAGCGAATAGCAGCGCAGCAGCGGCGGTTCGGCGCACGGCACCTTCAGGGTGAGGAACTGCCCCGGCTGCGCGGCGAAGCGGGCGCGCTGCTCGGCCGGCGCCCGCAGGACGAACGAACAGGCATCGGCCGTCTCGCTGTGCCGCGCGACGACTTGCAGACGCGTGAAGTCGCTCGCCGGCGCAGGGCTCGGCACCGGCTGGATGCCGCGCAGCATCGGCCCCACGGACGTGCGGCGAAACAGCAGCACATAGCCGATATGCAGGCCGATCAGCCACAGCCCCAGGTTGGCGAAGAACTCGTGGACCTCTTCGGAGTCGCCGAGCCAGCCGACGAAATTCAGATCGCTGGCGGCGCCAAACAGATCCGGCTGCACGCCGGGGAGGGCGGCCAGCACGTCGCCATTGTCGACCATGCCCAGGCCGATCAGGCTGGCCAGCGCGAAACTCGCCAGGGCGCCGAAGGTCAGCCAGGTGCCGACTGCGGACAGGCTCGGCGTGCGGCGCTCGGCCTTCGGCGGCAGCAGCGTCGGAAAGCCGCGCAGGCGCAGCGGTGCGATCAGCAGGCGCGCCACCAGCAGCACGAGCAGGCCGTAGCCCAGCCAGATATGCAGCAGTTCGGCATCGTCGCCGCTCAGATAGACGGCGATGAAAAATCCGGCCAGTAACCAGTGGAACAAGCGAAAGCGATTGAAGGCAGCCACGGCGGCGATCCTCTACGAATGGATTGCCCTCCTTGTAAGCCCATCACCTGAAGCGAAGCTGAATGCCCGGGCCAGAGCCGTTCAGCTTCGCTTCAGGTGGCGAGCCTAGGCTGCACACCCATCCCTTCCCGGAGAACGCACCATGAAAGCCCACTGGATTGCCCTTGCCTGTTGCCTGAGCCTGCCGGCGCTGGCTGAAACCGCACACCCGCTGCTGCCGGGCTACGCCGCCCAGGCGCGCCAGCAGGACCCGGCCTTTGCCGGCTTTTCCGCCGAACGCGGCAAGGCGTTGTATTACGCGGAGGAACAGCGCAACGGCAAGACCATGAGCTGCACCACCTGCCACACCGCCGATCCGCGCCAGGCCGGCAAGACACCGGCCCATCGCAAGGTCGAGCCGCTGGCGCCGGTGGCCAATCCGGCGCGTTTCACCGATGCGAAGAAGGTCGAGAAGTGGTTTCGCCGCAACTGCGACGATGTCTTCGCCCGCGAATGCACCGCCCAGGAGAAGGGCGATTTCATCACCTGGATCAACAGCCTGAAGTAGGAGCGCGCCATGAATATCGCCCGCATGGCGACCGTCGCCGGACTGACACTGACCCTGGGGCTGGTTGGCTACAGCTTCGCCGATGACGATGATGACCACGACCGGCGTTACAAGCGTCCCAAGCGCCTGGCGGTGCCGAGTGATGCCCCGCTGGTCTGGAAGGAGGAGTGCGCCGCCTGCCACATGCTCTACGTGCCGGGCCTGCTGCCGGCCGCTGCCTGGCGTCAGCAGATGAGCACCCTCGACGAGCACTACGGCAGTAATGCCACGCTGGAGCCGGCGCTGGAACAGCAGATCCTCGATTTCCTGGTGCGCGCCTCGGCGGCCAACCGCCTGCCGGTGGAACCCTCACCGACCGCCGGCGAGCCGCCGCGCATCAGCCAGACGCGTTGGTTCGAGCACAAGCACGACGAGGTCAGCGAAGCCAAGTTCCGCCGCGAAGCGGTCGGCGGCCGCGCCAACTGCGTGGCCTGCCACCGCGATGCCGAACGCGGCGACTTCGATGACGATCGGGTGAAGATTCCGCGCTGAAGAAGGTGATCAGCGCCCGAAGCGCTCCAGCTGCATTTCCCGCAACCGGCTCAAGGTGCGCCGGAACGGAAACGCCAGATAGCCTTGCTCGTACAACTGCTCAAGCGGTACGTCCGCTTCGATGTACAGCGGCACGCCCCGGTCGTAGCACTCGTCCACCAGGGCGATGAAGCGCCGCACCGCGTTGTCGTTGCGGGCGAGGGCGGGCAGGGTGCGATCGCCGGCCTGCACCTGTTCGCTGGCATCCTCGGTGCCCCGGGCGATGCGCCCCTCGCGTTGCTCACCACCCAGCACGGGCACATCGCCCAGCAGGATTGCGGGGAAGCGGTCGCACAGGGCGATGTAGTCCTGGGACGCCCAGGGCGCTTCGCACAGCGCGGCGAAGGAGGCCCAGAGTGTGGTTGCGCTCCGGGCAATGACCTCCAGGCTTCGTCCGTTGAGTTCCAGCGGCGCGTGCTCGACCAGCTTTCCGCCGGCCAGGGTGGAGAACAGGCCGGGCAGGACGGACGGCTGTTGTGGCTGGCGCACCCAATAGCGCTGGCAGGGCGTGCCCGGATGCAGGCGGTGATCCTGACTGCCGTCCATGCTGACCACCTGCATATGCCGCTCGATGGCCTTGATGGCCGGCAGGAAGCGCTCGCGGTTGAAACCGTCGGCGTACAGCTGCCCGGGCGGCTGGTTGGAGGTGACCACCAGCACCACGCCGTTGGCGAACAGTTTCTGCAACAGGCCTCCGAGCAGGATGGCATCGCCGATGTCGCTGACGAACAACTCGTCGAAGCACAGCACACGCACCTCGGCGGCCAGTTCGTCCGCCAGGCCCTGCAGCGGATCGGCAGTGCCGGTCAGCTGGAACAGGCGGCGGTGCACCCAACGCATGAAATGATGGAAATGCTGGCGGCGCGAGGGCAGCTGCAGGGCGTGCTGGAAGCGATCCATCAGCCAGGTCTTGCCCCGCCCCACCGGCCCCCAGAGGTACACGCCGTCGACCGCCTCTCCGGCGTGCAGGGCCCGCAAACAGTCGTCGAGCAACGCCACGGCGTGCCACTGAGCCGGGTCGGCAACGAAGCCCTGATGGTCGATGGCGTGGCGGTACAGGGCAGCAAGCGGCGAGGGCATGGAACGGCATCCCGGAGAACGAAAGGGCGAAGTATACGGGCGGCAGCGGCCCGCCGGCCTGCCTGAACTTTCCCACCCATCGCGGTTCGGTAATAGAGCCCCGGGTGAGCGGGGGCCAAACCTGACGGCAAGGGAACGACACCGATGCTGGACAAGCCTTTCGCTGCATCCTGGCGCCTGAGCGGCCGGGTCGGTCTGCAGGAAGCCCTGACCTTACCGCGTATCGCCATCGAGAACGTCGAGCCGGTGGTGGAAGGTGGGCGCTTTGCCGCCAAGGCCATCGTCGGCCAGCCGGTGACCATCAGCGCGGTGATCTTCACCGACGGTCACGAACTGATGGCCGCCGAACTGCTCTGGCGGCATGCCGAGCGCTCCGACTGGCACAGCCAGCCAATGACCCTGCTGGGCAACGATCACTGGCAGGCGCGCCTGCTGCCGAGCGAGACCGGCCGCCTGGTGTTCGCCATCGAGGCCTGGTGGGACGACTACGGCACCTACTGCAGTGAACTGCAGAAGAAACACGCCGCCGGCCTGCAGCTGGACTTGGAGCTGGAGGAGGGCCGCCGCCACCTGCGCGGCGCGATCAACCGCGCCAACGGCCAGCAGGCCGAGCAGTTGCGCCAGCTCAGCGAGCTGCTGGAACAGACCGAGGAACAGGACGCCCGAGTGGCGCTGCTGCTCGATGACCAGACCCGCCAGGTGATGGCCGACACCAGCGAGCGCGCCTTCCGCCTGCGCAGCCTCGACTATCCGCTGGAGGTGGAACGCCCCCTGGCGCAGTTCGCCAGCTGGTACGAGCTGTTCCCGCGCTCGGTGACCGACGACCCTCAACGCCACGGCACGTTTCGCGACGTGATCGGGCGCCTGCCGGAAATCGTCGCCATGGGCTTCGACGTGGTGTATTTCCCGCCCATCCACCCCATCGGCCATACCCACCGCAAGGGCCGCAACAACAGCCTGACGGCGGCGCCGGACGACCCCGGCAGCCCCTACGCCATCGGCAGCGAGGAAGGCGGCCACGATGCCATTCACCCCGAGCTGGGCAGCCTGGAGGATTTCCGTGAACTGGTGGCCGTGGCGCGCTCCCTGGGCCTGGAGGTGGCTCTGGATTTCGCCATCCAGTGCTCGCCGGATCACCCCTGGCTGCGCGAACACCCCGAGTGGTTCAGCTGGCGCCCGGACGGCAGCCTGCGCTATGCGGAAAACCCGCCCAAGAAATACGAGGACATCGTCAACGTCGACTTCTACGCCGAAGGCGCCCAGCCGGGCCTGTGGCAGGCCCTGCGCGACGTGGTGGCCTTCTGGGTTGAGCAGGGCGTGACGCTGTTCCGGGTCGACAACCCGCACACCAAGCCGCTGCCGTTCTGGGAATGGCTGATCGCCGATATCCGCGGTCGACATCCGGAGGTGATCTTCCTGTCCGAAGCCTTCACCCGCCCGGCGATGATGGCGCGCCTCGGCAAACTGGGCTTCAGCCAGAGCTACACCTACTTCACCTGGCGCAACACCAAGCGCGAGCTGGCCCAATACTTCAGCGAGCTGAACGAAACCCCGTGGCGCGACTGCTACCGGCCCAACTTCTTCGTCAACACGCCGGACATCAACCCGTTCTTCCTGCAGAGTTCGGGGCGTCCCGGTTTCCTGATCCGCGCCGCGCTGGCCACCATGGGCTCGGGGCTATGGGGCATGTACTCCGGCTTCGAGCTGTGCGAGGGCGAGGCGATTCCCGGCAAGGAGGAATACCTGCACTCCGAGAAGTACGAGATCAAGCCGCGCAACTACCGCCAGCCCGGCAACATCGTGGCCGAGATCGCCCGGCTCAACCTGATCCGCCGCAACAATCCCGCGCTGCAGAGTCACCTGGGCTTCACGCCCTACACCGTCTGGAACGACAACATCCTGTACTTCGGCAAGCGCAGCGAAGACCTTTCCAACTTCATCCTGGTGGCCATCAGCCTGGATCCGTACCACGCTCAGGAGGCGCATTTCGAGCTGCCGCTGTGGGAGTTCGGCCTGCCCGACGAGGCCAGCATGGACGGCGAGGACCTCATGAACGGCAAGCGCTGGACCTGGCACGGCAAGGTCCAGTGGATGCGCATCGAACCCTGGGTGCTGCCATTCGGTATCTGGCGCATCCGCCCCCACGGAACCTGAGGCAAGGAACATGGCGAAACGACCCCGGCCGCGCCCGGCGGCCTTCATCGACGACCCGCTCTGGTACAAGGACGCCGTCATCTACCAGGTGCACGTGAAGTCCTACCACGACGCCAACGGCGACGGCATCGGCGACTTCCAGGGCCTGATCGAACGCCTGGACTACATCGCCAGCCTGGGGGTGAACACCATCTGGCTGCTGCCGTTCTACCCCTCGCCACGCCGCGACGACGGCTACGACATTTCCGACTACCGCGCCGTGCACCCGGACTACGGCGACATGGCCACGGTGCGGCGCTTCATCGACGAGGCACACCGTCGCGGGCTGCGGGTGATCGCCGAGCTGGTCATCAACCACACCTCCGACCAGCACCCCTGGTTCCAGCGCGCCCGGCTGGCGCGCAAGGGCTCGCGCATGCGCGATTTCTACGTGTGGTCGGACACCAACCAGAAGTACCAGGGCACGCGGATCATCTTCCTGGACACGGAAACCTCCAACTGGACCTGGGACCCGGTGGCCAAGCAGTACTTCTGGCACCGTTTCTACTCTCACCAGCCGGATCTGAACTTCGACAATCCCATGGTGCTGCGTGGCGTGCTGAGCATCATGCGTTTCTGGCTGGACCTGGGCATCGACGGCCTGCGTCTGGACGCCATTCCCTACCTGATCGAGCGCGATGGCACCAACAACGAGAACCTGCCGGAAACCCACGAGGTCCTGAGGAAGATCCGCGCCGAGATCGAGGCCAACTACCCCGACCGCATGCTGTTGGCCGAGGCCAACCAGTGGCCGGAGGACACCCGCCCGTACTTCGGCGAGGGCGACGAGTGCCACATGGCCTTCCACTTCCCGCTGATGCCGCGCATGTACATGGCCATCGCCCAGGAAGACCGCTACCCGATCACCGACATCCTGCGCCAGACGCCAGAGATTCCCGAGAACTGCCAGTGGGCAATCTTCCTGCGCAACCACGATGAGCTGACCCTGGAGATGGTCACCGACCACGAGCGCGACTACCTGTGGAACGTCTACGCCGCCGACCGCCGCGCGCGCTTGAACCTGGGCATCCGCCGCCGCCTGGCACCCCTGGTGGAGCGCGACCGCCGGCGCATCGAGCTGCTGCACAGCCTGCTGTTCTCCATGCCCGGCACACCGACGCTGTACTACGGCGACGAGATCGGCATGGGCGACAACATCTACCTGGGCGACCGCGACGGCGTGCGCACGCCGATGCAATGGAGCAGCGACCGCAACGGTGGCTTCTCGCGCGCCGATCCGGCCAGCCTGGTGCTGCCGCCGATCATGGACCCGCTGTACGGCTATCAGAGCGTCAACGTGGAAGCCCAGCTGCGCGACCCGCACTCGCTCCTGAACTGGACACGGCGCATGCTGGCGGTGCGCAAGCAGCAGAAGGCCTTCGGCCGCGGCGAGATGAAGATGCTGGCGCCCAGCAACCGGCGCGTGCTCGCCTACCTGCGCGAATACACCGGCGTCGATGGCAGGCACGAGATCATCCTGTGCGTGGCCAACCTGTCGCGGGCCGCCCAGGCCGCCGAGCTGGAGTTGTCCGCGTTCGATGGCAAGGTGCCGGTGGAGATGCTCGGTGGCAGCGCCTTTCCGCCGATCGGCGAACTGCCTTATCTCCTCACCTTGCCGCCCTACGGCTTCTACTGGTTCCTGCTCGCCGAGGCCACGCAGATGCCCGCCTGGCACCAGCCGGCGCTGGAACGCATGCCGGAGCTGATGACCCTGGTGATCAAGCGCGACCTGCAGGAGCTGCTCGAACCGCCGCTGCGCGAAACCCTGGAAAACGACATCCTGCCCACCTACCTGGCCAAACGGCGCTGGTTCGGCGGCAACCCGCAAGGCCGCCTGCACCTGCTCTACCTGCAGCCGCTGACCAGCGAAGCCTATGCGCTGTGCGAGCTGGAGGTGCTGGGCAACGACGGCCCCGCGCACTACCAGCTGCCGCTGGCCTTCCTCGGCGACGGGCAGGCGGGCACCAGCCTGGCCCAGCGCCTGGCCCTGGGACGCCTGCGCCGGCGCCAGCGGGTTGGCCTGCTCACCGACGCCGTGAGCCTGCCTGGCTTCACCCACGACGTGCTGCAGGCCCTGCGTGCGCAACGCGAGATGAACTGGCGCCACACCCGGCTGATCTTCCACGGCACTGCGAAGCTCGCGGAGCTGGAGGTCATTGAGGATGAACCCATCGAACCGATGACGGCCGAGCAGTCCAACAGCTCGGTGCTGATCGGCGAACGCATGGTCCTCAAGGTGATCCGCCGTATCCGTCCCGGCATCCATCCGGAGGCCGAAATGGGCGGCTACCTGACCGAGCAGGGCTTTCCGCACATCGCGCCGCTGCTGGGCGAGGTGCGGCGCATGGATTCCGAAGGCACTCCGCACACCCTGATGCTGCTGCAGGGCTACCTGGACAGCCAGGGCGACGCCTGGAACTGGACGCAGAACAACCTGGAGCGCGCCATCCGTGACGAACTGGCCGGGGGCCTGTCCAGCCAGGAAAATCAGTTCGGCGCGCTGGAGGAGCTGACCGCCTTCGCCCATATGCTGGGTCGGCGCCTGGGCGAGATGCACCGGGTACTGGCGCGCCCCTCGAACAATCCCGCGTTCGGTGCCCGCGCTGCCGACAGCGCCCTCTGCAACACCTGGGCGGCGGACATCGCCGAGCAACTGCGCGAGGCGCTGCGCGTGCTGGACAGCCAGCGCGGGCAACTACCGGCCGAGGTGCGCACCGAGGCCGCCTGGCTGAGCGAGCAGGGCGACGCGCTGGAGGCCCTGGTGAAGCGCCTGGCCCGCCAGGTGGCGGGAGGCCTGGTGATGCGCGTGCACGGTGACCTGCACCTGGGGCAGGTGCTGGTGGTCGGTGGCGACGCCTACCTGATCGACTTCGAGGGCGAGCCGGAGCGCAGCCTGGAGGAGCGCCGTGCCAAGCACAGTCCCTACAAGGACGTCACCGGCGTGCTGCGCTCCTTCGATTACGCGGCCGCGCTGGCCATGCGCAACGCCCAGGGCAGCGACAGCTCCGAGGAAGCGGCCCGGGCCCGGCGCGCCATTGCCGACAGCTACCTGCAACAGTCACGCACGGCCTTCCTCGCCGCCTATCGGCGAGCGGCCGCCGAACTGGCGCACACCTGGAAGGAAGCGGGCGGCGAAGAGGCGGCCCTGGCCTTGTTCGGCATCGAAAAAGCCGCCTATGAACTGCGCTATGAGGCGCGTTACCGGCCAGACTGGCTGGAAGTCCCGCTGCACGGATTGGTCGATCTGTGCAGCCCGCTGCTGGAGAAATCGCACCCATGAACGACCTGGCCCCCGCCGTGCAGCGAGCCACCGAACGTGCCGCCATCGAGGCCCTGGAGCAGGGCGAACACGGCAATCCGTTTGCCTTTCTGGGCCCGCACCGCGACGGCGACGGTGCCTTCATCCGCGCCTGGCTGCCCGGCGCGCAGCGTGTCGAGCTGCTGGCGGCATCCCGGGGCGCCCCCACGGGCGACGGGCCGCCGGACGGCGAGTTGCTGGGCGAGATGGCACAACCCCACCCCGGGTTGTTCTGTCTGCGCATCGAACCGCCCCGCGATTACCGCTACCGCATCCATTGGCCAGACAGCGTGCAGGAAACCGAGGACCCCTACGCCTTCGGCCCGCTGCTGGGCGATCTGGACATCTACCTGTTCAGCGAGGGCAATCACCGTCAGTTGGGCGAGGTGTTCGGCGCCCAGCTGGCGCGGCACGAGGAGGTGGACGGCGTGCGCTTCGCCGTCTGGGCGCCCAATGCGCGGCGGGTGTCGGTGGTCGGCAACTTCAATGCCTGGGACGGGCGTCGTCATCCGATGCGCCTGCGCCACCCCTCTGGCGTGTGGGAGCTGTTCATTCCCCGCCTCGGCGTCGGAGAGATCTACAAGTACGAGATCCTCGGTCAGGAGGGCCTGCTGCCGCTCAAGGCCGACCCTCTGGCGCGCACCAGCGAGCCGCCGCCGGCCACCGGTTCGGTGGTGGCCGCGCCGCTGGATTATTCCTGGAACGATGCCGAATGGGTGGAACAGCGCCCGCAGCGCCAGGCCCATGACCAGCCACTGGCCATCTATGAAGTGCACGTCGGCTCCTGGCGGCGCCACGGCGAACGGGACGGTCGGCAACTGAGCTGGGCGGAACTGAGCGAACAGCTGATCCCCTATGTGCTGGACCTGGGCTTCACCCATATCGAGCTGTTGCCGATCATGGAGCACCCGTTCGGCGGCTCCTGGGGCTATCAGCCGCTGGGCCTGTTCGCCCCCACCGCCCGCCACGGCAGTCCGCAGGATTTCGCCGCCTTCGTGGACGCCTGCCACCGCGCGGGGTTGGGGGTGATCCTCGACTGGGTGCCGGCGCATTTCCCCACCGACCCCCATGGCCTGGGCCGCTTCGACGGCACCGCGCTGTACGAATACGCCCACCCCTTCGAGGGCTTTCACCGCGACTGGGACACCTACATCTACAACCTCGGACGCACCGAGGTGCACGGTTTCATGCTCGCCTCGGCCCTCCACTGGCTGCGCACTTTCCATATCGACGGGCTGCGCGTGGACGCCGTGGCCTCGATGCTCTACCGGGACTATTCCCGAGAGCCCGGCGAATGGATTCCCAACCGCCACGGCGGCCGCGAAAACCTGGAGGCCATCGACTTCCTCTGCCACCTCAACGACGTGGTGAACCTGGAGGTGCCCGGCGCGCTGGTGATCGCCGAGGAGTCCACTGCCTGGCCCGGGGTCAGCCGGCCGACCCGCGAAGGCGGGCTGGGCTTTGCCTACAAGTGGAACATGGGCTGGATGCACGACAGCCTGCGCTACATCGCCGAAGACCCCATCCATCGTGGACATCACCACGACGAACTGACCTTCGGACTGCTCTACGCCTTTTCCGAACAGTTCATCCTGCCCATCTCCCACGACGAGGTGGTGCACGGCAAGCGCTCGCTGCTGGACAAGATGCCCGGCGACCGCTGGCAGCAATTCGCCAATCTGCGGCTGTTCTTCAGCTTCATGTGGACGCACCCGGGCAAGAAGCTGCTGTTCATGGGCTGCGAGTTCGGCCAGTGGCGCGAGTGGGACCATGATCAGGAACTGGACTGGTACCTGTTGCGCTACGGCGACCATGTCGGCGTGCAGAGCCTGGTGCGCACCCTCAACCAGCTGCATCGCGAAGAGCCGGCGCTGCACCGTCTGGACGGCAATAGCGCAGGTTTTCGCTGGGTGATTGGCGACGATCACAGCAACAGCGTCTACGCCTGGCTGCGCCACGACCGGGACGGCGCGACCCTGCTGGTGGTGCACAACTTCACCCCGGTGCCGCGCAACGCCTACCGCATCGGCGTGCCGCTACCCGGCCGCTGGACAGTGCTGCTCAACAGCGACGACGAGCTGTACGCCGGCTCTGGCGCCGGCAGCCGGGGCGAACTGCAGAGCGAGGAGCAGGCCAGCCATGGCGAAGCCCATTCGCTGATCCTCGACCTGCCGCCGCTGGGCAGCCTGGTTCTCAAGCCGGCTGAGAACTAGCGCCGTTTCGGCGTCAGCGCGATGCCTGGAATCGTGCGCCCGCCCGGCGCTCCAGCAGCAGATAGAGCGCGCAGGCCACCAGCAGGGGCAGCAGGAAGTACAGCGCCCGGTAGCCGATCAGCGCAGCCAGCAGGGCGCTGGCCGGCATCTGGTGCTGCAGCATGGCGAGAAAGATGGCTTCCAGTACGCCCAGTCCGGCGGGGATGTGGGTGACTACGCCGGCGATGGCACTGATCAGCAGAATGCCCAGCACCGTGGCAAAGCCGGCGCGCTCGGGCAGCAGCAGGGTGATGAGCAACGCCATCAGGCACCAGTTCAGGGCGCCCATGCTGGCCTGCAGCAGGGCGAAGCGCAGCGAGGGCAGGGTAATGCGGTGGGCGCGCCAATGCCAGGTGCGATGGGTGGCGAAGCGGCAGGCCAACAGGTAGGCGACGCCGGCCAGCAGCAGCAGTACGCCGACAATACGTAACCCCTCGCTACCCAGACGCCAGTGCTCCGGCAATTCCAGCAGCCCCAGCGCGAAGACCAAGCCGGCCATCAGTATGTAACCCAGCCAGTTGGTGATGATGCTGGTGCTGAGAATCCGCGTGATGGTGGACAGGTCCAGGCCCAGGCGGGAGTACAGGCGGTAGCGCATGGCCACACTACCGACCCAGGAGCCCAGGTTCAGGTTGAAGGCGTAGCAGACGAACGCCACCCGCAGCACCTGCCGCGTGGGCAACTGGTGCCCGGTGTAGGCACGCCCGAGCAGATCGAATGCGCTGAACAGCAGATGGCTCACCAGTACCAGCGCCACGCCCAGGACCAGCGTTGCCAGGCTGAAGCCGCGCAACGCCTGCCAGACTTCGCGCCAATCCACATGGCGAATCAGGTTGAACAGCAGCACGGCCAGCAGGCTGACCAGCGCCAGGGTAACCAGCCGCCGCAACAGGCGCCGGCCGCGCGGCACGCTGCGCACTGTCTCGTTGTTCATGACTTGCCGGACCCGCAAGCGATAGTGTCCGGCGATTCCGCTGCGGCGGTGGTCAGCTTGGGACGGTGGGCCGGGAACCAGCCCAGCACGGCGGGGAAGTGCCGGGCGGCGTGGAAACCCAGAAACATCAGCGGCGCGCGCCACCAGTAGCCACGCCGCAGCACCTGGCGAGTGACCGGCTTGCAGCGGGTTTCAGCCAGCTCGCTGAGGTGGGCGAACAACCGCTGGTTGAAGGTTGGATCGCGGATGAACAGGTTGGCCTCCAGGTTCAGGGACAGGCTCAGCGGATCGAGATTGCTGGAGCCCACCGTGCTCCATTCCCGGTCGGCCAGGGCCACCTTGCCATGCAGCGGCTTCTCGCAGTACTCGTAGATCTGCACGCCGTCGCGCAGCAGATAGTCATACAGCAGGCGCCCCAATACCCACACCCAGCGCATGTCCGGTTGTCCCTGCAGGATCAACGACACCTGCACGCCGCGCTGGGCGGCGTTGCGCAGCTCGCGCAGCAGCCGGTAGCCGGGGAAGAAGTAGGCATTGGCCACCAGCAGCCGCTCGCGGGCGTTGCGGATCGCCGCCATGTACTGGTCCTCGATGTCGTCCTGGTGGGCGTCGTTGTCGCGGATCGCCAGCAGCATGGCACTGCGCCCCTGGCTGCCGGGGCTGGGACGCAGCCCGGCCCCCGGGGTATCGACGCCACACTGGGCCAGCAACTCCACGGCGGCGCGGTGGATGTCGGCCACCACCGGGCCGCGCACCTCGACGGCGTAATCCTGCTTGGCCATGGGACCGAACTCCTGCAGGTGATCCAGGCAGAAGTTGATGCCCCCCACATAGGCGACCTCGCCATCGACCACCACGATCTTGCGGTGCAGCCGGCGGAACAGGTTGGTGCGCATACCGAACATCTTCGGGCGCGGGTCGAACAGGTGTACCCGCACGCCGACGCGGGTCAGGGCTTCGATGTAGGCCTTGCCCAGGTCGGCGGTGCCGTAGCCGTCGGCGGTCACCTCGATGCGCACGCCGCGCTCGGCCGCTTCGATCAGCGCCTGTTGCAGCGCCTGGCCGACCGGGTCCTCGAAGATGATGAAGGTTTCCACCAGCACCTCGTGGCGCGCCGCGCGGATCGCCTCGAATACCCGAGGAAAGTAGTCCTCGCCATTGATCAGCAGCTCCACCTGGTTCTGCCCATGCCAGACCCCGGTCATAGATGCACCTCCACAGACAGCGGCGCATGGTCGGACAGATGCGACCAGGGGCGACGGGTCAGCGCCCGTGCCTCATGCCCGCTGGCATTGCGCAGATAGACCCGATCCAGCGGCAACAACGGCCAGCGCGCCGGAAAGCTCTTCGCTGGCGCGCCGTAGGCGCGGGTGAACACCTCGTGCAGGCCGCACTCGGCCAGCAGCGGATCGGCCGTGCGGCGCCAGTCATTGAAATCCCCGGCGACGATCACCGCCGCGTCGCCGGGCAGCTCGGCCAGCAGGCCGCACAGCAGACGCAACTGGCGACGGCGGTGACTCTCCCGCAAGCCCAGGTGCACGCAGATGGCATGCACCTCGCGGTCACCGGGCACGTCCAACTCGGCATGCAGCAGGCCGCGCACTTCATGATCACCGATGGACACGTCATGGTTGTGGAACGCCAGGATCGGAAACTTGGAGAGCAGGGCGTTGCCGTGGTCGCCATCCGGGTACACCGCGTTGCGCCCGTAGGCGAACTCCGGCCACATGCTGTCGGCCAGGAATTCGTACTGCGGCGTCGGTGGCCACTCCTTCCAGCGCAACGGATGACGGTGATGGGTGCCATGCACTTCCTGCAGGAACACCAGCTCGGTGGACAGGGTGCGCACCGCATCGCGCAGCTCCGGCAGGATGAAGCGCCGGTTGAACACATTGAAGCCCTTGTGGGTATTGACGGTCAGCAGCCGCAGCCGGTGCACCGCCGGCCGCTGGCTGTGGCGCAGCGATTCGGGACTCATGACCGCGCCTCCAACTGGCCCGGCGCGTACTCCAGTCGATCCGCCAGCCCCAGCCGTTCCAGCAGGGCGCGTGCGTCATAGGGCGCGCGGACCTTGATGTCGTTGTCGAAGTAGCAGTAGGCATCCCGGGGCTGGTGCTCGACCGCACGGTGCGGATCGATCAGGTGGGCGTCCTCGGGCTGGTCGCCGTGGGTCCACAAGCGAATGCGCGCGGCCCAGCGGTCCAGCGCCTCGTCGCTGTAGCCGCTGGCATAGAGCTCTTCGTCGCCATGCAACCGCAAGTAGAGGAAGTCGCTGGTCACATCTTCCTGATAGGGCCATTTGCCGGCGGTGTCGGCCACCACCAGGGCGACCCGGTAGCGGCTCAGCAGCTCTACGAAGGCCGGCACCACGAAACTGCGGTGGCGGATTTCCACGGCGTGGCGCAGCGGCCCCTCGCGGGTGAACTCCAGCGAACCTTTGCGGCGCAGCGTGCTGTCGCACTTCATGGCACAGGCGCGCGCGGCCTCAGCATCCTGAGGCAGCAGATCGAGGAAGTGCTCGAACTGCCCGGCATCAAAGCGAAAGCTGGGGGGAAACTGCCAGAGCATGGGCCCCAGCTTGTCTTCCAGGCGCAGCACCCCCGACGCGAAGAAGTTGGCCACCGGGGTTTCCACGTCGCGCAGGCGTCGCACATGGGTAATGAAGCGCGGTGCCTTGACACTGAACACGAAGCCCTCGGGCGTGTCGGCGTACCAGCCGGCGTAGCGCTCAGGCGTCTGCAGGGCATAGAAGGAACCGTTGATCTCGATGCTGCCCACTGTGCGCGAGGCATAGTGCAGCTCGTTCTTTTGCGCCAGACCTTCGGGATAGAAGTCGCCCCGCCAGGGCGCGTAGCGCCAGCCGGAAATGCCGATGCGTATCTCGCTCATCGCTCAGGAGCGCTTGGGCGCCGTAATCGCCGGGGGATCGCTGGCCGGGAAGGAGTCCTCGATGGCGTCATCCAGCAGCGCCTCACCGTGTACCTGCTCCTCATCGCCCGTGCGTGCCTGCTGCCGCTGGGGATGCAGCTCCACCTTCACCCAGCCGCTTTCCCGTCGGTCGAATGCCTGGAAGGCAGCAATGGCATCGCCCATGGGTTTGACCTGGGTGAGGATCTGCGCCGGATCGATCGCTCCGGACAGCACCAGCTCGATGAGTTTCGGGATGTAGCGCCGGTGTGGGCAGTTTCCCATCTTGATGGTGAGGTTCTTCATCATCGCCATGCCGATGGGGAAGCTGCGTGCCTGCTCCGGATACACACCGATGATGGACAAGGTGCCGGCCTTGGCCAGGCCTTCCACGGCCCACTGCAGCACTTGGCTGGGCGCGTCGCCGGGATGCCAGTTGTCACCGTCAGGGTGGGTGTGCGGCGCCACGCTGGCGACTTCCTCCCGGAAGTGGCCGGTCTCCCCGTGCCGTGCGGCCTGATGGGGCTGCTCGGCATCCACGCCCACCGCGTCGATGGCGCGGTCCACGCCGATGCCGGCCGTCAGCCGGCGCAGGGTGGCGACCGGGTCTTCCTTGTCGAAGTTGATCACCTCCGCACCCTGCTGGCGGGCCATGTGCAAACGGTCTTCCAGGTGATCGATGGCAAAGACCTGCCCGGCGCCCAGGAGCAGGGCGCTGGCAATGGCGAACTGGCCCACCGGGCCACAGCCGAACACCGCCACGGTGTCCCCCGGTTTGATTTCCGCCAGTTCGGCGCCGAAATAGCCGGTGGGAAAGATGTCCGACAGCAGGATCGCCTGGTCGTCGCTGATCTTGCTGGGCAGCTTCACCAGCCCCACGTGGGCGAACGGCACGCGCACCTTTTCGGCCTGCATGCCATGGAACGGACCGGTGCTCTTCGGCCCTCCGAAGAAAGCGGTGCCGGCCTGCGGACCGTTGGGGTTGGCCACATCGCACTGGGAGTAGTAGCCGGCACGGCAGTACACGCAGTTGCCACAGGCGATGGTCGAGCCGATCACCACCCGGTCGCCGATTTGCAGGTTGCGCACGTCAGCGCCCAGCGCCTCGACGATGCCCACGCCTTCGTGGCCGAGAATGGTGCCCGGCACCATGCCGGTCATGGTGCCCCGCACCATGTGCAGGTCGGTGCCGCAGATCGCCGACGCCGTGATCCGCACGATGGCATCGGTGGGTGCCTGCAGCGTCGGTTCCGCTACCTCTTCCAGGCGGATGTCGCCCACGTCATGGAATACCACGGCCTTCATGATCAGTCTCCCGGCCCGGCAGGGCGCCTCAGTGCGCCTTGGCAACGCCGCGCAGCACCGTGTCGCTGGCGCGCTGGCTGTGGATGCTGGCGATGTTGCCCAGGGATACCACGCCGATCAGCCGCTTCTCGCGGTTGAGCACCGGCAGGCGGCGCACCTGGATATCGGCCATGTTCTGGGCCACATGCTGGACGTCCTCGTCCTCGAAGCAGTAGCGGATGCCACTGCTCATCACCTGGCGCACCGGCGTGTCGGGCGACAGGCCCTGGGCCACCGCGCGGATGGCGATGTCGCGATCGGTCAGCATGCCGACCAGTCGGTCGCCTTCATGCACCAGCAGGGCGCCGCAGTCGATGCGCTGCATCAGACTGGCCGCCTCCTGGATGCTTTGTTCGGGAAGGATGGTCTGCACGTCGCGGGTCATGACTTCGGAAATCTTCATGACGAGGTCCTCCGGATTGCTGGAATGCGAGCCTGGCGGATGTCTGTCCGCCCCCTCTAGCGTCCGACTAGGGCGACGCAGGACGGTTCAGAACATCGGGGGCCGCCTGTCCAGTGGCATCTGCACGCCGCTTACCTCGCTTCGCGCTGCAGCTCCAGCAGCAGCAGCGAGCGGCCAGTCACCAGGAATTCGCTGTGAAAGGCATGCGATTCCCCGCCCCGCAGCTCGGGCCGATTGGTGTCCAGCAGGCAGTTCCAGCCGGCGCCCTGGGCCACCTCGGGCAGCCGGAAGTTCACCGCGTCGTCATGGGCATTGACGATCACCAGCAGGGTCACATCAGCGCCCTTGCGGCGAATGCCGGTGGGTTGTGCGCGTCCATCCAGCAGCATGCCCATGCAGCGGGCGTTCGCATCGTGCCAGTTTTCCTGGCTCATCTCGCTGCCGTCGGGCACCAGCCAGGCCACGTCCTTGACGCCCAGTTCCTCGTTGTAATTGCCCACCAGGAAACGCCCGCGGCGCAGGATGGGGTAGCTGCGGCGCAAGGCGATCAAACGACGGGTGAAGGCCAGCAGTTGCTGGCCTTCCTCGTCCAGCTCCCAGTTGATCCAGGACAGCTCGTTGTCCTGGCAATAGACGTTGTTGTTGCCCTGCTGGGTGCGGCCGAACTCGTCACCGGCTACCAGCATCGGCGTACCTTGCGAGAGGAAGAGGGTAGCCAGCATGTTGCGCATCTGGCGCAGGCGCAGGGTGCGGATATCCGGATCGTCCGTGGGGCCTTCGCAACCATGGTTCCAGGAGTAGTTGTTGTCGGTGCCGTCGCGATTGCCCTCGTCGTTGGCCTCGTTGTGCTTGTGGTCGTAGCTGACCAGATCGCGCAGGGTGAAGCCGTCGTGGGCAGTGACGAAATTGACCGAGGCGTAGGGGCGGCGACCGCGCTGGTCGAACAGGTCGCCCGAGCCGGTCATCCGGCAGGCCAGCTCGGCGAGCATGCCGTCATCGCCGCGCCAGAACGCCCGCACGCAGTCGCGGAACTTGTCGTTCCACTCCACCCAGCCGGGTGGAAAACCGCCGACCTGGTAGCCCCCGGGACCGCAGTCCCAGGGCTCGGCGATCAGCTTGACCTTGCTCAGCGCCGGGTCCTGGCGGCAGGCCACCAGGAAGCCGTGGCGCTCGTCGAAGCCGTGTGCATGGCGGCCGAGGATGGTCGCCAGGTCGAAGCGGAATCCGTCCACGCGCATGTCGGTAGCCCAGTAGCGCAGCGAGTCGGTGACCATCTGCAGCACGCAGGGATGGCTGAGGTCGAGGGTATTGCCGGTGCCGGTGTCGTTGACGTAGAAGCGCCGGTTGTCGGGCATCAGCCGGTAGTAGGTGGCGTTGTCGATGCCACGCATGCTCAGCGTCGGGCCCAGCTCGTTGCCTTCGGCGGTGTGGTTGTAGACCACATCGAGAATCAGCTCCAGGCCGGCATCATGCAGGCGCGCGACCATCTCCTTGAACTCGTTGACCTTACCACTGGCCAGGTAGGCCGGGTGCGGGGCGAAGAAGGCGATGCTGTTGTAGCCCCAGTAGTTGTTGAGGTCCTTGTCCAGCAGGTGCTGATCGTTGACGAAGGCGTGCACCGGGAGCAGTTCCAGGCTGGTAATGCCGAGGGAGCGGATATGGCGCAGCAGCTCCGGGTTGGTCAGTCCGGCAAAGGTGCCGCGCCGCTCCTCGGGCACCGCCGGGTGGCGCATGCTCAGCCCGCGCAGGTGGGCTTCGTAGATCACGGTGCTGTCCCAGGGCACACGCACCGTCTGCTGGTCGCCCCAAGTGAAGGCCGGGTCGAGGATCTTGCACTTGGGCACGAAGGGTGCGCTGTCGCGGGTGTCGAAACTGAGGTCGCCGTCCGGCGAGCCGATGGTGTAGCCGAACAGCGACTCCGACCATTGCAGTCGACCGACCAACTGCTTGGCGTAGGGGTCGATCAGCAGCTTGTGGGGGTTGAAGCGATGGCCGGCCTCTGGTTCGTAGGGCCCATGCACCCGGTAGCCATAGATCTGCCCCGGGTGAGCGTCGGGCAGGTAGCCATGCCAGATTTCATTGGTGTATTCGGGCAGCTCGATGCGTTCCAGCTCGCGCCGGCCGGAATCATCGAACAGGCACAGTTCCACCTTGGTGGCATGGGCGGAAAACAGGGCGAAATTGACGCCAAGACCATCCCAGGTGGCACCGAGCGGGAACGGGTGCCCTTCGGTGACCCGGGAGTGTTGACGGGGTCTGCGACTGGTCATGGTGAGCCCTCCTTGGTCTGGTCGTCAGCGCGGTTGTTCATTCTTCCGCCGGCTACTGCTGGCGCCGCGCCGGGGGGCCGGCGGCGTTTCGACCGTCTCGGCCGCTGCCGCGCGGGGCCGGCTGCGGGAGACCCGCGCCTTGGGGGTAGGGGTTTCCACACGCACGGTCTCGCTGGCCAGCCGGCTGGCCAGTGTCCAGTGGCGGTCCTGTTCTCCATCGGGACGCCCCTCGGCCTCCCAGATCTGGTAGGCCAGCTCTCGTATGCGCTGTTCGTCACTCATGGTTGCTCTCCTGAACATGCAGCACCTCGACCGGAAACCCTCCGAGCACATCGCTCAGGGCCAGGCGACCCTGCTCGGGCGCCAGCATCCGACCTGCAAACAGGCCGGACAGGGTGGTCGCGGTCAGTGCCTTCGGCAGTTCGACGGCGGTGTCGCACCAGCGTTCCCCTGGCACCAGAGGAATGGTCTGGCCGTTCAGCAGGTCGGCGGCCAGGCGCGGCACCACCACCACCAGCCAGTCCTGGCCGTGGCGGCGCGCGAAGGCCAGCGCCCGGTCGGCGTGGGTGCCGACCAGCGACAGCGGCTGGTAGTCGCCGGCGTGGAACAGCTCAGGCAGGCGGGCGCGCAGAGCCAGGACCCGTGCAATCAGTTGCTGCTTGACGTGCCCATCCGGCCAGCGGGCCAGCAGTTCGGACAGGCCGGCCGCCTGGGCGAGGGCGGCCTGGCGCGCATCGAAGTCCACCGGTTGGCGGTTGTCCGGATCCACCAGACTGAAGTCCCAGAACTCGCAACCCTGGTAAAGATCGGGGACGCCCGGGGCGGTCAGCTTCAACAGGCATTGCGCCAGTCCGTTCAGCGCGCCGGTCGGCGCCAGGGAGCGAGCGGCCACGGCGATACGCTCACGCAGTTCGGCGCCCGCCGGAGCTTCCAGCAACTGGCGCAGGAAATGCCGACTGGCCTCTTCGCAAGGCGCGTTGGGCGCACTCCAGCTGCTGCTCAGCTTGGCTTCGCGCACGGCCTTCTCCTGCCAGCGCAATAGCCGTTCCAGATACGCCTGTCGGCCCTCTTCGTCGTCCGTCTCCAGCGCCAGCGGCCAGCTGGCCAGCAACGTCTGGTAGAGCATCAGCTCGTCGCCGGGGGAGGGCGCCGGCACACCGTTGAGTTCGGCACGCAGCGGCTCGGCCAGGCGCAGCCAGACATTGACCTCGTCGATGAACCAGGCGGCGCGTTCGCTGAGCACCGCCAGACGCGCGCGAGTGTCCTCGCCGCGCTTGTGGTCGTGGGTGGCAGTGGCCAGCAGGTTGTCCGGAAAGCGTGCGGCGCGTTCGCGGCAGGCATCGTGGAACGCCTGTGGCGGCGCGCAGAAATGCTGCGGATCAAAGCCGACGTCGTTGCGTGACAGCAGGCGCGCCGATCGGTAGCAGGCGGTGTCTTCCACGGCCTTGGCCGCCGCCGGCGCGGTGAGTTGCTGGAAACGGGTGAGCATCTTGCGCCGCAGCTTGCGCACCGGGCCACGCGGCAGCTCACGCAGCGGTTGGCCGCCCAGCCAGCGATCGAGGTGATCCAGCAGCGGCCAGTCGGCTTCCGGCAGGCTCCGGCGCGCGCCATGCAGGGCCATGCTGAAGAACCGCCTGTCCTCGGCGGAGCGGCCGCAGACCGTGACATAGGTGCGGTACACCGGAAAATGCATGATCAGCGCCGTCAGCGCGCGGCGCAGCGAACCCAGCGTCAGGTCGCGGGTGGCCAGGTCCTGGCGGGCGATGAGCAGCAGGCCCTGGGCCACGGTTTCCAGGTCGCCGGCCAGGGAACCCTGCAGCATCAGTTGACGGGCCTGGACCACCTCGGCGGCGAAGTCCAGGTCGCGGCCGCTGGCGTCGCGCCAGAAGCTGGTCAGCGGCACCTCGCCGGCCGGGTCATGCTGCAGCAGCGACAGCTGGTTCATGAACTCGTAGCCGGTGGTGCCGTCCACGCCCCAGTCGCCCGGCAGCGATTCCCCGGCCCCCAGGATCTTCTCCACGTAGATGGGCAGGTGGTGCCCCGGCCGCAGGCGGTCGACGCGCCGGCGCAACCGACGGCAGTAGGCGCGGGGATTGGCCAGGCCGTCCACATGGTCGATGCGCAGGCCATCGATCAGGCCTTCCTCGATCAGCGCGAACAGCGTGCGATGGGTGGCCTCGAAGACCTCGGCGCGTTCGACCCGCAGACCGCCCAGCTCGTTGATGTCGAAGAAGCGCCGCCAGTTGATGTCGTCCGCCGCAGTGCGCCAGCTGGCCAGGCGGTAATGCTGGCACTCCAGCAGCGCATGCAGGCGCTGGAAGCCTTCCTCGCCATCCACGCGGTACGCGTCGATGCCCCGCTGTAACGCCGTGCGCACCTCAGGCTCCCGGCACAGCTGGCACAGTTCCCTGCGCAGCCCGAGGGCGCGGTGCCGGCCCCGCTCGCCGCGTGGCAGGCTGGCGAAGCGCACCGCCAGCGCGCCCAGCCCAGCATGGCCGGCATGGCGCAGGATACGGGCGCAGGACGCCGGCGCGAGGGGAAAACGGTGTTCATGGTGGGTGGCGTAGAACTGCCCGGTGTTCTCCTGGTAGCCAAGAACCAGCTCACCAGCGCGTAGCACCTCCGCATAGTCGCTGCGCAGGAAGGGCACCAGCAATTGGCCGCGCAGCAGCGGGTCGTGTGAGCGCCACTGGATATCGAAGAACTTGGCATAGGGGCTGGCTTCGCCCCATTCCAGCACGTCGAGCCACCAGGGATTGCCATCGCCGCCGACCGCCATGTGGTTGGAGACGATGTCCAGGATCAGGCCCATGCCGTGCGCATGCAGCGCATCCACCAGGCGGCGTAACGCGGCTTCGCCGCCCAGCTCCGGGTTGATGCGGGTCGGGTCCAGCACGTCGTAGCCATGCAGCGAACCGGGGCGCGCCGTGAACAGAGGCGAGGCATAGATATGGCTGATGCCCAGCGCGGCGAAGTAGGGCACCCGGCGCGCGGCGTCATCCAGGGTGAAGCCCCGGTGGAATTGCAGGCGCAGGGTGGCACGCGGCGCACTCATGGCTGCGTACCCGCCGCCTGTCGACTGCTGTCCAGAAGGCGTAGACGCGTGATGGCCTGCGGCTCGCGCAGCAGGCGGTCCACGCTGACCGGCCAGCGCCGGCGCCAGTTGGGGTGGCGATCGCCGGGGCCCGGCAGGTTGGGTTGCTCCGGATGCCCGAGGATGTCTTCCAGGGGAAGCAGCACCAGCGGGGCCGGCGTGAGGCCGAGAAACTCCACGCAAGCATCCAGCAAACGGGCCGGTCTTTGCTCATCCTCGCGCAACAGACCCTCGGCCTGCAGCGTCTCGGCGAGCGCCTGGCGGTCCTCCTCGCGCTGGGCAAGATCGTCCTGGGCACGGTGTTCGTCGATATGGCCACTGTCCAGACGCTGCTGGATGTCACGCCCTTCCAGCCAGCCGATGATGCTCGGCAGGTCGTGGGTCGTACTGGTTGCCAGGGCTTCGTCGGACCATTGCGCCAGCGGCCGGAAGCCCTTCTGATGCTGTTCGAAGTACAGCACGCGCATGCCCAGGATATTGCGCCGTGCCAGGTCCTCGCTGAAACCGGGCGGGACGGTGCCCAGGTCTTCACCAATGATCAGCGCCTGGTGACGGGTGGCTTCCAGGCAGAGCAGGCGCAGCAGATCGGTGCAGGGGTAGTCCAGGTAGGCACCGGCCTCGGGCGGTGCCCCCTGGGGAATCAGCCAGAGACGCTGCAGGCCCATGGCGTGGTCGATGCGCAGGCCACCGACATGCGCCAGGTTGGCGCGCAGCATCTCCAGGTAGGCGCGAAAGCCATGCTGGCGCAGGCCTTCCGGCGAAAAGGCGGTGATGCCCCAGTTCTGCCCGGCGCGGTTGATCAGGTCCGGCGGGGCGCCCACCGCCAGCGCGAGCAGGAACTCCGCCTGCCGCGACCAGGCCTGACTGCCGGTGGGCTCGGCGCCCACCGCCAGGTCGGCGATCAGACCGATGCGCATGCCGGCGCCGGTGGCGGCGTCCTGGGCACGCTTCAGGCAGCGGGCGATGAGCCACTGGCAGAAGGCGTGGAAGCGCACTTCTTCGGCGTGCTCCCGGGCGAAACGCTCCACCTCGGCATGGCGGGGATCGTGCAGGGATTCCGGCCAGTCTCGCCAGTCGCCAGACTGGCCACGGGCCAGCTGGAAGGCGTGCAATGCCTCGAAGCGGCAGTGGTCGCGCAGCGCTTCGCCACCTGCCGAGCAGAAGCTGTCGAAGTCCGGGGTCAGCAGGTGTTCCTTGCCGCCGTCACCAAAGCTGCGGTAGAGCTGGTGCAGGATGCGCAGGCGAGCGGTGCCCGCCGCCGGCCAGTCGATCAGGTCCAGGGCCTCCAGGCGCTTGAACTCCTGCTCCAGGCCGCTGACCTTGAGCGCCTGGCTCTGGGCGTGCTCGCCCATGATGCAGCCGGGCGAGGCATGCAGGACATTGAAGAACAAGCGGCTGGACGGGGAGTAGGGGCTGTAGTGGTGGGGCAGGGCGCTGAACATGGCATGCACCGGGCTCAGTGCCATGGCGTCTGCGCCGGCCTGGGCCGCGCTGCGCACCAGGTGCTCCAGCGCCTCGGTATCGCCCACGCCCCCATCGCCCTGTCGGCGCAGGGCGTAGAGCTGCACGGCCAGCCCCCACAGATGCCGGTCCCGGCCACCCGACAGGGTGGCGACATCGGGGCAGGCGGGCGGGCAGACCGCGACCGTCAGTTGCTCGTTGCCGACTTCCAGATGGTGATAACCGGGCATGTGCCAGCCAGGCAGGCGGGCATGGGCGTCCAACCGACCTTCGTGGCGCTGGGAATCCTCTTCGATCAGGCGAAAGGGGCTGCCCGCCTTGAAGCGCCCGGTCAGGTCGAGGGGTTGTCCCTGCTCGACGGTCAGCAGCGGACCGTAGCAGCGGCTGCGGTGACGATCGCGGAGCGTGGCCAGGCTTTCCACGATCTGTTGCGAGGTCTGCGCCGGATACCCCATGGCCTCCAGCAGGGCCCGCTGGGCCTCGGGAGTGACGTGCTGGGTCTTCTTGGCAGCGTCCTGCCACTCGATGTTGAGTCCCACGGCTCGGGAAAGCTCGGCCAGACGCTTGTCACTCATGGGCATTCTCCAGGGTGGCCAGCAGACTGCAGGGCGGCAGCGACAGCGGCCGGAAAGCGTCGACAGCGCCGACGCGCAGGTCGAACAACGGCCGGGCGGCGGCGGGCAACGGAGCGGCCGTAGCCGGCCGCTCCCCCAGGTTGAAATCGATGCGCAACCGGCTGCCGTCGCCAAGCCGCCAGGTGGCGCTAAGCGCCTGGTCCTGCAGCACATGCACGCCCCCGGCACGACTGCCGCGCAGACGCGGAACCAGTTGGTGGTGGCGGATCTGCAGCAGCTGCCGGTAGAACTGCTGCCAATGCGCACAGGCCTCCCCCGGGCGCGAGTGCTCGAAGGTCTCGGCTGCATTGGGATCGGGCACCTGGACGCCGGCAAACGCGCTGAAGGCGGCGAATTCCCGCTGGCGACCCTCGCGGACCGCACGCCCCAGCTCGTTGTGGTAATCGGTAAAGAACAGGAAGGGCTCTCTGCAGCCGCGCTCCTCGCCCATGAACAGCAGCGGGATCATCGGGCAGAGCATCTGCAGCGCCACCGCGACTTCCAGAGCCTGCGGCGCGCACAGACTCACCAGCCGTTCGCCCAGGGCACGATTGCCGACCTGGTCATGGTTCTGCAGGAACAGCACGAACGACGTCGGTGGCAAGTGCCCGCTGGGCTGGCCGCGTCGGTGCCCACGGCGATCGGCTTCCCCCTGGAACACGAAGCCCTCGCCCAGACAACGGGCCAGCTTTTCCGTGGTCCCTTCGCAGAAGTCGGCGTAATAGCCCTCGCGTTCGCCCGTCAGCAGGGCATGCAGCACATTGTGGGCGTCGTCGTTCCACTGCGCGGTGTAGCCGCTTTCCAGCAGTTCGACGCTGTTACCCTCGTTTTCCACCACCAGATGAACTTCCCGCCCAGGCGGAACCGCATCCCGCACACGCCGGGCCAGCTCGATGAGGAAGTCCTGGTCGGGAATGGCGTGCACGGCGTCCAGCCGCAGGCCATCCATCCGGTAATCCTGCACCCACATCAGTGCGTTCTCGATGAAGAAGTCGCGAACCTGCCGGCGGCGGAAATCGATAGCGGCACCCCAGGGGGTATGCTGGTCCTCACGGAAGAAGGCACTGGCGTACTGGTGGAGGTAGTTACCTTCGGGTCCGAAATGGTTGTAGACCACGTCGACAAATACCATCAGCCCCAGGCTGTGAGCCTGATCCACCAGGCGCTGCAGCGCTTCGGGCGATCCATAGCTGGCTTCAGGGGCGAAGGGCAGCACGCCGTCATAGCCCCAGTTGCGTGCGCCGGGAAACTCGCCCAGCGGCATCAGTTCGATGGCGGTAATGCCCAGGTCGGCCAGCGCGGGGAGATGGCTCGCGACACCGGCGAAACCGCCGAGCAGGCCGGCATGCACTTCACAGAACACTGCCTCATGCCAGGGGCGCCCCTGCCAGTCGGTGGTCTGCCAGGGGAATGCGGCGAGATCGACGACCCGGCTGGGGCCGTCCACATCGCCCTGCTGGCCGCGTGAGGCCGGGTCGGGCACGCGCAGACGTTCATCAATCCAGTAGCGGTAGGTCGTGCCTGCCGGGCACCCCAGCTGGCCGGTGAACCAGCCCTGTGGCTCGCGACGCAGGGCGTGGCGGCTGCCATCGCCCAGTTCCACCTGAACCTGGGTGGCATCCGGTGCCCACAGGGAAAAACGCGCTGATCCGTCGTCCAGCAGACGGACCCCATGGTGCCTGGCATGCCACATGGTTCAGATCCGCGCCTCGACCGGCTCCGTCAGCAGGCTGCGATAGAGCTGGTCGTAGGGCCTGACCGACTCGGACCAGAACAACGGCGCCGCCATGGCCTGGGTGCGCATGGCGGCGAGCAGTTGCGGGTGGGCGTGCACCTGAAGGGCGCGTCGAATCGCCCCCAGGTAGCTGTCCGCGGTCTGCTCGACGAACAGGAAGCCGTTCACGCCGTCCTCGATGGTGTCGACCAATCCGCCGGTACGCCGTGCGATCGGCAGCGTGCCATAGCGTTGCGCATACATCTGACTGAGCCCGCAGGGCTCGTAGCGGGACGGCATGAGCAGGAAGTCGCTGCCCGCAAAGATGCGCCGAGCGTCCCGTTCGTCGAAGCCGATGCGCACGCCGATGCGCCCTGGGTGGCGGCGCGCCAGCGCGACCAGCGCCTGTTCCAGCGCTTCCTCACCCCGGCCGAGCACCACCAGCCGCCCACCGGCCGCTACCAGCGTGTCGGCGATCTCCAGGGTGAGGTCGATGCCTTTCTGATGCACCAGCCGGGACACCACGGCGAACAGCGGTCCCCCGGCGTCGAGTCCATACAGTTTTTCCACGTAGCGCGTGTTCTCGGCACGGGCCAGCCAGTCGCTCGACGCGAAGGGCCGCGCCAGGAAGGGATCGTTGTCGGGTTGCCAGCTGGCGTCGATACCGTTGGGAATGCCGGTCAGCCGGCCAAGGCTTTCGCGTTCGCGCAGCACGCCCTCCAGGCCACAGCCGAACTCCGGGGTCGTGATCTCCAGGGCGTAGTTGCGACTGACCGTGGTGATGTGACTGGCATACACCAGGCCGGCCTTGAGCGCGCACAGGCGACCGTAGTACTCCATGCCATCCGTGCGGGCGACCGTGTCCGGCAGGCCCAGCTCCTTGTAGCAGGCCAGTTCGCACAGCCCCTGGTAGGCCAGGTTGTGCACGGTGAACACGCAGGGCGTACGCAACCCCTGCCAGTGCATGTAGGCCGGGGCCAGCGCGGTCTGCCAATCATTGGCATGCACCAGTTCCGGAACCCAGTTCAGTTCGCCCGCGGCGATCTGCGCGGCGGCCAGCCCCAGGCGGGCGAAGCGGATGTGGTTGTCGTCCCAGTCGCGACCCCGGTCGTCGCCGTAGGGGGTGCCTTCGCGCTCGTAGAGCTCCGGGCAGATCACCGCGTACAGGGTCAGCCCATCGGGAAGGTCCATGCGGCCGATACGGCAGGGCGGCAGCGCGGCGTGGCCGGGCAGGGTGGCGATCACGCGCACCTCGTGGCCGCTGTTGAGCACTTGGGGATAGCCGGGCATCAGCACACGGATGTCGTGCAGGGCATGCAAGGCGCGAGGCAGTGAGGCGGAAACGTCACCCAGGCCACCGACCTTGATCAGGTCGGCGAACTCGGGGGTGACGAACAGAATTCGTTTTGTAGTGGTCTGGAGACTTTCGACGCTGAGTCGCGGACGATCCATCGTCGCGCCGTGCACATTCGAATCGGCTAGGTGAGCGGTTACCGCTGCATTCCCCATCGTTTTTCCTCCCGGTGTCAGGCCAAGGCGCACAGAAGCCACACGCGGCAAGTGCGCTAAAGAACTGTAGTTCTCTGATCCCCATCCATAAGGCTGACCGACCGGTCGCAGGTTAGTTTCGCGCCTCCTACCAGCGGTTCTCGTGAACTGGCGCGGCTTGCCGGTATCCCATGGTTACGGGAGTACGCCGCCGGAGGGCACCATGCAAACCCTGGAGGACGTGGTGGAGTTTCTGACTCGCCACCAGCTCATGCTGACCACTGCCGAATCCTGTACCGCCGGGTTGATGAGCGGACTACTTGCCGACGTCGCGGGCTGCGGCAAGGTGCTGGAAAGCGGCTACGTGACGTACACCGTGGGAGCCAAGCACGCCATGCTAGGGGTCAGTCTGCAGACCATTCAGACCTATGGTCTGACCAGTGAGGAGGTCGCACGGGAGATGGCCGTCGGCGCGCTGCGCGCCAGTGCCGCGACCATCGCGCTGGCCAACACCGGCCTGGCCGAGGCCGATGGCCCCATGGACGGCGTGGTCTGTTTCGCCTGCGCCATGGGCATCGAGGGCAACATCAAGGTGATCAGCGAAACGGTGAAATTCGACGGCGAACGCAATGCGGTGCGCCGCGCGGCCGCGCGGCACGGCCTGCTGCACCTGCCGGACTACCACCAGCGCCTGCGCAAGGCGGGGGCCTGACGTCTTTCAGCGCTTGAGCTTGAGGCCTTTCACCGAGTGCGCCCGCTGCTCGTCCAGGGTGTTGTAGTAGACGTTCTGGGTGGTGCTGAGGCTGTTGTGGCGAAGATCTGCCTGCAGGTCCTTCATGTCCCGGTGGGGCGCGTCGAAGGTTGCGGCCGTGTGGCGCAGCCAATGCAGCGAGGCCGAGCGCAGCTGGTCGATTTCATCCTCGCTCCAGCCCTCCTCGGCCATGCGCGCGAGGGCGCGATCGAACACCTCCTGGAGCAACAGCCGTACATGGCGGTCGGAAAGGCCGGCTCGCCCCCTGAGGGTTCCGATCAGAGGCGTGGTTTCGTGGGGCGAGGGCAGCGGTGGCAGCTGCAGGTGCCGTCGGTAGCGCACCAGGTAGGTGTCGATGTACTCGTCCCGGACGCTGATCCTGGCCGCCTTGTTGCCTTTGCCCACCACATGAAACCACCAGTTGTCCCGGCTGTCGCGACGAAGGTCGCCCATGGTCGGCGACCAGCCATCCCTGCCCACCAGGTCGGACACCCGCAGATACATGGAAAACAGCGTGGCCACGATGAACAGGGTGCGCTCGTGCACGGGGTCCTGCGCCGCCATCTGCTCGGCAGTCTCCAGCACGTAGCTCCACTGCAACGGAGTGAGCGAGCGCGAGGCGACGTTGAGGGTATTGCGCTGCTTGTAGATGGACTTCTGTTTCACCGCGCGGAACGGATTCACCTCAGTGAGGCCTTCGTCGATGGCGTGCTGGAAGAAGCTGCCGCACACGGCGAACACCTGCGCCACCGAGCCCTGCGCCATGCGATAGGGCCGAGGGGGCAGGGGAGTCAACGACTCCTCGGCGACCTTGCGCTCGCGCTTGGCGATACTCAGGCTGAAGGGGCGCCAGTGCTCGTTCAGAAGATAGGTATCGGTGTCCTGCTTCTTGCGGCCGCCTACCCGCAGGAAGCGCGACTTGACCACCGGACCGACCCAGTCGGCAGGGGGATTGAGGCAGAACTCCATGAACGCTTCGGCATCGCGGCGGCGCAGCTCCAGCAGCGGTTTGTGCGCCACCAGCAGCGACCAGAGCAGCAATCGCTCGACGTGGGTCCGGTAGGAATTGAACGTGGCCTCGTTGCCCGCATAGGACTTCAGGAATCCCCGAGCCGCACAGTAGCCTTCGACAGCCTGACGTTCCGCGGGGAAGCCCAGGAGGAACTCGCGAACCACCGGCAGCTCGCCGCTCAGGTGCAGGAAATTGAGTTCATGGAAGCGATCGAAGGTCTCGAACAGGGGTTGCGGGGAGTGCGCCACGGCGGATCATTCCTGGGGAACTACGGGTGTGCCGCGCAGTATATGCAATATCCGGGTCTGGCTGTTATCGGATATTGAAGATGGGTAAAGGGCTGCCCCCACGCCCTGAAACCTTGAGCCGCCACGACGTACGCGTGCTGCCTGCGCTCGATTAACCCGTCCCTTAAAGCACCACAGCCGATACGTCGCGTAACCAATTGATTTTATTGAATCTTGATTGAGACCTGTACGTCAGCATCACAGGCGCCAGGCCAGGTGCGGCGTATCCGGTTGAACGCTGGGAACCGCGCTAGCAGGCAGACAGAATACGAACACGGAGCGCTGGCCCAGCCGCCGGAGAAGCGCTTCGGATCACAAGAACTCCGGTCGGCTGTTTGCCGAAAGCCGAAACGCGAAAGCACTGCGACGGCGACGTTCGCCCGAGACGGAACCTCAGCGCTCGGCGTGAGTGTGGCCAGCAGCGGGTCGCCGATCCGATGCGATGCTTGAGCGCAGTGACACAGCGGCAGACAGGCGCGAGTGCACATACCGGATCGGCCTGGCTTTCATCGTTACGAATCTTCATCGCAGCCAAAGAAGCAGCAACCCTGGGCCGGCAAGCGTTCACCCGGGCCCCCAGCTTTCTTCACGCCTGAACTACCCATAATGCACGTTATGTTAAATATGGATGCACGTGCCTTTGCGTGTACGACACCCATCAGTCCTGACGCCCCTGGATCGACTTGACCCGATGCTCCCAGCGACGCTTGGCAAAACGGCGCATGTTGGGAATGTCGTCAGTCTCGTCGAGGATCGGCTTGCCGATGATGGTTTCGAGGATGTCCTCCAGCGTCACCAGCCCCTGCCAGCCGCCGAACTCGTCGTACACCAGGCACATGTGCTGCTGCTCGCGCATCAGCTCGGTCATCAGGCTCTCGACGTTCATGGTTTCCTGCACGATCTTGAGCGGTTTCATGATCTCGCTCACCGGTCGCTCATCGTCGGCAGCCTTCAGGGCGTCGTAACGGAACACCACACCCAGCGGGCTTTCGTGCTCGTCGATCACCGGGTAGCGGGAAAACTGGCTTTCCTCGACACGCTGCTTAAGCTCGCGAATCGACTCATCCGGCGTGACGGATTCGCAGACCGTGCGCGGGGTCATGATGTCGCGCAGACGAATCTCGTGCAGGTCGAGAATGTTGCGGATCACCCGCTGCTCATCCTCGTCGAGCTTGCCGACCTCCCTTCCCAGCATCGCGAGGGCCTTGATCTCCTGGCGAACATCCAGCTCCGGCTCCTTGCCGCCGAACAGCCGCATGATGGCGTCAGACATCCAGATGAAGGGCTTGAGCAGCAGGATCATGCCACCCAGCAGCACCGGCAGCATGGGCGCCAGACGTGGCCAGTAACGGGCACCGATGGTCTTGGGCAGGATTTCCGACAGCACCAGGATCAGCAGTGTCATGACGGCCGAGGCAACGCCCAGGTAGCCGTCGCCGAACACCACCACGACCTGCGCCCCCACCCCGGTGGCGCCCACGGTGTGAGCTACGGTGTTCAGCGTCAGGATGGCGGCCAGCGGCTGGTCGATCTTGTCCTTGAGGGCCTTCAGCCGTGCATACAGCTTCGGCCGCGTGAGTCGTTGCTGGGCAATGTAGCTGGGGGTCAGAGAAAGCAGCGCCGCCTCCAGGATGGAGCACAGGAACGAGACCAGGATGGAAAGAACGGCGAAGGCGATGAGCAGGGTCATGAAGGGCAGTGTTGTTCAGGGAGGACACCACTGTAGCGGAGCCGCCCGTGGTCCGGACGAAAGGGCTTGCAACATTTCATGTCGCCACCGCTCCGTCTGTCGTCCCCCTCGAAACGAAGCGGCAGCCTGACGGTCAGGGATTGCGTTGCCTGTCGTCATGCAGTTCAGCGGCAAATCGCTCGTTCTCAGGGATCCGACGGACAACCTGGGCGGTAGCGCACCGTCCCGGAAAGAGCCCGGATGCCATACCCAGCAAGGATACGCTTCATGAACCGGCTTACGACCGCCTGCCTACTCACGCCCGCGCTACTCGCCGCGCCGGCCTGTGCCCTCGACCCGCAGCCTGTGAACATCCAGGGGCTGCAGTTCTATCCCTCGCTGCTGCTTGGCGAGCGGTACGACGACAACTACCGCGAAGCGGCCTACGCAGCGCCCAGTTCCTGGATCACCACGCTGGAGCCGCGCCTGCGGCTGGTTGCCGAGGACCGCAACAGCGCCTACCGCCTGACGTACGCGGGCGCACAGCAGACCTATCACGACGACAGCTCCGCCAGCCATCTGGACCACCGCCTGCTGCTCGAAGGCATCCTGGAGTTCACCGCTCGCCACCGGCTGACCCTGAAGGCCGGCTACAGCCGCCTGGAGGAAACCGCCTCCACCGCCATCCCCGGCGTGAATGACGAGTACAGCCTGCGGACCTTCGGCGCCACCTATCGTTTCGGCGCCGAAACGGCGCGCAACAACCTGGAATTCGCCGCCAACCACGAGCGCTTGCGCTTCCACGATGACAGCCTGGTCAATGCCCGCGAGGAGCGTGATGCCAGTCGACTGGGCGTCACCTGGTTCCACCGCATCGGCGGTACGCGTGCGCTGATCGAGACCCGCTACGAGGACTTCGACTACGTCCAGCCGGACAGCCCGCTGAACAGCCACAACCTGGCGCTGCTGACCGGTGCCGTGTGGGAAGCCAGCGCGAAAACCAGCGGCCGCATCCGCGCCGGCTACCAGCGCAAGGAATACGACGACGATGGTCGCGACGGACTGGAAAGCCCCATGTGGGAAATCGGACTGGACTGGGAGCCGCGCAGCTACTCGCGCTTCAGCCTGACCACCCGCCAGGCCTACGACGAAGGCGATGACGGCGCGGATGCCATCAAGCAAACCCGGACCCGTCTCGACTGGCGCCATGAGTGGAGCGAACGCCTGAGCTCCACCCTCTTCGTCGGCGCGGCGCGCCTGCGCTACCAGGGCCTGGACCGCGAGGACGACCTGAGCAGCGCCGGCCTGACGCTGACCTATCAACCGCGGCGCTGGCTGGAACTGGCCCTGGGCTACAGCCATTGGGACAACGATTCCACCGTGGATCGCGAACGCTTCCAGCGCAACCTGTACACCCTCACGGCCACCGGCAGCCTGTAAACCCTATGGAGCCCGCCCCGATGTCGAGAGTCCTGCTAGCGATCCTGCTCACCCTGTTGTTCATTCCCCCGGGCATCGCCCAGGTCGAGCAAGGCAGCAGTTACCGGCTGGCCTCGGGCGACATCATCCGCATCAGCGTGTTCGGCGAGCCCGACCTCAGCTTCGAGGAAATTCGCCTCAACGATGCGGGCACCTTCTCCTACCCCTTCGTGGGCGAAGTGCATGCCGGCGGGCGAACCGCGGGACAGATCGAACAGCAACTGAGCGAGCGCCTGCGCGACGGCTACCTGGTCAATCCGCGGGTGACGGTCAGCGTGGTCGCCTACCGGGAGTTCTACATCAGCGGCGAAGTACAGAAGCCCGGGGGCTACCCCTACCAGCCGGGCCTGACCCTGAACCGCGCCATAGCCCTGGCCGGCGGCCTGACCGAGCGCGCCTCGCTCAAGCGGGTCACCATCGTGCGAGGCGACGGCGACCGACGGGAGCGTGAACGCCCTGCCCTGGACACGCCGATCCTGCCCGGCGACACCATCACCATCGCTCAGGGGTTCTTCTGATGAACACGCTCCCGCCCTATGATGCTGCGCGCCTGCCCTCGCCCGCCCTCGGCCCCGGTGAAGACGAGGACACCCTGGACCTGATGAAGCTGTGGAACATCCTGTGGCGCGCCAAGTGGATGATCGTCGGCCTGATCCTGGTGGCTTGCGTCGCCACCCTGCTCGTCCTGCAATGGGTCACACCCCAGTACAAGGCCACTGCCACCCTGGTGATTGCCGACCGCAACCCGCAGGTGCTGGCCTTTCAACAGCTCTTCGAACCTGGCGTGAACACCAGCGAGTACCTGCAGACCCAGCTGGGCCTGCTGCACTCGCGGGCACTGGCCGAACGGGTGGTAAAAGAGCTCGACCTGACTCGGCACCCGCTGTTTGCACCGGAAGCGCCCAGCGAGCCCTGGATCGATTGGCGCGCCTGGCTGCCCGACTGGCTGATGCCCGAAGAGCCGGAGCAGCCGGACGAAGCGGCACGGGTCCGCGAGGTGGTTCGGGCCCTCGGCCCGGCGATCAGCGCCCACTATGTCGGCAAGAGCCAGCTGATCGCGGTGAACGTCGAACTGCCGGACCCGCAGCTGGCGGCGAACGCCGCCAACGCGCTGGCCGATGGATTCATCACCAGCCAGCTGGACAGCAACATGACGCGCTCGCTGTCCGCCGCCGACTGGATGAACAAGCGGCTGCTGGAACTGCAGGAGAACCTGCGCGCGGCAGAGAACCGGCTGCAGGGCTACCGCGAAGCTGAAGGGTTGGTCGACCTGGACGGCGTGTCCACCATCAGTGCCAACGAGCTGACCCTGACCGGCAGCAAGATGATCGATGCCCGCCGCGAACGCGCCGAGGCGCAGAGCCAGTACCGCCAGGTGCAGGCGCTCAACGGCGACCTGGAGCGCCTGGCCAGTGTGCCGGCGGTGCTTGGCCATCCACTGATCCAGCAGTTCAAGGCCGAACGCGCGCGTGCCCAGGCCAAGGTGGATGAACTTTCGCGGCGCTACGGCCCCAAGCACCCGGCGATGATCGCCGCCCACACCGAACTGAATGCCGCGACTGCCAGCCTGCACACCCAGGTACAGCAGGTGGTGGCCGGCATCGAGCGCAACTATCAGCTGGCCGAGGCCAACGAGCAGTCCCTGCGCCAGTCCTTCGATCTCAACAAGACCCAGATCCAGGACATTTCCCGCAAGGAATTTCGCCTGCGCGAGCTGCAGCGCGAGGTGGACAGCAACCGGGTGCTGTACGAAACCTTCCTGGCGCGCCTCAAGGAGACCGCCGCCACCTCGGACATCAACTCCGCCAACGCCCAGGTGGTGGACCGCGCCATGGTGCCGATCCAGCCCAGCAAGCCGCAGAAAGGCCTGATCCTGGGGATCGCGGCGCTGGCCGCCGGGGTGCTGGGCATGGGCCTGGCCTTCCTGCGCGAGGCGCTAGACGACACCTTCCGTACCAGCGAGGACGTCGAGGCGCGGATCAACGTGCCGCTGCTGGGCGTGGTGCCGCTGGTGACACGCAAGAGCCGCAACCGGCTCGCCCACCTGTTCCGTCTCAACGAGGACAAGCGCTTCTGCGAGGCCATCCGTACCCTGCGCACCGGCCTGGTGCTGTCGGACATCGACCGCCCCCGGCAGATCGTGCTGGTCACCTCGACCCTGGCCAACGAAGGCAAGAGTACCGTGGCGGTGAACCTGGCCTTCTCCATGTCGCACATCGAGCGGGTGCTGCTCATCGAGGCCGACCTGCGCAACCCGACCCTGGCGCGCAGCTTCACCCTGCCCGAGAAGGGCCCCGGCCTGGCTGACCTGATCGCCGGCCATGGCCGGCTCGAGGACTGCGTGCGCACCGTGGGCAAGCTGGCCATGCTGCCGGCCGGCAGCGTACCGTCCAATCCCCAGGAGCTGCTGTCATCCCCGCGCCTGGCACGCATCCTCAATGCGCTCACCTCCCGCTACCAGCGCATCATCATCGACTCGCCGCCCAGCCAGGTGGTCAGTGATGCGCTGTTGCTGGCCAAGCTGAGCAACGCGCTGATCTACGTGATTCATGCGGAAAGCACGCCGATTCCGCTGGTGCAGAAAGGCATCGGCCGCCTGCTGCGCAACAAGGCCCCGGTGATCGGCGTGGTGCTCAACCAGTACGACCTGGCCAAGGCGGGGCGCTACGGCAAGCCCTACGAAAGCTACGGCTACCTGTCTGCCCCCTTATCACAGGCATCGCGCGGCTGATGGCCATGCAAGAGTGTCATTCGACTGCCCGCCCGGTCACCCGGCCCGGCATGGATACCCCGCATCCCCTGCCCCTGGATATCGGCCAGCCCGGCGTGCCGGTCGCCAACCGACGCGGGCTGACGTTCTGGAGCCAGTGGACAACCGCCATGCTGGTACTGCAGTTGCTGCTCTGGCAACTCACCGAGGTGCACGCCGGGAAATTCTCCGAGGAATATCGGCTGCTGGGCGCCCTCACCCTCCTCGGTTCGCCGTACTGCTACAGCCTGCTGCAGGTCTACCACAAACGACACGACCTGTCGCAGGGCCTTGGCAGGCTCATGGTCGCCTGGCTGCTGCTGACCGGCGGGCTGCTGGCGCTGCTCGAGCTGGTTGGCCAGCTTGACGACTTCTCCGCAGCCTTCCTGCGCGACTGGCTGATCCTTGGCCTGTTCATCCAGATGCCCAGCCAGGCCCTGCTGTATGGCGTTTTTCGCCGCGTGACCCGCCGCCTGCGCCGCGAGCGGCGCGCCGTGATCATCGGCAGCGGCCCGGCGGCCCAGGCGCTGGCCGACCAGTTGCGCAACCGGCAGGTCACCCTGCGCGGGCTGGTGGCCTGCGATGCAAGCGATTCGCCGCTGCCTGGTCTGCGCCTGCTGGGCACCCTGGACGAGCTGGCCGAGATCATCGAGCGGGAAGGCATTCGCCGCGTCTACCTGGCCTTGCCCCGGGAGCTACAGGGGCGTCTCGAAGGGCTGTATGGGGAATTGCTGAACCTGCCGGTGGATGTGATCTGGGTGCCGGACCTGGCACACCTGCCACTGCTCAATCCGTCCTATTCGGCTATCGGCCCGCTGCCGGCGCTGTATCTCAACGAAACCCTGATGAGCTCCCAACCGGCCGCCAGCCTGGCCAAGACCGTGGTTGAACGGTGCCTGGCGGCCCTGGCCCTGGTGCTCCTCGCCCCACTGCTGTTGCTCATCGCCGTGGCCGTGAAACTGTCCTCTCCGGGCCCCGTCCTGTTCCGCCAGCAGCGTCACGGCTGGAACGGCCGGATCATCGAAATCTGGAAGTTCCGCACCATGTACCAGCATCAGGACGATCAGGTGCGCCAGGCCAGCCGGCATGATCCGCGGGTGACCCCGGTCGGGCGGCTGCTGCGGCGCAGCTCGCTGGACGAGCTGCCGCAACTGTTCAACGTGCTGCGCGGCGACATGGCCCTGGTGGGGCCGCGTCCGCATGCCGTGCTGCACAACCTCTACTACAGCGAGCGCATCCAGGCGTACATGGCCCGGCACCGCATCAAGCCGGGCATCACCGGGCTCGCCCAGGTCAACGGCCACCGTGGCGAAACCGAGACACTGGAGAAGATGCAGCAGCGGGTCGCAGCCGATCTGGCCTACATCAACCGGTGGTCGTTCTGGCTGGACCTGAAGATTCTCTGCAAGACGCCCTTCACCCTGCTTTCCCGGGACATCTACTGAGCATGGAAACGCTTGGAGGTCGCATATGCCGATGATCCGCGTAGCGGTCATGGAGAACTTCTCGGAGCAATTGCTGAACAGCGACCAGGCGTTCTCCTTCCTCAACTTCGCCTCGATTGGCCGCCTCTTCCAGGACGCCAGCCAGGATCCCCGGGAAAGCCTGCACTATTTCTGCGACGGCATGCTGATGTCGAACTTCCTGTCGCGGCTGACCGGCCAGCACATCAGCCGGGTAAGCTTCGATTTCACCTCCATCGCACCGGTGGTGTTCCTGCATGCCGAGCAGCACCGCAAGCGGGTGTTCCTGCTGGGCGCCACCCCACGGGAGCTGAGCAGCTTCATCCGCAAGATGAAGGCGCGCTATCCGCAATTGATCATCGCCGGTCGCGAACACGGCTATTTCCGGCGCGACGAGACCGGCAAGGTGGTCCAGGCGGTGCTCGACAGCCGTTGCGACATTCTCATCGTCGGGCTGGGCGCCGGGCGCCAGGAGGACTTCATCCGCCAGGCCAAACGCCAGGGGTTCGGCGGCGTGGCCTTTTCCTGTGGGGCCTTCATCCGCCAGGAGGCCATGGCGCAGGGTGCTTACTATCCCTCGCTGATCAACCGGCTCAACCTGCGGGCCCTGTACCGGATGTACCGGGAGCCGCACACCATCCTGCGTTACCTGCTGATCTACCCGGCCAACTTCCTGCGGCTGAATTACCTGCTGGTGCGCCGGCGGCTGGAAATCCACATCACCCCGGCTCGCAAGAACAATGCGCATCCTGTTCATTCATAAGGACTTTCCCTTGGACGGGGGCGTCGAGCAGGTGCACCGCCGGCTGGCGGCGCAGTTTGCCCGCGATGGCCATGAGGTCGGCTTTTTCGTGATCAACGGCGACCCCGTACCCGACTGGCCGACCTTTGCCGGCACGGGCAGCGTGTCCGGCTCCTGGTTGCGCCTGCGACATCTGATCCGCCAGGGCGTCACCCACCTGATCGCCGCCAAGGAGCAGGCCAACCTTTGCGCCTGGTTGGCATCGCTGGGCACCGACTGCCAGGTGATCTACAGCCGCCACGCCACGCTGGAGTGCACCGGCCAGCGCCTCTCACCGCGCCTGCTGGGCTGGCTCTATTCCCTGTACCTGCTCGGCGGCGGGCGCGCGGTGGCGGTGTCCGAGCCGCTCGTACAGACACTGTCGCGGCGCCTGCTGTGGCGGCGGGAGCGTCTGCATCATTGCCCGAATGCGGTGATCGGCGACGAGCTGCAGGAACTGGCCGACCAGCCGCCGCCCTGCCCCCTGCCGGAACGCTACCTGCTGGCGGTGGGCCGGCTGGCGCCGGAGAAGGGCTTCGATGTACTGCTTGAGGCCTATGCCCTGGCCAGCCGGCAGGCGTCACTGCCGGCGCTGGTCATCGTGGGCGCGGGCCCCGAGAAGGACGCTCTGCAAGCCCAGGCGGTACAACTGAGCATCGCCGCGCACGTTCATTTCACCGGTTTTCTGGGCAATCCGTACCCGCTGTTTCGCGCGGCCCGGCTGTTCGTGCTCAGCTCCCGCCACGAAGGCATGCCCACCGCGCTGATCGAAGCCCTGGCCCTCGGCGTACCGGTGGTAGCCACTGATTGCGAAACCGGCCCCCGTGAGCTGTTGGATCAGGGGCGCCTGGGCATGCTGGTGCGTCCGGATGATCCTCGGGCGCTGGCTGCGGGACTGCTGCGTGCGCTTGGCGCCAGATCGGCTGCGGCGGATGCCTCCATTCTTCGCTTTCACGGCCGCCAGGCTGCACAGGCCTTCTACCAGGTGTGGAACCAGTGAGCCGCCGCATCCTGTTCATCCTGCACAACCTGCACGGCGGCGGCGCCGAGAAGATGCTCGCCCGGCTGGCGAGCAGCCTGTGCGAGGACTACCGAGTGACGGTGCTGACGCTGACCGAGGGCGGCATTCACGAGGCGCTGCTGGCGCCCGGTGTGCGCCGGGTGTGCCTGGACAGTCCGCGCACCGCCCGTGCACTGCCGGCCCTGGCGCGCTTCCTGCGCCGCGAGCGCTACGATGCCATGCTCGCCGCACTGACCCATGTGAACGTGCTGGCCATCGGCGCCGCCCTGCTATCCGGCACGCTGGCGCGCCTGCATGTCAGCGAGCGCAATGCCTTCTCCCGAGATCGCTGCGTCAATCCCGCCCGCAGCGTGCGCGCCGCCTACGCCCTGGCGCCCTGGCTGTATCGGCTGATTCCCAATCCGGTGATCTGCGTGTCGCACGGCGTGGCGCAGGATCTGCTGCGCCATCCGGCGTTGCGACCGCGTGATCTGGTCACCGCCGACAACCCGGTGCTGGACGACGACTACCTGATCCACCCGCTGCCCAACCCGCGTCATCCGTGGCTGCGCCACAAAGCGGGGCGCGTGCTGGTGGCCGTGGGTCGCCTGGCGCCGCAGAAGGGGTTCGACATTCTTCTCGACGCCCTGACGCGCCTGCCGGAAGACGTGCGCCTGGTGATTTTCGGCGAAGGCCCGCAGCGCGCAGCGCTGGAGCAGCAGGCCCGCCGGCTGGGCCTCGCCGGGCGCCTCGACCTGCCCGGCTACTGCGTCGACCCGCAGGCAGAGATCGCCGCCGCCGACTGCTTCGTGCTCGCGTCCCGCTTCGAGGGCAGTCCCAACGCCCTGGTGGAGGCCCTGGCGACCGGCGTGCCCGTGGTGGCCACGGACTGCCCCTACGGGCCGGAGGAGATCCTGGATCGGGGACTCGTCGCGCCCCTGGTCCCCGTGGAGGATGCCAAGACCCTGGCGCGCACGGTGGCGCAGGTTCTGGCCAGCAACCCCGAGGCGGAGCGCAGCCTCCGGCAACAGGCCGCGGCCCGTTTCACCCGCAGTGCGGCAGCGCGCAGCTATCTGCGGGTGCTGCTGCCGGAGGACCAGGCATGAAGACCCTCGAGGTGCGCTACTCCAGCCTGCGTTTCGCCTTTCTCATGTTCGGGCTGCTGTTCTACCTGAAGGCGTTCGACTTCCTGATCGCCCTGGTGATCGGGCGACGCGGCCTGAGCATGGACCGGGAGCTGGAAGGCAATCCGGTCAACCAGATCTGCGGATTGATCACCCTGCTGGTGCCGGCCTGGCTGTTCATCCGCCAGCGGATCTTTCAGCGCCGAAGCGTCTACCGGGACAATCTGGTGCTGCTGCTGTTCCTCGGCTGCCTGCTGCTCTCGGTGTTCTGGTCCTACGAACCGGGGCTGAGTTTCCGGCGCTTCGTGGCGCTGCTGGGCGTGGTGTTCTTCGCCGGCTTCGCCGTCTACAACTACCCCCTGGAACGCCTGGCGCTGCTCATCGGCTGCACCATCGGCTTCCTGTCCTTGCTCGGCCTGGCGTTCGCCCTGGTTTCCCCCGAGCTGGTGTTCTACAGCGACGGCGCGCGGGCCGGAGCCTTTCGCGGCGTGTTCGGCGAGAAGAATGCCGCTGCACGCATCAATGCCGTCGCCATCCTGCTGCTGCTGCCGGCCATCCGCCGGCGCAACCGCTGGGCGCTGCTCGCCGGCTTCTTCGCCCTGGTGGCCATCGCCCTCGGACGCTCGGCAACCGGCCTGGTACTGGTCTGCGCCGGCGTGGCCAGCTACTGGTACTTCCTGACGCTGATCCGCCTGCGCCTGCATCATTCGCGCTCGGTACTGGTGACCAGCACCCTGGTCTACCTGCTGATCTGCCTGACGCTGTATGCCAATTACCATATCTTCCTCGACCTGCTCGGCCGCGACAGCTCGCTGACCGATCGCACGCAGATCTGGGCGCTGCTGGCCCCATCCATCGAGGAAGAGCTGCTGCGCGGCTACGGCTTCGGTGCCTTCTGGGCCAGCTCGGCGGCGGATTTCTTCCTGCGCCGCTGGGGCTATATCGGCAATGCCCATAGCGGCTATCTGGAAACCCTGCTCAATGGCGGACTGGTTCATCTGGTCGCGCTGGTGCTGCTGTTCGCCGCCACCCTGTACAAGCATTTCAACGCCCTGCAGCAGCGCAGCGCGGTGGCCCAGCACGCCAGCGCGCTGGTCATCATCGGCGTGTTCATCCTTTCCAACTACGTGGCGTATGTGGTGCCCAACCACCGCACCGGGGAGTTCCTGGTGTTTTGTGTGCTGGCCCTGTCCCTGCGCCCCGCCCGGGCCGCAGCGACAAGCCGCGCCGGCGTGGAATCCGGTATCTACGGAAGGCCTTCGGCATGAACGACTACTCGGTGTGCGTGATCATCCCCCTCTACAACGCCGACGACACCATCGACCAGGCGCTGGACTCCCTGGCAGCCCAGACCCGGCGGCCGGACCGGGTCATCGTGGTGGACGACGGCTCCACCGACGCTGGCCCGGAGCGGGTGGAGCGCTATCGCGCTCCCTTTCCGCTCACCCTGATCCGCCAGACGAACCAGGGCCCGGCCGCGGCGCGCAATCGCGGCATTTTCCAAGCCAGTGATCACCTGCTGGCCTTCCTGGACGCCGATGACTACTGGCTGCCCACCAAACTGGAAAAACAGCTGGAATGCTTCAAACGACTCAGCGCGGCGGGCCGGCGTATCGGTCTGGTCGATTGCTTCGGCATGAACCTGTTCGCCGATGGCCGGCAGATCCCTTTCGCCTGGTGCAAGGCCGGCTGGCATTTCCGCGATTTCCAGCAGCGCAACGTCATCAACTGTCCCTCCTCGGTGCTGATGGAGCGTGAGCTGGCCACTCGCTTCGGCGGCTTCGACGCGCGCCTCCGCTTCGCCGAGGACCGCTGGCTGTGGACCCAGGTGGCCGAGCGGGCGGAAATCCATACGGTGCAGGAGGTGCTCTATCACCGCCTGGTCGGTCCCGACAACATCACCGCCCAGCCAGAGCGCCACTACCCGCACAAGTTGCGCTTCGTCGAGCTCTACCTGGAACATTACGGCGCGCAGATGAGCCCACGCGAGCGCACGGATTTCATTCTCGCCAACCAGACGGAATTCCTCGAAGCTTTCTCGCGCCAGGGACAACAGCACCGGGTCATTCAGGTGTTCGAACAGATGCTGCGCATTTCCTGGCGCGCTCTGCTGACCGCGCATGGCAAGCCCGCACTGCGCTACGCCTATGCCCGCGCAACCCGCTGGCGCATGCCGGAACGTGCACGGTGATCCGGGAACGCCTGGCTCGCCTGGCCTGGATCTTCTCGGAGAAATTCGGGCTGATCCTGTTGTCCATGCTGTCCTTCTTCGTCTTCGCCCACCTGCTGACCCCGGAGGAATTGGGCGTCGGCATGCTGATCATCGTCATCGTCGAGCTGGTGGGCATCCTGTTCGGCGCGCTGATCGAAGACCCGCTGGTGCGACAGCAACAGGTCTCGCACCGCCAGCGCGCCACTGCCTTCTGGGCCTGCGTGGTGGTCGGGCTGGGTTCGCTGGGGGTGATCGGTCTGGGCGGCCTGATGGTCAGCGACGATACGGCCGTGCGCGCCATGGTGCTGGTGGCGGCATCCAAGGTGCTGGCGACCCTAATGGCGCGCATCTACGTGGCGGAGATGCGCCGCAGCGGCAACTTCCGCCTGCTCGCCTCGCGCACCCTGCTGGGCAAGGTGCTCGGCGCCTTGGGCGGCATCCTGGTTGCGCTGCAGGGCGGCGGCGCCTGGGCGCTGATCGTGCAGGCGCTGATCATGGAGCTGGTATCCCTGCTGATGCTGATGCGCAACGACCCGCGCCGCCTGCCGCTTGCGTTTGATCGGCCCTGGCTGGCCGGCGTGCTCGTGGCCGGCCTGCCCATCGCGATCAATACCCTGTGCGGGCAACTGCTGCAGCGCGGGGCCAGCGTGGTGCTGGGACTCACCGTGGGCGTGCAGGCGGTGGGCCAGTTCAATTTCGCCCTGCGCATCATCGAACTGCCGCGCACGGCGCTCTACAACGGGCTGGCCAGTTATGCGCTGCCGGCGTTCGCCCGGCGCGCCGAGCAGCCGGCACGCCTGTGGTCGCTGTTCGGCGCCGTAAGTAGCCTGACCGGCTTCCTGCTCACGCCCTGCTATATCGGCCTGGCGCTCACCGCCGAGGATCTGGTGCTGCTGGTGTTCGGCGCCCAGTGGCTGGCCGCCGTACCGACCCTGCAGGTACTGGCGGTGATGGCGGCGCTGGCCAATACCGCCCTGCATGCGCAGAGCCTGCTGGTGGCAGTGAGCCGCATCCAGACCGTGGTGCGCGCCGAAGTCGTCACTACCCTGCTGACGCTGGCCCTGCTCGGCCTGCTCGGTGAACCGCTGGGCGCCCTGGCTGGCGGGCTGGCCATGCTGGCGCGCACCCTGCTGATCGTGCCGATCCATGTCGCCGCGCTGCGCCGCAGCATCGGTTTCGGTGCAGCCGACTGGCTGCAGGGCAACTACCGCAGCCTGCTCGCCACCCTGCTGATGAGCCTCGCCGTGCTGTATTTCTCGGCCCACAGCACCCTGGGCGGCTACACCCACTGGCTGGCGGACATCTGCGTCGGCACCCTGGCCTACGCCCTTGCCTATTCGGTGCTGCACCCGCGCTGGTGGCCGGATTTCAAAGGGATGCTGGCTATGCGCTGAGCGGACGGTTGGGCATTTATCGCCCTGACTTGACCCGCGCGGGGCACTGACCGAATACTGTACTCATATACAGTATTCGAGTGATCGCGCATGTCATCCGTTGTCGCCCTCGACCGCCTGCTCGATACGCGCCGTGTCTGGCGCGGTCAGGCCGTCGTCCCGCCTTCCGCCAGCCAGCCGACCGGACATGCCGCGCTGGACGCCGCCCTGCCCGGCGGCGGCTGGCCGGATGCCGCGCTGAGCGAGATCCTCAGCGCGGCCATCGGCATCGGCGAGCTGCGCCTGCTGTGGCCGACCCTGGCGCGCCTCACCGCATCCGCCGAGCGGGTCGTGCTGGTCGATCCACCCCATATCCCCTATCCGCACGCCTGGCTGGCCGCCGGCGTCGACCTGCGCCACCTGAGCATCGTGCGGGCAACTGGCCGCGACGCCCTATGGGCCGCCGAGCAGTGCCTGCGTTCGGGCTGCTGCGGTGCCGTGCTGTGCTGGCCGAAACAGGCCGACGACCGCGCCCTGCGGCGCCTGCAGGTCGCCGCCGAAACCGGCCAGACCCTGGCCTTCGCCTACCGTCCGCTGCAGGAAGCCGCCAATCCCTCACCCGCCGCCCTGCGCCTGGCGGTGGACGCCCGCGAGGTGCGCGTCCTCAAGTGTCGCGGCGGCCTGGCCCCGGCCCGGCCGATCGCCACAGCCGCCTTGGCCAGCGGCGGCGGGCACTGAGACCGTCATGCGCTGGGCCTGCATCCTCTTTCCGCAACTGGCCATGGATGGCGTGCTGCGCCAACGGAGCGACGCGGACGCGCCGCTGGTTCTGCTGGCCGGCACGGCGCAACGGCGCCGACTGCAGGCGGTCAACCCGGCGGCGCGCGCCCTGGGCCTGAAGCCTGGCCAGTCGCTCACCGCCGCCCAGGCGCTCAGCCAGCACTTCGCCACTGCCGAATACGATCCGGCGGCCATCGAGCGCTGGCAGCAGCTGCTGGCCGCCTGGGGCTACCGCTTCAGCGCCCAGGTAAGCCTGCACTATCCGCGCTGCCTGCTGCTGGAGGTGCAGTCCTCCCTCGGCCTATTCGGCCCGTGGCCGCGCTTCGAGGCGCGTCTGCGCGAGGAACTGACCGCCCTGGGCTTCCAGCACCGCATCACCGTGGCGCCCAATCCCGCCGCCGCGCGGGTGCTGGCCAATGCCCATGATGGATTGGCGGTGGGCGACGAAACGCTGCATCAGGCGCTGGCTCCGTTGCCGGTGGAGCGCCTCGGCTTCTCCCGCGAGGCGTCCAGCGCCTTTGCCCGCATGGGCGTGCGCAACCTGGCGCAGCTGCTCGCCCTGCCCCGCGACGGCCTGGCCAAACGCTTTCCGGCCGAGGTGCTGAGTCAGTTGGATACGCTGCTCGGCCAGCGCCCGCTGGCCCTGGCCTTCTACCGACCGCCGGATCGGTTCGAGGCGCGCATCGAACTGAACTTCGAGGTCGAGTCGCACCAGGCGCTGCTCTTCCCGCTGCGCCGGCTGACCGCCGACCTGGCCACCTACCTGGCGGGGCGCGACAGCGGCGTGCAGCGTTTCGTCCTGTATCTGGAACACCGCAACCGCCCCGCCAGTCAGGTGCCGGTCGGCCTGCTGAGCGCCGAGCGCGAGGCCGCCATGCTCTTCGAGCTGACCCGGGGCCGCCTGGAGCAGCAGCAACTGCCGGAGCCGGTGCTGGCGGTGCGTCTGGTCGCCCGGGACCTGCCGCCCTTCGTGCCGGAACACCAACGGTTGTTCGAGGAACGCCCGCAACAGTCGCTGCCCTGGGAACAGCTACGCGAGCGCTTGCGCGCCCGCCTGGGCGACGACGCTGTGCAGGGCCTCGGCGCCCGCGCCGACCATCGTCCCGAGCAGGCCTGGAGCAGCCAGTCTGCCGACGTGGCACTGCCGCCCTGCGGTCCCCGTCCCGGCTGGCTGCTGGCCGAGCCGCAACCGCTGCGCGAAGGCAGCGTGCAGGTGCAGGCCGGCCCGGAGCGTATCGAGTCCGGCTGGTGGGACGGCGGCGACGTGCGCCGCGACTACTATCGGGTCGAAACCCGCGCCGGCCAGCGCGGCTGGGCCTTCAGGACCGTCGGCAATGACGGGCCGCTGCTGCTGCACGGCTGGTTCGCATGAGCGCCTACGCCGAACTGCACTGCCTGTCGCACTTCAGCTTCCAGCGTGGCGCCTCCAGCGCCGCGGAGCTGTTCGAGCGCGCTTCACGTCTCGGCTACCGCGCCCTGGCGATCACCGACGAATGCAGCCTGGCCGGCATCGTGCGCGCCTGGCAGGCGGCCAAGGAACACGCGCTGCCGCTGATCGTCGGCAGCGAGATGCGCATCGAGGACGGTCCGAAACTGGTCTTGCTGGCCGAGAACCTGGCCGGCTACCAGACACTCTGTCGATTGATCACCCAGGCCAGGCGCCGCGCCGACAAGGGCCGCTATCGCCTGCTGCATGAGGACTTCGACGCGCCGCTCGACGGGCTGCTGGCCATCTGGCTGGCGGAGCATGACGCCGACCAGGCCGCCTGGCTGCTCACGCGGTTCCCGCAACGGCTGTGGCTGGGCATCGAACTGCACCGGGGCCCGGACGATGCCGCACGGTTAAAGCACCTGCTGGCGATCGCCCGCGCCTACGGCCTGCCGGCGGTGGCCTGCGGCGACGTGCACATGCACGCCCGCGGGCGCCGCGCCCTGCAGGACTGCATGACCGCCATCCGCCATCACCTGCCGGTCAGCGAGGCCGGCGTCCACCTGTTTCCCAATGGCGAGCGCCACCTGCGCCGCCGCGAGGAGCTGGCCGAGCTCTACCCGCCCGAGCTGCTGGCCGAGACGCTGCGCATCGCCGAACGCTGCACCTTCGACCTGGATCAGTTGCGCTACCAGTACCCGCAGGAACTGGTTCCCCCGGGCTACGACGCCACTGGCTGGCTGTGCGAACTGGTGGAGCTCGGCGCCCGCGCACGCTGGCCAGACGGGGTGCCGGACAAGGTACAGGGGTTGATCGACCATGAGCTTGAGCTGATCGCCGAACTCAAGTACGAGAGCTACTTTCTCACCGTCCATGACATCGTCCGCTGGGCCCGCGAGCGGGGCATTCTCTGCCAGGGGCGTGGCTCGGCGGCCAACTCGACGGTGTGCTTCGCGCTAGGCATCACCGAACTGGATCCGTCGCGCAGCAAGCTGCTGTTCGAACGCTTCCTGTCCCGCGAGCGCAACGAGCCGCCGGACATCGACGTCGATTTCGAGCACGAGCGCCGCGAGGAAGTCATCCAGTACATCTTTCGCCGCTACGGCCGCGAGCGCGCCGCGCTCACCGCGGTGGTCAGCACTTACCATGGCGCCGGCGCGGTGCGCGACGTGGCCAAGGCTCTCGGCCTGCCGCCGGATCAGGTGAGCGCCCTGGCCGACTGCTGTGGCCGCTGGAGCGACCGGCCACCGGCCGCCGTACGCCTGCTCGAGGCCGGCTTCGACCCGGAGAATCCGCTATTACGCCGGGTGCTGGCGCTGACCGGCGAGCTGATCGGCTTCCCCCGGCACCTGTCGCAGCATCCCGGCGGCTTCGTCATCTCCCAGGAGCCGCTGGCCAGCCTGGTGCCGTTGGAGAACGCCAGCATGGCCGAACGGACGGTGATCCAGTGGGACAAGGACGACCTGGACCTGGTCGGCCTGCTCAAGGTCGATGTGCTGGCACTGGGCATGCTCAGCGCGCTGCGCCGCTGCTTCGACCTGATCGAGCACTATCGCGGCACGCGCTGGACCCTGGCCAGCCTGCCTCAGGAGGACCCGGCGACCTACGCCATGATCAGCCGCGCCGACACCATCGGCGTGTTCCAGATCGAGTCGCGGGCGCAGATGGCCATGCTGCCGCGCCTGCGCCCGCAGACCTTCTACGACCTGGTGATCCAGGTGGCTATCGTGCGCCCCGGGCCGATCCAGGGCGACATGGTCCATCCCTACCTGCGCCGGCGCAACGGCGAGGAACCGGTACTCTACCCGTCCGAGGAACTGGTGCCGGTCTTCGAGCGCACCCTCGGCGTGCCGCTGTTCCAGGAACAGGTCATGGAGCTGGCGATGGTCGCCGCCGACTACACCCCGGGCGAGGCCGACGAACTGCGCCGCAGCATGGCCGCCTGGAAACGCCACGGCGGCCTGGAAAAACACCGCGAGCGCCTGACGTCGCGGATGCTCGCCAAGCAGTACACACCCGAATTCATCGCGCGCATCTTCGAGCAGATCAAGGGCTTCGGCAGCTATGGCTTCCCTGAGTCCCACGCGGCCAGCTTCGCGCTGCTCAGCTATGCCAGCAGCTGGCTGAAGTGCCATGAACCGGCCGCCTTTGCCTGCGCGCTGATCAACAGCTGGCCGATGGGTTTCTACAGCCCCGACCAGGTGCTGCAGGACGCACGCCGGCATGGCATCGAGGTGCGCCCGGTCGATGTGCGCCACAGCGGTTGGGATTGCGCCCTGGAGGATGGCGGCGGCCCGCAGCCGGCGATCCGCCTGGGACTACGGATGATTCGCGGCTTTCGCCAGGCCGATGCGCAGCGGATCGAGGCGGCGCGTCCGTTCGCCTGTGTCGAAGACCTGGTGCTGCGTGCGGGCCTGGACGCCCGCGCCCGCGAGCATCTGGCCGATGCCGGTGCCTTGCGCGGCCTCGCCGGCCATCGCCACCGGGCGCGCTGGGCGGTGGCCGGCGTCGAACCCCAGTTGCCGCTGTTCGCCGGCCTGACGGCCCGCGATGAACCCCCGGTGAGCCTGCCGCCGCCCACGGTCAGCGAGGAACTGTTCACCGACTACGCGACCCTGGGCACCACCCTCGGTCCGCATCCGCTGGCGCTGCTGCGCCGCCAGCTCGAGAGCATGCGCTGTCGCAGCTCGCGCGAACTGCGCGACGCCGAACCCGGCCGCCCGCTCAGCGTCGCCGGCCTGGTCATCGGCCGCCAGCGCCCGCAAACCGCCAGCGGCGTGATCTTCGTGACCCTGGAGGACGAGTTCGGACTGATCAATGTGATCGTCTGGCACGACCTGGCCGAACGCCAACGCCGGGTGCTGGTGCAGTCGCAGATGCTGCGCATCGACGGCCATCTGGAAGCGGCGAATGGCATCCGCCACGTCATCGCCGGCCGACTGACGGATCTCACCCCGCTACTGACGGGGCTGGATGTGCGGAGTCGGGATTTTCATTAACGGTACCTGTATGCCGGCCGCCGCAGCGGCATGGCCTGCAAGGGAGGAACACGAAATTTGGATATAGCGAAGGACTACCGACGCTTCTCAAAGAACTGATCGATCGAGGCCGAAAAAATCGGCCGCGTCGCGCAGTCCAAGAACATCGAGTGTTCCAGATCTAGCTGCTCTTTCAATGACGCCGATTGAGCATGTAAGAGCAGCGTTTTCGTAGCTCGTATTACATGCGTGGGCATCGCCGATAACCTAGCGATCAAAGCCTGTACAAATTCGTCCAGTCGCGGTCGTTCGACCACATGGTTCACCAACCCCCAATCGGCCGCCTGCCTTGCATCGAAGCCACGACTCCACAACGCGATCTCTATCGCACGGCTCACTCCAAGCCTGCGGACAACATGCCAGGAAAGCCCCAGATCGCAGGTCGTCGCAATGTCCGAATAGGCATAGACGAAACGGGTTTCTGCCGCCGCGATAGAAATATCCGCCAGACACGCCAGGCTTAGCCCGGCGCCCGCAACGGCCCCATGCAGACGCGCAATGATCACGATCGGCATGGCCTGGAGCAAAAGCACGGCCTGATTCATCGGTGGAATGATCGCCGCAACGGTCGCCTCCGGATCCTGACGCAGGGCGTGCAGGTCGCCGCCCGCCATGAAGGCTTTCCCACTGCCCTGCAGGACGAGCGCCTTGAGTTCGTCTTGTCCAGATAGCGACTCGCAGGCTTGCAGGAATTCCTGTGCCATCGCAGGGCTGAGCGCATTGAGGGTATCGGCCTGGATGAAGGTCATCCAGGCGATCCCGTTTGCGATGCTCAGGGTAAGCGTCTTGCCTGCATAGTGCGGTTCCACGCCCGCGCCCGGCACAGCTTCATCGTTCATTTGCGCTGGTCGACCGTCACGATCTCGCGACGCTCGGTAAAGCTCGCCGGGACATCCGCCTCGTCCATGAAGAACTGCTGATACCACTCGCGAAGCTGGTAGACCGGGCCGTCGCCCTCGGCCAGAACGGGATTGTCGATGCGAATCTTGTGCTTCCAGATATCGACGTCCTGGTAGAAGGAGGTGCGATTGTTCTGAACGTATTGCAGGGCCAGCTCCTTGTTCTGCTCCTCACTCCAGCCGGGTACTTTCTTGACCAGCACGCCGAAGCGCAGCTCGAAGCTCTCGGGACCGATCGGAACGTGACAGTTCAGCAGAATGCTCTCGACCAGCAGGCCCTCGAAGTTGGCTCTCATACGGGTGAAGTGCGTAGCCGGGCCGTAATAGGCAGACTCGGCAACCAGATCGCCACCCAGGCGCCCCGAGTCACCATGGAAAATCTGGTGCCCAATGTGTCTGTCGAAGACATTGGCGAAATAGGTGGTCGGCGTGCCGTGCACAGGTCCGAAGTGCTGCGCGTCGGCCAGGTTGTCGACCAGCTCGCGCGGATTGGTTTCGATCACCATCGTGTCGAGGTGCCAGTCACTGTCCCACTCGTCACTGTCGATTTCCGGCAGGTACGGTATCTCGACGCCGGGCGCGGGGGGATTGCCTTCCGGGTTGTTCCAGACGAACAGCAACCGGTTGACCTCGCAGGTCTGCCAGCTACGGGTTTTGGCCTTTGGTGGGATGCGCTTGCAGTAGGGGATTTCTGCACAGCGACCGCTGGCTTCGAATTGCCAGTGGTGAAACGGACAGACAACGCGCCCATCAACCAGTTCGCCCTGCGACAGGTCAGCCCCCATGTGCGGGCAATGCGCATTGAGAATGCTGATCGAGCCTTGCTCGTTGGCAAACGCAACCAGCCGAGTACCGAAGATGTTCAGCGTGTGAAGCTTGCCGTCGCGGTAATCATCCGCGATGCCAAGGCAATGCCAGCCACGAGCGTATCGATATTCGGCAGTGGAAGCGGCTGCTTTGATGTTGATCAGTTGCGTCATGTCGTTACCCTCAGGCCTTGTTCTTGTTAGCGGGTGTGGCGGGTTAAACCACACGTGACATGGCGATAATCGGCAACATGACGAGGTGCTTCATCCCTCAGATGGACTAGATCGACTCCTTATGGAAGGTATGAGGGGAGCCGCGGCAGCAGGCGTACCCCTCCGCGGCGAAAGTCAGGCGGCGCTGCCCAGTGGTCAGCGAACATCACGGATGCGCGGGCGCGGCAGGGTCACAACCGGGATCTTGAGCGGGGCAAGCTGGCTGCCACCCAACGCCACCACACTGTTAAGCATCACGCGAACCAGCTCGGCCTGACGCCGTACGCCAGTCTTCGAAAAGATGGCACGAAGGTGCGCCCGCGCCGTGTTTCGCATGATGTTCAGGTTCTCCGCAGCCTCCTCCAGCGACAGACCGTTGGCCAGCTCCAGCGCCAAAGCGGTTTCCGCAGGGGTAAAGTTGAAGAGTTGTTTTGCCACGGTGTTGTTGACCTGGGACCTGCCGACCGAATCTCGCACGTAGAGCACCACGGCCGGCTGGCCTTTGCCCTCCACCCAATCCACTGATGGCATTGCTTCGGCCACCACCCCGAGGTTGACCTCGCCGGAGGGGCGCGAGATTGACAGCGCATCGCGCTCCAGGGGGCGCTGCCCCTGGTGCGCGGCAAAGGCTTCATTGATCAGCTTGTGCAGCTCCCGGTTATCACTCGGATAGGTCGCCTCCAGGCGTCCGCCAACGAGCTTCAGACCGTCAGCGCGCTCCAGCAGCTCCTGGGCCACCGCATTTAACCGCAGTACTGAACCGCCTTTGTCCAGCACGATGGTTGCGACCGACAAACGGGTTATCGCCTGTGAGTAAAGCGTACCTATCATCTCGCTGCGATTGAGAAGGTTATGCATATGCAGGCTGCGGCGCAGATGCGGCAGCAGCATCTGGCAGACTTCACGATCACGGGCATCAAATTCGGGGGAGTTGTGGGGGCGAGTGATGCGCAAGCGGACCAGCCCGGAGTCAGGCGTAGAGATATCCGCACCCATCAGGTGGTACACATTGTAGTTACGACACAGCTCGCGGTAGTAGTGTGACGTCTGCCAGTCTGCTTCCGACAGCACGTCCAGCTCGGTAAAAACAGTGTCTGCGGGCTGATGTCCGAAGGGGGTAGAACCCTCCTGATACGCCTGGTAGCAGAGCCGGCCGTGCTCCTTGTAATTACCAGCCACCAGCATCAGGCCCAATTCTTCTATACCGACAACTTTCAGAATCAGCGTTACGTAATTGCCACGGAAGTAGACTCTCAAGGCATCCAAGGCGCGGGTCAGCGCTTCATTATCGAATGCACCCTCCTGCAGAATACTCACCAGCTCGTCATACTCGGTCAGTGACAGCTGTTCGTTGTCAGATACTGGAACAACGTTTTTGGAAGTCATGGACAGCGACATAGTCTGCATATCTAACCTCGCTTGCTGTCGGCCACGGGAACCTCAGCAGTTATTGTTATTTTCGATTTGTTCCGGCTGTAGCGGGCATGGAGCGCGCGTGCTACGTCCTGAAGTTTTTTCAGTGTTTACCCTGAGTTACCCCCCCTAGGCTGACTACGCTATTCAGAATGATGCGAACCAGATCCGTCTGACGCCTGACCCCGGTCTTTGAAAAAATTGCACGCAGGTGCGCCCGAGCTGTATTGCGCCTGATTCCGAGAGACTGGGCGGCCTCCTCCAGCGAAAGCCCGTTAGCCAGCTCTATCACCAGGGCCGTTTCCGACGGGGTTAAGCCGAACAACTGACGCGCCAGCGCATCGCTTAGAAGCATCCGCTCCTCAGCGTCTCGGACATAAACCAAGAGCACAGGTTCTTCTCCATCATCACGCCATTCACCTGCCGGTACGGGCTCGACCACCAGACCCAGACCCACCCGGCCAGAGGGCCGCGAGATGGACAATGCCTCAGTTGACTCGGCAGTTCCGTTAACGCCCCGGCGAAATGCACCACGCAATAGCTGATACAAGCGCTGGTTGTCGCCGGGGTAGTACGCCTCCAAGCGACCACCAACACTTTTCAGTCCGTCACCGCTGGCTAGCAGCTCGCGAGCTACCTGGTTCTGCTCAACGATTCTGCCGCCGGCATCGACAACAAGCGTGGCAACTGACAGACGTCCGATGACCTTAGAGTAGATCGAGCAAAGCGATTCGTTTCGCCCAAGCAGCACATTCAGGCGCAGTACACGGGACAGATGTGGCACAAGGCGTGCGCAGAACGCCTTCTCGGCTGCGGAAAAGTCGGGCGCCGACTCCGGGCGCGTGATCCGCATACGGAACGTGCCGCTGCCGGATGGGGCGATATCTACCCCAAGCACGTGGAAGACATCGAAAGTCGCGCAGTAGCTTCGGTAGTACGGCGATTCACGCCACGTCCGAACATCCATCAGATCGCCGACGCTGAATACCTGATTAGGCGGAAGATTCACAAATGGCGTGACCTCGTGAGGATAATCCAGATAGGTGATACGCCCCCGCCCCTCGATATCGCCAAAGACGATCATCAGCCCTTGATCCGAATCCTCGCCTGGCGGCCGCAGTATCAGCGTCACGTAATTTGCGGCGAACAACTCGTGCAGTGCGCTCAATGCCTGTTGCCAGCCCTGTTCCTCCAGGGCCGCGGCGTACAGCTTGCCAAGCAGGCTGTCGTAGCTATCGATAAGCTGCGGCACCGCCATTGCGAGGGCTATCACCGCCTGATCCTCTACGCTCGCCGCATGGCAATGGTCTTGCGACGTGGAGCAACCGCTACAGCCGCCGCCGGTCTTGGTTTCGCCTTGACCAGCCGTGCCGAGCGGTCGAACCAGGCCGCCAACCCTGGCAACAGGAATATCGCTCCGAACACGTTAACCAGGAACATGAAGGCCAGCAGGATGCCCATGTCGGCCTGAAACTTCAGTGGTGCGAAGGCCCAGGTGCCGACACCCACCGACATGGTGAAGGCTGTGAACAGCGCCGCCGTACCGCGCTGGCGCATCGCCTCGTAGAACGCCGTGCGCAGGTCCTTGCCGGCCGCCAGCTCGTGCTGCATTCGTTCGTACAAATAGATGCCGTAATCGACGCCGACGCCGACCCCGAGCGCCAGCACCGGCAAGGTGGAAACCTTCAGGCCGATGCCGAAGCTCGCCATCAGCGCATTGCAGAGCGTCGCCACGATCGCCAGCGGCGTGATGATGCACAGCACGGCGCGGAACGAGCGGAACGTCAGCCAGCAGAACAGCGCCACCGAACCGAGCAGTGCGCCATGCATCTGGACCTCGGCCTGCTTGACAGCCTCGTTGGAGGCCGCCATCACGCCCGCGTTGCCGCCGGCCAGCTTGAATTGCACTTTGCTCTGATCCACACCGGCAAGGATGCGCTCGATCTCCGAAACCGCATGCTCGATGGTCTCGCCGCTGTGGTTCTGCAGGAAGACCAGAATCTGCATGGTCTGGCAGCCGTCCAGCACCAGGCCATGGGCCTGCGAGTAGGCCATCGAGCCAGGCTGCAGCCCGCGCTGGGCGCCGGGAATCGCCGCCCAGCGTGGATTGCCTTCGTTATTGCTGGCGATCGCGACTTTGCCCATACCCGCCACGCTCTGGACCGACTGTACGCCGGCGATGCTGCGGGCCTGAAAATCCACCTGTTCCACCGCTCGCATCACGTCGGGATCCAGGCAGGCCTCCTGAATGCCGGGTACCTCGGCATAGATGGACAGCACGTCCAGGCCGATCGAATAGCTGCCGATGATCTGCGCGTTGTCCCGGTTGTAGCGCGAGTTGTCGCGCAGCTCCGGGGCGCCGGTACCGACATCGCCGACGACCAGATCGCGGCTCTTCCAGGTTCCGGCCAGGAGCAATACCAGGCTGACGGCGAATACGACCAGCGCCGGGCCGGGCGTAGCCACCACCGACAGCTTCCACCACAACGCATGGCGCGCACCGACCGTCTCGTTACTCTTCGCCACGGCGCCGGGCTCGAGGCGCATGTGGGAGATGATGATCGGCAGCATCAGTTTGTTGGTGATGATCATCAGCATCACGCCGATGCACGCCGTCAGCCCCAGCTCACGCACGATCGGAATGTCGATCAACATGATCACGCCAAAGCCCAGCGCATTCATCAGCAGCGCCAGCGCACCCGGGACGAAGATTTTGCAGAAGGCCGCGTGGGCCGCATCCTCCGAGCTGCTGCCCGCCAGGACATCCTGCTTCCAGGCGTTGGTCATCTGCACCGCATGGGACACGCCGATCGAGAAGATCAGGAAGGGCACCAGGATCGACATCGGATCGATGCCCAGGCCCAGCACCGGCAGCAGCCCAAGTAGCCAAATGACCGGCAGCAACGCCACCAGCAAGGCCACTACCGAGAGCTTGAACGAGCGACAGTAGATCCACAGCAGCGCTGCGGTAATGAAAAACGCAATAACGAAGAAGCCGATGACCGCGACCAGGCCATCCACTACATCACCGACCAGCTTGGAGAAGCCGACAATATTGAGTTCGATGTTTTCGTTATCGAAACGCTCACGAATCTGTTCCAGCTGCCTTGCGATCTCGGTATAGGAGACCCGTTCGCCTGTCTGCGGATTGATCTCCTGCAGATCGGCGCGGACCATTGCCGCGCTGAGATCGTTGGCTACCAAACGGCCGATCTGCCCGGAGCGTGCAGTGTTGTTACGGACCTGCGCCAGATCTTGCGGAGTACCGCTGAACTGCGGCGGAACAACCACATCGCCCACATAGCCTTGTTCAGTGATTTCGATGTAGCGCACGTCAGGTGTGAACAACGAGCGTACGCTCGCGCGCCGAACGCCCGGAATGAAGAACACTTCATCGGTCACCTTACGAAGCGTTTCGAAGAATTCCGTGTTGTAGATGTCTCCCTCACCCTTCCAGCGCACGCTCACCAGAATGCTGTTCGCGCCGGAAAATATCTCGCTGTAATGCAGGTAGTTGCGCATGAACGCATGCGATATGGGGATCTGCTTGTTGAAGCCCGGATCCAGGCGGACATGGGTTGCGCTGTAGCCCAGCGCCAGGGTGATCAGCACGAACAGCGCAAGCAGGGGCTTTCGCCACTCCAGCAGGCCGTTGGCGCAGCGTTCGACGACACGGTCGACCAGGCGAGTAGGGTTCTTCATGGCGATTCCTTAGTGACCGGCGGCGAAAAGGCTGTTGAGTTGAAGCGCCAGCCCGCGCTGGCCGGCGACCACCAGTCGACCGTCTCCGAGCATGACCGCGGACGTGAGCGTGTCCTGACCTTTCAGGTAACCCGTCGTGGTCAGTTCGCCGGTTTCGTCGAGCCAGGCATAGGCGCCGCCGCTGCCAACGATCAGCACACCGTTATCTGCCGTCCGCACATGACCGTAGAGAGGCAGCTTGTGCCCCAGCTCTACCTGTTCCCAATGGGCGCCATCGTCATGGCTTACAAACACATGGCCGCGCATGCCGTAGGCCACCCAGCTACGCCCGGCAAGCCGCGAGACACCGAACAGTGAGCCGTCATAGAAAGGCTCTACCTGCTCCCAGGTGGCCCCGCCGTCCTGCGTGCGCAAAACCAGCCCCATCTCTCCCACAAGAATGCGGCGGCCGTCCGCAGCACCGTCCATGCTGTTCAGGTGCTCGCCATTGATCGGCAAATCCTGCTTGCTCCAGGTCTGTCCCGCATCGTTGGACACAAAGAACTTGCCGAAACTGCCGAACGCGTAGATCCGCTTTCCGTCACTGCTCCAGAGCCCGAGCAGCGGTTCTCCGAGCTCGGCATCGTGGAGCGTCGCGGCCCAGTTGCGACCGCGGTCGGTGCTGCGCAGAACGAGGTTGTCATGGCCAACCGCAAGCAACGTATCGGTACCGAAAGCCGCAACGGCGGTGAGCGTCACCGGCTCTCGAACCGCTTCGTGACGAGGCTTCCAACTCCTGCCGCCATCCTCGCTGAACAAGATGACGCCCCGTTCGCCGACTGCCACCAGCGTCTCGCCGAGCCGGGTCAGGTCATTGATGTGGAGGCGCGAGACATCCAGCGCTGTGCTTGCTGTGGCTTCGTCGCTACGAGGCGAGAAGGCGAAAACCACCAGGACCGCGACGACAAGACAGAATGAATAGCTGATCAGTTTGCTCATGGCACGCCATCCTCTTCTGGGCGCTCTGACTTCCTGGGTCGAAGCGGCGCCCGTTGTTCTTGTTCTGTGTTCAGCCAACGCTTGTCCGCTACCCGGGGTGCGGCCTTTACCCGATCTTGTGCCGGCGCGCGACGAGCAACATCGTCCAAATGGGTTACACCCTGGATCAGCTGCCCGCGCCGGTTGGATCAGGGCAGCTCGAACAGCCCTGCCGCGCCCATTCCACCGCCGATACACATGGAAACCACCACGTATCGGGCACCGCGGCGGCGCCCCTCCAGCAAGGCGTGGCCGACCATCCGCGCCCCGCTCATACCGAACGGGTGACCGATGGCGATCGCGCCACCGTTGACATTCAGACGCTCGTTGGGAATTCCAAGTGCGTCGCGGCAGTGCAGCACCTGGCAGGCGAAGGCTTCGTTGATCTCCCACAGGTCGATGTCGGAGACCCGCAGGCTAAAGCGCTCCAACAACCTGGGCACCGCATACGCAGGACCGATGCCCATTTCCTCGGGCTTGCAGCCGGCCAGTGCAATGCCGCGGTAGATACCGAGCGGCGTCAGCCCACGACGCCTGGCCTCGTCGCGGCTCATCAGCAGGCTGGCGGCGGCACCATCGGAGAGCTGAGAGGCGTTGCCCGCCGTGATATGAGCCCCCTGCTGTACCCACTTGCCGCTCTTCCAAACCGGGCTCAACGACTGCAATGCCTCGAGCGTGGTACTGGCGCGATTGCACTCGTCCCGGTCCGCGACGACCGATTCGTGCCCGTTCGGGTTGCCCTCCTTGTCGAACAGCAGCCGGCTGGCTGTGAGCGGCACAATCTCGTCGGCGAACAGACCGGCCCGCTGGGCCGCTGCCGTGCGCTGCTGGCTCTGCAGAGCGTACTCGTCCTGGGCCAGGCGACTGATGCCGTAGCGGCTGGCGACGATCTCGGCGGTCTCGATCATCGGCATGTAGGCAGTCGGCATGACTTCAAGCACCGCTTCGGATTGTGCGCGGTAGGCGTTCTTATGCTTGGTCTGGGTCAACGAGAGAGACTCCACGCCGCCAGCGACCGCAATATCCAGCTCACCGCAGGCGATCGACTTGGCCGCCACGCCGATCGCCATGAGCCCGGAGGCGCACATGCGGTCCAGCGCCATGCCGGGAACGCTGTCGGGCAAGCCGCCGGTGTATGCGCACAACCGCCCGATGTTGAATCCCTGGGTGCCCTGCTGTACTGCGGCGCCCATGATGACGTCGCCCACCTCACCCGGCGCGACGCCCGCGCGCTCGACCACCGCGCGAACGACATGACCACCGAGCACCGGCGCCTCGGTATCGTTGAACGAACCCCGGAAGGACTTGGTCAGGGCGGTACGCGCGGTGGAAACGATCACAGCTTCTTGCATGACAACATTCCTCATGGAGCAGGGTTGAAGGTGTAGCGACTGATGGTGTCCACCACGCAGCCAGGGCGGTCACTGCCATCGATCTCGACGGCAACGCGCACCACGACCTGCAGCGCGCCGTTGGCAAGCGTCTCCACGGCCGTGATCTCGCCCGCGCCACGCACGCGCGCGCCGACCTTGACCGGCGCCGGGAAACGCACCCGGTCGCAGCCGTAATTCACGCCCATCAGCAGGTTGTCCACACGCATCAGCTGCGGCAGAAAGAAATTCACCAGGGACAGCGTCAGGTAACCGTGGGCGATGCAACCGCCGAACGGGCCGCTGGCGGCGCGCTTCGGATCGACATGGATCCACTGGTGATCGCCGGTGGCCTCGGCGAACTGGTTCACCCGCTCCTGCTCGATGAGCAGCCAGTCGGTTGCCCCGAGGGGCTTGCCGACGGCCTCACGCAGTTGCTCGGCGTTAGCGAATACAGAGGTCATGACCGGCTCCTCAGGCGTGTTGCGAACTGACTGAAAGCACTTCGCCCACCATGTAGGAGGCGTAGTCGCTGGCCAGGAACATCATCACGTTGGCCACCTCCCAGACCTCGGCGGCGCGGCCGAACGCCTCGCGGCTGGCAAGTTGCTCAAGCAGCTGCTCGCTGGAGGCCTTCTTCAGGAAGTCATGCAGGGCGATGGACGGTGAGACCGCGTTGATACGCACGCCGAACTCGGCAGCCTCCAGCGCGCTGCAGCGCGTCAGCGCCATCACTCCGGCCTTCGCCGCAGCGTAGTGAGCCTGTTCCTTCTGTGCCCGCCAGCCGAGCACCGAAGCGTTGTTGACGATCGCTCCACCACCGCGCTGCTGCATGTGCGGCAGCATCGCGCGGGTCATGCGGAAGGTCCCTGTGAGGGTGATATCCAGCACCCGCGTCCACTCTTCGTCGCTCATCTCGGCAACGCGTTTCTGGCCACCGAGTCCGGCGTTGTTGATCAGCACATCGACACCCCCCAGGGCCTGCTCGGCCGCGGCGACCAGCGCCTGGACCTCTTCTTCGACGGTGACGTTGCACAGCTGACCGTAGATCGCCTGCAGGCCGGTTTCGGCCTTCAGCCGCTCCACCGCCTCTTCCAGGCGACGTGGATGAATGTCGGAAATCATCAGTGCCCGGCAGCCCTCTTCGGCACTGCGGCGAGCCGCCGCATAGCCGATGCCGGCGCCGGCAGCAGCGGTGATCAGAACGGATTTGCCAGCCAGCAACTGGTGGCCAGGCACATAGGCAGGAGCTTGTCTCACGATGTCGACCTCAGGAATGAACAACCTTGAGGTCATCTAAACGCGCCGGCCGGCGGGCCGGCATCGTCAAAACGGACGGGGTGGTGAAGCGGGTCCGTGTACAGCCGGTGGACCGGGGTTACATAGGGTGGAAAACGGCAAAGCCTTTTCCGCCGTCGGCCGCGACCTGGTGGAAATTCGCTGTGCGAGATTTCCACCCTGCGGCGAGAACAGCCAACCGGGATGGCTGTTTCAGCTGCCCCAGACCTTCTGCGCCGGCGGCGCCTCGGCGAGGATCTGGGCGATGGCCGCGCCGACTTCCGTGGGCTGCCAGCGCTCACCCTTCTCGCGCGTGACGCCCGTGCGCCAGCCATCGGCGAGGGAAATGCGGCCGCCTTCGGCCTCGAACACACAGCCACTGACCTGTGCGGACTCGACCGAGGCGAACCAGGCGAGCACGCTGGAGACGTTTTCCGGCGCCCAGTAATCGAAGCTGCCGTCCTCGGGTTTGGCCATGCGCGTCGCCATTGCCTCGACTGCGGTCGTCATGCCGGTGCGGGCAGCGGGCGCCACGGCGTTGGCAGTGATGCCATAACGGCCGAGCTCGGCCGCCTGGTTCAAGGTCAGCGCGGCGATACCGGCCTTGGCGGCCGCATAGTTGGACTGGCCGATCGAGCCCTGCAAGCCGGCGCCGGAGGTGGTGTTGATGATCCGCGCATCGACCTTCCTGCCGGCCTTGCTCTGGTCCCGCCAGTAGTGCACGGCGTGAGAGCTGATGCAGAAGTGGCCTTTCAGGTGCACGGACATGATGGCGTCCCAGTCGGACTCGGTCATCGAGGCGAACATGCGGTCGCGGTTGATCCCCGCGTTGTTCAACACCACGTGCAGGTCGCCGAAGGTCTCGATGGCCTGGCGTACCGCGTTTTCACTGTCGGCGTAGTGGGTGATGTCGGAGGTATTCACCACCGCGCGGCCGCCCGCGGCGGTGATCTCGTCGACCACCCGCTGCGCGGCCGCCTGGTTGATGTCGTTGACCAGCACGCAGGCGCCTTCGGCGGCGAAAACCCGCGCATGCGCGGCACCCAGGCCGCCACCCGCGCCGGTGATGATCACCACGCGATCGTTGAGAATTCCCATGATTTGCTCCTTTAAAGATTTGAGGGCCGCCCTAACGGTCGCAGGCGCCTGCCAGCGCGTCGCGAGCGCCGGTCAGGCAAGGCGAAATCAGCTGAGGAAGCGGAGTTTGCCGAGGCAAATGAGCATTCCACGGCCGATTTCAACGCCGCAGCGTTGGCTGCGCCCTACAACCGTTCGATGATGGTGACATTGGCCTGCCCGCCGCCTTCGCACATCGTCTGCAACCCATAGCGCCCGCCGGTGCGTTCGAGCTCGTGCAGCAGGGTCGCCATCAGCTTGGCGCCGGTGGCGCCCAGCGGGTGGCCGAGCGCAATGGCGCCGCCATTGACGTTGGTGCGCGCGGGGTCGTAGTCCAGCTCCCGTTGCCAGGCCATGACCACGGAGGCAAATGCCTCATTGATCTCCACCCGGTCGATGTCGTTGACCGTCATGCCGGCCTTGCGCAACGCATGGCGCGTCGCTTCGATCGGCGCGGTCAAATGCCAGATTGGATCATCGCCGCGCACCGAAAGATGATGGATGCGTGCCCTCGGCGTCAGCCCGTAGCGCTTCAGCGCAGTTTCCGAAACTACCAGCAGCGCCGCCGACGCATCGCACGTCTGGCTGGAGACCGCCGCAGTGATGTCGGGGTACTGGGGATCGACCGGCTCCAGCGCCGCCATCTTTTCCAGCGTGCTGTGGCGGGGCGTTTCGTCGGTGCTGACGCCTTCCAGCGGCACGATCTCACGGCTGAAATGCCCGGCCTCTATGGCCGCCAGCGCACGCCGATGGCTTTCAAGAGCGAAGGCTTCCATCTGGCCGCGGTCGAAACCCCAGTGCCGGGCGATACGTTGGGCGGCATAGAACTGGTTTACCGGCTGGTCACCAAACCGTGCCTGCCAGCCGCGGCTGCCGGAGAACGGATCGGCAAAGCCGAGCGGCTGCCCGGCCAGCATTGCCGAGGAAATGGGAATCTGCGTCATGGTCTGCACGCCACCGACGGCCACCACATCCTGGGTGCCGCTCATGACGGCCTGGGCGGCGAAATGCAGCGCCTGCTGGGACGAGCCGCACTGACGGTCAACCGTGGTGCCCGGTACGTTCAGCGGCAGACCGGCCGCCAGCCAGGCGGTACGAGCGATGTCCCCTGCCTGCGAACCGATGGTGTCGACGCAGCCGAAAATCACATCGTCGTACTCGTCAGCCGGTATCAGGTTGCGCTCTACGAGCGCCTTGAGCACATGCGCCCCCAGGTCAATGGCATGGACGTGGGCCAGGCCCCCCTTGCGCTTGCCGGTGGGGCTGCGCAGCGCGTCGACGATATAGGCTTGGGCCATGACTCATTCCTCGAAAGTGAATTGCGGACCGACGGGGGCACTGTCGGCGAGGAGGGTCGTGGCCACCCGCGATTTGTGGCAGGCCCGATCGCCCCAGGCCGAGTCCAGCGCCCAGGCACGCTTCATGAACATCTGCAGGTCGACTTCCCAGGTGTAGCCCATTGCCCCGTGCACCTGGATGCCGTGGCGTGCTGCCAGCCAGGCAGCCTCGCAACAGGCCAGCTTGGCGTGTGAAACATGCACATCGACCTGCTTATCGCCGCTCGCCAAAGCATGGGCGGCGCGGTAGAGCACCGGCTTGGCGAACTCGATCTTGCTGGCGACATCGGCCAGGTGATGCTTGATCGCCTGGAAGCTGCCGATCGGCTTGCCAAACTGCTTGCGCTGCACTGCGTAGTCCACCGACAAGTCGAGCATGCGCTGGGCCAGGCCCATGCTCTGCCCGGCTACCGCCAAAGCCCCCCGGTTGAGCGTGGCACGCCACAGCGGACGGCCTGCCTCCGCATCCGCCATGCGGGTCTGTTCCGTCGGATGCCAGCTGATTCGGCTGAGTCGGCGTGAGCTGTCGATGCTCGGATTACGCTCGATGTCGACCTGGGCGCGGGGCACCGCATGCACTTCGCCGCCATGTTCCAGCAACAGCACCCCGGCCAGGTGCGCATCGGCGACCAGCAGGTTGACCGGATGGCCGACCGCGATGCGCACAGCGCCCTCGGCGATCTTTTCCAGCAACTCGCCACGGCGCGGCGTGCTTTCGGGCAATCCGGTGAGCAGGCCGGTCGCGACGTAGGCGGTATCGGCCAGCGAGTCCGGAATGGCGTAGTAGCCCAGCTCCTGCGTCAGCAACGACCAGGCGATGTCGTCCATGCCCAGCCCGCCCTGCGCCTCGGGTACCGAAAGCGCCGTCAGCCCCTGCTCGGCCATCTTGCGGCGCAGTTCCGGCGAGCGGCCCTCTTCGGTCTCCCAGATGTCGCGGAGCATTTCCGGCGGTGCCTCGGTCATCAGGAAACGACTGATGGCGTCGCGAAAGGCGAGCTGCTCCTCGGTAAAAGTGAAATCCATGTTCGCCCCCTCAAGCTTTCGGCAGGCCGAGCATCCGCTCGGCGATAATGTTGCGCTGGATTTCGTTGGTGCCGGCGTAGATCGGCCCCGCCTGGGCGAAGAGAAAGCCCTCCAGCCAGCTGCCGCCATCCACGGCTTCGGGCGCATTGCCCCGCAGCTCTCCGCGGGCACCGAGAATGCGCATGGCCGTCTCGTGCATCTTCAGGTCCAGCTCGGACCAGACCACCTTGTTGATGCTCGACTCGGCGCCGATCTTCGCGCCTTTGCCGATCAGCCCGACGGTGTGATACGCCGAGTACGCATAGGCCTGGGCCCCCATCCAGCTGTCGATGACCGCATCGCGCAGCCCCGGATCGCGCTCGGCGACTTCCGGGTGCGCCTTGTAAAGATCCACCAGGCGCTGAGCCGTCTGCTGGAAGCGTGCCGGCGAGCGCAGCAACAGGCCCCGCTCGAAGCCGGCCGTGGCCATCGCCACGTTCCAGCCCTGCCCTTCACCGCCAACCAGGTTCGCCGCCGGCACCCGGACATCGTCGAAGAACACTTCGGCGAAGGCGTCCTTGCCGTTGAGTGCCTTGATCGGTCGGATGGTTACCCCGGGCGCGTCGAGCGGCACCAGCAGATAGCTCAGCCCATGGTGGCGGCTACTGGCCGGGTCGGTGCGGAACAGACCGAAGATCCAGTCGGCGAACGTGGCTCGCGTCGACCAGGTCTTCTGCCCGTTGACCACGTAGTGGTCGCCGTCCGCGGTTGCCTTGCTGCGGATCGCCGCCATGTCGGATCCGGCGTTCGGCTCCGACCAACCTTGCGCCCACATGTCTTCGCTGGAGGCGATACGCGGCAGAAAGCGGCGCTTCTGTTCCTCGGTGCCGAACTCCATCAGGGTCGGGCCAAGCAGCAGTTGGCCGTTCTGGTTCACGCGCATGGGCGCGCCCGCGGCGTAGTACTCCTCCTCGAAGATCAGCCACTCGATCAGGTCGCAGCCCCGCCCGCCCAGGTGTTCCGGCCACATGACCATGGACAGGCGGTTGGCATACAGGCGCCCTTCCCACTGGCGGTGCTGCTCGAATCCCTCGCGGGTGTCGTAACTGGCCAGCGGTGTGCGCGGCACGTTGTCTCTGAGCCACTCGCGCACTTCGCTGCGGAAGGCCTTCTGGGAATCGGTATAGGTCAGCTGCATGGCGGCGCTCTCAGAACTGGGTATCACGTTTTTCGACGAAGGCACGGCGGGTCTCGGCCGAGTCCGGCTGGGTGTACGCCTCGAGGGTGAAGCCCTGCTCCCAGCGGTACTTGGCTTCCAGATCGCCATCCTCGATGCCGTTGAGCGCCTCCTTGGCGATACGGATCATCGCCGGGCTCTTGGCCGCGATCCTGGCAGCGATCTCCCGGGCGGCGGCGGGCAGCTCGTCGCGCTCGACCAGCCGTTCGATGAAGCCGTACCGCATGGCGTCCGGCGCACTGACCTTCTCGCCGGTGAAGAACATGTGGCGCACCTTCTGCACAGGAAACAGCCGCTGCAGGTGCGCGCCGCCACCCATCGCTCCGCGGTCGACCTCCGGCAAGGCGAAGGTGGCGCAGCGCGAGGCCACCACAATGTCGGCCGCGCCGGTCATACCGATGCCGCCGCCGAGCACGAAGCCGTGCACGGCGACGATCACCGGCACCCGGCAGCGGTGGATGGCCTTGAAGGTGGCGTAATTGCCGGCGTTGACCTTGACGATTCGCTCCGGGTGGGCGTCCAGCTCCTTGATGTCGACGCCGGCGCAGAAGCCGCGCCCCTCGGCCCGCACGATCAGTACGCGCACCTCGGGGTCGGCGCCGAGTTCGTCGATCCGGGCGGCAAGGGCCAGCCATTCATTGCTGTCCAGCGCGTTGACCGGGGGTTTGGCCAGCACCAGCTCCGCGATGCCCTGGTTGATCTCGACCTTGAATACGCTACTCATGCGTGAACCCTCTGCTGTTCATTGCCCGGCGCGCTGGCCGGATCCAGTGGCAGGCGTGCGTACAGACGCTGCAGGCAGCGTTCGGCTTCGCCGGCGATCTGTTCGATGAGCTCCTGGCAGCTCGGCAGGTTGTCGATGGCGGCGGCCACCTGACCGCTGGGCAGGATGCCCTCGTCGGGCACGCCCTCGACCATCGAGCGCTCCAGGAGTACCGGCTGGTTGGCCGCCATGACCACTTGCGAGAGCGTCGAGGGGTCTTCCCTGATCGCCTTGAAGAGAGTCTTGAACATGTGCGCACTGCTCATGCCGGTCTGCGCCTGCCACTTGCGCGCACTGCGCAGGGCAATCAGCAGTCGGCCCATGGGGCTGGCCTGCTCCAGGCGGCGGATGAAGGGGTTGTCGATCATTCGATGGCGCATGCCATCCGCCGCCAGGGTGACACGGATCTGCTGGGTGTCGTTGACAGCCAGGTAGCGCTCCAGGGTGGCGCGAGGGGTCGGCGAGTCGGATGTCATCAGAAAGCGCGTACCCATGGCGATGCCCTCGGCACCGGCGGCCAGCGCCGAGGCCAGGCCGCGTCCGGTGGAGTAGCCGCCTGCGGCGATCACCGGTACCGAGACTGCATCGAGCACCTGCGGCAACAGGATGGTGGTCGGCACGCCGCCGGTGTGCCCGCCGCCCTCGCCACCCTGAATGGTGACCATGTCCGCGCCCAGCTCCACCGCCTTCTGCGCGTGTTTGAGCGCACCGACCGTGGGAATGCACAGCACGCCAGCCTCCTTGAATCGGGCAATGGTGGCCTTGTCCGGCCCGCGACCGTAGCTGACCGCGCGCAGGCGATACTGGATGGCCAGGTCGACGCACTGGGCGGCGTTGTCCTGGAACATGTGGAAGTTCAAGCCGAAGTTGCTGGTGCCGGTGGCCTGGATGACCTTCTTGATCTCGCCCTCCAGCGCCTGCGCGGGAATGGTCGCACCGGCCAGGAAGCCAAAGCCGCCGGCCAGGGTCGTGGCGATCACCAGATTGGCGTCGGCCACCCAGCCCATGGCGGTCTGCACGATCGGGTAGCGGCAACCGAGGGCTTCGGTCAGGCGGGTCTGCAGCATCGTCATGTGGCTTCTCCCCGGCCGGCCTGCGCCTTGTTCGCCTGCGCCATGGCCTTGCCGTCGTAGCCGCCCAGCTTGTCGCCGGAAACCAGCTCGTTGTGGACGTGCGCGAAGTGGTGCCAGGCGAACGCCGCCTCCATGCCAGTGCGCTTGCCCTGCAGGTCCTCGATGTGATTCACCGCCTGCTTGCTCAGCGCCAGGCCCATGCGTGGCTGGGCGGCGATGCGCCGAGCGATGTCCAGGGTCTGCTGCTCCAGCGCCTCGCGCGGGACCACGCGGTTGACCATGCCCAGTTCGTAGGCGCGCATGGCCGGCATGCGCTCGCCAAGAAGGAGAAACTCCTTGGCGATACGCGGGTGCATCTCGAAGGCATGGGCGAAGTACTCGACGCCCGGGATGCCCATGCGTACCACCGGATCCTGGAAGAATGCATCTTCGCTGGCGACGATCAGGTCGCAGACCCAGGCCAGCATCAGACCGCCCGCGACACAGGCGCCCTGCACCATGGCGATGGTCGGCTTGGGAATCTCCCGCCAGCGCCGACACATGTTCAGGTACACCTCCTGCTCGCGTACGTACAGGAATTCGCCGCCCGGCTTGTTGCTGTGGTCCCACCACAGGTGCTGGCGCTCGAACGACCTGTTGACGTCGCGGCCCGGGGTGCCGATGTCGTGCCCCGCCGAGAAATGCTTGCCGGTACCGCCCAGCACAATGACCCTGACGCCATCGTCGTCCACCGCGCGGCGGAAGGCGGCATCCAGCGCATAGGTCATCTGCGAGTTCTGGGCATTGTTGAACTGCGGTCGATGCAGGGTCAGGATCGCCACGCCGTCCTCGACGCGATACCGGACCGGCTCATCGGTTTCGTAGACGGCCGTGTCCGACCGCTCAACGAACGCGTCGTCTCGGCTCATCCGGCGATCTCCTCTGCAGTGCGAATGCCGCGCGGGTTGCCTTTGAGCTGCTTGCTGCGCAGATCGTGCGGATCGAGTCGCTGGATGATCGCCAACTGCTCGGCAGTCGGATACGGCGTCTCGCCCATGCCCTCGGCCTTGCGCAACGGGAAGCCGGTACGCGCCTGCACGGTGTCGAAATCCACCCCGGGGTGCAGCGAGAGCACCTGGCAGGCGTGGCCCGGGCCGTTGAAGTCCATCACGCAGAGGTCGGTGATCACCCGCCCGATGCTCATCAGCTCGCGGCGCATGCCGGGCCCCCAGCGCTCTTCCTTGAAGCCCACTCCGGACACCATGTCCACCTCGCCGGCGACGAAGGCCCGGGGGCTATGGTTCGGCACGAAGAAGGAGTTCTTGTGGTTGATGCTGTTGCCCGGCAGGCCCCGCACGCCGAGCATCGCCACCTTCGGCCGGGCGTAGTCGCCGACCACCGACAGGTTGGTCTGCGCCCAGCGGTCGACCTGGGTCGGCCCGATCATCGCGTGGCGACGACCGTGCCAGACGCACTCGAAGATGCGCTCGAAGGGCATGTAACCGGCGTACTTCGGCTGGAAGTCGCCGCGCGGACCGACCGGCACCGGCTCCTCGACCAGATACGCCTCGCTATCGGTCATCAGCAGGTCCGGGTTATGGCTCAGCTTGGCCAGGCTGGCGCCCAGTCGGGGAATGATGCCCAGCCCCGAGGCGAGCAGCTCGCCGTCATCGCGCCAGGCCTCGGCGGCGGCCACGATCATCAGTTCGGCGAGGCTGAAAGTGTTATCCGACATGCTCATGCTCCTTCAGAAAATCGGCAGCGGCAGGCTGGCTAGACGCGCGGTCCCGCCATTGCGCTCGCGATAGGCGGCCTCGTCGCAGGTGACGTAGGTGTCCAGGTAGCGTTGCCAGCCGCTTTCCTCGCCGGCACTGGCGACGTAGTCCTTCAGGTGCTGCATGTCCCAGCCGTAGTCGGGGGAACAGCTGGTCGGGTGCGCGCCCTGCGGCGCTTCGACCACCCCGGTGACCAGCGAACGCTCGAAGGTGTTGAAGCGTGCGGTTTCGGCATCCAGAGAAAGCCGCTCCTCGACCGCTTCGGCCGAGACGAAGCACTGCTTGGCGGCCCGCGCGAACAGGTGATCGAAGTACGCGTCGGTGCCGGTGACCAGCGTATTGCCAAGGCGGTCGGCGCGATTGACGTGAACGAAGGCGACGTCCAGCTCCAGCGCCGGCATCGCCAGCAGCACCTCGCCGTCGTCGTAGGGCGAAGTCACGGTGCGCAGCGCCGGGTTATGCGTCAGCACATCGGTGGCCAATCCGGCGCGCGCCGGCAGGAACGGCACGCGCATGCCGGCGGCCCGCAGCCCCCACTGGAACAAGCCCTCGTCCAGTTCCATGACATCAACGAAGCCGGCTTCACGGGCCTTGCGGAAATACGGCTCCAGGGGAATTGCGTCGAGCGTGGCGAAACCGAAGATCAGTTTGCGAACCTTGCCAGCCGCCAGCAGCATGCCCACTTCCGGGCCGCCATAGGCGACTACGGTCAGGTCCTTGACCTCGCTGCGCAGGATCTCGCGAACGATGGCCATTGGCTTGCGCCGCGGACCCCAGCCACCGAAGCCGACGGTCATGCCATCACGCAGCTGACCCACCACATCGCTCAGCGTCATCAGCTTGTTCATTGCGCGTCTCCTTGCGCAGCGGCCTGGCGGCCGACCGAGAAGTCATGACCCCAGACGCTCACCCGGGTGAATTCGAAGGCGCTGTGCTCGCTCCAGTCCACCTGCAGCCCGCCACAGCCGTACTCCAGGTCGAAGCCGGACGGCGTCTTCATGTAGAACGACGTCATGCGGTCGTTCAGGTGCTGGCCGAGCGTCGCCGACAGCGGCACGCCGTGGGCCGCGACACGGTCGTGCGCGCGGCCGACCTCGGTCATGTTCTCCACTTCCACCATCACGTGAACGCATTTGCTCGGCACGTCGTACTCGGCAATCGCCAGGCTGTGATGGCGCGCATTGGCGCAATGCAGGAAGTGGATGCGCACCGGCGGCGCGTCGGGCGCCGGCTTGAAATTGAAGACGTCCGAGATTTCGAAACCGAGCAGGTCGCGGTAGAACGCGCGGCACTCATCGAAGCACGGCGCCGGCAGCACGGTATGCCCGAGCCCCATCTCGCCAGTGATAAAGCGCGGCACGCCCTGCGGCGAAACGAATGGAAGGCAGTCGGAGCGATGTCCCCAGGTCAGTTCGTGGCGGTTGCCCGCCGGGTCGCGCACGATGGCCAGCGCCTGCACGCCCCGCTGCTCGCACAGCGCCGCATCGCCCAGCTCGACGGCGACATCGGCGTCGCGAAGGCGTGCCAGCATCGCCACGAAGGCGCGCTCGCCGGACAGTTCCCAACCCGAAGCCACATAGCCTGCGGACGGGCCCTCCAGGATCAGCATCCGAAACGGACGCTCATCCATCTTCACGTACAGGCCGCCGCCGGGCGCCGGGCTGGTCATCATGCCCAGCACGTCCTCGGCATAGCGCTGCCAGGCGTCCAGGTTTTCGATCTGAGCCACGAAATAGCTCAGTGCGCGGATATCGGTCATAGGTTCACTCCACATGCGCCTACGTTGGGCTTGGGAGGATTGTCCTGCCGATGTCCGGGGGGCTCATCGTCCGTTGAGACTAACAGCGGCAAGGCTCGCCGCCTTGCCCGGCGGGGCTCCGGCAGCGCCGGAGCCGGTCCGCGATGGCGAGCCTCGCGCGCGCTCGGACAAGGCTGCGCGTATTCCGTCATGGGGATGACGCGCTGCTGACCCAGCCGATCGAGCGCGCAAAAAAAAGACCGTCCCTGCCCAAGCATGAGACGGTCAAAAGGGCACAGCCCGCAGCTCACATGTAGAGGATGACCAGATCGTTGATCACGGCCGGCCGCTCCTGTCCCACCACGTGTACGTTGAATTCCAGGGTCAGTTGGGTACCCCGCTTGTTGCGCTCGACCGCCTTGACCCGGCAGCGCGAGTGCACCAGCGATCCGGCCGGCACCGGCGAGGGGAAGCGCAGGCGGTCGGAGCCGTAGTTGACCATGTTGGTGAAGCCGGTGATCTCGAACGGCAGCGGTACCTGCATGCGCGACATGATCACCTGCACCAGCGCGCCGTGGGCGATGGTGCCGCCGAAGGGGCCTTCCTTGCGCGCCCGCTCCGGATCGGTGTGGATCCAGTAGTCGTCGCCCGACAGCTCGGCGAAGGCATCGATCAGCGCCTGGTCGACCAGCACCTGATTGCTCCAGTCGGTGAACGCTTCCGAGACCAGCGCCTGCAGCGCCTGCTCGTCGCCGACGTCGATCTGCCGGCGTGGCGGGCGCTCATCGGGCTTCACCGGGGCGGGCGCGCGCACCACCTCGTCGATGAAGTCCAACGCAACATCGGCTCCGGTGTAGCGCAGCAGAACGGTGCCATCGTCCTTCACCTGGGCGCGCACCGGCTTGACCGGCATGCCGATCTCGATCGCTTCCGGCGCCAGGCCCACCAGCGTGGTATTGATCCGCACGCCCTGCTCCAGCTCGACCACCGCGAGGATCTGCGCATCCGGCCCGGCGAACTCCGGTAGCGTGGGGATGCGCGCCACGGTGAAGGTGTAGAGCGTGCCGCGGCCGCTGACCTCTTTCCAGGTCAGGTCGTGGGCCAGGCAACGGGCGCAGTGCCGGCGCGGGTAGAAGTTCCAGGCTTGGCAGGCGTTGCACTGCTGCAGCTGAATGCGACCCTCCTTGAGCCCGTTCCAGAACGGCGCGGAAATCTCGGTCATCACCGGCATGGGTTTGTTCGACATGGTCAGGCTCCCTGGAGAATCAATGCGCCCTGCTCGCTCATGACACCGCCGGTGCCGGTCACGAACACGTTGTCGCAGGTCTTCAGCTGGCGATCCCCGGCGCGGCCGGCGATCTGGTGAAAGGCTTCGATGACCTGCGACATGCCGCCCGCGGCACCGGCCTGGCCGAAGCTGAGCTGGCCACCGTGGGTGTTCATCGGGAAGCTGCCGCGCCAGGTGAGGTCATGCTCGCGCACGAAGCGCATGCCCTCGCCCTTGGCGCAGAAGCCGGCGTCCTCCAGGCTGAGCAGCACGGTGATGGTGTAGCAGTCGTAGATCTGCGCGGCGTGCATGGCGGCGGGCTTCAGCCCGGCCATGGCGAAGGCGCTGCGCGCCGCCGGGCCGACCGGCGTTTCGGTCATGTCCGGCGAGTAGCTCGGCGACTTGTAACCCAGGCGTTCGCCGAACCCCGTGACCACCGCGCCGCGGTTGCGCGCCTTGGCCATCAGCTCCTTCGAGGCGACGATGACCGCTGCGCCGCCGGCCACCGGCATGACGATCTCCAGCACATGCAGCGGATCGGCGACCATGCGGCTGTTGAGCACGTCGTCGATGGTCAGCGGCTGGCCGCAGAAAATCGCATCCGGATTGGCCTGGGCGTTGGTGCGCTGATCCACGGCGATCTTGGCCAGGGCAACCGGGTCATAGCCATAACGCGCCGCATAGCGCTGCGCGATCATTGCGTAGCCGGTGTTCTGGCCCATGTGTCCATACGGCAGGTCGAACTCGGCCTCGGGTGCGCCATAGTTCGTGCTGTGACCGCCGAAGCGCATCGCACGCATCATCGCCGTAGGGTCTTCGTCCGGGCCCATCGGCGCCATCCTTGCCGGCATCACGCACAGCACCGCCTGGCACAGGCCCAGCTCGATGGCCGCCGCCGCACGCCAGACCATGCCCATGCCGGTACAGCCACCGAGGTCGACGACTTCGGCGAAGTTCACCGCCAGCCCGAGGTATTCCGCCGCCATCGCCGGCACGAACACCGACGCCTCGTGAAAATGCGGGCCGTTGATGACCAGCCCGTCGAGGTCCTCGGCCCTGAGGCCGGCATCGTGCAGCGCACGTGCGGCCAGGTCGGCCACCTGCTCCAGGTGGAACATGCGCGGCGCCGTCGCGTACTTCTCCGGCTTGTACTGTGCGGCGCCCACGATGGCCGCCTGCCCTTTGAGTCCCATGCTTCGCTACCTCGTCTCGAACGCCCGGTGAGCTTCTTGCGCAGCCTGGCCGGCGGCGCGGTTGCCGTTGTCCCACGCAAAGGTGCCAGCGGGTGTTTCGCTGGGCATCGTCCATAAGGTCTAGGGGGCACAGACGATCGGCTACGCCATACGGACGAGGTTCGCCTCCCGGGGCCAGCCGATCATGGGCTTTACCGAGCCAAACAAGGACGCTGCCATGTCACCTCGATCACTGCCCCGGCTGTTGCCACTCGCGCTGGCGATCTGCGCTTACCGCTTGGTGGCGGCCCCCTTGCCCGACCAACCCTGGCCGCAGCACGGGCGGGATGCCGCCGAGGCACGCTTCTCCCCGTTGGCACAGATCGACCGCTCGAATGTCAGCCGGCTCGGTCTGGCGTGGCAGTTCAGGTTTGATCGCCCGCGCGGCGTGCAGGCAACCCCGCTGATGGTCGGCGAGACGATCTACGTCAGCGGCCCCTGGGGCGTGGTCTATGCGCTGGATGCCCGCAACGGCAATCTACGCTGGCAGCACGACCCGCTGGTGCCGGCGCACAAGGCCGCAGTGGCCTGCTGCGACGTGGTCAATCGTGGCGTCGCCGTGGCCCACGGGCGCGTCTTCGTCGGCACGCTCGACGGCCGCCTGCAGGCGCTGGATGCACAGAGCGGCGAGCTGCTCTGGTCGACGCAAACCACGCCACCGGAACGCCCCTACACCATCACCGGGGCACCACGAGTGGTCGGTGATCTGGTGATGATCGGCAATGGCGGCGCCGAGTACGGCGTGCGCGGCTATCTCTCGGCCTACGATGCCGCCAGCGGCAGGCTGCGTTGGCGCTTCTACACCGTGCCCGACAACCCGGCCGAAGGGGCGGATGGCCAGATTTCCGATGAGCCACTCAGGAACATCGCCCTACCGACTTGGAGCGGCCAATGGTGGTTGCTCGGAGGCGGCGGCACGGTGTGGGATTCGATGGCCTACGATCCGGAGCTGGACCTGCTCTACTTCGGCGTCGGAAACGGATCGCCGCATGACCGCGACCTGCGCAGCCCTGAAGGCGGTGACAACCTGTTCCTGTCCTCCATCGTCGCGGTGCACGCAAAAACCGGCGAGTACGCCTGGCACTACCAGACCACGCCCGGCGACAGCTGGGACTACACCGCCACCCAGCACATGATCCTCGCCGAACTGCGCCTCGATGGGCGACTGCGCAAGGTGCTGATGCAGGCGCCAAAGAACGGCTTCTTCTACGTGCTCGACCGTGAGACCGGCGAACTGCTGAGCGCGGCCAATTACGTGCCCACCAGTTGGGCCAGCCATGTGGACGTGGTCAGCGGCCGCCCCGTCGAAGTGCCGGGCGCACGCTACCCCGCGGGACAGACCGCAGCCATCACACCCTCGCAGATCGGCGGGCACAACTGGCAGCCGATGGCCTGGAACCCGCTCACCGGGCTGGTGTACATACCGGCGCAGGAAAGCCAGGCGTACATGATCAAGACCCAGCCGTTTCGCATCGAGCCCGGGCGCTGGAACACCGGCATCCAGGATCATCCGCTGCCGACCGATGCACAAAGCCTCGCGCAAGCACGCCAGGGGATGCGCGGCCACTTGCTTGCCTGGGACCCGATTAAGCAGCGCGAGGCCTGGCGCACCCAGCAGCCTGGCCTGTGGAATGGCGGCGTGCTGACCACCGCGGGGCGCCTGGTGTTTCAGGGCCAGGGTGGTGGCGGCCTGCACGCCTACGATGCCGAAAGCGGCGAACGGCTCTGGCAGAGCGACACCTGGCTCGACATCCTCGGCGGCCCCATCAGCTACCGCCTCGACGGCGTGCAATACATTGCGGCCGCCGCGGGCTTCGGCAGTTCGATGCACCTCTCCGCCAGCGCACTGCTACCTCGCCAGGGCCTGCCGGCAAACGGCGGTGTGTTCGTCTGGAAGCTCGACGGCAAGGCGCAGTTGCCCGAGCCGCAAACGCGCCCGCCGATGCCGCCGCTGCCTGCCGTCACGGCCGATCCCGCCACGCTGCAGCAGGGCGCGCAACTCTACACCCGCTACTGCATGGTCTGTCACGGCGCGGCCGCGGTCGCCGGCGCGGGTATTCCCGACCTGCGCCACTCGGCGTATCTGCAGAGCGCCGATGCCTTTCGCCGGCCGCCGCTCGAAGGCTTGCTCGAGGGGCGCGGCATGCCCTCTTTCGCTGGCAGCCTGGATCGGGAAGCGATCGACTCGATTCGCGCCTATGTCATCCACAGCGCCCGGGACACATCGAAATGACCCAACAGTACTGACCTGCCGAGACGAGAAAACCCGGCCGAGGCCGGGTTTTCTTTTTCCTTCGGGCTGACAACGGCTAGAAGGCGTACTTGGCCGCCAGGGTGACGTAGTCACGATCGGCCAGCTTGCGGCGAATCGGGTCAGGATCGCCGAGGAACGCGTTGTAGTTGAGCGCCACCTCGAAGTTGCCCAGCCGGCGGAAGGTGGTGCCGAGGCTCAGGCGCATGTCGCCCTTGGCACCCTGGATGGCGCCTTGCAAAGGGGTCGCTCCTTCCGCCACATGGGAGAAGCGCACCGGCACGATCATGTCCCAGCCATTGGCAACGCCCGGGTAGCTGAGCTCAACGCCGAGCTGATAGGCCGTGGCAGTCTTGCTCTGCCAGGCCGTGGCGGTGCGGTAGGTGAAGTCGTCACTGCCGCTCTGCGGGTGATCCTCCACGCTGTCGGCGCGCACATGGACGATTTCACCGGTAAGCGTGGTCTGACTCGCCCACGGCCGGTTGCCGAGAATATGGATAAAGGACACCTGCAGCTGCTGGCCACTGCCTCGGGTGTGCTGCGGCGCGCCCTGCGGGCTGAGGACGTTGACCGGGGCGCCATCACGATAGCTCCACTCGCCGCTGACCTGGGTGTCGCCCAGGCGCGTGGAGAAGCTCAGCCCGGTCATCTTGATGTCGTCGTAATAGTTGACGCGGTACTCGGTCGGCAGAGGCAGCATCAGCCCCGGCGCGACTTCCACCATGCCGTTGTAGGTGGTGATGCCGGCCGGGCTCTTGTCGTGGTAGCGGATGTGGAAGGCCGACAGCTCCCAGTCGAAGTTCGGCCGGTAGCGCACCTGCACGCCCCACTGACCGCTGTCACTGGGCTCGTCCGCGCCGGCATAGAGCACGCGCTGGTTGAACGTACCCAGCGGCCCCAGCGGAATGCCGACGATCAGGAAGTCGCGCCCCGGTCCGATGATGTCGGAGGTCGACAGGTAACTGCCCACCGGCGGCAGCTCGGTGCCCTTCCACTCGTACTGCACATAGCCGCCGAGGCTGAAGTACGGATTGACGTTCCACAGCGCCGAGACCTGGCCGACCGGCAGGATGATCTCCTTGACCTCCACCCCGGGCAGCGAACCCTTGACCGCATCCGCAGGCGACTGCGCGCCGGAGACGCCGGGGTAGAAGAGGCTTTCGCCCCAGGCGACGACGTGCCGGCCGGCATTCACGTCGAGGCTCTGGCCGTTGTCGAAGCGCCAGCCGCTGAACACATAGGCATCGAGGAAACGCGCCCGCTCGCCAGCGTAGTACTCGGTGCCGCTGGTGAATTCGTTGTAATCGCCGAACTTGTTCACCCGCTCCGGGGCGTCATGGTCGTTCTTGCCGTGATAGGCATCGTCGTAAAAGACGCTGGCGCGGACCACGGCGCCGTAGTTGTCCTTGCGCACGATCATCTCGCCCAGTGCGCTGACGCGATGGGTCACCAGGCTGCCGCGGTCGAAGTTGCGATTGCCGTCGTCGGCATTGATGTCGCGAAGCAAGGCGTCATCCTGCTTCTCGGCCCGCATGCCGATGCCGTAAGCAGTGATCAGGCTCCAGTCCAGTGTCGCACCGTTGTCGTAGAAGATGGTGTCGCCTGCCAGGGCTGCCGGCGCCTGAGACACCAGGCACACCGCCCAGGCGAGCGTCGCGATGCGGGACTCACGCGCCTGACGGCCAGGAAACAGTTTCTTATTGTTGTTCATCGTGTATCTCCCGAGTGGTGGTCAAAGACCGTTAGGTACTTCCTGCAAAATTCCCGTCGCTCAGACGTGGATGTCACCCGGCAGCTCTGTCGACTCCAGGCCAGTGCCCACACAACGGAAGCGCCAGGCGCCCGCCTCGAACTCGCGTGCCAACTCGCCCTCTTCGACCAGGTAATGGATGTGGGCAAGCGTCTCGCCCAGCGACATCAGCAGGTCGAATGGCCCCTTGATCCGTGGAAACAGCAGCGGGCGGATCTCGGCTGCAGTCATCGCGCCCTGGAGCCGCTCCATGAGGGTGTCGAGGTGGTGTTCGTGATGTTTCTGCAATTGGTAGAGACGCTGGTGCAGACCGAAGAACGGCCTCTCGTGAGCGGGCAGCACCAGGGCCTCGTCGGGCAGGGCACGCAAGCGGCGCAGGGAATCCAGCCAGTCGCCCAGCGGATTGGCATAGGGCTCGTTCGCCCCGACCAGGACACTGGAGGTGATCCGCGGCAGGACCTGATCGCCAGCGATCAGCAACGGGTCATCCTTGCTGAACAGACAGGCGTGCTCGGGTGAATGGCCGGCGCCGAGTACCACCTGCCAGTGTCGGCCACCGATCTTCAACCAGTCCCCGTCGCGCAGGCGGCGGTAGCTGCGCGGCAGCCCGCCGTCGAAGCGCATGCCCTCGATGGTGGGCAGCAGCGAGGCGATCTGTTCGTCATCCAGGCCGGCGCGGCGATAGAAGTCATGGAATTCCCAGCCCGGCTCACGGCCGTCCGGCGTGACGTAGAGCGCCTGGAACTCACCACGCGTCATGTACAGCGGACAGCGAAAGCGCTCGGTCAGCCAGGCCGCCAATCCGCTGTGGTCGAAGTGGAAGTGGGTGCAGACCACGGCCAGCACCGGCAGACGGCCCATGTCCTCAACGAACACCTTTTCCCACACCTCGCGGCTGCGGGGCACCGCCAGGCCGGTATCGACAACCACCCATCCTTCACCGTGGCGAAGCAGATAGAGGTTGATGTGGTCCAGCCCGAACGGCAGCGGCATGCGCAGCCAGAGCACGCCGTCGGCCACTTCCTGCACCTCCCCGGCGGCCGGCGGCTCCAGCCAGGGAAAGCGCAAACCCTCCCGCTGCTCGTGGCCCTGCGATGGCGCGCTCATCAGCATGACTCGCTTGCGAACGGCGCCAGGCCGTTGGCGGCCAACACCTCGGGGCTGTAAGGCTGGTAGCTGGCGGAGGCCTCGTCACGGATGAACAGCGGATCGTCGAACTGCCGCGGATCGTAGCCCTGGCGCTGCAGGTCGACCTTGCGCAGCTTGAAGGTACTGGTCATGTCCGCACTGGCGCAGACCCGCACGAACACGGGCGCGGCATAACGTGGCACGCGCGACGAGGTGAGCTGATAGAACGCTGCGGGATCGAAGGCCTGCCCCGGCTGCATCAGCAGCGCGGCCATGCCGGCCCGCCCCTCGTGCCCCGGCACCTTGACGCCATAAACGTTGATCAGCTCCAGGCCCGGGAAATCGCCGAGCGCGTCGGCCACTTCCTGGGTCGAGACGTTTTCGCTTTTCCAGCGGAAGGTATCGCCGATGCGGTCGACGAAGTAGCAGTAGCCTTCTTCGTCGTAACGCAGCAGGTCGCCCGAACTCCACCAGGCGTCTCCCTTCTGGAACACACCGCGCAGGATCTTGCTCTCGGTAGCCTTGGGGCAGGTATAGCCTTCGAAACGCCCGGCACCGATCTCCGGATGGTCGACGATGAAGGCAACCGCCTCACCCACCTCGCCCGGTTGGCAAGGAATGCAGAAGCCCTGCTCGTCGCGCGGATGGCATTGGTTCTCGCTGTCGTAGCGGATCAACCGGACATTGGTCTTTTCCCAATACGGTACCCGGCCGCAGGAGCCCAGGCGATTGTCGAGATTGATGATGGCGCAGTTGGCCTCCGTGGAGCCCCAACCCTCGAAAACCGGCAGATTGCCAAAGCGCTCGATCCAGCGCTGCCAGGTTTCCGGGGTCAGGCCTGCGCCAAGCATGCACCGCAGGCTGTGGCGGCGCTCGTCCGGCTGCGGCGGGCGATTGAGCAGGTAACGGCAGATCTCGCCGATGTACTGGAAGATGCTGACCTGATAGGAGCGCACGTCGACCCAAAACTCGCTGGCGCTGAACTTGCGCCGCACCACGATCGAGGCACCGGCCTTGAGCGCCGTGGAGGTGACCGACGTGGCCGCCGCGCCGTGGTATAGCGGCAGGCAGCAATAGAAGACGTCATCCGGCGTCGCATCGAGCGTCACCTGCATCACGTCGCCCGAACTCAGCCAGCGCATGTGGCTGTAGCGGGCCGCCTTGGGGAGTCCGGTGGTGCCGGAAGTGAAGATCAGCAGCATGGTTTCTTCGGCGCGGATGCCGGCACGCCAGGCCGGATCGACCGCCGAAACGCCCGGACCGGCTACCGCGTCGGCGAAGTCGCGATCGGTCAATCGGAGTAGCGGCTCGGCCGCCGGAGTCTCCTCGTCGCGCACCAGCAGCAGCGGATAGCGCGCGGTCTCGGGTGTGTCGGCAAACGGCTGCAGGCACTCCTCACCGACCACCACCGCCTTGGCAGCGGTGCTCTGCAGCGCATGCAACAGTGGCGCGCCGGCCGCGTGGTGATTGATAAAGGCCGCGACGACGCCGAGCTTGGCCATGCCGAACCAGGCAAAGAAGAATTCTGGCCGGTTTTCCATCGCCAACGCGCAGACATCACCGCGCTGCAGCCCCTTGTTTCGCAGCGCGTGGGCGAACACACAGGCACGTGCGTCGACCTCGGCGTAGCTGTAGCGACGGCCTTTGTAGATCAGAAAGTCGCGCTGGCCGAAGCTCGCCGCCTGTGTTTCCAGGCGGTCGGCCAGGGTATAGAGGTCCTTCGGTTTGATCGCGCCGGCGGCAGCCGCACGCCGGTTGAGGATCTGCTGGGTCTGTTCTCGCGGAACCACGGCGGACTGCAGGTGTTGTTCTTGTTTGTTTGCTATTCCGGTGGTGCTCATGGGTTACTCCAGGGCTGGTTCGGTAACCCCGCTCGGGTAATCGCTGTAGCCAGCGGGCCCGGGCGAGTAGAGGGTGTGCCGGTCGAAGCGAGCCAGTGCGCGCCCCTCGCGAAGGCGCTCCACCAGGTCCGGATTGGCGATGTAGTGGCGGGCGAACGACACCGCCTCCGCAGCGCCGCTCGCGATGTGTTGTGCTGCGCTCTGGCCATCGAAACCGTCATTGGCTATCAGCGCACCGCCGAAGCCCTGCCGCGCGATGGCGAAGGCGTCCAGGCCCGGCACGGGTGAACGCATGATGTGCAGGTACGCCAGATCCAGGCCGTCGATGCCGGCAAGCAGCGCTTCGAGGGTGGCCCGCGGGTCTGGGTCTTCGACGTCGTTGTACGGGTTGCCCGGGCAGAGCCGCAGGCCGACGCGCCCCGCTCCTATGGCCTCGGCCATGGCCTGCAGGACTTCCAGCGTGAAACGAATACGGTTGGCCAGCGATCCGCCGTAGCGGTCGTCGCGTACGTTGCTGTTGGTCGCGATGAACTGCATCGGCAGGTAGCCGCTCGTACCGTGCAGCTCGACACCATCGAAGCCGGCCGCGCGGGCGTTGAGTGCTGCCTGGCGGTAGTCGCCGATGACCCCGGTGATCTCATCCAGAGTGAGCGCGTGCGGCAGATCGGTATCGACCATGCCGTGACTGTCGGTATACAGCTGCGTCCTGGCCGCCACGGCCGAGGGCGCGACGCTGCGCGTGCCGGCCGGCTTGTTGGCCTGCGCGGCGACCCGACCGCAGTGCATCAACTGCAGGACGATGCGGCCGCCACGCGCATGCACCGCATCGGTCACCTTGCGCCAGGCCTGAATCTGCTCGTCGCTGTAGATGCCCGGCGTGCGGCAATAGCCGATGCCATCGGCGGAAGGCGCGGTGCCTTCGGCGATGATCAGTCCGGCGCTGGCCCGCTGGGCGTAGTAATCCTCCATGACGACAGTCGGCACATGGCCGCTGCTGGCGCGGCTGCGGGTCATCGGCGCCATGACAATGCGATTGGCCAGTTCCAGCTCACCGAAGCGCGCCGGCCGAAAAAGTGCGTTCATTGGCGGGCCCTCTCAGCGGACGCGAATGCGCGGTGCCGGCGTGTCGCCGCGCATATGCCGCAGAAAGCCTTCCAGCGGCGCTGGCTCGGCCACTTCAGGCAGGGCATCCCGGGCGGGCGGGTTGGCCCAGAACGCCTTCCACGACGGGAACAGGTCATGGAAAGTGCCCGGATAGGGTTCGCGCCCCGGCCAGCGCATTTTCATGTCGCCGATCGGCGGCTTGTTCAGGTCGGTCGCGTACCAGTAGCAGGGCAGCCGCCGGCGGAAATACCACTCACCGTCGATGCGCTGGTAGTCGTCCCAATAGAGCATCTGCATGATTACCCACTCGGCACCGGCCTCGTGCTCGTTCTTCGAGTACACGACGCCGATCGCGTGGTCGGCGTCGACGAACTCGATGACGTGCTGGCCGAGGTGATGAGAGGTTCCGGTGAACTGGTGGCGCAGGGTCTCATCGACCCAGGCCTTGAGGTGCGCGCGGCCAACCTGGTCGCGGCCGACGCGGATGTCCGGCGCGAACAGATTGACGTGGGCGTCGAGGTCGCGCATGTCCAGCGACAGGGAATACCTGGCCGCCAGTTGCCGTATCGCCTCGATCGACTCCAGCCGGTCGAGGCGCTGCAGAAGTGCTTGGTCCATGGGGTCACCCTGGTGTCGAGTCGGTTGCACGGAGCACGGCCTCATTCGAGAACCGTGTAGAGATCCGAACTGCGCCCGCCGTCGACGGGCAGACTGGCGCCGGTGATGTAGGAGGCTTCGTCGGAAGCGAGAAACAGCACGGCGTTGGCCAGCTCCTCCGGGCGCGCGACACGGCGCATCGGAATCAGCTTTTCGGTGTTGGCCCGGGTTTGGTCATCGGAGAGCATCCCGGCGGTCGCAGGCGTCGCCACTACGCCGGGCACCACCACGTTGCAGCGCACACCGCAGGCCGCTCCTTCGGAGGCCACGGCGCGGCTGAAGTTGATCACGGCAGCCTTGGCCGCCGAGTAGCCGGACATCCAGGCCGTGCCGAACAGGCCGCAGATGGATGCAATGTTGATGATCGAGCCGCCACCGCTGTCCTTCATCAGGCGCATCGCCGTGCGGGTGCCCCAGAAGGTGCCGTCTACCGTTGTGGAGAAATTGGCGTGCCAGTCTTCGGTAGACATGCTGTCGACGCTGCCCCAGGTGTAAGCCATGGCGTTGTTGACCATCACATCGAGGCGGCCATGCTCAGCTGCCGCTTCCTCGATGGCGCTCACGAAGGCGCGCTCGTTGCTGACGTCAGCCACCTTGAGCTCGGCCTTGCCGCCAGACTGGCGGATGCTTTCGACGACTTCGGCCAACGGCGCCTCGCGGCGGCCGCAGACGATGACCGTAGCGCCCTCCTGCGCCAGGCGCTTGGCCGTGGCCGCGCCGATACCCGAGCCACCCCCGGTGACGAATGCGATTTTTCCAGCCATGCGTGATGTCATGTGCAGCTCCTCAGATGAAGGACATGCCGCCGTTGACGGCAATGTTCTGTCCGGTGATGAAACTGGCGTCGTCGCCGGCCAGGAACGCCGCGACGCGGGCGATTTCCTCCGGCTGGCAGAGGCGCCCGAGCGGGATGGCCTTGACCATCGACTCCATCCATTCGGCGGGGATGCCGGCCATCATCGGCGTGTCGGTCGGGCCGGGAACCAGGGTGTTCACGCGAATGCCGCTGGCGGCCAGCTCACGCGCGGTGCTGCGGGTCAGGCCCATGATTGCGGCCTTGCTCGCGCAGTAGTGACTGGGGCCTTCGCCGGTTATGGCCGCTGTGCTGGCCAGATTGACGATCGCGCCGGAGCCGGCCCGGCTCATCAGGCGGGCGGCCTCGCGACTGCACAGGAAGGCGCCGGTGAGGTTCACGCCGAGCACGCGGTTCCAGTGCTCCAGCGGGGTATCGAGAAAAGTGTCGTGGGAGCCGATGCCCGCGTTGTTGACGAGGATGTCCAGCCGTCCCGATTCGACGGCGATGCGCTCGAAGGCGGCGCAAACCGAGTGCTCGTCGGCCACGTTGCAGTGCTGGACGACGCCGCGTTCGGCCAGGCCGGCGACGGTCTCTTCGAGCGCGTCGACGTTGATATCCACCGCATACACGGTGGCGCCCTGCTCGGCAAAATGCCGCACGATGGCGCGCCCCATGCCCTGCGCGGCGCCGGTCACCAGCGCGATCTTGCCTTCGAGTTTCATGCCCGCTCCTCCTGTCCAAGGCCGTCGGCGTGGAGCCGGACCAGCCCATTGCGTTGGAGCGGATGATTCATGGCGCGCCGCGACCGAACATCGTCCGTTGAGACTAATGAGTCATTCGTTGGACGCGGCGTGCAGAAGCTGGTCTGAACGGACGATGCTTGCCTGCGAACCCTTGAACATCCTGTCCCGACCCTTACAAGAACAAGACAGGAACGCCTACCGTGAGCAGCTCATCGCAAGTCACCTGGCGTAGTCATTACGCCCTGTGCGTGCTGGCCATCATCTACGTCTGCAACTACATCGACCGCTACCTCGTCTCCATCCTCATCGAGCCGATCAAGCTCGAATTCGGCGTGTCCGACACGGCGATCGGCCTGCTCACCGGGGTGGCGTTCGCGCTGTTCTACACGGTGTTCGGCCTGCCCATGGGGCGGCTCGCCGATCGCATTGGGCGCAAGCCGGTAGTGGCGCTGTCGTGTATCGCCTGGAGCCTGATGACCATGCTCTGCGGCGTGGCGACCAGCTTCGGCATGCTGCTGGCCTTCCGCATCCTGGTTGCCGTGGGCGAAGCCGGCGGATCGGCACCCTCGGTGGCGATGGTCGCGGACCTGTACCCGGCGCGCCTGCGCTCGCGCGCGCTGTCGATCTTCATGATGGGCCCGCCGATCGGCATTGCCCTGGGCCTCGGCGCCGGCGGCTGGATCGCCGAGCACTATGGTTGGCGTGCCGCGTTCCTGGTGATCGGTGCGCCGGGCATTCTCATCGGCCTGCTGCTCGCCTTCACGGTCAGGGCGCCGCGACCGGCTTCGCTGTCCTCGCCGCAGGTGCGCCAGGAGCGCTTCATGGCCACGCTGCGCAGCATGCTCGGCGTCTCGTCTTACCGCCTGATTCTCGTGGCCGGCAGCCTGGCCGCGGTGGCCGGCAACGCTGTCGGCACCTGGAACCCGAGCTTCCTGATCCGCTCGCATGGGCTGGGCATCCAGGAGGCCGGCTTTCTCATCGGCATCGTTGGCGGGTTGTGCGCGGCCATCGGCACGCTCACCTGCGGCTTCGTCACCGACCGGCTGATGGCCCGCGATGCCGGCTGGCAGGTCGGCGTCGCGGCCCTTGGCACGCTGGTCAGCGTGCCCTTCGGGCTGCTGTTCTTCCTCTGGCCCAGTGGCGGGGCCTTTCAGGTCGCCGGCATCAGCGTGCCCACGGCGTTTCTCTTCTATATGGGCTTCGCCTTCTTCGCGACCTGGTGGACCACGCCTTGCTTCGGTGCCATGAGCGGGTTGTTCCCGCCTGCGAAAGTGGCGCAAGCCACCGCCCTGTTCCTGATGGGCGTCACCCTGGTCGGCGTGGGCGTCGGCCCCCTGGTGGTCGGTGCGCTGAGCGACCTCTACCACACCGCCATTGGCGACCAGGCCCTGCGCTACGCCATGGCCAGCACCATTGCCCTGCTACTGGCACCCGTGGTCTGCCTATCGCTGGCGGTGCCTCGCTATCGCCGCCAGACCCTCGACCTGCCTGCCAATCAGCTGGCCCAAGCAGACGCCGTCACTGTCTAACTGAAGGACCTTTCCGATGATCGAGCAAAGCCACGACCTGCCCCTGCCGACCGGCAAGCACGTCACCCTCTCCACCGGCCTGACCCTGCACTATCTGGATGTTGGCGAGGGCCCGATCGTAGTCTGGTTGCACGGCAGCGGCCCGGGAGCCAGCGGCTACAGCAATTTCAAAGGCAACTACCCGGTCTTCGAGCGAGCCGGTTACCGCAACATCATCGTCGACCTGCCCGGCTTCGGGCGCTCCGACAAGCCCGCCGACGCCCAGTACAACCTCGACTTTTTCGTTCGTCACTTGCATGCCCTGCTCGAGGCGCTGGACATCGAGCGCTGCACCCTGCTCGGCAACTCGCTCGGAGGCGCCATTGCGCTGGGTACCGCCCTGGCCCACCCGCAGCGGGTCGAGAAGCTGATTCTCATGGCGCCGGGCGGCGTCGAGGAGCGCGAGACCTACTTCCAGATGCAGGGCATCCAGCGCATGGTCGAGACCTACGCCGCCGGGCCGATGGGCATCGAGCAGATGCGCCACGTGATGGAGCTGCAGGTCTTCGTCCCCGCCAATCTGCCCGAGTCGATACTGGCCGAACGCGTCGCCGTGGCCGTGACCCAGCCGGCCAACCTGTTCACCACCATGATGGTGCCGAACATGACCGAACGCCTTGGCGAACTGACCTGTCCGATCTTCGGCTTCTGGGGCAGCAACGACCTGTTCAACCCGCCGAGCGGCGTGTTCAAGATCCTGCAGCACGCGCGCAACGCCCGCTTCACGCTGCTCAACCGGTGCGGCCACTGGGTGCAGGTCGAGCATCCCGATCTGTTCAACCGCCAGTGCCTCGAATTCCTGCAGGAAGACTGAGGACGGACAGCTGTCGCCAGCCCACCGCAAGGAGCCACACATGACCGACTATTCGCACCTGCTCTCCCCTGGCCGGCTGGGCACACTCGCGCTGCGCAACCGCATCGTCATGGCGCCCATGGGGTCGAACTTCGCCGAGGAAACCGGCCATTGCGGCGAGCGCATCCAGGCCTACTACGAAGCCCGCGCCGCCGGTGGCGCCGGCCTGCTGATCATGGGCGTGTGCGCTGTGGCCTACCCGGCCGGCACCGCCGAGCCCTGGCAGGTCGGCGTCTCGCGCGACGATTTCATCCCTGGCCTCGCCCAGTTGGCCAAGCGCGTCCACAAACATGGCGCGAAGATCGCCATGCAGCTGCAGCACGCCGGCAAGGTCTCGGTGCGCGACATGGCCGCCGGGCGCGAACTCTGGGTGCCCTCGATGCCCAGCCGGGTGAACAGCGACATCATGGCGGCGCTGACGCCGGAGGAACTTGAAAACTTCGTCAGCTCCTCCCGTGGCATCGGCTCGGGCCCGCGCATCCGCGTGATGGACCGCGATGACATCGCCCAGATGGTCGAGTGGTTCGCCGCCGCCGCGGTGCGCGCACAGCAGGCCGGGTTCGACGGGGTAGAGATTCACGCGGCGCATAACTACATCATCGCCGGCTTCCTCTCGCCTTATCACAACCGGCGCGATGACGAATACGGCGGCAGCCTGGAAAACCGCAGCCGCCTGCTGCGCGAGGTACTGGCCGAAACCCGGCGGCGCGTGGGCAATGACTTCGGCGTCTGGCTGCGCCTCGACGCCTACGAGCTGCACACGCCGGGCGGCATCACCCTTGAGGAAACCTGCAAGGTCGCGCGCATGGCCGAGCGCGCCGGCGCCGACGCCGTGTCGGTGTCCGCCTATGCGCAGGTCACCACCGGCACCGCCTTCACCGACGCGCCGCTGGTGCACAAACCGGCCGCCTATCTGGAGTGGGCCGCCGAAGTGCGCAAGGCAGTGGACGTGCCGGTGATCGCCGTCGGCCGCCTGGAACCTGACGTCGCCGATCGCGCCATTGCCGACGGCAAGTGCGAGTTCGTCGCCATGGCGCGCAAGCTGCTGGCCGACCCGGAACTGCCGAACAAGCTGGCCGCCGGCGACCCCGACAGCATTCGCCCGTGCATCTACTGCTACACCTGCGTCAGCCAGATCTTCATCAACCGGCGGGTCAGATGCGCCGTCAATGCCTTCACCGGCCACGAGCACGAAGCCGTCATCATGCCCGCCGCGCAGCCGCGGCATATCGCCGTGGTCGGTGGTGGCCCGGCGGGTCTCGAAGCCGCGCGGATCGCCAGTCTGCGCGGGCACAAGGTCACCCTGTTGGAGCGCAGCGAGCGGCTCGGTGGCACGCTGTTCTTTGCCGCCCTCGCCTACCACGAGAACGGCCGCCTGCTGGACAACCTGGTGCATCAAGTACGCAGCCTGCCCATCGATGTGCGTCTTGGCACGACTGCTACCCCCGGGCTTCTGCACGACCTGGAGGTCGACGAAGTGCTCGTCGCCAGCGGCGCCCGCCGATCCGCCCCGGCCATTCCCGGTGCCGACCTCAAGCACGTCTGGAGTGGTGACGAGCTGCGCAGGCTGATGACCGGCGACCGCGCCGAAGAGATCGCCAAGCAGAAACTGTCGCTGACCCAGCGCACCCTGATGAAAGCCGGCAGCCTCACCGGCGCGACCAACAGCACCGAAGCCATCCAGGCGTTGTCGCGCCTGTGGATGCCGCTGGGCAAGCGTATCGTCATCATTGGCGGCGGGCTGGTCGGCCTGGAACTCGCCGAGTTCCTGATCGAGCGCGGACGCCAGGTCGCCGTGCTGGAACCCGGCTCGCGCCTTGGCCGTGAACTGGCCATCGTCCGACGCTGGCGCGTGCTCGACAACCTGCGCAGCCATCAGGTGCCGCTCATGGCCGATGTCAGCGTCACGCGCATCGACGACAGTGGCGTCGACTACCGAGACAGCAACGGCGACAGCCAGCGCCTGCCGGCCAATTCCGTTGTCATGGCCATGGGCGCCGAACCCGACGACAGCCTCGCAACCCAGCTCGCAGCTGCCGGCCTATCGGTACAACGGATCGGCGACTGCGGCGAACTCGGCTATATCGACGGGGCGATACATAGCGCGGCGGAGGTCGCGCTGAGGGTGTAACCGGGGTTCTGTCCGTTTATCTGAGGCCCCGTGCAACGCCGGGGCCTTTCCTGAGTTGTTGGCGCTGACAACCCAAAAGGTCGATCGATGGCTAGCCCGTTGCCGAAGGCCGAAGACAACCCACCGCCATAGCGACAAGGCTGTCAACCAACGCCGGGTTCTCCAGCTGCTGCGGAGTGTCCTCCAGCACGGACAGGATCACGCCGCGCATCCCCTGTCCAAGCAGATACGCCGCCAGCGGAAGATCCGCTGCAGTGATCTCATGCTCGTACATTTTCAACAGCGGCAACCACGTCGCCTCGATGAACTCCCGTTTCGTGTGATATGGCCCGCGCCACATCCCGAGATGAAGCGCTGAGTGATAACGCAAGTGAAACGCCTTGTTCAATTTGAATAGTCGCGTTTCAACTCGAATAATGTTCGCGAAAATCTTCCGAAGCGCCGATTCAAGCGACAAACCCACCAAGCGCTCACGCATGCCCAGCAACTGTTCCGACTCTTCATCAAGAACACGTTCGTACAGCAGCGTAATAATAGCGTCCTTGTTTGGAAAGTACTGATAGATAGATCCGACAGCAACTCCCGAAACTTCCGAAATCCGAGAAATAGTTAGGGTTTCCTCACCACCCTCATCCAGGATTTTTAGGCAGGCCTGCTCTACGGCACTAACCAGTGCACGAGAACGAGATTGCGCCGGCCGCTTACGCAGCGCGGGCAGCTGCGAGGGCATTGGCCCAGTATCGATTGACGGATCGTTGTCTTTTTTATTCATAAAAATCCGAGGGTCGGCCTGAACTCAAAAAGAGCAGGCATTTTTATCGCACAAAAATCAAAGGCTTGCTAGCTGGCAAAGCACCAACGGAACACGAGTGTATCGACTGCATCAACCCTTCTATGATCTTCACCGTCAACCAGGCAATGCCGGTAAACGCGCGATTGACTGCATTACAAAAAGCACCAATTAAACGGGAGATCGTATGCCATCCACCTTAACAATCCAGCCACTGGGCCCCAACCTTGGCGCCGAAGTTCTAGATCTTGATCCTGCCGCGATTCAATCAAAGGAAACGCTGATCGCGCTCGAGGCGGCACTGGTCAAACACGAAGCACTTGTGCTGCACGTTCCTGATCTTCGACCGGCACAACAGCTTGCGATTGCTCAACACTTTGGCGAACCCGAAGTTCACACCTTCTATCCAAACCTGGGCGAAGGCTTCGAGCAGATAACCGTGATCGACTCAAAGTTGGGCGACCGCGCCGACATGTGGCACCACGATGAGAGCTTTCTGCCAAGCCCGCCTATCGTGACCATGACACACGCACAAATACTGCCACCCTGTGGCGGCGACACCTGCTGGATCAGCATGACCTCTGCGTACGACGCACTGTCAGAGCGCATGAAGCGCTATCTTGACGGCCTGAGCGCCTGGCACGACATGAACGGTCCGATGACCGCCGCACTGCGCCAGAACGTAGTCAGTTACGAGCGCTACCTTGAGGTGATCAACACCAAACGACGGCATCTGCACCCGCTCGTCACCACGCATCCGGTTTCAGGCCGCAAGGCACTGTATCTGAGCCCGACCTACACAACCCACATCGAAGGCCTGGCAGTCCCGGAAAGCGATGCGGTCCTTGCTTACCTACACGCTCACTGCCAGCAGGTCCACTTCGGCTTCCGCCATCGCTGGGCGGTCGGTGACATGGTGATCTGGGATAACCGCAGTGTGATTCACAACGCCATCCTCGATTACCAACCCCACCAGCGCCGCATGCACCGCGCCTCGGTCTTCGACCGCAGCCTGGTTCGCTGATTGATCGCCCCCGTCTCGGGGCGCCCTAACGAGGTATACCCATGTTGAACGATTCGCTTAATCGCGAGTTGCTGGCTCGCTACACGCCCAAGCCTGGTCGGCATGCGCTCTTGCCCGAGTTGACGCCACGTCAAACGGTCGCGTTGCTGTGCCGGGTGTTGTATCGCGAGGGTTACAACGACCATATCGCAGGCCACATAACCCTTCGCCAGGGTGACGGCAGTTACCTTGCCAACCCTTGGGAACTCACCTGGGGCGAGGTGACTGCTTCAGACATCGTACGGCTCGACCCAAAAGGCAAGGTGATCGAGGGGGAATGGAACATCACCCCAGCCATAAACCTGCATATCGATCTACATGCTGCTCGGCACGATGTGAACGTGGTGATCCACAATCACCCCCAGTGGGGTTCGGTCTGGTCGGCAGTCGGGCGCGTCCCGCCTATCTACGACCAGACCTCAGCCCTGGTCGATACGGATCCGGTGCTCTATGACGAGTACCGCGGCACCGTCGAAGACCTCGACCTGGGGCGCGCCTGCGTGGAGGCCCTGGGCACTCAAAAATGGGCCATGCTGGCCAACCACGGCGTGCTGGTCGTTGCCAACGGGGTGCGTCAAGCGCACTTGCGCGCAATCACCCTGGAATGGCGCAGCCGACTGGCCTGGCGGGTTGAATCGCTAGGCGGCGGCTCGCCGCTGCCGATCAACGTTGCCCGCGCGACCGGTGAACGCACGGACTCGAATGGCTTTCCCTTCCTATGGGAAGCGATGGCCCGCGAGGAAATCCGGCGCGATCCCAGCGTACTCGAGTAAACGGCCATCTTCGTTAACAGCGGCCATGGCGCCAACACCGCCATGGCCGCTGGCATTTCCGCCTTCTGGAATCTCCTACATCATGAAGCCAACTCTATTGCTGCTGTCACCGTTACCGGCCAGTTTGAATGATCGTCTGGCGGCACATTTCGACTGCCACGAACAATCGCAACTGGACGAACAAAGCGCCATAGCGCTGGCTCCGGTCGTCCGCGGCATCATCGCAACCGGCGAATCGATCCTGACGCGCGAGGAGATCGCTCGATGGCCAGCGCTTGAAATCATCGCGGTGCTGGGTGTCGGCTACGACGGGATCGACCTTGGCGCGGCTCACGACTATAACGTGCGCGTCACCCATACCCCTGGCCTGTCTACCGAAGACATCGCGGATTTCGCCATGGCGTTGTTGCTATGCGCTACACGTCAGCTGCTTTCCGCCGACCGATTTGTTCGTCAGGGCGGGTGGACGTCCAGCCGCTATCCCACGACGAGAAGAGTATCCGGCGGACGAATGGGGATTGTCGGCTTAGGTCGAATCGGCAGTGCATTAGCCGTGCGGGCCGAGGCGTTCGGCATGAGCATCGCCTACACCGGACGCACGCAAAAAACCGGCGTGCCCTACCGCTGGTACAGCGACGTTCAGGGTTTGGCCGCAGACGTGGATTTTCTGGTGATCTGCGCAACGGGCGGGCCTGCCACTCAGGCCATGGTCAATGGTGCCGTGCTAGATGCACTCGGCCCTACAGGCGTACTTGTCAACATTGCTCGCGGCACCATCGTCGACGAGGAGGCGCTCGTGCGCGCGCTGCGCGAAGGCAAGATTCTCGCTGCGGGCCTTGATGTGTTTCGTGATGAACCCAGGGTACCCGCGGCACTGCTGGAGCTACCCAATGTGGTGCTGAGCCCGCACATGGCGAGCACTACGGAGGCGACCGTTCGGGCTATGGCGGACTTGGTCTTTGACAATCTGGCCGCTCACTTTTCCGGACAGCCTGTGTTAACGCCGGTGGTTTAGCACGCTGGAGCTCCGAGGCCGCGTTCGGCAACCAGTCCGCCACACATAAAAAAGCCGGCGCCCAGGCGCCGGCTTTTCCTTCAGTTCACTGCTCAGCGACCGGCCGCGCGCAGGGCGTCCGGCGTGTACATGTTGGGCGTGAACTTGCCTTCGTTGAGGATTGGTCCCTTGTGCGACTCGTTGGTGAGCGCATAGGCGAGGTACTGCCCGGTGCTCAGGTCGTGATAGAAGGCCGCGCCGGATTGCCAGGCACTCATGTCCGGGTGGTAGTAGTAACTGGTCGAGGCGTACTTCCACAGCTGCCCGCGGGTGTCGTAGTGGTCGGCCAGCACGCCGTGCCAGGTGTCCTCGTCGATGAACATCACGCGCTTGCCGTAGACGTGGCGGTATCCCTCCTTCAGGGTCGCTTCCAGCACCCAGACCCGACGCAGCTCGTAGCGCTGGAAATCCGGGTTGGGGTGATGGGGGGTCAGCAGGTCGGCGTACTTGGTGTCGGCGCTGTTGATCTTGTAGGCGTTGGCGGGAATGTAGATCTCACGCTTGCCAAGCATCTTCCATTCGAAGCGCTCCGGCCCGCCGTTGAACAGACGGTCCTCGTCCACGATCATGGTGCCGTTGCTGCCGGCCATTGGCTGGTCGTAGCCGTAGCCGGGCGATTGCCTTACGCGGCGGGTGCCCGGATTGTAGGACCATGCCGTGCGCGTGCTGGTGGTGAAGTTGTAGGGCTCATGCGCGGCGATCGCGGTGCCGCGGTCGCGGGTCGGCAGCATGGTGTAGTTGTAGGAGTATGCCTGGACGCCGGTCTTGGTATATGGCGTCTCGGTCGGGTGGTTGGCCGGCGAAAGTCCCTTCATGTGCGTGCGCCCCCAGCCAATGTTACCGTCGGGCATCACGGAGGCCAGGTCGCGTACGGCATCCTCGGTCCAGGCCCGGGCCGGCAGTTGATGGTTCCACAGCAGTTCGTAGCCATTCTTCGGAATCGGGAACATCACCTGGCCGATGCCCTCCACGCCCATGCCGTCATTCACCACCTCGGCGTTCAGCGCGTTCCACTTGGCCCGCTCGCACACGTAATCCGGGTAGCGGTAATCGCGATGTCCCGGGTGGATGTCCATGCGGAAGGTATCCGGGTACTTGCGGAACATCGCCTTCTGCCCCTCGGTCAGGTGCTTGGCGTGCTCTTCGACGTTCTGCGCCGTGATCACCAGGATCGGCTTTTCGTTGGGGTACGGGTCAACCGGCTTGCCGCCCGAGTGCTTCACATGGTCCCAGCCAGGCACTTCACCGAGGTACTTGCCGGTAAAGGCGGGAATGGAGCCGTCAGCATTTGCGGCACGCTCGGCGCCAGTGCAGGTGAGCTCATTGCCGAGCCGAGCCGCCTCTTCCTCGCTCACCTTGGCCAACGCTCCTTGGGAAACTAGCTTGACTGCCACCGCCAGTGAGAGAAGAGCTACAGACTTTTTCATTGTTATTGTCTCCATCGGTTACCTGTCGGAACTGGTACCGATTCTTTCCAGAGACACCGCCCGCCACATCGTCTGGAAAGACTACTCGCGCGAGGTCGTCGACAGATTGACCGACTGGTCAGCATGGAGAAGGCCGCGGGTGCGCGAAATGCACGTTCGTGCACTGGCCGTCAGCCAGCGCACGACGGTTGGCGACGCCCGACTTCAGCGAGCCTCGGGCACAGATTGCAGCAGCTGCTTGATCTCCTGCTTGACCAATTTGCCCATGGCGTTGCGTGGCAAAGGCTCCCGTCGCAGCAGCAGCTGCGTGGGCAGCTTGTAGGCCGCCAGCCGCTCGGCCAGATGGCTGCGCAACTGCGCTTCGCCGAGGTGCGCCTCTGGATGGAGGCAGGCCACCAGCCCCACGCATTCGCCCATCTGCTCGTCGGGCAAGGCGAAGGCCGCCGCCTCGCTCACAGCCGGATGACTGCAGGCGCAGTGCTCGATCTCCAGCGCGGAAATGTTCTCGCCACCGCGGATGATCAGATCCTTGATGCGGTCGATGATGCGCAGGAAGCCGTCCTCATCGACCAGGCCGACGTCGCCGGTGTACAGCCAGCCTTCACGCAGCGCCTGCTCGGTTTCCTCTCGGCGGTTGCGATAGCCCTGCATCAGCGTTGGCGCCCGGAGCCAGATCGGCCCGGCCTGGCCAGGCGGCAAAGCGTGCCACGGGTCTTCACCGATGCGGATATCGACGATCGGCAACGCCCAGCCGGCGCTACCGGGGCGCGCCACAAACTGGTTGCCCGCATAGGCGGCGCCGATGCCGTTGCTTTCGGTCAAGCCGTAACCCGCGCCAGTCAGTGCATCCGGCTTCAGTCCAATCAACTGATCGAGCAGGCGCGCCGAAGCCGCACCGCCACCCAGGCCTAGGCCTATCAGGCTGCGGGTCTCCTCGCTGGCGAAGCGTGGATGAGCCAGCATCTGTTGCATCATCACCGGCGCCCCGCTGAACTGCGTACAGCGTTCGCGGGCGACGAGCTCGAGTGCCTGGTCAACGTCCCACTTGTACATCATGACCATGCGCCTGCCGCTGCGCAGGGCATTGAGAAACATCGCGTGCAGGCCGCTGACATGAAACAGCGGCACCGCCAGCAGCAGCGTCGGTTGAAGCCCGGATTCGAGCAGCGGTCGAATGCGCTCATAGGAAGTCATGCCGGCAAAGGCACCCTGGAACTCCAGCGCGTAGAGCGCCTGACTGACCGCCCGATGCGACGAGACCACGGCCTTGGCGCGCTGCGTAGTGCCCGAGGTGAAGAGGATCAGCGCAGGCTCATCCGGGTCCGGACTGTACAACGTGACCGGCTCTACCGGCTCGCGAAGCAGCTCGGCATAGCTGAGCACCCCCTCGCCCGCCTCGGCGTCCACCACCAATGCCTGCACGTTCTGCGTCGCCAGTGCATCCGCAACGAGGGAGAGCCGCGCCCCGTCGCAGACGAGCACCGCCGCCTCGACATCTTCGAGCGCATTGAGCAACTCGTCGCGCAGCCCCCAGCTATTGAGGGGCACGGGCACCGCGCCGGCCTGCACCGCGGCGATGAAGGCGACCAGCCACTCCGGCCGGTTGCGCATGGCGATGGCGACCCGTTTCCCCGGCCGCACGCCTAATGTGCGCACCAGGTGCGCGGTCAGACGATCAGCGGCCTGGTAGAACTCGCCGTAGTTCAGTTGCTGGTCCTGCCAGAGCAGAAAGGGTCGCTCCGAAAACACCCGGCCAGTCTGCACCGCCTCGACCAGGTGAGCTGGAGCGTTTCGAAAGTGCCGAATACCATCGTCAGACTCAACGACTTCGAACGGCGCGCCGGGTGCGATGAGTCGCTGCCACGCCTGTTGCCAATGCTGGAGTTGCTCCTTCATCTGCAGTTCCCCTGTCGTCAGGCACAGGCCGGGCGACAAAGCCCGAGCGCGGCCCTTCATTTATTGTTGTTTTGGAGGGTGTTCGTCGCGCATGCCAAGAGCACACAGGTCAACTCAGCGTCTTGCCATAGCGCTCCACATGAAAGTCCGAATCGCCCAGGCAGACCTGCGCCACGCGGATGCGTTTGAGGTACAGGCCAAGGTCGTACTCATCGGTCACCCCGATGCCACCGTGCATTTGTACCGCCTCGTTGCTGACGCGCTGGGCTGCCTCGTTCATCTTCCACTTGGCCAGGCTGGCGAGTCGCGCCCGCTCCGCAGCCTCTATTCGTGCGTCTTCCAGGGCTTCGAATGCCGCCATGACGGCACTGCGCGCCAGCTGCAGATCGACGTACAGGCGTGCGGCCCGGTGCTGCAGCGCCTGGAACGAACCGATGGGCACATCGAACTGCACCCGTGTACGCAGGTAGTCGAGGGTCATCTCGAACGCACGCTCGGCCATGCCCAGCAGCTCGGCGGCAAGGCACGCGCGACCCCGGTCGAGGGCCTTATCCAGGGCCTGGCGGATGTCGCCGCTGCCGAGGCGGGCCGAAGCAGGAACGCGCACACTGTCGAATGCCAGCGTGCCGTGGTTGCGAGAGTCGACGAGATCCATGGGCGTCATATGCAGACCCTCGGCGTCGGCCGGCACCAGGAACAGCGCAAGCTGGCCATCCTCGAGCCGGGCGACGGTGAGAAAGGCGCCGGCCCGGCGGGCGTCGATCACCCAGCTCTTGCGACCGGCGAGCACGAAGTCGTCTGCCTCCTCAATGGCGCGCAGGGCGATCTGTTCGGGCGCATGCCGGTGCCTTTCTTCCAGCGCCAGCGCCAGGCGCTGCTCGCCGCCGACCAGCGCAGGCAGCAGCGCATCGCGCTGGCTTTCGCTGCCCAACTCCTCGATCAGGCTGCCGCAGAGCACGATGCTCGAGAGCAGCGGCGAAGCGCTCAGGTGGCGCCCCAGTTCTTCGAAGATCGGGGCGTAGCCGGCGAAGCCGAAGGCCAGACCGCCAACCTCCTCGGGAAAGGCAACCGCGCTCCAGCCGAGCTCGAGCATGCCGCACCAGGCGGACTCGTCGAAGCCCAGCACGACGCCCTCGTCGCGCAGGCGTCGCTGCAAGGTCACGGGGGCGCGGGCGGCGAGGAAATCGCGGGCGCTGTCGAGCAGCTGTCGTTGTTCTTCGTTGTATACCAGGCTCACGGCGGACTCCTTACTTGCTATCCGGCAGACCAAGCACACGCTTGGCGATGACGTTCAGTTGCACCTCCGAGGAGCCCCCGGCAATGGTCTGCGCAAAGCTCGCCAGCCAAGCGCCGGTCATCGCCACTTCCCGTTCGCGATGGGCCTGGGTCGAGAAGCCGAGCCCGCGATGCCCCATCAGGTCCAGGAGAATCTCGAACTTGTCGCGTTCCTGCTCGGAATGCACCAGTTTGGAAATGGCCATGACGCCGGACATATCCTCCCGGGCGCGCATACCTTCGAGCATCCGGCGGTTGGTCAGGCGGAAGGCGTGCTCGTCCATCAGGCAGGCCACCGCACGCTGATGCAGCGCGATCTCGCCGGTGCTTGCCGGCTCCGGCAGGTACTCGTGCAGGTGCGCCGCCAGATCGAAGTGCGTGGGCAGCGCCGATTCGCTGAACTTGGACATGGCCTTGCGCTCGTGCTGCAACAGCGCCTTGGCCAGCGTCCAACCGCCATTGAGCGGGCCGATCAGGTTCCTTTTCGGCACCCTGACCTCGTCGAAGAACACCTGGCAGAACGAGGATTTGCCACTGATCAGGTCGATCGGGGTGGCGGTCACGCCGGGCGACTTCATGTCCAGCACCAGCAGGCTGATGCCGGCGTGCTTGGGCTGCTGCGGGCCGGTACGCACCAGGGCGTACATCCAGTCGGACTTGTTGCCGTAGGACGTCCAGATCTTGGTGCCATTGACGACGAAGTCATCGCCATCCTCGCGCGCGCTGGTTCTCAGGCTGGCCAGGTCGGAGCCGGCGTTGGGTTCGGAGAACCCCTGGCACCAGCGCGTCTCGCCCCGCGCCATCGGCGGCAGCAGTTCGCGCTTCTGCTCTTCGCTGCCAAACTCCAGCAGCACCGGCCCGAGCATCCAGATGCCGAGATTGATCTGCGGCGGGCGGCAACCCAGGCGGCGCATTTCACTGCTCAGTACGGCCGCCTGCTCGGGGTCAAGTCCACCGCCGCCGTACTCGGTCGGCCAATCCGGCGCGAACCAGCCCTTGTCGCGCATGCGTTCGAACCACAGGCGCTGATCGTCGCTCTTGAACTGGATCTCGCGCCCTCCCCAGATCAGTTCGTCCTCGGGCATCGGGGTGCGCATCGACGCGGGGCAGTTGGCTTCCAGCCAGGCCCGGGTTTCTTCGCGGAACTGCTCGATAGTGCTGCTCATCGCATGTCCTTGTGAGTCGGGGCGTGATGGGACTGAATCTAGGACCCAGGCGCGCGCGGCGCGTCGTCCGGATGGACGAGCTCACGCCGAGGCGGCCCGGAGCCCGGCCTGTCGGCCAAAGAAGGTCGCATCGCCCAACGATAGGCCCGAGCTGTAGCCCTCCCCCCAGCGCGGCAGGCCGCACGCCGTGCGCCCGGCGGCATAAAGGCCGGCGATTGAATGGCCATCGGCATCCAGCACTTCACCGGTGGGCCGGGTGGCAAGCCCGCCGAGGGTGAATGCGTGGGCGCCGAAGTCGCCGCTGCAGTAGCTCAGCGCGGCGAACGGCGGCTCGGTCAACGGCCGCAGCCATTCGCCGGCCTTGTGCAGCAGGGGGTCGCGCCCTTGGCTGGCCTCGCGATTGAAGGCTTCAACGGTATGCACCAGGGCGCCAGTCGGCAGACCCAGTTCGACCTCGACCTCCTCCCAGCTTTCGCCGACCGCGGCGATCGGAATGTCCGGCTGCAACATCGGCCGGCCAAAGATTCCGTTGTCCACCAGCAACCAGGCGCGACCTTCCGGCTGGCGCAGCACATAGTGGGCAACCCGCCCGTGGTAGGCGTCTTCATTGATAAAGCGCTGGCCCCTTGCGTTGACGAAAATGCCCTTGACCAGGGACTCGGGCGGAAAGAACGGCAAGGTGGCGAAGAATTCCTGCATGTTGAGCGCGGCGGCGCCCACGGCGATGCCCATCCGGATGCCGCTGCCGTCGTCGTTGCCGGCGGTGACCTGCTGCTGGCAGGCCTCGGCCGCCGGCACGAAGCGGCGGACCATGTCCGGGTTGGCGATGAAGCCGCCGGCACAGAGGATCACCCCCTTGCGGGCGCGGACAAATCGCGGTGAACCTTCCAACCGCACTACCAAGCCGCACACCGCACCGTGTCGGTCGACCACCAGGGTCAGCGCGCGGGCGCCGTAGTGCACCTGGGCTCCCAGCTCGACCGCGCGACCGCAGAGGGTTTCCATCAAGACCTTGCCGCCGCCCCAGCCGACGAACTGGGCGGTGTGCCCGCGCGGTGCCGGCTGGGCGACGGCACTGAACGGCCAGGCTTTCTCGTTGCCGGACCAAAGCAAGGTGTCGTCCGTGGTCGGTTCGATCCACTTGCCCGGCAGGTAGGTGCCCTTGAAGGGCACGCCCTGCTCGCGCAGCCAGCCGAAGTGATCGACCGCCTGCTCGGCGTACAGGCGTACCCGCTCGGCATCGGCGGCGGGCCCACCGGCCATCATCAGGTAGCGGTAGAAGTCCTCGGTGTCGTCGCGGAAGCCCGCCGCGCGCTGGACATCCGTCCCGCCGTTGCCGCCGACGTAGACCTCGCCACCGGACAGCGCCGCGCTGCCGCCTGCGGCCGAGGCCACCTCGAATATCTGCACCGCGGCGCCGGCGTTGCGCGCCTCGATGGCCGCACAGCTGCCGGCGGCACCGAAGCCGACGATGGCCACATCGGTGTCGATGTCCCAGGCGGGCACGTCCTCGACACGACAGGGGCGCGCGGGAGTGTAAGAAACGTCCATGACAGGCTCCATCGGAATTCGTCTTGTTATGGGAGAAGCCAACAAACGCCGGTGGCCGCGCAAGGCGCCACCGGCGGCACGCATCGGCGCCGGAGCGTCAGCGAGACGTGCGCGGCATGCCGAGGCCGAACTGGGCGATCAGTTCGCGCTGAAGCTCGTTCACCCCGCCGCCGAAGGTCTGCGTCACCGCTTCGCGCACCTCGTATTCCAGCTCGCCAAGCAGGAACGCCGCCGAGCTGCCGGGGCGCACCAGCCCGTTCGCGCCCGCCACTTCGGTCAGCTTGCGCAGGATCTCGATGACCGACTCCGAGCCATAGACCTTGGTGGTCGAGGCCAGCGCAACGTCCATCCGCCCCTGCTCCAGCTCCGCGGCGATGCGGAAGTTGATCAGGCGCATGGCTTCGGTCCGCGCATAGCACTCGGCGAGCAGCTGACGCACCCAGGGCTGGTCGGTCGCGCGCCGACCGTTCTCGTCGCGCGTTCGCGCCCAGAGATAGACACGACGGAACAGCCCGACCACCTTGTCGCCCCAGGCGCCGAGGCCGAGTCGCTCGTGGTTGAGTTGGGAGGTGATCAGCCGCCAGCCCCGGTGCAGTTCGCCCACCAGCATCTCCTTCGGCACCTTGACGTTGTCGTAGTAGGTGGCTGTCGTCGGCATGCTGCAGGTCGGGATCAGTGTGTGCGAGAACCCTTCGTCCCGCGTATCGACGATCAGGATCGAGATGCCCTTGTGGCGCTGCTCCTCGGGATGGGTGCGCGCGGCCAGCCAGATGAAGTCCGCGTTGCCGGCGCCGGAGGTCCAGAGCTTGTTGCCGTTGACCACGAAGTGGTCGCCCTCCAGGCGCGCATGGGTCTTCAGAGTAGCCAGGTCGGTGCCGGCGCCCGGTTCGGAGTAGCCGATGGAGAAATGGATCTCGCCGGCTGCGATACCCGGCAGGAACCGCTCCTTCTGCAGGGGCGTGCCGTGTTCCATCAGCGCCGGACCCACCGTACTGATGGTCACGAACGGCAGCGGCGCACCGGCGATATTGGCTTCCTCGAAGAAGATAAGCTGCTCGGTCGCGGCATAGCCCTGCCCGCCATATTCCTTCGGCCAGCCGACCGCCAGCCAACCGTCGGCGCCCATCTTGCGGATAAGCCGGCGATACTCCTCGCCGCCCTCGGTGCCGCGCATCCGCATGCGCAGCTCGGGGCTGATCAGTTGGTTGAAATAGTCCCGCACCTTCAGGCGCAGAGCCCTTTGCTCTTCGGTTAGATCAACGAACATGTCGTTCTCCTCAGGCCACGCCGAGAATCAGGCCGCTCGTGGGAACCCCGGTGCCGGCGGTGACCAGCACGTGCTCGACGTTGCCGACCTGATTGGCGGCGCTGCCGCGCACCTGCCGCACGCCTTCGGCCACGCCGTTCATGCCGTGGATGTAGGCCTCGCCGATCTGCCCGCCGTGGGTGTTGATCGGCAGCTTGCCGCCGCGGGCATGGTGGCCGGCGCGGATGAAATCCTTGGCCTCGCCCTTGGGTGCAAAGCCGAACGCCTCAAGCTGGGGCAGGACGAATGGCGTGAAGTGGTCGTAGATCACTGCGGTCTGGATCGCCTCCGGCCCGACACCGGCCTGACGATAGAGCTCGCGGGCCACCACTTCCATCTCCGGCAGGCCGGTAATGTCATCGCGGTAGAACGAGGTCATCGACTGCTGCCCGGGTGCCATGCCCTGCGAGGCGCCCTTGATCAGCACCGGCTTTTGCTTGAGGTCGCGGGCGCGCTCGGCCGAGGTGATGACCATCGCCACGGCGCCATCGGACTCCTGGCAGCAGTCCAGCAGGTGCAGCGGCTCGCAGATCCAGCGCGAGGCCTGATGCTCCTCCAGGGTGATCGGCTTGCCATAGAAGAAGGCATTGGGGTTGGTCGCGGCGAAATCGCGCGCCGCCACGGCCACGCGGCCGAAATCCTCGGAGGTGGCGCCATACGTGTGCATGTAGCGCTGGGCGAACATGCCGATCCAGGAGGCCGGAGTGTGCAGGCCGTGGGGCATGTACCAGCCGTAGTTGACGTTCTCGAAGATCGGCGTATTGCCGAAGCCGTAGCTGCCGTTGCCGAAGCGATACCAGGAGCGCTCGTTCATCGCCCGGTAGACCACCACCGTCTTGGCCACACCGGTGGCGACCGCCATTGCGGCGTGCATGATCGGCGCGCAGGCGGCACCGCCGCCGTGCGGGATCTGCGAGAAGAAGCGCACCTGCTCGCAGCCGAGCAGCCTGGCGACCTCGAATTCGGGCACCTTGTCCAGGGTATAGCTGCTGAAGCCGTCGACCTCCTTGGGGTCGATGCCGGCATCCTCCAGCGCGGCGAGGGTCGCCTCCATGGCCAGGCGCAGCTCGGTGCGCCCGGAGTTCTTGGAAAATTCGGTGGCACCCAGGCCGACGATGGCGGCCTGGCCGGAAAGATTGGATTGGGTCATGAACGCTGCCTCCGGTTTGATCACGGCAGGGCCACGGTGACCGTTCCGGTCACGTGGTTGCCCATGGAATTGCTGCCCTTGAGGCTGACGACGACGCATTTGGCCGCCTCGTCGCGCTCGCTCACTTCGCCACTGAAGGTCATGCAATCGCCTGGGTAGTTGGGCGCGCCGAGCTTGATCTTCAGGTCCGAGAAACGCGCCTGTGGCCCGCTCCACTGCTCGATGAAACCCTGCACCAGCGCACTGGTGGTGAGGATGTTCATGAATACGTTGGGGGCGCCCTGCGCGCGAGCCGCTTCGACGTCGTGGTGCACCGGCACGTAGTCGCGGGTGGCGATGGCGCCACCGGCAATCAGGGTCACGGTGATCGGGATCTGCTGCTGCGGCAGCTTCTCGCCGAGGGTGACGTCAGCGAATGCCTTGGTTTTCTTCGAGGTCATATTTCCATCCCAGCGTGTCGTTGTTGGCAAGCCACTGTCCGAGGCGGTCGAGGGTGGCGGCAGGCCCGCCCAGGCTCTGGCCGAGGTCGCGGCTCCAGTACAGGTAGCGATGGATCGGGTAGGTCAGGTCGACGCCGATGCCACCGTGGACGTGTTGTGTCTTGTGGCCGATCTGGTGTCCGGCTTCGCACGCCAGGTAGCGCGTGGCGAGTGCCTCCGAATCGCTGCCCAGGTTCTGCTCCAGGCGGTAGCAGAGCTGGTAGAGCGACGAACGCAGCGCCTCGAGGACGATGTAGGAATCGGCCATGCTCATCTGCACTGCCTGGAACGAGCCGATGGCGCGATCGAACTGGCGTCGTTCGCTGACATAGGCCACGGTGCGGTGGATCTGCTCCTCGCTGACGCCCAGTTGCAGGGCGGCCGTGGCCGCGATGGCGCGCTGCTCCAGCCAGCTCAGCGCGGCGGCCGGCAGCACCTGCTCGCGGGCCAGGCGGACGCCTCGGCAGTGCAGGTCGGCCACGGCCAGGCCATGATTGGCCACGCCGTCGACGCGTTCGATACCTTCGGCACGCGGGTCGAGCAGGACCAGGCACGCTCCCTCCGGTCCTTCTGCCACCAGCAGCAAGCGGCCGGCCTGCGAAGCCAGCGGTACGGCGCCGACCGAACCGTCCAGCGCGAATTGTCCGTCGCGCGATGCCAGGCGCAGACCAATGCCACGCCCGGCCGTAAGGCCTGCAAGCGACAGCGACAGCAGCACGCCGCCCTGCGCGGCCTGTTCGACGAGCGCGGCATACGCTTGCCCGCCCCACTCGGCCAGGGTGGCCGCGACCAGCTGGTGCTGCCACAGCGGCACCTGGGCCAGGCTCGCGCCCTGCGCCTGCAGCAGGCAGAGGAGATCGGTCATGCCGAGCCCGCTGCCGCCGCTGGCCTCCGGTATCGCCAGGGCGTGCAGCCCGGTCTCGACGCAGGCCTGCCACAGCTCACCCATGAACGGCTCGCTGGACAGTTCCCAGGCGCGCAGGCGGTCATCGGTGCAGTAATCACGAAACAGCCCGTTGGCCATCTCGGCGATGGCGCGCTGCTCGTCACTGAACGAGAAATCCATGAGGCCTCCTTAGCCGGCTACGGGCCGGAACTGGGGGAGCGTCAGCCGCCCATCGAAGGTGTTGAATTCCACCTGCAGGCGCTGACCGATCTTGAGGTCGTCCGGGACAACACCGACCAGCCCCGCCACCAGGCGCACGCCCTCGTCGAGCTCGATCAGACCGATGGGGTTGGGATGCTCGAAGGGCGCAACTTCCGGGTAGTGCATCACGACGAACGAATACAGCTCGCCCTGCCCGCTGGCCTGCACATGGTCCAGCTCGAAGCTCTGGCAGGTGCTGCACACCGGCGCCGGCGGATGCTGAAGGGTCCGGCAGGCCGTGCAGCGCTGGATGAGCAACTTACCTTCGCGGCAGCCATCCCAGAAGAAGCGGCTGTCGTCGCTGATGCCGGGCAGTGGGCGCATCGCCTTCGGCGCGTCGGTTTTCGCCGCGGCGGGTTCGGCGGCCTTCGGTCGCTCGGCGGGCTTGAACTTGAATACGCGGAACAGCAGTTCGCCGACCCGCTCGTCGTCACGGTCATCCTGCTCGACGAAGTAGGTCATGATCGCCGTGACGAAAAACCCGGTGCCCAGCGCCGTCGTCTTTTCTTCGCTGATCTGGTCGATACGGCTGCGGTAGTACAGGCGCTCGCCGACGTGCAGGTAGCGGTCGAAGCTCAGCTCGGAATTCACCGCCACAACGCCGGGGTAGCCATAGGCTTCGATGTCCTTGAGGATCTCGAAGACGTTGGCGTCGGTGGAGCCTGGTGCAAAGTTATCCAGATCCAGCCCGGCCATTCCCCAGACCTGCAGCATGGCGGGTGGCGCCACTACATCCGGGTAACCGGCGTCTCGCGCGGCGGCCGGGTCGGTATAGAGCGGATTGTCGATGCCCATGACCTCGCACCAGTGGCGGATCATCGGCGCGTTGACCTCATCCCAGGCGTTCACCCGGCCGTACTCGCGTCCGACCGTGGCCCGCAGTTTTTCTATCAGCTCTTGATCAGCCAAGTTAGCCTCCTGATGGATCTGTCTGGACGCCGCCAACGGCGGCATCACCGGGTTACATCAATGCTGGTCGGCGTTGGCGGCATCGAGAAACGCAGGTTTCTCTCCGCCGCCATGCAGCAGCAGGTTGCTTCCACTGAAATAGGTCGCCATGGGCGAAGCCGCGAAAAGGCAGGCATTGGCGATGTCGTCCGGCTCGCCCATGCGGCCTGCCGGTATGGTGCGACCCACCGCCTGGATCCCGTTCTCATCGCCATAGTGCAGATGCGATTGCTCGGTACGGATCAGTCCGGGGCTGATCGCCGCTACCCGCACCCGAGGCGCCCACTCCACCGCCAGCGAACTGACCAGAGCGAGCACGCCGGCCTTGGCCGCACCGTATGCCGCAGTGCCGGGCGACGGGCGCAGGGCGGCAACGCTGCCAATGAACAGGATGACCCCACCCTCGGCCTGGCGCTGCATGAGCCGGTTGCCCTGTTGGGCGACGTTCAGCGGGGCGATGAGATTGAGCCGGATGATTCCCTCGTGGAACCTCGGCGAGGCGGTCGCCGCCTCGGCGGCCGGGCTGCCCCCGGCGTTGTTGATCAACACGTCCAGACGCCCGTAGCGGTCTTCGATGGCCGCGAACAGCGCTATCAGCGAATCGCAGTCGCGCACGTCCGCCGGAATGAACTCGGCCGCTCGGCCGCCGCCTTCGGGCAGGCGCTCCGGCGCCTGGCGGCCACAGACCACTACGTTCGCCCCCGCCGCCAGAAAACGGCTGGCGATCGCCGCGCCGATGCCTTTGGTGCCGCCGGTCACCAATACGGTCTTGTCGGAAAAATTCAGGTTGCCTGGGGCATCCATCGCTGCGTCCTCGTTCAAGCAATGGCCCCAACTGTATTGAGCCAGCCCAGGCGGCTCGTCGTCTGAACGGACGATGAGCCGGGCATGGCAGGCCCCAACAATTGCCGCACCTTCCCGCGGTCGAGGAGCGTGGCACGCATGAGCCAAGCCGAACAACCCAGCGTCCTGATCGATCGCCCCGCCGATGGCGTGGCCCGCCTGTGCCTGAACCGTCCGGCGGTCAACAACGCCCTGAGCCTGGAGCTGCAGGCGCTGCTGGCCCGGCACTTCAGCGAACTGGCAGAGGACACCTCGGTGCGCTGCATCCTGCTGACCGGTGGCGCGCGGGTATTCGCGGCCGGCGGCGATATTTCCAGCATGGCCGGCGTCGGCCCCATCGAGATCCTGCAGCGCCATACCGAACGGGTCTGGGCGCCCATACAGCACTGCCCCAAGCCAGTGGTCGCCGCCGTCTGCGGCTACGCCTACGGCGGCGGGTGCGAACTGGCGATGCACGCCGACATCATCATCGCCGGCCAGAGCGCACGCTTCAGCCAGCCGGAAATTCGCATCGGCATCATGCCCGGTATCGGCGGTACCCAACGTCTGGTGCGCGCGGTGGGCAAGGCCAAGGCGATGCAGATGGCCCTCACCGGCCGACCAATCAGCGCCGAGGAAGCCTGGATCGCCGGGCTGATCAGCGAGGTGGTGGCCGATGAGCAGGTACAGGAGCACGCCCTGGAGCAGGCCCGCCTCATCGCCGCCATGCCGCCGCTGGCCGCCGAACAGATCAAGGAGGTCATCCTCGCCGGCATGGACGCCTCGCTCGAAGCCGGGCTCGCACTGGAGCGCAAGGCCAACGCCCTGCTGTTCGCCTCACGTGATCAGAAGGAAGGCATGCAGGCGTTTCTCGACAAGCGCCGCCCGGCCTTCGAGGGCAAATAGTCCGTTTCGAGGATTCCGCCTCCCGGGGCCCGCCGTAGGCTGCCGCCAACGAAGCCCCTAGGAGCCCGACGATGGATTTCGCCCTGAGCGATGAACAACTGATGATTCAGGAAAGCGCCGCAGGCTTTCTCGCCAAGGCCTCTGACTCGGCCGCTGTGCGCGCGGCCATGGAACGTGACGGCTACAGCGGCGAGCTGTGGTGCCAGATCGCCGGGGAGCTGTGCTGGCCGGCGCTGATCGTGCCGGAAGAACACGGCGGCCTTGGGCTCGGTTTCGTCGAGCAGGCCATTCTGCTGGAGCAGATGGGCCGGCGCCTGGTCGGCTCGCCGTTCTTCGCCAGCGCCTGTCTCGCCATCCCCGCCCTGCTGCTGAGCCGCAATGCCGAGCTGCAGGCGCGCCTGTTGCCCGAACTCGCCAGTGGCAGCCTGACCGCTACCCTCGCCTGCTCGGCCAGTTCACGGGCGGGCCATCTGCTCGACCAGAACGTGCAGGCGGTGGCCGAGGGTAACGGCTGGCGTCTGGATGGCATCTGCGAGGCGGTGGTCGACGGCGCCGAGGCCGATCTGCTGATCGTCGCCGCCCGCCTGCCGGAAGGTGAGCGCGCGTCCATCGGCCTGTTCGCCGTACCGGCCAACCAGCGCGGTATCGACCGCAGGGCCCTGCCGACGCTCGATCAGACCCGGCGCCTGGGCCGGGTCGCCTTCGAGACCGTCAAGGTGCCGGCCGATGGCTGTCTGCACACGGCCGACGATGGCGCGAATCTGCTCGATCGCACGCTGCAGCTGGGCGCGATTGCGCTCGCCTGCGAGCAGACCGGCAGCGCCCAGCAGTGCCTGGACCTGACGCTGGCCTACCTGGGTGAACGCCAGCAGTTCGGCCGCCCCATCGCCAGCTTCCAGGCCATCAAGCATCGCTGCGCCGACCTCATGCTGGAGATCGAGAGCGCCCGTTCAGCCTGCTATTACGCGGCGTGCGTGGCGCGTGAGGTGCTCGATCCCGCTGGCGACCGGACGATCGCCGGTGAGCTGGGCGAAGCCAGCGCCATCGCCAAGATCCACGCCAGCGAAGCCTTCATGCACTGCGCCGCCGAGTCGATTCAGCTGCACGGCGGGGTCGGCTTTACCTGGGAATACGACCCGCATCTGTACTTCAAACGCGCTCGCGCCGGCGAACAACTGCTCGGCAGCCCCGCCCAGCACCGCGAGCGCCTGGCCCACCTGATTCTGGAGCACTACGCATGAAGATCGGATTCAGCGCCGAAGACGAGGCCTTTCGCCAGGAGGTCGCCGACTGGCTGGCCGAGCACCTGCGCGGGCCGTTCGAATCGCTGCGCTTTCGTGGCGGGCCGGGTGACGAACACATGTTTCCCGAAGAGCGCAAAGCCTGGGAGCGCGAACTGGCCCGCGGTGGCTGGATCGGCCTGGGCTGGCCGAGCGCCTACGGTGGGCGCGCGCTGTCGATCAGCCAGCAGGTGATCTTCTACGAGGAATATGCGCGTGCCGGCGGCCCCGGTCGCATGGGCCACATCGGCGAGGGCCTGATCGGCCCGACCCTGGTGGCCTTTGGCAGCGACGAGCAGCGCGCGCGCTTCCTGCCCGGCATCCTCGAAGGCCGTGAATTCTGGTGCCAGGGCTACTCCGAACCGGGCGCCGGCTCGGACCTGGCGGCGGTGAAGACCCGGGCGCACTTCGACGAGGCGCTCGGCAAGTGGTTGATCAACGGCCAGAAGGTCTGGACCTCACTGGCACATGAATCGGACTGGTGCTTCGTGCTGGCGCGTACCGAGCCGGAAAGTCGCGGCCATCACGGTCTTTCGTTCCTGCTGGTGCCGATGGACCAGCCCGGCGTCAGCGTGCAGCCGATCCAGCAGATCACCGGCACCAGCGAGTTCAACGAAGTGTTCTTCGACGATGCCCAGACCGATGCGAGCTGCATGATCGGCGCACCGGGTGACGGCTGGAAGATCGCCATGGCGTTGCTGGGCTTCGAGCGGGGCGTCTCGACCCTCGGCCAGCAGATGCAGTTCCACAACGAGCTGGACGAGGTGATCCGCCTGGCCAGAAGCAACGGTGCCGCCACAGACCCCCTGATCCGCCAGCGCCTGGCCCAGGCCTGGGCGGGCCTGCGGGTACTGCGCTACAACTCGTTGCGCATGCTGTCCGGCCCGCAGGACGGCAGCCTGCGCCGGGAGGCGACCATCTACAAGCTGGCCTGGTCCACCTGGCACGCCGAACTGGGCAAGCTGGCGATGGACGTGCTGGGTCCGCAGGCGGAAATCCTCGACGGCGGGCCATATGCGCTGTCGCGCCTGCAGTCGCTGTTCCTGTTCACCCGCGCCGACACCATCTATGGCGGCAGCAACGAAATCCAGCGCAACATCATTGCCGAACGGGCGCTGGGCATGCCGCGCGAGCCGAGGGTGCAGTAGGTTTAACGCACACTGGATGGAGAAAGGCCCGGCTATTGGCCGGGCCTTTCTCATTGGCGGACCGAACGTTGCGCTTCGGCCTATGAGGCCGCCGCCTGGGCGTTGAGCAGCGCATCGCCCGGCGCCCCCAGCACGCAGCTGGTGCCGCCCGGGGTGTACATCATCGCCACGCAGCGGTTGCAGGCCGTGCAGATGCCGCGCTTCGAAGCGCCGGAGGCGAATTTGGCCACCAGGTCCGGCTCGGCGATCAGCGCCCGCCCCAGGGCCAGTGCATCGAAGCCCTCGGCCAATACCTGACGGGTTCCCTGCAGGCTGGTCACCCCGCCCAGGTAGGCCAGCGGCAACGTGACGGCCTGACGAATCCGCCGCGAATGCTCCAGCAGATACAGCTCGCGAAAGTCCACCACCGGCTCGCGCAACTGCTGGATCGCCATGGCGGCCGCCACCAGCGGATTGCTCGGGCGCACCCGGTTCTCCTTGGGAAACGAAGAGCCGAACATGGTCGTGATCGACTCGGCGTTCATCCCCGCGCTGAGCACCAGCATGTGCGTACCCTCGCGCTCCAGCAGCCGGGCGATGGCGATGCCGTCGTCCGGACGGTTCCCGCCCTTGACGCCCTCGGTGATGCTGTACTTGCACAGCACCGCCATGTCGTTGCCGACCGCATCGAGCACCGCGCGCAGGACCTGGCGCGGGAAGCGCAGGCGGTTCTCCAGGGTGCCGCCGTACCCGTCGCGGCGCTTGTTATACAGCGGCGAAATGAACTGGCTGAGCAGGTAGCCATGGCCCATGTGGATTTCCACCGCATCGAACCCCGCCTCGCGGGCGAGCCGGGCGGCCTGGACGAAGTCGCCGATGACCCGGTTCATGTCGGTTTCGCGCATCGCCTGCTTGCGAAACATCCCGCTGAGCATGCCGATCTTGTTGAAGCCGCCACTGGCCGACAGCGGCCTGGGTGTGGCGCGCTCCTTGAGAAAGGTGAAGCAGCCACCGTGGGTGATCTGCGCCGAAGCCGCGGCCCCGTGCCGGTGCACCGCGTCGGTCAGCACACGCAGATGCGCCAGGCTATCGGGCTGCAGCACGATCTGCCCCGGCAGGGTTCGCCCGTCCGGGCTGACCGAGCAGTAAGCCAGGGTCGTCATCGCGACACCGCCGGTGGCCATCGACTCGTGGAAGCGCACCAGCTGCTTGCTGGGAACGCCGCCGATGGACATGCCCTCATTGGTGGCGGCTTTGATGAAGCGGTTCCTGAGCGTCAGCGGGCCGACGCGCAGGGGTGTGAAGGGAGACTGGGTTTGAGGGTTCATGGCGGTACCTGCGGCTGCGCTGGACGGGAAGAAGCCGGCGCCCCCCGATGGAACGCCGGCGGTTGTACTACAGCCCGGACCGGCGCGCCGCCTCAGGGCCGAAGTTGCGCTCGGTCAGCTTGCCGCGGTTGAGCACATAGGCCTGCGGTTGCTCGTTGACCAGGTTGAAGCCCAGGTAGGTGCCCGACAGCAGGTCGTGGTAGAAGCCGGCGCCGGCCTGCCAGGTCTCGGCCTCGTAGGCGTAGAAGTAGTTCACCATCGAGGTGCGCCACAGGCCGCCACGGGTGTCGTAGTTGTCGCCCATGAGCATCAGCCAGCTGTCCTCGTCGACATACATCACGCGCTTGCCGTACAGATGCCGGTAGTTCTGCTTGAGCGTGCCTTCGAGCACCCACACGCGGTGCAGCTCGTAGCGCATGTGTTCCGGGTTGGCATGCCCGGGTGTCAGCAGCTCGTCGTAGCTGGCCTCCGGCGAGTGCACCCGGTAGGCGTTGTACGGCACGTACATCTCTTTCTTACCGACTATGCGCCAGTCGTAGCGCTGCGGAGAGCCGTTGAAGATGCGCACCTCGTCGACGGTGATCGAGCCTCCGGTGCCAGGGAACGGCATGTCGAAGCCATACTCCGGTGCCTGGCGGACACGCCGTGTGCCGGGATCGTAGCGCCAGCTCTGCCGGGGCTGAACCTGGTGGTTCCAGAACTCCATGCCAGTGTTGATCTCGCCGCGATCGCGCTCGGGCTTGAGCGTTTCGTTCAGGTAGAACGACGACTGCCCCGACTGCGGGCCGACCTGCCCCGGTTTCAGATGCGGCGCCAGGTTGCGCGACTTCACCCGCCCCCAGTTGATCTTGCCGTCGGCCAGCACATAGGCATTGTCGGAGGTCAGCTCCTCGGTCCAGGGCCGGTAGGTGTAGAAGCTCGATGTCCAGAGTAATTCCAGACCGGTCTTCGGGAAGGGAAACGCAATGCCGCCCGTGGTGGCCTCGATGCCCTCCCCGTCGCTCACCAGCTTGGCGCTGCGAGCATTCTCCAGGGTGGCCTGGCAGACGCTGTCAGGCATCCTGAAATCCCGCCGCGAGGGGTACACCGGCATGCGGAAGCTGTCCGGGTACTTGGCAAACAGCGCCTTCTGCCCGTCGGACAGCTTGCTTTCGTGCTCGGCCAGGTTCTGCGCGGTGATGACGAATAGCGGCTTGTCGTCCGGATAGGGATCAATCGGATGCGCGCCGGTACCGGTGAAGCTCACGTGCGGCGGCACCCCCAGCCATTTGCCGGACCACTCGGGAATACTGCCATCGGCGTTGCCGGCCTTCTCGGCGCCGACGCAGGTCAGGTCCTGGCCCAGGCGCGAAATGTCCGCTTCGGTGGCGGCCGCCAGGGCGACGCCTGCCACCCCGAACTGCAAGGCCAGGCCGAGCAGCAGGTGTTGTTTTGCTACGTGCATGAAGAGGTCCCTTATCCGATCAGAACGTGTACTTGACGTTGAGCGAGAGGTAGTCGCGGTCGGCCAGCAGCCGGCCGTGCTCGATGCTCGGCGAGGAGAGGTAGTTGACCAGGGTCGCACCGACCTGGAAGTTGCCGAGGTACTTGAAGTCGGCTCCGAGGGTGAGGCGCTTCTCGTCGCGTCCCAACCCCTGGGTGCCGCTGCCATCGAGGGCCTGCATCCAGACGACTCGGGTGTTCAAATCCCAGCCGCTGAACAGTCCGGGGTAGTCGAAATAGGCGCCGAGCCCCAGCAAGGTGCTGGAGCGGGTCTGCCCGTCGTACTCGTAGTCGTCATATGCGCCATCGACACCTGCCCCCCCGCCGCTGACCCGCAGGGTATCGACGCGCTGGATACGCTCGTTGAGCAGCTCGCCGGAGAGCGTCGTCTGGTGGGCGAAACGGTTCGGGCCGAGCATGTACAGGAAGTTCAGGTTGGTCATCAGCAGATCGCCGGTGGTGGGCGCGCCGTTGCTGAGGTACACCGGCGCATCCTGGCGCAGGCTCAGATCACCGCCGATCTGCACATCACGGTACTTGGTGGTGAAGCTCAGACCGGTCAGCTTGATGTCCTCGAAGTAGCCGAACTTGTAGCTCGGCACGCCGGGGCCGTAGCCCAGCCCGTCGAGTTCGGGCGCCGAGGAATAGTGCGTGGTCCCGCTGAAATCGAAGAACATCGCCGCGACCCGGTCGTGGTAGCGGTAGTGGTACAGGCCGAACTCGGTGCTGAAGATCGGCGCATAGCGCAGCCCCACGCCCCACTGCCCCGAGTCCCGCGGTTTTTCCTCGCCGGCATAGGTCAGTGCGGTGAACGAGGTGTCCGGCAAGCTGTTGATCACCCCGGGGGCAAGCCGATACAGCTGCGCGCCCGGACCGAAGTAGTCCGAACCGAAGTAGTCGCCCACCGGGTTGAGCAGGGTCTTTTCCCACTCGTACTGGTAGAAGCCTGTCAGCGTGAACTGCTGGTTGAGCGACCAGGCAGCCGACACCTGGCCCACGGGCAGGTAGGCATCCTTGGCTTCGGTGCCCGGCACGTTGAACTTGGTGGAATCCACCGGCACCTGACCCTGGCTGATATTCGGCCAGAACAGGCTTTCACCCCAGGCCAGCAGATGCCGTCCGGCCTTGACCGAAAGGTACTGCTGTTCGCCCAAAGGGAAATCGCCGAAGACATAGGCATCCAGCAGCCGTGCCTTGCTGCCGCTGTCCTTGCGGGTCCGCGAGGTGAATTCGCGATGGTCGCCTGTCTTGTTCACCGTGAGCGGCGAATCGTTGTCGTTGCTGCTTTTGTAGACATCATCGTAAAAGTGGCTGCCGCGCAGCACGGCGCCGTAGTTGTCCTTGCGCGCGATGATCTCGCCAAACAGGCTCAGCCGATTGTTGATCAGGCTGCCCTTGTCGAAGTTGCGCGTGCCGTCATCGTTGTTGATGTCCGCCAGGTACTCGCTTGAGGGGCTGGCCGTGCGAACCGACAGCGTGTAGTTGGCGGTGATCTGCGATTGCAGCACCAGCCCGTTGTCGAACTCGACGGTCGGCAGCGCCAATGCAGGCGCGCTGGATGCCAACCCGAAAAGTGCCAGCAGCAGCCGTCTTGGCTGGGCCGGAACGCCGGCGTACCCGATTACCTTTTTCTTGTTATTCAAGGCCTGCTCCTTAACGTCCAACCGTTGCCCTTCAATAGGTGCAGACGCAGTATCGAAACTGGAGAGCCGCGCCACATGGTCCATACGGACGAAGCTGCAGCGGTTATCAGGGCAATTCGGCGGCCAGCCTCAGCTTGTCGATCTTGTTCGATGCGTTGGTCGGCAGTTGCTCGTAAAACACCACCTTGCGCGGCACCTTGTAGTTGGCCATGCGCTCGCGGGACCAGGCGATCAGACCAGCCTCATCCAGCGTCGCACCAACCTTGCGCACCACACAGGCACAGCACACCTCACCCATTCGCGGATCGGGAATGCCCAGCACCGCCACCAGGGCGACATCCGGGTGTTCGCCCAACGCGGCCTCGATCTCGGCCGGATAGCAGTTGAAGCCGCCGACGATGAACATGTCCTTCAAGCGTCCGGTGATCCGCAGGTTGCCGCTCGAATCCAGGCTGCCGATATCACCGGTATGCAGCCAGCCCTCGGCGTCGATGGCCTCGGCCGTGGCGACCGGATCATCGAAGTAGCCTTGCATCACATGAAAGCCTCGCAGGCAGATTTCACCGTTCTCGTTTGCCGGCAGCGGCCGGTTCTGCGGATCGACGATGCGCACCTCGGTGCCAGGAATCGGCTGACCGCTGGTGCCGGCGATGATTTCCGCCGGCTCGCAGGGGTTGCAGATGGTGGCCAGGCCGCCACACTCGGTCAGCCCGTAGGCGGTCGTCACCACCGCACAGCCGAGCTCGTGGCGAATGCGCTCGATCAGCTGCGGCGGAATGGTCGAGGCGCCGGTGACCGCGATGCGCAGGCTGCCCAGATCGGCGCTTTCCAGGCGCGGATGGGCGAGCATCGAGAGATACAGCGCCGGCGGACCGGGCAGCACGGTGATCCGCTCGCCCGACACGCGCTCGAAGATCGCCTCGGCGTCGAACACCGCGTGCGGCAGGATGGTCGCGCCGGCGAGCAGGCAGGTCAGCCACCCGGCCTTGTAGCCGAACGAATGAAAGAACGGATTGACGATCAGGTAGCGATCGCCCGGCAGCAGCCCGATGATCCGCGCGTACTCGGAGAAGGCTCGCAGGCTCTGCCCGTGTGCATTCATCACACCCTTGGGTTTGCCGGTGGTGCCGGAGGTGTACAGCAGGTCAGACAGATCCTCCGGCCGCACGGCCAGCGCTCTCTGGCGGGCGGCATCCAGTGAGACGCCCAGGCCCTTGGCCCGCAGGTCGGCCAGCGTCATTTCGGTGGCCACCACCGAGCCGGTCGCTATCGTGACCACCTGCTCCAGGCTGCCGGGGCGATGAGGCGCAAGCATGGCCGGGTAGTCCGCGCCGAGAAACTGCGCCTCGACAAAAAGAAGGCGGGCCCCGCTGCGCGCGAGGATATCGGCCGCCTCGGCCCCCTTCATGCGGGTATTGAGCGGCACCAGCACGGCACCGGCACATTGCAGGCCCAGGGCGAGCAGCACCCAGTCGATACTGTTTGGCGCCCAGATAGCCACCCGGTCGCCGGGCTCGATCCCGACAGCCATCAGGCCTCGGGTGACGGCCAGCGCCTGTTCGGGCAGATCTCGGTAGTCGATGCGTCGCTCGCCCTCTTCCAGCGCGACACGACCGGCATGTACTTGGGCAGCGACAAACAGCAGTTCTGGCAGGGTCCGTGCGGCAGCACCGGCGGCGGCATCACGGGTTTCGCTCGATGTGGATATCAGCACGGTCATATCGGCCTCTGCTCGGTCAATCGGGAAAGCGCAGATGAACGTTCGAGGTCAGCGCAATGGCCTGGCAGGCCAGCCTCCAGCCTTCCCTGAGCTCCTCGGCATCCAGCGCTTCATTGGCCAGGAGCTCGACCTCGCCTTCCACCAGGGTGCACATGCAGGAGGCGCAGGCGCCGACCAGGCAGGAATGCGGCGGCTGCAGGCCCTCGCGACGCATGGCCGTCAGCAACAGCTCGCCCGGCTGACAGTCGATGGTGCGTCGCTCACCGTCCAGCTCCACGGTCAGCCGCGCAGCCAGGGCGCCGGCATGTTCGACGACCGTTACGGCCGGTTGCTCGCTCTCGCCTGGCAGCGAGACGAAGCGCTCGACATGTACCGCCCGGCTTGGCAACCCGGCGATCTTGAGCGCGGCTACCGCACCGTCCATGAAAGGCCCCGGCCCACAGATGAACGCCTCGGCCTGGGTGAACCCCTCGGCGAAGGCCGCGAGCTGCTCCGGCAAGGGCCTGCCCTGTACGCTGTCGAGCCAGTGAATGACCTGCAGCCGCGTCGGGTGATGCCGGGCCAGCTCGCGCAGTTGATCGCGGAAGATCACCGAAGCCTCGTCGCGATTGGCATAGACCAGGCGGAGGCGGCCGCTGCCCTGCTTCAGTGCGGCGCGCAGGATCGACAGAACGGGCGTGATGCCGCTGCCGCCAGCGAACAGCAAGAAGTCGGCATCCAGCGACTTCGGTACGAAGACCCCGGCGGGAGGCAATACCTGAACGCTGTCACCGGCCGCCAGCTGATCGCACAACCAATTCGAGCCACGGCCATCGGCCACCCGCTTGACCGTTACCCGCAAGGGCTCGTCCTCCAGCGGACAGCTGGATAGCGAATAGCAGCGCGGCAGCCAGTCATCACCATGGGGTATTCGCAGGGTCAGGAACTGGCCGGGGCGATAGCTGAAACGCCCGGCCAGCGCCTGGGGCACATCGAATACGAACGAGCAACTGTCGGCGGTCTCGCGAACCACCTCGGCCACCCTGAGAGTGAGGTACTCGGGCGCGTTCATGCTCAGATACTCATGACGAACTGGCCGCTGTCGATGCGCAGTTCTATTCCGTTGATCGCCCGCGCCTCATCGGACGCGAGAAAAACGATGGCGTTGGCCACATCCTCCGCCCGGCAGGCGCGATTCATCGGGTTTGCGTCGATGGTCAGCTGTTCCGGATCGACGCCAGCCGGGTAGACCGCTCGGGTCATGGGGGTCAGCACCCCATCGGGATGGACCGAGTTGCAGCGAATGCGAAACGGCCTGCCGAATGCCGCGACGCTGCGCGTCAGCGCGGCGATGGCGCCCTTGCTGGCGCTGTAAGCCAGATAGTCGGGCTTGCCGGCCATTGACGTGATGGACGCGAGGTTGACGATCGCCCCCCCTGCGCCGCGCTTCATCAGTGCGACCGCGGTCTGACAGCCCAGAAACACGCTTTCGGCATTGACTCGCATCAGCCGCTGCCAGTCCTCGAGCGTGGTGTCCTCCACGGAGCCGGCCTTGAGGATGCCGGCGTTGTTGACCAGGACATCGAGACGGCCATGCTGCGCCTCGATGTGGGCAGCCAGGGTCTGCCAGCTCTGCGCGTCACTGACATCCTGCCCGATGAAGGTCACTGCCTCGCCCAGCTCGTCCGCCAGACGCTGACCGGCCTCGACATTCAGGTCAGTCAGCAGCACCCGAGCGCCCTCGGCGGCGAACCGGCGTACCGCGCTCGCGCCCATACCGCTGGCTCCGCCTGTCACCACGGCAACCTTGCCCTGCAAACGTTCGCTCATCGGTCGACCCTCAGCTAGTGGCCAGATGGCGGGCGGCGATATAACCGAAGGTCATCGCCGGGCCCAGGGTGGCGCCCGCACCGGGATAGCGGATACCCATGACCGACGCCGAGGTGTTGCCGATGGCATACAGTCCGGGAATTGGCGCGCCGTCTTCACGCAGTACCTGCGCCTGGGCGTTGGTCAGCAACCCACCCTTGGTGCCGATATCGCCGGCATTCATCCGCATTGCGTAGAACGGCCCCTTGGCCAGCGGCGCCAGGCAGGGGTTGGGCTTGACGTTGGAGTCACCGTAATAGCGATCGAAGACATTGCCACCACGGCCGAAGTCTTCGTCGATCCCGGTGCTGGCGAAGCGATTCACCCGCGCCACGGTGTCCTTGAGTCCGCTCGCGTCCACACCGATCTGAGCGGCCAGTTCGTCCAGGCTGTCGGCCTTCCAGTAGACGCTGCCCAGCCACTCCTTGCGCAGACGGCTGTCGGGCATGATCTGCGCCGGCATCAACGGCCCCATCGCGTAGCCGAAGCGGAATTTCGAATCGAAGATCACCCAGGCCGGCACGCTTTTCCCGCCCGTGGCTTCGTTGTCGCGATACATGGCATCGACAAATTCGAGATAAGGCGCTGCCTCGTTGACGAAGCGCCGGCCTTGGCCGTTGACCACAATGGCGCCCGGGAAGGCCCGCTCGGCAAACACAGCGCGCGACTGCGCTTCGCCTGTTACTTGCAGGGTCGGCGCCCACCAGGCCCAGTCCAGCAGATCGGTCGCCGCACCGAGCTTCTGCCCGGCCAGCAAAGCCGCGCCGGTGTTGCAACCCTTGGGCGTCGCGCTCCATGCCTGAGTGCTCGGCTGCGGGAGATAGCGATCGCGCAAGGCCTGGTTCTGTTCGAAACCGCCGGAGCCAAGGATGACACCGCGCAGCGCACGGATGCGCAGCGGCTGGCCGTCGCGCTCGGCGACCACGCCCACGACCTTGCCGTCCTCCTCGATCAACTCGCGGAAGTCAGTCTTCAGCCACAGCGGGATATTGCGGTCGAGCATGGACGCGCGCAGGCTCGCCACCAGCGCATTGCCCAGCGCCGCGCGACGGTCACGACGAGTCTTGCGGCGCCAGGCGAAGTCCAGCTTGTAACGCAGGATCAGCCACATGATTAGCAAGCGCCAACCCGGCGTCTTGGCCATGGCCTTGTGAGCGTGGCGCGCGGTCCAAGCGATGCGGCCCATCAGCAGCGTGGTCGGTGAGGCCTCGCGCAGGTTCTCCAGCTCGTCGCCGAGCACGCTGGTATCGAACAGCTCGGGATCCAGGGTTCGGCCACCGTGCAACGCGCCCGGCAGGTTCGGATAGTAATCGGGGTACTTGTCGGCCACCGTGTAGTGCACGTGGGTGTGCTCTTCCAAGTACTGGATCATCGCTGGCGCATGGGTCAGGTAAGCATGCAGGCGCGCTTCATCGACACGGTCACCCACCGAGGCCTTGAGGTAGGCCATGGCCTGCTCGTAGCTGTCCTTGCCGCCAATGGCCTTGAAGTAGTGATTTCCCGGAATCCAGATACCGCCGCCGGAAAGCGCCGATGTACCACCGTACTGAGCAGCCTTTTCGATCATGAGTACCGACATTCCGCAGTCGGCGGCGATCACGGCCGCCGTCATCGCCCCCGCCCCCGAACCGACCACTACAACATCGCAGGTGGCCGCGTATTCATTGTTGTTATGCATGGTCCAGACTCACTTGCCAGATTCAAACGAACCGCCACCGGCAACGGTGGCGGAGTGACCGTCATACATAGGGATCAGGGTTGGGCAGGCCGAGCTGAACCGCACCGTAGGTACGGGCGAACGCCGCGACGTTGTTCGAGATGTGCCCGCGCGCCTGATGCAGGTCACGGAAGATGCGCGCTACCGGATTGCTCTCGTACAGGCCCGAAGCGGCCATGCAGCGCAGAATGCCGCTGACCTTCTCGGCGCAGGTATTGGTCACATAGGCCGACTGGTAGCGGTACAGCAGGCGGGTCTCGACATCCGGAAAGGCGTTGCCGGCAGCGATCTGCTGCAACTGCTCATAGTTGCGCTCGAGCACCAGCCGCAGCATGTCCAGGGTCAGCGCCGCATCGGCCACCGTCTCCTGCGCCAGGGGGTCTTCGGCCGTCTTGGCACCGTGCTTGCCGATGTGTCGCGCCGCGGTCTCGCGAAACTCGCTGATCGCACCCTGCAGCGCACCCAGGCAAGACGTGGACACCGCCCGTGTGAAGACCTGAGCGAATGGAATGCCGTACAACGGGTTGGTGTTCACCTCGCGACCCGGCGTGGCTTCGAGGCTGGAGTTGTTGGTGCGCTGCACGCGATGGGCAGGCACGAAGGCATCCTCGACCACGATGTCGTGGCTGCCGGTGCCTCGCAGGCCCAGCACGTCCCAGTTGCGTTCGATCCGATAGTCGCTGCTCGGTACCAGGAAGGTACCGTGCTCGGCGCCCTCGCCGTTCTCGTCGGCCGGAATGATCCCGCCGAGCAGGCACCAGCGGCAATGTTCGCTGCCGCTGGAAAAGCCCCAGCGTCCACTGATGCGATAGCCACCCTCGACCTCGGTCACCTTGGCGACGGGCATGTAGGTGGACGACATCAGCGTCGACTGATCCTCACCCCAGACATCCTCCTGCGCCTGCAACGGATAGCGCGCCAGCTGCCAGGGGTGCACACCGATCACGCCATAGATCCAGGCGGTAGACATGCAGCCTTCGGCCAGCGCCATCTGAATCTCGGCAAAGGTGCGTAGGTCCGCCTCGTAGCCGCCGAAGCGCTTGGGTTGCAGCACGCGAAAAAAACCAGCTTCCTGCATGTCGGCGATGGTTTCATCGGGCACCTTCTGCTGGCTTTCCGCTTGTGCGGCGCGCGCCTTCAGCACGGGGATCATCTGCCGCGCGCGCTCGATCAGATCGATGTCTTTTGGTGTTCTCTGGCGAGTGGCTGCCATCTCGGAATCCTCACTTTGGCACCGCAACAGGAAGACGCGGCTGGCCTGATTATCGAGAGGACGGATCACCGGACTCATCGTCAAAGTGGACTAGGGCTAGCGCCTGGCGAGCTGGATGCGAGTTGGTGCGACGGAACGCGCCCAGCGGCCCGGACCGCCTCCACTGGAAGCGGTGCGAGCGCGCCGGGCGAGTTCGGGTGAGCGATAGCGGCGGATGCTAGATCGCCAGTCGGGGGTGGCGATCGGCCCAGGGGCGGGTCTGTTCCAGCTGCCCGGCCAGGCGCAACAGCAGCGCCTCGTTGCCCAGGCGGGCGGTGAACATCATGCCGACCGGCAGGCCCTCGGTGCTCATGCCCAGCGGCAGGGAGATTGCCGGCTGGCCGCTGACATTGGCCAGCACCGTGAAGGACGCGCTGCCCATGGCCTTGCGCGCGTACTCCCCCCAGGGCTGCGAGAGGCGCAGCTCACCGAGTTTCGGCGGCAGGTTGGCGGTCACCGGTGACAGGATCAGGTCATAGCGCTCAAACACCTGCTCCATACGCGTGCTGATGGTTTCGAACGCATGCCGTGCGCGAAACAGCTCGACCGCGCTGGCCCGTTCGCCATTGCCGAACACGGTATGCGTGACCTCTTCCAGCTCGTCCCTGCGCAAGGCGCGCCCAAGGGCCTGCTCCCGATCGCGTATGGTCGCCGCCGTTGCAGCGGCACCCACCGTTCCATGAGCACTGAACAGTTCTCGCGGATCGACCGGCAAGCTCAACTCGTCGATCTCGTGGCCAAGGCTGAGCACCAGCCTGACAGTCTCGTCGAGCACCCGCGCCACGGCGGGATCCAGCTCGGCGCCGGTCAGCGAGCGCTTGACCAGGGCAACGCGCAGGCGGCCAGGGTCACGCCCAACTTCCTCGACGAACGGCCGCTCCACTGGCTGCGCCCAATACGGACTGCCCGGCTCGCGGCCCTGCCCTACATCGAGAAACAATGCGGTGTCACGCACCGAACGCGACACGACGTTCGCCACGCTGGCACCGAACCATCCCTCGAACCGCGCCGGGCCGCTCGGCGTGCGGTAACGGCTCGGCTTGAGCCCCACCAGGCCGCAGTAGGAGGCCGGAATGCGGATCGAGCCCCCGCCATCGGTGGCATGTGCCGCCGGAACGATGCCGGCGGCCACCGCCGCCGCAGCCCCGCCCGACGAACCGCCCGCGCTACGCTCCAGGTTCCAGGGGTTGCGCGTCTGCCCCCAGAGCGCCGACTCGGTGGTCGTGGTCAGGCCGAATTCGGGGATGGCGGTCTTGCCGAACGGCACCGCGCCCGCCACCTGGTATCGGGCGATCAGCGTACTGGTAAAGGCAGCCGGCGGACTGTCGCGAAACAGCCGGCTGCCGTGGCTGGTCGGCGTCCCCTTGAGATACGTACCCAGGTCCTTGATCAGCAGCGGCACACCCGCGAGTGCCCCGCTGCTCGCCTGGCCTGCCGCCGAGCGCTCGGCCAACAGCGCACGGGCGTAATCCTCGTGAATCATGTTCACCGCATTGACCTGCCGATTGACCGCCGCGCAGCGGTCGAGCGCGGCTGCCAGCAGCTGCGCACCGGTCAATTCCCCTGCCCGCACCGCATCGGCCATCGACCAGGCATCGAGCCGGAGATATTCCTCTGCGGTCAGCCCGCCGTGCGTGGTTTGGGCGTGCGCAAGCCGGCCGAGCACCGCTGCCCCCAGCGCCAGCGCACTGGCTTTAAGCACCCGTCGACGCGGCCAGGCGACACGGTCATCGTTGGAGAAGGCCTCATCAGGCGGAGGCATGTCGTTCATGGCGGTTCCCTGCAGTCAGTAGGTGCCTGTAGGCGTCGGCCGGCTCAGCCCGGGTTGACCTGTGCCCGCATCGCCATCAGGAACTGCTCGCCATAGGGCGGCAACAGTCCCCATTCGGCACGCGGGTCGTAGGCCGGGGCCTTGAACACCGTGCGCGCATGGCTGAACTGGCGGAACCCTTCCCGTCCGTGATAGTGCCCCATGCCGGAGGCGCCGACGCCGCCGAACGGCGCATCGTGCATCGCCGGGTGCATCATGGCGTCATTGATCGTCACACCGCCGGAAAGCGTGTGGCTGAGCACGTAATCCTGCTCGGCCGGGTTCTGTCCGAAGTAGTACAACGCCAACGGACGAGGCCGGGCGTTGATTTCTGCAAGCACGGAAGGCAGGTCGCTGTAGGTCAGCAGCACCATGATCGGGCCGAACAGCTCCTCTTCCATGACCAGGCTGCGCAGCGGCGGGTTGACCACCACGCTCAGTGGGCGCTTGCGGCTCTCGGGCACAGGTGCCTCGTCAGGGCAGCGCAGCACTTCGGCGCCTTGTTCGAGCGCATCGGCCAGATAGCGATCGATACGCTGCTGATGCCGCTCGTTGACGACCGCCACGAGGTCCGGATTGCCGTTGGCGTTCGGATAGAGCGAGATCACTGCGGCACGGAACGCATCGATGAACGCCTGCTTGTGCTCGACCGCGATGTAGACGAGGTCCGGTGAAACGCAGATCTGCCCGCTGTTGGTCATCTTGGCGATCGCCAGGCGCCGCGCCGCATCGGCGATGTCGGCGCTGCGTCCGACGATCGCCGGCGACTTGCCGCCCAGTTCGAGGGTCACCGGCACGAGGTTTTCCGCGGCGCGGCGCATCACGTCGCGGCCAACGACGGTGCTGCCGGTGAACACCAGATGGTCGAATGGCTGGCTGGCAAAGCCCTGCCCCACCTCGACGCCGCCGGTCACCACCGCCAGTTCCAGCGGATCGAAGCGCTCGCCGATCGCCGCGGCAAGCACCGCGGCCGTATTGCCGGTGACCTCCGAGGGTTTCAGGATGGCGCGATTACCCGCCGCCAGCACACCCGCCAGCGGACTCAACAGGGTGAACAGCGGAGCGTTCCAGGTGCCGATGATGCCGACGCTGCCCTTGGGCTGGTACTGCACCCACGCCTCGGCTCCCAGCTGATCGTAGGGTGGGAACGCCGGCCGCGGATCCCGTTGCATCCAGCCTTCCACATGGTCCCGGGCATGCTTGAGCGAAGCGAGCGCACCGAGGATGTCGTTCATCAGCCCGTATCCGGGGTGGCGCCCACCGAAGTCGCTGTCCATCGCCTCGACCAACGTCTGCTGCTCGGCCACCAGCAGGTCGATCACTGCCTGCAGCCGGCGCTTGCGGGTTGCGGCGTCGACCGTGCCTTCATGATCGAAGGCCTTTCGTTGGGCGGCCAGCAGCACGCCTACCTCGTCGATGGATCGCAGGTTCGCATTCATACGGCCTCCGGGCATCCCCGTTGTTCTTGTCCGTCCCACCTTACGTGGTCTCCGAGCGTGGCAGCCTCGTCCATCCGGACGACACGAACCGCAGTACTTCCCTTAGTCCGTAAAGACGATGTTCGCGCAAGCGCGGCTGCGAATACTGCAATCACACGACTGACCCGATTTGCGAGGCAGACCATGACTGCTCCAGCCAGCTTCAACCCCCAGGCGTTCCGTGCAGCGCTCAGCACTTTCACCACCGGGGTGACGATCATTACCACGCGCGGCGCCGATGGCGAGCCGGTGGGCGTGACGGCCAACAGTTTCAACTCGGTCTCGCTGAACCCGCCGCTGGTGCTCTGGAGCCTGGCCAAATCGGCCCTGAGCCTGCCCGCCTTCTCCGGCAACAAGCACTGGAACGTGCATGTGCTGTCGGCTGACCAGCAACTGCTCTCGGGCCGCTTCGCCTCGCGTGGCGAAGACAAGTTCGCCGGCGTCACGCTCGATCAGGGCATCAACGACACGCCGCTGTTCAAGGATTGCACGGCCCGCTTCCAGTGCCGCACCGCCTTTACCTACGAGGGCGGCGACCACCTGATCTTCGTCGGCGAGGTATTGGCGTTCGACAAGACCGATTTGCCACCGCTGGCCTTCCAGAGCGGCCAGTACGCGCTGGCCACCTGCAAGGCGCGCGAGACGCTGCGTCTGGGCTCCGAGCCGCCGCCGGAATGCAGCTACACCGAGGACCTCCTGGGTTACCTGATCGGGCGTGCGCATTACCAGTTGCTCGACGCACTGCGCCGACTGCTGCATAGCCAGAAGATCGACGAGTACGCCTTCTTCGTGCTCTCGGTTCTGTGCATCCGGGACAACCTGACGCTGGAAGAGATCAACCAGTTCGTCAGCTACACGGGCCGTGAGGTCACGCTTTCGATGATGCTGTTCCTGGAAAAGCAGGGCTGCGTGGTGGCCGAGAAGCAGTTCGGCGTACTGCGCTTCCTGCTCACGGCGACCGGGCGAGAGATGTCGCTCGAGCAGATCGCACTGGCCAAGGCGGTTGAGCAGGACGTGACCGATAAGCTCGGTGCGAGCGATTCACAGATCCTGAAAGTGCTGCTCAAACGCCTGATTCGCGACACCGACCCCGGCCTGCCCGACCTCTGGGCCCCTGCACAACCTCCGGTCAGCGCTCAGGCCTGAGTCCGACCGTACGTACCACGAGACAAGGAATCGCCATGAGTCTGCTCGACCGCTTCACCCTGCATGACAGTGTCGCCATCGTCACCGGCGCCGGCCGCGGCATCGGCCGTGCCATTGCGCTGGCCTACGCCGAGGCCGGTGCTCGCGTGGTCTGCGCCGCGCGTACCCGGGCCGACGTCGAGGCAGTGGCCGCCGAGATTTGCGCCGCCGGTGGCGAGGCCATCGCCGTGCGCTGCGACGTCAACGACGACGGTATGCGTCGGGCCACCGTTGCGGCTGCGCTGGAGGCCTTTGGCCGCATCACCCACCTGGTCAACAACGCTGGCGGCGCCGGCCCAAACGACCCCCTGAGGATGAGCGTCGAGGAGTTCGAGCAGGTGCTGCGTTTCAACGTCGGTTCCGCCTACGCCCTGACGCAGCTTTGCGTCCCGCACATGCGCCAGGCGGGCGCCGGCAATGTCCTCAACATCACCTCGGGTGCGGCCCGCTATGCACAGCCACAGTTCAGCGCCTATGGCGCGGCCAAGGCGGCCCTGACGCAACTGACCCGGCTGCTGGCCCACGACTTCGCCCCGACGGTGAGGGTCAATGCCATCGCGCCCGGCCCGATCCTCACCGACGCGCTCAATCGCGTGATGCCGGAGCAGATGCGCGCGGCGATGGAGCGAAACACACCGATGAAATGCCTCGGCGAGGTGGAAGACATCGCTGCCGCCGCCCTCTACCTGGCTACCCCGGCGTCCCGCTGGGTAACGGGAAAGATCATCGAAGTCGACGGCGGCGCCGAATCCAGCGTCTGGCCCGGTTGAGGAGCGATTGCCATGCTTGACCCGAAAATGATCGAGGCCCTCGGCGACGAGCTGTTTTTCGCCCTGCGCGAGCGGCGCACCCTGGCGCCGCTGACCACCCGCCACCCGGCCATCGACCTGGACGATGCCTACCGCATCTCGCTGCGCTTCCTGCAGCGCCGCGAGGCCGTCGGCGAGCGGGTGATCGGCAAGAAGATCGGCGTCACCAGCAAGGCCGTGCAGGACATGCTGAATGTGCACCAGCCGGACTTCGGCTTCCTGACCGAAGCGATGCAGGTGGGCAATGGCAGCGCCGTGAGCCTGAGCGAGCACCGCCTGATTCAGCCACGCGCCGAGGGCGAGATCGCCTTCATTCTCGCCCAGGACCTCGACGGGCCGGGCGTCACGGCCTCGGATGTGGCGGCCGCCACCGCCTCGGTGGCCTGCTGCTTCGAGATCGTCGATTCGCGCATCGACAACTGGCAGATCCGCATCCAGGACACGGTGGCGGACAACGCCTCCTGCGGCGTGTTCGCCCTTGGCGAAACGCGTATCGACCCGCGCCAGCTGGACCTGGCCGCCTGCGAGCTGCAGATGTTCAAGAACGGCCAACCGGTCGGGCGCGGCCTGGGCGCCGCGGTCCAGGGGCACCCCTGCGAGGCCGTGGCCTGGCTGGCCAACACGCTGGGTCGGCTGGGCATTCCGTTTCGCAAGGGCGAAGTGATCCTCTCCGGCGCCCTCGCCCCGCTGGTGCCGGTGGGCGCCGGCGACCGCATCCACATGACCATCAGCGGCATCGGCGCCGTGAGCCTGCACTTCGTCGACTGAACCCGATTCGTCAAGGAGACGAACCATGAGCAAGAAGATCCGCTGCGCCCTGATCGGGCCCGGAAACATTGGCACCGACCTGTTGTACAAGCTCATGCGCAGCGAGGTGCTCGAGCCGGTCTGGATGGTGGGCATCGACCCGACTTCCGAGGGCCTCAAGCGCGCTGAGGAAATGGGTCTGAAGGTCACCGCCGACGGGGTCGACGGCCTGCTGGCGCACGTCGAGGCCGATGACATTCGGATCGCCTTCGATGCCACCTCTGCCTATGTGCATGCCGAGAACAGCCGCAAGCTGAACGCGCTGGGCGTGCTGATGATCGACCTGACACCGGCGGCCATCGGGCCCTATTGCGTGCCCCCGGTGAACCTCAAGGACAACCTGCGGGCCGGTGTGAAGAACGTCAACATGGTCACCTGCGGCGGTCAGGCCACCATTCCGCTGGTCGCCGCGGTGTCGCGTGTGCAGCCCGTGGAATATGCGGAGATCATCGCCACCGCCGCGTCCAAGTCGGTTGGCCCGGGTACGCGCAAGAACATCGACGAGTTCACCCGCACCACCGCTGGCGCGGTGGAACAGGTGGGCGGGGCGAAGAAGGGCAAGGCGATCATCGTCATCAACCCGGCCGAGCCGCCGCTGATCATGCGTGACACCGTGCACTGCCTGGTCGAAGGCACGCCAGACGAAGCGGCCATTACCGAATCGATCCACGCCATGATCGCCGAGGTGCAGAAGTACGTGCCGGGCTACCAGTTGGTCAACGGGCCGGTGTTCGATGGCAAGCGTGTATCCATCTTCATGGAGGTCGAGGGCCTCGGCGACTATTTGCCCAAGTACGCCGGCAACCTCGACATCATGACCGCAGCCTCGGCCCGCACCGCCGAGATGTTCGCCGAAGAACTGCTCAAGCAGACCGAGGTTTAAGGAGCTCGCCATGGACCTTCGCGGCAAGAAAATTACCGTACACGACATGTGCCTGCGCGACGGCATGCACCCCAAGCGGCACCAGATCAGCCTGGAGCAGATGAAAAGCATTGCCCAGGGCCTGGATGCGGCCGGCGTGCCACTGATCGAAGTCACCCACGGCGACGGCCTGGGCGGCAGCTCGGTCAACTATGGCTTCCCCGCGCACAGCGACGAGGAATACCTCTCGGCCGTCATTCCGCTGATGAAGAACGCCCGGGTATCGGCACTGCTGCTGCCGGGTATCGGCACGGTCGACCATCTGAAGATGGCCCATGAACTTGGGGTTTCCACCATCCGTGTGGCAACCCACTGCACCGAGGCGGATGTTTCAGAACAGCACATCAACCACGCCCGTCACCTGGGCATGGACACGGTGGGCTTTCTGATGATGGCGCACATGAACAGCCCTGAAGGTCTCGCCGCCCAGGGCCTGCTGATGGAGAGCTACGGCGCCAACTGTATCTACATCACCGACTCGGCCGGCTATCTGCTGCCCGAGGATGTCCGCGCCCGGGTCGCCGCACTGCGCGCCGCACTGAATCCGGAGACCGAGATCGGCTTTCACGGCCATCACAACCTGTCGATGGGCGTGGCCAATTCCATTGCCGCGATCGAGGCCGGGGCCACGCGTATCGATGCCGCCTGCGCCGGCCTCGGGGCGGGTGCCGGCAACACGCCAATGGAAGTGCTGGTGGCGGTGTGTGACCGCATGGGCATCGAGACCGGCGTCAGCGTGTTCGGCATTCAGGACGTCGCCGAGGACCTGGTGGTGCCGATCATGGACTTCCCCATCCGCAGCGACCGCGACGCGCTGACCATGGGCTACGCCGGGGTCTATGGCTCGTTCCTGCTGTTCGCCAAGCGCGCCGAGAAGAAGTACGGCGTCTCGGCGCGCGAGATCCTCGTGGAGATGGGGCGCCGCGGCATGGTGGGTGGCCAGGAGGACATGATCGAGGACACCGCGCTGACGCTGCTCAAGCAACGCAGGGCTAACGCCTGAGTCAAATCCTCTCGCGTCTCGGAGCCAAACATGACGACTGCCACCACAGCGGAGGCGCGCCTCGGCTGGCGCACGCATAGCGTGCTGGCGCTGCTGGTGGTGGCCTATGCCAGCAGCTTCATCGGTCGACAGATCATGTCGGTGATGATCGAACCCATCAAACTGGAATTCGGCGTCAGCGACACGGCCATGGGGCTGGTATCCGGCCTGTCGTTCGCCGCCGTCTATGCCCTGCTCGGCCTGCCGGCCGGTCGCCTGGCGGATCGCCATTCGCGGATGCGGGTCCTGGCCATCACCGCGGCGCTCTGGGCGCTGGCCACCCTCCTCTGCGGCATGGCCACCGGCTTTCTCATGCTGGCGCTGGTGCGGATGCTGGTGGCGGCCACCGAGGCCCCCGTTACTCCAACATCCCTTTCACTGATCGCCGATCTCTACCCGGTTCGGAATCGCTCGTTGGCGATCAGCTGTTTCACCGGTGCGCCCACCCTGTCTGCCATCGTCGGCCTGAGCATGGGTGCCTGGCTCGTGGATGTTCATGGCTGGCGCACCGGATTCGTGCTGATCGCCATTCCGCTGTTGTTCCTGTCGCTGGTCTTCGGTTTCCTGGTGCGCGAGCCCCAGCGGGGGCGCTGGGACGGCGTCGCCGATCAGCCGGATCCGGGAGAAACCTTACGGCAAGCGGCTATGACGTTGCTGCGCAACCGGCCCTACCTGATCCTGATGAGCGCCAGTGCGCTGACCACCTTCAGCGCCTACGCATTTGCCATGTGGAACACCAGCTTTCTCGTGCGCAGTCATGCGCTATCACTACAGCATGCCGGCATCCTCGCCGGCGTGGTCAGCGGTGCCAGCATGGCCTTTGGCGGTGTATTCAGCGGCTGGTTGACCGACCGCCTCAGCAGCGTGAATCGCGCCTGGCTGCTACGCATCCCGCTGCTCGGGCATCTGCTCGGGCTGGCTGGCATGGTGCTCTATCTACTCTGGCCGCAGGCGACATGGTTGACCGTCGCAGGCCTGCCGGTGCCAACAGCCATGCTCTGGGCAACGTTCAGCGGTTTTTTCAGCATCTGGTGGGTGGCGGCGTCCTTCAATCTGCTGACCCAGTTGGTCAGCCCCTGGCAGCGCGCGACGGCGATCGCCCTGCAGACGGTTTTCTCCACACTGCTTGGCATCGGTCTCGGCCCGCTTGCGGTCGGCCTGCTGAGCGACGCACTCGGCGGCGCGTTCGGCAACGACTCGCTGCGCTACGCCATCCTGTTCATCAGCGTTTTCCTGCTGGTGCCTATGGGCTTGCTGCTGACGCTGTACCGTTCCGGTGCCTATCACGCGCCGGCGCCCGTGCTCAGACCGTCTGCCGGGGCGCCGCTGGTGGCCTGCTCGGATTGAAGGAGGCGGTCACCTGGCGCAGCAACGCCCGGCAAGCCAGGCGTCTTTCGAATGTCGTCGCAGCGGTGAAGGCTCAGAAGGTCTTGGCGCGCATCAGGGCGTCCATCCCGCCGTCGACGAACAGTACGCTGCCGTGGATGAAGCTCGCCTGAGGCCCAAGCAGAAAGGCGATCGCCTCCGCCACCTCTCGGGGCTCGCTGCCACGACCCAGCGGCGCCACGAAACGACGCGTCGACTCCCCATAACGCGGATCGGCCTTCGAAGCCTGCAGCAGTGGCGTCTCCACCGCACCTGGCGCGACCACGTTCAAGCGTACGCCGCGGCCGGCCCAGTCAACCACGTTACGTCGAGCCAGGCAGGTCACCGCATACTTGGAACCGGCATAAGCCAAATGCGTCTGGCCCTGCTGCTCTGCCAGCTCGATCGCACGGGCCTCATCGCCGTCCAGCATCGCCTCAACCATCGGCAGCTCGGCGGCCCCGGGCTGAGTCGCCGCAATGGAACCGACGATCACCGCGGCCGGCTGCTGTCCTCGCGATAGCGCCTCGGCCAGACCGTCCAGCAGGGCACTGACGCCAAAGTAGTTGACCGCAACGACCAGGCCACTGTTTGCAGCGGTTACGCCGACGCCGGCGCAGCAAACCAGCCCATCGAGCACTCCACCACAACGGTCCAGCACAGCGGCGACGGCCGTTTCTCGCCCGCCTGGGGTAGACAGATCCGCCTCGATATCAGCCTGGCCGCGGTCAATGCCAATCACAGTATGGCCGGCGCGGGCCAGCAGCTCCTTGAGCGCGGCGCCGATGCCTGAAGCGCTTCCAGTAATTGCGATAACGGACATAAACATCTCCTTGATGGGCGGATTACGAACGGGCATGCCATAGGTTACTGCCGGATGCCTCACATAGGCTCACTCCACCATACGACAGCCCGCATCTCATCGTCTGGAAAGACTACCGTGAGCCGCAAAGCAATGCTCTGTAAGAAAGGTCCGAACGGGTGAGTCGACGCAATGATAGGAAAGGCTGGAGACACTCCTGGGCAAGCGTTGCGAACGCCCCGATGCTGCCTTGGAAACTGATCGCGGATCTGGCTTCCCCAGCGCACAAGACCCAGGCGTCCCCATCCCCAGCAAACCGGTACGGCATCGCAAGTGGTTGTGGCGGACAAGGGCGACGAGCCGACACCTGCGCCAGTACTGCGACCGTTATCGAATGCAGCCTGTGATCCCGCTGCGGAGCATCGCGCAGCTAATTGCCTGCCAATTGGCTACCGGAAGGCCCGAAATTGGCTATCAGAAATTTTCTGATCGCCCATAAAAAAATCCAGTCACCGCTAAGTGACTGGATTTTTTGGAGTTTTTTTGGTCGGGACGGAGTGATTCGAACACTCGACCCCTTGCACCCCATTGGCCCAAAACTACGTCTATAGAGGTCTATAGCGTTCTGATGGCACCATGTCTCTGGCGGATGCGCGTGAGCGCGCAACGGAACTGGCCAACCTGCACAAGTCCGGTATCCGCAATATCCGTGAGCACCTGGAGGCCGAGCAAGAGACCATCCTCCGCGCCCGTGAGCTTGAAATGGAGCGGCAGGCTGCCCGCAAGGCGGCCAGGGACGCCGAAAAGGCACGGCTTGCCGCACGCAAGTCAGTCAGGGATCTGTTTGAGCATTGGGCCCGGGTTGACCTCATTCATCGCAAAGACAATGGCGCCGAGGTCAGGCGCGTCTTTGAGAAGGACGTGTTACCAGTGATGGGCCACCTCTTCGTCGATGATGTGCGCAAGGGATGTCTGACCGAGGTGACCGATGTACTGGTGGCTCGCGGCTCCCACCGCATGGCCAAGCTGGTCTTTAGCCTGATGCGGCAAATGTTCCGTTTCGCCGTGGAACGTGACTACATCGAGCATGATCCCAGCGCCAGCATCCGCAAGGCCAAGATCGGCGGCAAGAATGTGGAGCGGGATCGGGCACTCAGTGAACAGGAAATTGTCCTGCTGCATCGGCTGGCGCCCCAGGCCGGGTTGCTGGTCACCACCGAACTGGCGATCTGGATACCGCTGTCCACCTGCTGCCGCATCGGGGAGCTGCTGGGCGCACGCTGGGAGCATGTCGATTTCAACCGGAAAACCTGGCTTATCCCTGCGGAAAACAGCAAGAACGGCAAAGCCCACACCATCTACCTTTCAGATTTTTCCGTCGATTGCTTTCAGCGGCTGCGCTATGTGACCGGGAGATCGCAATGGTGCTATCCAAACAGTCGCTATACGGGGCCGGTCGACTCCCGGACGGTCACCAATCAGTTGAGGGACCGCCAGCTCGCGGCGGGCCGGAAAATTCTGGCCAACCGTAGCGTCCGGCAGCAAACATTGGTTCTGCCTGGCGGGAAATGGACACCGCATGACCTGCGCCGAACCGGGGCGACCATGATGACCGCGCTGGGGGTACTGCCGGAAGTTGCGGAGCGCTGCTTGAACCATATCGAAGAGAACCGGTTGAAGCGCATCTACCAGCGGCACAACTACCGAGCGGAGATGACAAACGCATGGGAGGTTCTGGGTAAGCGGCTTCAGGAGCTCACCATGGATACGCCCGGCCCAATTTCGGACCCCGAGCCCCCCGCCGATTGTGATACAGACGCTGACAGTACTAGCCAGGTACTGATTCAGCCTCACGCTGGCGAGCCGAGCTCTGAGCTCCTGACGCTGGCCGAGGTCGCCAAGGCCCTGAAGATCGGTCGCACCGCATGTTTTGAACTGCGCCGACGGGATCCAAACTTCCCAAAGCCGATCACCAATGGCAGCAATCCCCGAAGTCGCGTGTATTTCGTACGACAGGAAATCGAGGCGTACCTGCGCTTGCCACGGTAATGCACTCGCATTACCATGCGATCAACAGCCCTGATCCGCAGGAGATTTGCCATGGCCGCGTCCCTCGAAGCCGAATCCACCCTTACCGATCGCTACCAAACCACGGTGCCGGAAACCGTCCGTCGCGCCCTCAAGCTGGGCAGGCGCGACAAGATTCACTACACCATTCGCCCCGGCGGAGAGGTGGTGCTTACGCGTGCCGATATCCCTGACGACGATCCGGTGCTCGGTCAATTCCTCGGCTTTCTGGCTGCCGACCTCACCCGCCATCCCGAGCGGCTGAAATCTGTGGATGCCGGCCTCGTCCAGCGGCTGCAATCATTGGTCGGCGGGGTCGATGTCGATCTCGATACTCCCCTGTCGGCGGACGATGAATGAGCACAGGAAAGCCCGAACCTCTGGTCATTCACGGCTGGACTGTTTTTGCTCATCCCCTCTTCCTTGCACAGATTGAAGCACTGGCGCAGCAGGTCGAGTCCCTTAAGCAAAAGGACCCCGTCGGGTATATGCAGAAGAACGCCAGTAAACGACTGGCCGCGATCCTCAAGCTGGCGTTTGACGCTATTCCACAAGATCCGGCGCGAGCGGAATACCGTCAGGGTGCGACCCTGGGTGACGATCACAAGCACTGGTTTCGGGCCAAGTTCTTTCAGCAGTACCGGCTGTTCTTTCGCTACCACGCGCCGAGCAAGGTGATTGTTTACGCCTGGGTGAATGACGAGGACACCAAACGGGCCTACCAAAGTAGCGACGACGCCTACCGGGTGTTCCGCAGAATGCTGGAGGGTGGGCACCCGCCGGATGACTGGGACCAGCTGCTCGTGGAGGCGCAAAAGGAATCGCTGCGCATGCGGGAATCATTGGCAAAGGCGGTAATTGTGCAGTGATAGCGACTCTGTCGCTCGGCACTATTGGCGGCACAGCGACTCATCGGTGCTTCGCCCTACTCCACAAGACGCAGATACGGGTTGTTCGGCGGCAGCTCATCGAACAGCACCCCGGCGTCCGCCAGCAGGTAGCCATGTAGCGTCCGCGTTCTACGCGAGCCGCTCACCGCGCAATGCCAGATATTCAGCCCGTCGGGCTGTTTGCGGTGCAGACGCAGCTTCTCGAAGCGCCGTTGCGCCCATTCCCAGTCCGGCAGACCCTCTCGCTTCGCCAGATAGGCGCTTTGTGGGTGTTCCTGGGCATAGCGCTGGAACACCCCGGGAGTCACCAGATACGCCGTATCGGCCACTGTGTGCACCAGCGCTCTGGCATCATTGATGATCAGGCGACGCGACTGGATCGATTGCCGCAGCCAGGCGATGAAGTGCTCCCCGGATGGAGTTGCGTCGACCGGTGTGCCAACCGCAGGCGTAGGCTCCGGCCCAACTTCTTCTACCCCAAGCATCGCCAACAGATCGCCCACCGCATCGGCCGGCTCTGGCACGATCTCAGCGTCGGGTGGTTGTGGTGGGGGACCGTCGGATGCCGGCGTCGAGTCCTGATCCGGCAGCGCCTTCGGTTCGTCCATCACGAGAGTGCCAACGAAAGGCTCTGGCCGCTCATCCGGCTCCCAGATCAACGCGGGTGAAAGCCGCAGGAAGGTGAAACTGTTGCTCCAGCCACTGGGGCTGGTCACCGTGGCCTTCCAGATGGCTTTGCCCTCGGGCGTGGGTTGCGCGATGCCATGCTCCTGCAGCACATTGAAGACCGCCGTGTTGCTGCTGGGAATGCCATCAACGCCCTGCGACAACAGGTGCGCCCGCAGCTTGTCGGATACCGTCTTGCTGACCAGCCACAGACCATCCGGGGTCAGCCAGCCGTCCGAAGCCTGGGGCTGGTTGATCGTCAGAGTTTCCCGCAGCAGGTAGCGCAGTCCCTCGAGCAGTTTGCGCTGCAGAGCGTGTCGGGGCGCAGCCATCGCCTTGGCCGGATCACCGCCCAGGGCCTGGGCGACCGAGGCCTGGTCTGCCTGGCTGACCAGTTCGCCCAGAACACCGGCGTGCTCGTACTGACCGGCCAGCACATAGAGCAATGCCGCCCACAGCTCCGGAAAACCGCTGAGCCAATCGAGGATGTGGCGATCGAGCACCTGGGTGTAGAGCAGCCCGGTGGCGGCGCCGTGCAGGCGGTACTCGCGGGATGCGCAATAGCGGAAACGGTAGGGACGCCGCAACGGGCCATGCCACGGATGCCAGATCTGGCCATCTTCGTATTCCACGTGCAGATCGACGGCGATCTTGCCGATGTCGTGCAGCAGCGCCGCATAGGCAACCGCGGCGCTCCAGGCCTCGGCCTGGGCGACCTGCGCCTCTGGAGTCACGCCGGTGGGCAGCAGATGAGATTGCCGCAGCTTCAGCGCATACGCGACGATCTCGAGTCCGTGATCCAGCATACCGCCCGGGTAGGCATGGTGGTGCGTCTCCGAGGCCGGCAACTGCTGTACCAGCTCGGCGTAGCGCTCGAGCGGCTCCTGGTAAAGCGCGGCGAATTGCTGGTGCGAAAGCGACGTCCGCTGCCAGATATGCTCCAGCAAGTGGTGTCGCCGGGGTGTTGCCAGGAGTCTGCTGGCAGACTCAGGCAGGAGCAGTTGCTCCGGAAGCGCCGGACCTGTTCCGACCTCTTGCTGGATAGCCGCCGTCTTGATTGGCTTCTGCCGAAACAGCGCGAACAGCACTGGACGCAGCCAGCGCGACCTTTTGCCTTTTTCGGATAGGGCCTTTCCCCTTGCCGCCATTCCCTTGCCTCGTCCCCTTTGGGATCTGTTTTTAGGGCAACGAGGATCAGTCCGCCAGCGCCAATCCGTGCTGAGGCTGGTCCTTTTGAAGCTTAAATCGGAGAGCAATATACGGACCAGAATTCGTCCTGTAAGTCAGGGCCAGCTAGTGCGTCTGCGTTACACCGAGCGAACAACAAGGCGTTCTGACGTTGATAACTGAGGAACTGCACCGGCTGCGTGTTGAGTGCTGGCACGCTACGGGTTGCGCCTTTCGGAGTACGCGGCGTGGAAGAAGCGGCAAGCACATTGCGTGCTCAGCCTCCGGCCAGGTAGCCCAGTTGCGGTGTGATGACGACGATCTGACCCTGATAGCTGCATGTGATTCAGTCAGGAAAGCGGCGGTCTTTAGCTGTTGGCTATACGCTGATGCTCAAGGGTTGCCCCTCGCACTGTGTTTCGGTAGCCTAGGCGCATCGCTAAGCGTGTGGTTCCAGAGCAACCACGGCTGGGAAGTTGCCTCCTCAGCTCATCAGCTCAAAGGTCCCAAGACCTCCCTCTCCAAATCCCCTGAATCCATGCCCTATTGCCTGAGGCAGCACGGTGTTTAGCCGTGGCTGGAGATTTGATGATGAGCGGTTCCAATCTGTTGTGTGCAAAACGCAACAACGTATATGTTCTCGTTGAAAAACCTAACAACGAAAAGGGTCTGTCTACTCGCTACTGGTCGATGCATCTGGCTGGACTGGAATGCGAGGATTTGAGGCAGTCTGCGGATGAATTACGTCAGTCTTTGCCTAAGCCGCACGGACCCACTGCAAAATCAAAAGCGCTCCTGAATTCGCTCGCCAATGCACTGGGCGCCAAGTCGTACGACTATTGGCTAGATGTTGAGTTGCCGAGGATAAAAAGTTTCTTGTCCGAACACGGGATGACGACGCCCAGCGATTTGATCTCCTGGAGAAATCGTAATCAGCATGCCATGTTCAGTCTGACCGCTGTAGAAGTCTCGCAACGTCTCTTCACATCGGGTAAGCCTCTGCCCAAACGGATATTTACGGGTGTTGGCTCGCATCTTTACGCCTCGGGGTACAGTACATGGGAGTTTTGCAACCTGTGGCCTGATTCTGTGCATAGCAAGGATATTGTTGATTTTTGCATGGCAGGCTTGACATCAGTTCTTCGCAGCGACGCGCCACTGCGCCAGGGATGGAACATCAAACAGGAAATGACCGGACGCCAGTGGCTGATTCACGCGCTGCCCGCCGAGGTAGGCAGTTGCTTTAACTTAATTGGCGACAACCTGGTGGAACCTGCAGACGGTGATCCGGTCATTACTGCCTATCAGATGCAAAAACCCGCAGTGGATCTCTACAATTGCATATTCGAGCAATTTCGACGCGAGATTGAAAGCTCGTCATTAGGATGGGTGGATGTCATCCCCCTGCCAGGCAACGACAACATCGTCTTCCTGCGGGGGGCCAATGGCGAGTTCGATTGGGTGGTCAGGAACCAGCGTGCCGAGGCGTTTACCGGGAATACATTGCATCCTCTGTTAACCAGAAACGAGCTCCCATCCGCCATGGATGAGAAGATCCGGTGGAACGCACATATTTACTACGCTACCGATATATGGTTTGAAAAGCTGACGCATGATGCCGAGGCTCGCCACTATGAGCAGGGAGGTACTGTGCAGTGCTGGCCAGGATATGACATCCTGCATCAGAGAGAGTTGCTTGCCCAAGGCTATATTAAGCCAAACCCGAAGACGGGTAAGACATTGGAGGGCTTCTTCCCCCACCGCCTGAAGAATAGAACGCTGATGGTGTCGCCGCTCGTGACCATCAAGGAGTTGTTCGAATATCTGGATCACTCGGATTGGCGGGAGATTCGCAATAAAAGAATCCAGACGGTCGATGGCTCCATCCGAAGCAGAGATGAGATATTCTCGATCAATGAGGAGACTTCCAATGACTATCCTGCGGCTGTCAGCTGGCTGGATGCCATTGCGTATTGCCGTCATTTCGAGCAGCGCACTGGCGTGCCGGTCCGGCTTATGACCACCGAGGAGTGGTTTGAAGTTGCGCCCGAGCCCTCTGTTCAAGATTCGTATCTGGGATGGCCTGAGAAAAAGCTCACTGAGCCAGGACCACATAGGCGGCCAGACTGGTCGCTGACATATGGCCCGGATTTAAAGGTTACTAACAGTGCAAGCGGGATTCCTTTCCTCGTGGAGCGAGGATTCTTCGAGTGGTTGTTCGAACATGAAGACCACTTTGCACGCATGGCATGTGCTGCTACGGGAAAAGCCCTGGGGGCCGAAATATCGCGCGGTCTATACCCCGTGCACAGCACTATGGCATATAAAGGTGTAAAGGTAGGATTTCGTCTTTGTTACGTGCTTGATGAGAATTAGCCTGCCGTCGGACAAGGCTGAGTAATTCCTATAAAACAAAAAGCCAGCACGATGCTGGCTTTTCATCAAGGAGCAAACAATGGCGACCGTGAGCGATTCGGTGCCTTGTCCAAAGGGCCGACTGGCGATTCCGGTTCTTCTTTCGCCACGACTCACAGGTCACGGTAGATCATCTACGCTTGGTCAACGATGCTGCACGCGGTTTTCTAAATATCGCTCAGATGAAGCCACCGTCTAGTAACTGGGACGCGCTGGAGGCGGTCAGCCAGGATAACTGGAGCGCACCGGAGTAATTGATCGAGCAAGCACCATGACCATACAGTCGCGTTATAGCAAGGCAGAGCGCTTTGGCCACTGGCTGGGTGGAGGGTGGCAGGCCTATCGCCAGCGCGAACGCCAAACAGTAGCCCAAGCGCTTGAGCGTGGCGTGCCGCGAGCGATCGCTATCGGCGGCCTATGGCTTGTGCGGCTGCTGATAATGGGCGGTTTGTTGTACGTCGCATTTTGGGTGGGATTGCTGGTGGCTGTGTTGGTACTGGTCGCCTGGATGGTCTGCCGTCCACTGCGTTCCGAAAATGAAAAACCAGAGTGGCGAATGGGCTGGTCCGGATTTGGTCTCTATAGCGGAGAAACCCGAATCGACAACGATGAGCCCGAGAATTAATGAAGAAGCTTATCGACAGCCTTACCACCGTTCTCTTTCCCGCCTGTGGTTGACGTCATCATCATCTAGGTGAAATTGCCCGCCCTCACCCCCGCCCAGGCCAGCGCCCCGATCCAGAACGACGGCAGCACGATGAACATCGTGGCCATCACGAAGTTCAGCAGCATGTCCCCGAACGCGTTGTTCAGTCCCATCAGCGCGTTGAAGTTGCTGTACGGCCGGTTCCAGCCGAAACCCCAGCCGTAGAGCGCATCGAGGATGGTCGAGTCGAGCCAGCGGGCAAGCTGGAACCAGAAGTCCACAAAGAACAGCGCGAACTGCACCACGCTCACCGTGACCAGGGTTTTCAGGTCATAGGTGCCGATCAGCAGCACCAGCGGAATGCAGATTACCAGCGCCATCTTCAGCAGGGCCAGCACCATCGGCAGCGCCTGACGAACGACGTCCATGGCTGGAAAGTACCCCAGCGCGCCCAGCGACAATCCCAGGTCACCGGCGGCGCGGGTGACGATGTTGGTGCGGGTCATCTCCACCTGGCCGCCGTAATCGGTGTAGACCGCCCCCTGATTGAGTTTCTGCTGCCGAGGCGCCGCCAGCGCGCGAATCACCGAATCGCCCACCTGCTGCGGACTGAGAAACCCCGCCCAGCCGGCCAGCCGACTCAGCAGCCCCGGGTCGACCTGGGCCAGCAGGCGTGCCCGCAGACCGAGGTCCGGCTTGGTCCACCACTCCCGACAGGTTGGGTAGCCCCCTGCCCCGGGCAATTCGGCCAGGCCGGCATCACGCAAGGCATCGAAGGTCCAGGCAGCTCGCGGCCTTGCGGAGCGGTAGCTGTCGTAGAAACCTGCGGTATCGACGAAGTAGTTCGAGCCGATCCAGCTCACGTCGTGCATCTGTTCATCGCTCAGGCTCGGCCGGCGCATGAACAGCCGGGCCCGCGCCGCACCGTAGCAGTCACGACTGAAGTCGCTCACCTCCTGTGCCAGCAGCGGGTCATCGATGCGCGTCGCGTCGATGTCCATGCGCATCTGCCGCAAGTCCGTGCCGCATGGAATCGCCGCCACCGCGGCTCCCGTGATCGAGCGCGACAGCGCATGCATGAAGAACCACCACACCGGCACCCTGGCCGACTGGTTGTTGAGCGTGCTAAACGATTGCGACCAGCCGGTATCGCTCGGCACCGGCACGTTGACCTGGCATTGCTGCGAGCGTGAGCGGTCGTGCTGGATCGTTGAGAAGTCGACATCGATGAACGGAACGCCGGCGAACAGGATGACCCCGATGGCCACGAACACCCGGTTCTCGATGCGCGCCGCGGACAGCACGCCTTTGTTTCCCTCGTCTGCCCCTTCCGCGCGGGCCTTCAGCCATTCCTGCAGCACGATGGCCAGGAATGGCAGCGCAAACACGCCGCTGGCGACCAGCACCATCCAGATACCGTTATGGATCAACCAGCTCACCAGGGTGAGGTAGTACTCCAGGTAGTCACCGGTGAAGAGCGTCATACGGCGCTCCGCGACGCAGACAGCAGCAGGCTGGCTTCCAGCGCGAGCAGCACCAGCACCGCCGCGACCTCGACCCGCAGCAGTCGTCCGGCGGCAGCCCCGCCCGGCTCACGGGCACGCAGCCGCCGACGCATCCACAGCCAGCCCCAAGCCGTCCCGGCATACAGCAGCACTCGCCAGCCCAGAAACACGCCGCTGTGGGCGCTCAGCCAGTGCTGCCAGCCGGCAACATCACCCGCCAGGCGGATACCGATCAGGTTCGTCAGCAGGCTGACAATCAGCAGCGCCAGAACCCAGGCCAATGCACCGGCCAGCGGCCGCAATCGGCGCAGCCCGCTCATGGCGTTCCTCCGGGCTGCTGCAACAGATCGAGACGGTTGCGCAGCGGGTCCCCTTCATAGACACCGCGTGAGCCGGCGGCGCGCCGGCCATGCCGCTGGATAATCATCATCGGCGCGTTGTTGGCCAGCTCGTGACGCAGCTCCAGCTCCGTCTTGAGGTTGCGGATCTCGCGTTCAAGCAGGTCGCTCTCGCGGGTGATGGCTGCCTGGGCCAGCTCGTTGGCCGCCACATTCGGCTCCTTGCGGCCGGTGAGCAGCGTGCGCTGCAGCAGCAAGGCCTTCTCCAGCACGCTGGCCAGGGCGATCTCTGAAGCCAGGCGGCGGACCAGCAGTTCCTGATCCGGCTCATCACGCAGCGCCTCGATCACGCCCCGGGTGATGGGCAGCGACACACTGCCGGCGGCGCGCAGGTCATTGATACGGGTTGGTCGACTGCCATCGACCAGCTCCTGAAGCACCTGCAGCCGCTCTTCAAATTCCTCCTGGATCAGCGGCGTCAGGCCGGCGCCGGGCGTGGTGACGGTCTTGGCGCAGGAATCGCAGGTACGCTGCTCCTGCTCGCCCAGCACCCGCACCGCCCAGGCGGCTGCGGCATCGGGTGAACGCCAGGTCTCGCAGGCCAGGTTGCCGGCACAGTCAGTCGGTGCGATGGGATCCGCCTCGGTGGCGGCGCGCCCGTTGAGCAGATTGAAGCCGGCGCGGGTCACGTCACCCACCAGGCTGACCGGGCGCTGAGCCGTGCCGCCAGCCGGCTCGCCGCCCACCCAGGGCACGCCCTGATTGCCGCGACTGGCTTCGGCCATGTCGATGGCCGATACCGCATCGCCGCCGGCCACGGCCTGTTTCAGCGCCATGCCCTCGGCCAGTTGATCCCAGCCAAGCTGCCCGCCGGCCATGTCGGCCATCCGCCCGGCGATGGCGCGACAGGTCATCTTCGAGCGATCGAAATCCAGCCGCGCCTGCAGCACACCGTTGGTGAGCAGGTTGTACAGACCGGGATCGGCGCGCTGAATGATCAGCGCCGGCAGCGAGGCCACCGCCGCCGTGGCGTTCTGGATCACCGTGGACATGATGCTCTGGAAGCCGTCGGTGACGCCGTTCAGCTGGTTCTGCAGGGTGGTGGTCAGGCTCAGGTCGCCGCAGATCAGGTTGCTGTTCCAGCCCAGGCCCACGCCCAGCGAGCGCATGTTGGCCGCCCCGCTCATCGACACCGCGCGACCGCCGCCGATGCTGTACAGCACATCGTCACCGATCGCACTGCCCTGCTGCTGTACGGTCTGCGCGTAAGCACCCAGTGACCCCATCCATCCCGCCAACAGCAGGGTTCGGCCAAGACGCATCAGTGCGCTCTCCATCACGGGAGCTCCACGCTGCCGAGCAGCACCTGCCCCTGCCGCTGACAGCAGCTATAAGGGCGCCACAGCGCCCAGGCGTAATCGCCGCGCTGGGCCTGTTGCCTGGGTAGGTCATGGGGAAACACCGCGCAGCGGTCGGACAGCGTCGGCGTCAGCTCCTGCCACTTGCCGGTGCTGGCATCGCCCTCCAGCAACCCACCGGCCGGCCAGTAGCCGTCGCGCGCCTCGCCCAGCAACGGCTGATATGCGTGGATCTGGTTCCGGCGCGTGACGATGTCAGCGGCGCGCTGGGCCACCACGGCGGCGGCCTTGTAGTCATCCACCTGATGCAGAAAGCCGCCACGCGGGTAGACGGCGCCCCACAGATTGCCGGACTGGCGCGAGCCGATCTCACGGAGCCCGGGAGTCAGCGCCTCCGGGTACAGGGATTCGGGCAGGTTGTAACGCCAGGCCGGGGTATCGAACGTGCTCAGCAGGTAGGGACGAAACGCCGTGCCGGCGCCTTCGCAGCTGTAACCCATGCTGCCGGCGAACTGGCTGAACAGCGCCCCGGCCGGATGGCCGATCACATCGGCGTTTTTGAAGCGCGCCAGATTGTTCTCATGCGCCTGATTGGTAGTGCCGTCGCCGCCAGCCCGGGCTGTAGCGTTCGGTGGACTCAATACGGCCATCTCGGCCCACGAGTTCTCGCCCGTGTTCGAATAGCTGGAAACCACCGCGTCCGGAACGTAATGGCTGACCCTGACCGAGGTCCGCACGCTGCAGCCAAACGGCGTGCAGTACAGCCAATAGCAGATGCCGCTGATGCGGTACTCCAGACAGTCCGGTGACAAAGCCGCAGCCACGATGGCAGCAGTATTCAGGGCGAAGGCCGGGGCAGAACCCAGCGTGAGCAGCGCCACGCCGAACCGCCACCGAACGGAAGCGAAAGCCGAGCGCTTCATGGCTGCGCCTTCCGCCACTGCTCGACCCGGTCAACCGCCCGAACCACATCGGGCTCGCCGTAGACCACATAACGCCCGTCCACCACCACTGCAGGGATCTTGGCGACACCCAGGCGCCAGGCTTCGGTGACGTCCTGGTACGCCTGCAGTAGGCCCTGATACACATCGCCCCGCAAGCGGCTCCGTACCTGTACATGCGCCCGCCCGGGATCACTCGAAAGCCGGCTGGAAAGATCCTCCTCGATGCGAGTCGGCGCATCCAGCTCGATCAGTCGGTCGGCTTCACCTCGTACGGGATGCCAGCGATCGGTGATGACCCAGACCGGCGAGGCAGCGGTAATCGATTCGGCCAGCGCACCGGCCGAGGTCAGGGCCAGCAGCAAAAGCCCAAGATAAGCGTGCGAAAGAAGAAGGCGAAGCATGGCGCGGCACTCGAAAGCTCTTCACTCTCGTAGTGCAGCGCGGGATAGGGTGAACTGGCGACCGCGAATAGGAAGCCTGGGATGTCCGGTTTCGCTTGGTCCTTTCGGTCTCTAGCCAGATCCTGACGGCAGCAGGCCGCTGATGCGCTCTCCCAACGGGTTGCTAAGGCCCTGGCGGATGATGTGAAGCAGCGGCAAGTGCTGACGGATCGCTTTGCCGGGATCCATCGTCAGCATCCCGGTTGGCCGAAGCGGCTTGGTGCGACCTGCATGCCATCGTGATGCGCGACCCAGCGTTCGGCACGGCGCTGGAGGTCTTCCTGTTCTCCAAGGGATTCCTGGCGCTGCAGGCCTACCGCATCGGTCATGAACTACTGGGACAGGGCGGAAGACTGCTGGCGATGTTCATCCAGGCGCGCTGCAACGAGCGACTGGGCATAGATATCAACCCGGCCAGTCGGATCGGCAGCGGCATCATTCTGGACCATGGCACCGGCATCGTCATCGGCGAAACCGCCGAGGTGGGTGACGATGTGTCCATCCTGCAAGGCGTGACGCTGGGTGGAACTGGTAAAGGAGAGCAGTGACCGTCACCCAAGGTGCGCAGCGGCGTAATGATAGGTGCAGGCGCGAAAATCCTCGGCAACATCGAGATTGGCGAAGACGCCAAGGTCGGGGCCGGCAGTATCGTCTGTTGGCCTTCATGCAAGCTGCCTGGGGGGGGGACGTCACTATCCTCGCCTCCGTTGCTGGGCGTGACTTGCATCTAGGTCGCGGGCTAGTTGTAACACACGACAACTACGCTCCCCTCTTTCGCTCCGGCAATCCACCTGGCCTAATATCGCCGGAATATGGCCAAATCAGGCCTATAAAAACCCCAAAGGCTCAATAGAATTCTTTGTAAATCAAAGGGTTAAATTAAATTAGGACATTGGCACGAGAGCTGCTCTAGGAAGATCGAACCGGCAAGAAAGGAAAACGCCTTATGGCCAGCCATTGCTACATGTCACTCCCCGGAATTGGAAAATGGGAGCGTGCGCTCAGCGAAACGGGCGCGCAGTGGGCCCCTTACCGTCGCTACCTAACCACCGCCATCAAAGCCGCCGAGCAACGCTCGCCCATACTTGCCTGGCGCCTGCCGACAGAGACGGAGAGGTGCGCCATTCAGCAGCAGGCAAGTAGGCGCGCAGCTTCTCGGCAATCATCTCGAAAGCCTGCCCGGCGTCGAGATCGAATCGAACTCAAAGAAACCATTGGTGGTGAATGGATCATCCTCGAACCCCGCCCTGGATTCGAAGAGGAGCCGGACGCCACCTTCGAGGCCTTTCTGGAGGCTCGGGACATTCACGAGCGCGAGCCGCAGCGGAGTCGGGGCCAACTGTTTTGGAATCCTCAGAACAAAATAGCAATCCTCGCCAGCGATCATGAGCGGCTGGCCCTGAAAGTCGAGCGACTCCCCACCATTCTTAACGCAGATACAGAAACGCCGCAGGCACTGATCTACCTGAGAACCAACACTTGGCCGCTGGAATGCCAGAAAAACGCCTTGGAGCAGCTGGAAAACCTACCCTCGCCGCGTTTGGCGCCACTGGTCCGCCTAGCCTCCACTCGACCGACCTGGGAAACACCAAAGCCACGTATGTTGACCGAAGGCGAGTGGGTCTTTCTGCGCAGGCAAGTCGACGGCGGCCTACGGGATGGCACTCAGGAACAGCGCACATTCGTCACCCGCGCTTTGGCTACACCTGATTACGCTGTGCTGGAGGGACCTCCAGGCTCTGGCAAGACCACCGCCATCTGTGAATTGATACTGCAGTTGGCCCGCGAAGACAAACGAGTGCTGCTGGTCGCCTCCACCCATGTCGCCGTCGACAACGTGCTGGAGAACCTCATGAGTTGGCAAGACCAAGCCGAACAGAAGCTGGTCATGCCATTGCGTATCGGCGATGAAGACAACATCGCTTCGGCTGCAGTCCGTCCGTGGGCATTGAACCGACTGGTTCGCACCTGCAAAGGCGAAATCCTTGATTTCCTAGATAAACCGGGTGCAGGTAGCGCACTGGGCGCGAACAGCCGTACCCTGCTTGGCCAGGCACTACGCAGCGACAAGCAATCGGCGTTAGCCAATATGATGCTGGAGGCCTCCAACCTCGTCTGCGCGACCACCATTGGCATCTTGCAGCACCCAAGCATCAAGCAGAGCCGTCACCTGGAGCCCTTCGATGTCCTGATTCTTGACGAAGCTTCAAAAACTACTTTCAGCGAGTTCCTAGTGCCCGCTCTGTTTGCCCGGCGCTGGGTCATAGTGGGAGACCGACGCCAGCTCTCACCTTTCGTCGATGAAACTGATCTGGCGGAAAACGTACGCAACCTGCTGCCTTCCGCCGCTGCCAATGCTGCGGCGTATGCTTTCCAGGCCTCTGAACAGGGGTACCGGAAGCGCGGCAGCTCACTGCTAGCCTTCGGTTCGGCCGAGCAGCGACAGTTGCAAATCGAGGAGGCCGAGGCTCGAGCTGTACCTGCGGTCGACCTCGACACATATGATCTGGCACAACCCTGCGTGCCGCTTGTCGGCGCCCAGATTGTCTGCGCCAGTGCCGAAACGCTCTGTGCTTGGGAGCATCGCCTACCCGGCGACCTGCACCTTTTCAACGAGGCAGTGCCGCTGCTCCCCGACTGGCAGGCCCACCGCCGAGCTTGCGGAATTGAAAATCAGCAAGCTCCAGCCAGTTGGGCCGATGAAGTGGCTTGGCGCCAAGTCCGCGCTTATGAACTGCGGCACAACCCAAGCGAACAGCAACGCCTGCTGGACGAACTTCAAGCCCTGCTGCCAAAAGCTGCAACTACTCAGGCAGTCACACCGCACTTGAGGGAAAACCTTGAACAGATGCGCCGTGTGGCTATGACTTCAATTCTGGAGATCCTCCAGGTCGGGGCCGGTAGCCTTGGTTGGGATAAAGAGACGGCTTTGACCCACGGCTTACCCGGCCAAGTGCAAGAGCAGCGTTGTGTCTCACTTAGCTTCCAACACCGCATGCACCCAGATATCTCAGCGTTCCCGCGTGAAAAATTCTATGCAGGGGGCGGCCTGCTCAACGATGCCAGCAGCCTGGATCGGCACTGGACCTATCAACACTATGGTCGTCGTGCAGTGTGGCTGGATATAGCACCACGCCCAGAGCCACGAGGCGGTCAAAGCCGGGGCAACCGCAACTTGGCCGAGGCGGATGCACTCATGGATGAGCTTACCGCGTTCGCCGACTGGGCCAAACATGCACCCCGCAGCGGGAGCAACGCCCAAGCGCCATGGAAAGTAGCTGCCCTGACCTTCTATAAAGGACAGGAGCACGAACTGCGCAAACGCCTGCAAACGCTCAGTGGACAACGGGCCAACACTCGACACTTCACCCTCCACAACGGCCGAGTCGAAGTCGCCCTGTGCACCGTCGACCGTTTCCAAGGCCATGAGGCCGACTTGGTGCTGCTTTCCTTCGTCAAGTCCGGCTGCGTCGGCTTCCTCAACAGCCCTAACCGCCTCAACGTGGCTCTTACCCGCGCCCGCTTCCAGTTGGTGCTGATCGGCCATCGTCGCTGGATGGACTCCGAGCGCTGCCGTTCCGACCTACTGCGTGGGCTAGCCTCCTCGCCCCACTACGCCAAAGACTTCGGATGGGACAACCCATGATACAGCTCAAACGCGTCGTCAACATTAAGTGCTTTGAGGCCCAGGCCACCGTGGCTGTTGGTCGTGAACGTCCAGAATTTCTCGCTGTCGCACAGCTGGCCTACGACCTCGACCGGCCTATCAATGGTCAGGACATCTTGGACGAACTACTGGGTAACTGCCCTGATGCCATGGGTCGGCAAGTCCTCAAGCGCTGTATCGATCTCGGCTTGCTGGAAAGTTTAGGGCAGGGTGACTATGCCCAACTTTCCTGGGCTGGCGAACAAGCCTTGGCGGCAGGTCAGGTTCTGGTACCCGAGGAAGGCGTCTGGCGCTTCTATACGGTGGACGATCCGCTAATATCGCAGCACTTGCTGCATGCCCAGCGCTTGGAAACCGACCGCGCCCAGCAGGTCCGCAATGACAACCGCAAGGAAGCCGGCAAGCAGACGACATTCAGGTCAAGTGCCCACCCCACACCTAACCTGCTCAAAGCCTGCCTGTCCGACCCTGCGGCGATTTCGGTTGCAGATGGGCAGCTGCTGCAGGTTAAGGCGCTGCCTCATCAAGGCGTGAACGCCCCCGACAGCACTCTCGAATTGACACTCGAATGGACACCTCAGGCTCAACCCCAGATCAAGCTGACGGGTGTGTTGTCGGGCATTGGCAAAAAAGCCGAGCAGCGGATTGACGCAACACTCTCCCCCGCCAAGACCGTTGCCCCCAGTTACGAGCACCTCTGGAAGGCGCTGGCTGCCTTTGCCACTTCAATCGACATAGAGACACTTGATCACTGGCATGAACGCACTGGAGAACTCATTCTGCCCTCGGCATTTGCCGAACTGGACGCTGTCGCGCGCAAGGTATTCAACCGCGATGTAGCCGTCCCTGCTTTAAAGTGGGATCACTTTGGCACCTTTCAGTCCACCCATTTAAAAGCAGTGTCGCTCGTTCCCGCGGACACTCCAAATGCCAGTGCTTGGGCGCAATGGCTGCAATGGGAGTCGATCCAGGACTATGTCACACCAATGCAATTGATCGAGATGGCGGACGCCCAGCGCCAACTTTTCCCCTATCACCAGCCGCGCCTGGCCACGCCAGATGAACTGCTCGCCAGAGCACTCAATGGCGAACGCGATCACCGTAGCACTTTTCTGCTCGCGCCTTACGACCTCGGACTCTGGAGCTGAATCATGATCATCGATACTCTGCCGCGCCAGGCTGTCATCGACCTTACCGGCGAACCTCTCGGCCCTGGCTGGCTACGCCGCGCCGCCACTATGACCGAGCAGCACGAGCAGGTGTCGTCGCACGTCTGGCGCACCGGCATGCAACTGCGGTTTCGAGACACCTTGGTACAGGCTATCGACGAAGCGGAGGAGCAGGTGTTGCTCTGCTCGTTCTTGCTCGCCGATGAGCGCCTCGCCGCTGCCCTGACTCAGGCGGCAGAGCGTGGTGTACGGGTCTACGTCATCACCGCTTCTGAGCAACGCCTGGACAGCTTAATAGATGACGAAGACGATTTTGGCAAGCGAATGGTCGAGCAGCACAAGACATTACTCGCCCGACTTGCAGGAAAAGTACTACTGCGCTCTGCCGAACATATACATGCCAAGTTCCTAGTAATTGACGCTCACCGACAGAATGCGGCAAGGGCTTGGCTTTCCACAGCCAACTTCAACAAAGCATTGCAGGACAGCATTGAACTAGGCGTGCAGCTGGAGCAAGACGGCGCCCAGGCCTTGGCAGAGTGCTTCCATTGGGCATTCTGGTGCGAAGCCCAGCGCGAGCTGCGTAGCGCCAACAGGCTAGTAGAGATCAAGGCACCTCCAGCCATGCCCAGACGCCCAGTGCATGGCCAGGTGGTGGCAACCCTGCAGGGCAGCAATGAACTTCGCGAAGCGGTGATCGCTATGATCCATGGCGCACAGCGGGAGGTCTTGGTCAGCAGCTACGGCCTCAATGCCGATCATGCGGTACTTGGCGAGCTGGTCCGGGCGGCGGAACGGGGCGTGCGGGTCTGCGTTCTGACGCGGCCACGTCCGGCCGTTGCGGCCGGAGCGAAAAAGCTGGCTGGCGCCGGTATCCAAGTATTAGCGCACGACAAGCTGCATGCCAAGGCGCTGGTAGTAGACGGGGAGGCCATGGTTATGACCGCCAACTTCGATGCCATTGGCCTTGATATCGGTTTCGAGGTTGGGGCGAAGCTTCCGGCCTTGAGCGCAGCAGCTGTCGAGCAAACCCTACGTGAGTGGATCGACACCTTCCCCTGGATCTACCGGGCAGACGCCTGCCGCGGTGAACACCTGGGCGACTTCTGCCCCGCCAACAAAGGCCTGCGTGATGGAGTGATGTGCGTGGTTGAACACCGCGACAAGGTGCTACCTGATGTCGAGGCCAGCGACGCACTGAGCCTCGACAGCGCGCCCGCTCCCCAGACACCAATCGCTGACACAGCCGGAGAGCTAGTGCAACGACTGACCTTGCACTGGAAAGTCAAGGCGCCACGACTGCCGGCGGGAGCTACCGAATATAAACGTTTGGTAGAGCATGATCGTGTACGGGATGGCAAGCAGGTAAAAGAGCGGATGCAAGTCCCCTTCGACCCACCGGCATATCAGCACAAAGGCCTCAAATATGTCGTTATACGTCGTAGTGAGGAGCTGGAGCAGGCCCGCAGTACCGCAGCGCAACTGGGCGCACGACTTGTGCTGGAGCGCACATGAGAAACCGAGAACCCAAGCAGCGAGCAGTGCTGATTAGCTGGGTCAGCGTCAATAACGGTGCCGCCCCGATCATCACGGCATTAACCCCGTCTGCCTGGCCTAAAGAACAGCGCTTCGACCGATTGTACCTGTGCTGGCGCAACACACCGGGCGATGACACGAGTAAGGCGGCACTCAAACACACCCAACAGGAGCTGGGCAAAGTCTTTAAGCAATGCCCGGAGATCATTCCACTGCGCTGGGACACCCATGCGCCACCCACTGACCATGAAGCGGTTCGAGCCTTCGCTCAAAGCGCCCTGTCGAGGGTGCGAGATGAGAACCCCGAGGCGCTGATTACCGTGCACCTGTCACCTGGCACACCAGCCATGCACGCTGTCTGGTTGACGCTTGGGTCAACCGGCTACATTGAAGGGCCGCTACAGATGATCCAGACGCGCAAGAAGGATCAAGTAGAGCCTGGCCAATCACAGGTCCAAGTGCTGGCATTTGAACTGGACACCTGGCTGCAACGCTACCGCCGGACATGGCCCAAGAGTGCCGGAAGCGATGATGCCGGGCACAGCATCGATCCGCTACAAGCACGCAGCCCTGCCCTGCGTGATGCGCTTACCCAGCTCAAGCGCTGGGCGCCACTGCGGGTCCCGGTTTTGCTACTGGGCGAGCGAGGCACAGGCAAGACCACCCTGGCCAACCTGCTGCGGGCCAGCAGCCCGTTCCAGCGGGACGACGTAAAGGTCTGGCCCTCGGTGGTCTGCGGCCAATTTCGGGTTAACCCACAGCTGGCCCAAGCCAGACTATTCGGACATGAGAAAGGCGCCTTTACGGGCGCTGAGAAACTGCATAAAGGCTTGTTGGAAAGTGCTGATGGCGATTCGCTGTTTTTGGACGAGATCGCCGACCTTGATCGCGACACTCAGCGCATGCTCATGGCAGCGCTGGAAGGACGTGGCTTCCAGCGCATCGGCGGGACGGTGACGCTGCTCTCTAACTTTCGCCTGATATGCGCGACCAACTGCAATCTGGCTAGGCTGCAGGATGAAGTGCTCGACCCGGACTTCTTCGACCGCATCAGCACCTTCGTACTGCGGGCACCTCCGCTCAGAGAGTGCCTTGAGGACATACCGCGCTTCTGGGCTAAGACCTTGGAGAACACTGTAAAGTCTAGTGGCGTCTCGCCTGATGGCTGGCAACGGTTTGCCAGCAATCCGATTCTGTTGCAGAACCTGCAGACAAACACTTTGCCCGGTAATTTCCGCGATTTGCAGCGTGTGGCATATCACCTGCTAGCGGCACTAGCTGCTGGTTGCGAAGTTGACGATGTACTGAACCAGTCACTAGCAGCCCTCCCGACACCACGAGCATCAGGCACTGGGCTTGACGATACCGCCGCATTGGCCGGCCAGTTGCCCACCGATGTGCAGACCAGGCTCGATGCCCATGAGCTGGCGTGGTATCGAGCGGCCTTGCAAAGGAGTTCCAACAACAAGGTCAAGGCGGCGAAGCTGCTGATGCTACCGCGCAAGACGTTCGACAACAGGCTCAGGAAACTAACCGAACAGGAGATTGGCAAATGACCAGCCTACCTAGGCCCCCAATCGCGCGCTTGCATTAGACAGACCCTCCGGCTCGTAGAGTTCGTCATGCTCAAGAATCACAGCCAGCTTGTGTTGCGCTCCGGCCAGTGACATCCGCTTCTTCGCTTCATAGGTCAGCGGGATGTGAGGCATCTGCTGGATCCGTCTGGACAGCGCCTCATCCGTCAATCTATGCGTTGCGCGAGCCAGCCTGGGCTCATCATCGGGAAGCAGCGTCACCGAGCCGGCCGACTCGGCTCCGTAATGCGCCAGCAGTGCAAGGGCATCAAAGGCATCGAGCCGTGCCGACCCGGCCAGCAGCGTTCTCTGGCCTTCTTCTGGACGAAAGTTGTCGAATACCATTGCACCGAGCGGGTGGTCCCGCTATCCCGCTGAAGCCCCGCCTGCAATGATCCAGGCGTGCAGCATCCGTGACATCAGGGCGTCTCCTTGAGTCGGGCAGCCAGCTTCTTCATCTCGGCGTCTAGCAGAGCTTCGGCCTCCGCCGGAATGTCGGCGTACAGGCGGATACCCAGCTGCTCCAAGACCTGGAAGAGCTTGCTCCATTGAACGGAGTCATCGCCACGCTCAACCTTCCCCAGAAAGTTCTCACTGACGCCAATGGCGCCGGCCGCATCATCCTGGCGGAGCCGAAGGGCCTTGCGCGTCGCCCGGACGACAGGGCCCAGCTGCGAGGCGGAATCCAACCTGTGCTTCATGTCTTAATCCTCATGGTCGTGAGGATTATGAGCAACGCAGCGATTAAGCAAGTAAATCCTCACGATCGTGAGGATTATGTGAACTAGGGCTGCGAGCTACATACGATGTGGCTGGTTCTGCGCCGTATGACCTGCTCGAAGACGCTGAGCAGGTGGCAGCCTACCGATTTACGATGAGCGCCCTGCTTGATCTACTCATGAAAAGCCAGAAGAAAGCCGCATGCCGATCATTCATCCCCGCCCTGATGAAGCGGGAAAACCCGTCGTCATCAAGCATCCGAGCACACCATCGTCGATGGAGGCCTGGGCTGATCCCGCCGTCACCGCCACGGCTGTGCCCGATGGCCCGGTGCCGGACGAACTGAACGGCATTGCCCTGTCGCCCTGGGTCTACCACCCACGCACCACCGAGGGATGGGATTACGTGGATGGGCTCAACGACGAGATCGAAGAACCGATGGAAATCGGTGGAAAGAAGCCGGCTGCCGGTGCGGTCATCCTCGAGCCGGATGGGAGGGTCTGGTTGGTGCATCCCACCAATCAGTTCGGTGGCTACCAGGCCACGTTCCCTAAAGGTCGCGTTGATGGTGGCCTGAGCCTGCAAGCATCGGCGATCCGTGAATGCTGGGAGGAGGCAGGACTACAGGTGCGCCTCACCGGCTGGCTGGGCGACTTCGATCGCACAACGACCCGCACCCGGCTCTATCTGGCCAAGCGGATAGGCGGTTCACCCGCCGCAATGGGCTGGGAGAGCCAGGCCGTCAGTCTGGTACCGGTGAAACAGCTCGGAGAGATGCTGAACGGGGCGGCCGACAAGCCTGTGCTTGAGCGGCTGCTCCAGGTGGCTTTTCCGTCCGATGGTGAAGTGGTCCAGCACGGCGGCAACCTTGTCCGCACGCTGCAGGCGCTTGACGGGTTCAGGGCAACGCACGGCTGTTGGCCAACTCGTCTGCAAATGAGCCCCGCATGCCTGGCCGATCTGGCGGTTCATCACCTGGCGCCCCTTGGCTTCTACAGGCTTCAGTCCAAGGTACGCTTGGAGATCAGTGACGAATCTCAGCTGATCGCTTGGGATGAGTCCGGAAGGTGTTTCGACTATGGCCGGCACGGCTGGGATGTGAAGAACATGGGACAGTCTGCGCGAGAGTGGCTGGAGATTTAGCCATCACTCATACGCAAGGCACCCAAACGCTCCAGCCAACGGCTCAATCCCCCGCTCCCGATCAATCCGCTCGGCCACCCGGAACGCCGCCTCCAGCTCGCTGATGCCGTGTTCCCGCATCAGCCGGTAGCGTTCGGCCTTCTCTTCCGGTTCGGTCTGGGCCAGCGCCAAGTACAGGCTGGGCGGTACGGCGCGGAACAGCAGTTCCAGCGACTTGCCGAGAATCACGCCCTCGCTGAACTTGCCGGCTTCCTTGCGCGCCGAGAGCATCAGCGCCTTCTGCGCCGGCGAGAGCTCGCGAAAGCGGGCGATCTTCTCCACTTCGGCCGGCGGCATCGACAGGCAGATCCACCATTCGATCATGTTGAGCATCGGCTCGGCCGCCTGCGGCAGGTCGTCGATGTTCTGGGTCGCCAGCCAGTACCAGGCGCCGAGCTTGCGCCACATCTTGGTGATCTTCACCACGTAGGGGGCCAGCAGCGGGTTCTTGGTGATGATGTGCCCTTCGTCCGTGACGTTGATGATCGGCCGGCCGAGAAACTGGTCGCGCTCGGCGATGTTGTTGACCGTATTGATCAGCGAGCTGTAGGCGATCGAGAGCTGCGCGTTGTAGCCCTCGCGGGCGAAGGTCGCCAGGTCGACGATGGTGATGTCGGCCTCCGGCCAGGGCGTGCCGTCACGGTCGAACAGTTCGCCGTCGGCGCCCTGGCAGAGCATGTCCATGGCGTCGGCCATTTCCAGCAGACGGGTGCGCCGCACTTCGGCCAGCGCCGTGTCCAGGGCCCGCTCGCGCAGCGCGTCACGCACATCGCGGGTCAGCACCGTGCGCTGCTCCGTGCGGCAACGGCGCGCCGCGGCCAGAACGCACTGGCGGATCAGGCTGCGGTCGGCGCGTGTCATGCGCGCCTCCTCCTTGTCCTCGCCGCCGGTGATCATCAGCCGCGCGGTGATTTCCAGCTCGCCCAGCACATCGCGCTGCTCGTCGCCGGCAACCGCTGCCTCGTCGTCATCCAGGGCATCGGCGTCCAGCGTACTGACCTGCGCCGGCGTGTCCACCAGACGCCGGGCATCGGCGAATGGCGCCAGGCTAACGCCGGTGCCGGGGGCCAGGGTCACACGATGCACACTGAGTCCGAGGCGCGCGGCGAACTCGCCGAACAGGCCGAAGCTGTTGCCGGCCTCGACGATGAACAGCCGCGGCCGGTAGATGGCCGTGACCTGGGTGAGGATGTTGTTGAGGGTCGCCGACTTGCCCGAGCCGGTCGGACCGAACAGGAACAGGTGGGCGTTCATCTGCCGGTCGAGCCGATTCAGCGGATCGAAGGTGACGGTGCCGCCGCCCCGGTTGAAGAAGGTGATGCCCGGGTGCCCGGTGCCCTGGCTACGCCCCCACACCGGCGCCAGATTGGCTGCGTGCTGGGCGAACAGCAGTTGCGTGTACCACTGGCGCTTGTCGGCGGCCGGGTCGAACACACAGGGCAACCAACGCAGGTAGCTGTTCAGCGGCGCCACCTCGTCGTCTTCGCGCACCGGTTGCAGGCCGGCGTTGAGCATCACGTTGGCCAGTTGCAGACCCCGAGCATCCAGCTCGGCCACATCGCGGCCGCACAGGTAGAAGGCCAGCGTGCCCCGGTACAGCTTGTGGGCGCCGCCGATCAGGCCGCGTGCCGTCTGCACGTCCTGACGGGCCTGCTCCGAGGCTAGCGTGTCGCCCACCGCCTTGCGCGCCAGATGGTTGAGGCGCGCCTCCAGCACATCCTGCGGCGTGACCACCAGGGTCAGGCACAGCACCGTGTCCTCGGGCAACTGATCGAACAGGGCACTGACGGCATCGCCACCCTTGCGGGTCTCACCGGTGAGATGACCGGGCGTCGGCGGCACGCGCAGACGATCCATCACCACCACGCGGTGCGGCATCCCGTCGAAGAACCACAGCCCCTGCGCGGCGTCGGATCGCGGCTGGGTGAAAAACAGACGTTGGGCGAAGTCGGTGCCGCTGGCCAGCTCCACCTCCCCCGCTTCCTGCTCCTCTGGATAGCGGGTCAGCGCATAGAAGCGTTCGCGCGCCTCGGCATCATTGCCCAGCGCAGTCGGATTGGGATTGAACCAGCGCAGCAGCCAGTCGTGGATGTCCGCCGCGCCCAGCCGCCGGGCCTTCACCCCGGCATTGGCCAGGCCGCCCAGCAGGCGTTCGCAGAGGGTGGCCAGCGCCTGCTCGGGCGACGGCCCGCGGCGAGTCCCGGTTTCCGGGGCGCGCCGGTAGACCACCATGCGCACGCGCCGGGTCTGGCCGCGCCACGGCAGGCGCATCACCGTGGTGTCCTCGAACAAGCCGCCAGGCTTGGCGATGGCGTCCAGGTGGTGGGCGAAGAAGCGCAGGTAGAACTCGCTGAAGGCGCTGCCCCGGGCGCGCGGCTGCTGGTAGGCCTGCAGGGTCTGCAGGTAGTCGGACCAGTCCGTTTCATCCTGGGCGTAGAACTGCAGCACCCAGGGGTTCTCGTCGAGCTCGTCGAAGGCATCCTGCAGAGCATTCTCCAGCGCATCGCGCGCCTGCCACAGCCACGCCAGCTCGCGGCCCTCGGTGCCGATCGGGTGCAGCTCGAAGAACGCCGCCACCGACTGGCCGTCTTCGAGCAGCAGGCTTTGGGACTCGGACAGGTACTCGGCCCACGGCAGCCGGTCCACGAAGGACGGGCCCACCGCGTACAGCGCCTCATGCTCGGCCTGGGTGGCTGGGCGTCGTCCCGTCACGCCCGGCGCGCCGATGCCAGCACTGGACAGCGCCGCGACGTGTCGGCTCCAGGCATCCGGCGACTCGTCGCTCACCTGCGGTTCCACCGCGCGCCAGCGCATCAGAGATCCTCCAGCCGTTCGCCCGGCAGCGCGTACTGCACCCGCTGGTAGAACGGGAACACCGTGCTGTAGCCAGGGACTGGTACCGGCTCGCTGCCGGCCAAGTGCGGAAAGACGTACATCACCAGGTCGGGATTCGGCAGGCGCGGGAACTGGCTGCGGATCTCGCTGGCGGCGCTGCGGGTGTACGTCGCATTGGGCGCCGCAAGCTCGTGCTCCTCCAGCGGTCGGCGCAGCGTCAGGCGAGCTTCCAGCAAGGCCCCCTGCCCCGCGCCGCCGGTCTGTTGCCGCCAGATGTCCAGCATGTTCGACTCGTCGCGCGCCAGGAGTTGCTGGGTGTCGGTGGCGCAGCCGCCGAGCAGGCTCAGCGCGAGCAGCCACAGGCCGGGATCAGTCCAGTTCCGCCGCATGGGTGGCCTCCTGCCGATGGGTAACCCGGCGACCCCGGGCGTCGTAATCGATGGCCAGCGCCTGCTCCAGGTGCACGGCGACCCGGGCGCCGGGCTGCACGTACACCGCGGCAAAGGCCTGGCCGTAGAGTTTGTTGACCCAGTCGGCCATGTCGCGCACGCCGCCGGCGAGGATGCGCTCCATCACCTGGCTACCGCCGATGCCGACCGTGCCCAGCGCGCCGTTGCCGCTAGCCACCACCGCCACGCTGTCCTTACCGGACGAGATCAGCGAGGCAGCCCCGGCGCCTGCCGCGGTCATCAGCGCTTGGGTGCCCAGATACTGCTGGGCGTTGCTGCGCCGCTCGCCGCTCACACAGGGAATGCCCTGGGGATCGCTGATCCAGCCCAGGCCGTCCTGCATCCCGCTGCCGCCACGCGCCTGTCTGCCCTCCTCCGGCAAGGTGCGCACCGTACCGTCCTGGAACACGAAGGTGATGGAGCGGATCTGCCCGCGCACGCAGGACAGCGTCCAGTCGCCCGAGGCGGTGCCGCTGACCACCGCGCCGGCCACGTCGGGCAGTTCGATGCCGTTGGCGGTCAGGTTGTCGGCGCCGATCAGCACCTTGAAGGGATAGGGATCGTTGACCGTGCCGTCGATGGGCACCCGGCCAATCAGCGCGGTCATGGCCACCGAGCCCATCAGCGTGGCGTTGGCCGGCAGCGTGTAGACGGCTCGGGTGGATCCGCTCAGGGCTTGCCGTACTTGCCCGCTCGCCTCTCCTACCGCCTCGGCCAACGCGGGGCGTTCCGGCCTGGCAAGGCCAAAGCCAACGGGCTTCGGCTGGCCAGCAGATTGGGATTCGACGCGCAGCTCTTCCGGCTCAATCCAGCGCAACCCCACTGCTTCTCCTGCCAGATCGCCGGGCTCCAGGCCCAAGCCGATCGGCAGCTCAGGCGCACCCCGGGCCGCCAGTGCATCCAGGCGCATCTGCAGTTCCTGCAGCAGGCTCTGGGTCACCTGCCGTTCGCCGGCCAGTTCGTCGCGCGACTGTTCCAGCCGCTTGCGTTCCGCCTGCAGCGCCTGCTCGATGCGCTGGTCAATCGCCCCCTCGCGGGCGCGCAGCCGTTCGTTCTCGGCCTTGTGCTGGCGGTTGTCGCCCAGCGCGCGCTGCAGCTCGCCGCGCAGCTGCTTTACCTGCGCCACCAGGGTGGCCACGGTGTCCTGCGGCGTGTCGCCGGCAATGCCCAGCGCCTGCACCTCGTCAGGGGTAAGCCGCGCCGCCTCACCCGCCAGCGGGGGCGGCTGGGATTCACCATCGGCGGACAGCCGCACGCCGACCCACACCAGGAGCAGCGCCACGGGCACCAGCAGCCACTTCAGCAGTGGGTTACTGCCCATCGGCCAGCGCTCCGCGAGCGACAGGTATCGAGGTGAAGCCAAACAGAGCGGTGTGCATCACGCCATTCCTTGGGGTCAGGGAACGGCATGATGCGCGGGCGTGGATCGTTATGCGGGAGGCAATGGGGAGCTGGAGGGTACCGGATTCGTTGCGTGTCACGGGAAACCGCCACGACTAAGCGGCGGCGAGGCAATTGGCGCAGTGCTATGGGTGATGCGCCAGATACTCGGCCAGCGCGCGGCGGGTCAGGTCGTTCAGCGTAATGCTCTGCCGGTTTGCCGCAACGCTGGCGGCCAGATGCAGGTCGTGCCCGATGCGAACGTTGAACGAGCCCTTGCAAGGTACCTCGGGCTCCTGCCCCAGGCTCGCGCAGGTGTCCAGATAATCATCCACCGCCTGCTCAAACGCCTCCTTCAGCTCGGCGACGGTTTCGCCTTCGTAGCTGACCAGCGCCCGGATGAACTGGAGCCTGCCAAACAGGCAGTTGTCCTCCGGACTGGCTTCGATCGAGCCGTAATAACCCCGGTGCTTCAACAGATTGCTCATCCAATCAATCCTCCCGCCTTCAGGTGCTCGACCACCTGGCGTTTCACATAAGCCTTCGGCTCGTTACCCGGGTGCGGCCTGTGCAGGTTGATCATCGCGCGCGGATCACCATTGTCGAATTTGACACGACTCCCCGCTCCCTCGATCTGCCGATACCCCAGGCTGCACAGCAAAGACACCAGCTCAGGCCAGGTGAATCCGGCCTGTTTGCTAAGCAGTTTCGCCAGCAACTTTGCATGCTTGGTCATGCACCCTCCGAGCTGCAACTAATGCTAGTTGCAATCACGCTAACGATCAATCGACCTGGTTCTGCCGGATCAACAAGATGGGGGGGAACTATGGCTGGGCGTGCTCGACGCAGCCATTCACTGGGCCGGCACGACGGGCGCCGGCAGCAACGCACCGGCCAGACCCTGCCCGCGCGTCACCAGGTAGACCACGGTGGTATCCGTCGCCTCGCCCGCCGGGCCGAGGGTGGCGTGCTGAAAGGTGGCCGCCACGAACGCGCCCTGCAGTGTGCGGGGATCCAGTTCCAGCCAGCGCGCGGACTGGTTGCTGAGGCGTACCGCGCTGACCCAGTGGTCGCCCAGACGCCAGGCCGCCAGGGCCCGCGCCTGAATCGGCAGCGTCGGCAACAGGGTCTGCAGCGGCAGATCCTCGCGCAGACCGACCCGGGCGACGCCCGGCAGCGGCTCGACGGTACGCAGCGGCGCATACAGCATCTGTGCCGCGTACCGCGTCAGCACCACCGGCAACGGCGTCGGCCGCGGCGGAGACGGCTCCATCTCGCCCACCGTAGCCGCTTCCGCACTGACAATGCGCAGCGGCTCCAGGGGCGCCGCGCCGGCAGCCGCGGCACTGGCCACCACATCCAGCAACAGCAGCTCGCCTGTCTCCACATCCTGCACCTGCAGCCGCGTCGGCCCCAGCGCCTCGCTGGCCCGCAGGTAGAGCGCGCCGCCCGCACTCTGCACGCGCAGCCGTTCGCCCACCGCGGCGGGCACGCCGACCCGCACGCGGCGATCGACAAACACCACCCGCTCCTGCCCGACCTGCAGCGACACGCTCAGCGGCAAGCGCTCCCAACGCAGAATCTCCACGGCCTGGCTCAGCGGCGCCAGGCCCAGGGCCGCCACCAGCACGGCACCGCGAATGACTGCCCACCTCATGGCTTCCCTCCCTGCCCAGGCTCGGCGACCGGCGGCTCGATGCGTTGCGGCGCGCTGGCGTAGCAGTCCAGCGCCAGGCCGAACGGATTGCGCTGCGGGTCGATGTCCAGGCGGATGACCTTGAGCGGATAGCGCACCAGGGCGCGCTTCACCTGCTCGGCGCCGTAGTACTCATCGGCGCTGACATCCAGGGTCACCACCCAGTCGCGGGCCGACAGTGCCCGCACCCGCGCGGCGGGGTTGTCGCCATAGCCACGCCCGGGAATCTCATAGATGCCGCGCACGCGCTGACGCAGCTCGCCGCTGCTGCGGCGGTGCTCGTAGTCCTGACGCAGAAACGCCTGGCAGGCTGGCGTGAAGTAGGCGGACAGAGCCTGCAGGTTGCGCAGATAGTCCTCCTCGCCATTGCTCGGCCAGCGCTGCAGCTGCTGCCAGACGTAGAAGGTGAAGGCATACACGCTCTCCGGCGGCACGTCCCACCACTTGCGCGTGCTGCCCGAACGCAGGTCCGGCGGCACATGGACGGTCAACTGACTGGGCGCGCTCCACCAGCCGAAGCCCAGCAGCAGCGCCAACAGGAACAGCGCGCCGAGCGCCAGGCGCAGGGTGCGCACATGTGCCTGCAGATGGCAGACCTCGTTGCGAAAGCGGCTCATCGCGGCCCCCGGCCGGCGCTGCGGCGCGTCGTCCAGTAGCCCGAGCGGGTGATCAGCCCCTGCCCGCCCAGCCAGTCCGCCACCAGCGGATACCGTACCGCCAGGCGCCACTGAAGCTGCCGGTACAACCAGGTGTCCGGCCGGCCACGCTTGTGCCGGCGCAACAACCCGCCGCCGACGAGCCCCCCCAGCGCGATGCAGCCCACCAGCAGTGTGGGCAGCACCGCGACGCTGCCCAGCAGCCAGGCCAGCGGCAGGCCGATAAGCAGTCCGCCAGATGCCGACAGCGCCACGCAGATCCACAGCTCGTCGGCGGTCAGCCCGCGCACCACCACCGGCTGGTGATTCAGCCGGTGCGGCAGGAAGGTCACCTGACGCTCGTCAGTGGCCATGTCGGCGTCGATCCTAGAGCACGCCGGTGGCGTTGGTGAGCAGCCAGATTCCCACCACCAGCAGGATCGCGCCTACCGCCACCGTCAGGCCGAACTGGCCCCAGGTGGCGCGCCCGGTGTGGATCTCCGAATAGCGCGTGTAGGCGTGGTAACACACGCCCACGAACATCGAGGCCACCACCAGCAGCGCCACCAGCAGCACGATGTCGTAGCCGTAGTTCTGCAGCGTCTGCATGATGCCGCTGCCCTGCCCGCGCGACGGGTCCTCCATGGTCGGCAGGCCTTGCGCCAGGGCCGGCAACGGCAGCGCCGCCAAGGCCAGGAGGTTGAGGGTAAAACGAGGGAAACGCGGTTCGGTCTTCATGGCGGTCGGGCCTTTGCGGGTGGTCAGGACAGAAGGAAGAAGGTCAGCACCAGGTACAGCGCGACGAAGCGCACCACGACCCCGAGGAACTGGCGCAGCGACAGGCGCTGCTCGGCCCAGCCGACGTAGGCGGTGCGCATCGCCCATACGCCCCACACCAGCAGCACGGCGAACACCAGACCGAGCAGCAGGGTCGCCACGATCGCCGGCGCAACGCCGCCATTGGCCTGGAAGGCGCTCACCTGGGCAGCGGTCACGGCGCCGCCTGCGCATCAGCGGTCCGTGTAGACAGCAGGTAATCGCCGGCCAACGGCTCCGGCTCGCGCGGCTGAGCGCGCGGCGGAGACAGGTATGCCTGAATGCCGGCACGAACGCGCTGCAGATCCTCGCGCAGGCGGGCGTGGTCGAAGTGGTAGCGCTCGGAGGGGTTTGGCTGGTGGATCGAGGCGGCGGTGACGAGGAAGCGGTCCAGCAGATCAAGCTGGCGCAGGGCGATGGCCAAATCCTGCCGATGAAGATCTGGGTCGCTGGCGGAGGCGTTAGAGGCCCAAAGCCACAGTGCCGCCAGCAGCAAGGCCGCGGGGCACTGGGTGAGCTTGAGGGGAAGAATGCACATCACGCCAATCCATGAGCTTGAGGATGGTGTGATGGTGGTAATAAGAAACCGGCTCGGGGAGCAGGAAATGGGTTTCGACTGCTACCGGTTTAGCCGCCGTCCGATTGGGGACATTCAGAACAGTGCTTTGGTAATCTCCCCGGTCCATCAGCCAGGCAAGACTATGAAACTGCTTAATACCTATGAAGACCGCGACGAAGCCGAAGAGGCTGCCGCGAAGCTGACCGGCGATAAGCGCCTGGCCAGCGAGCGAGACGCCACCGTGGTCATTTACAACCTGTTCGGGATCCCCAGCTGGGGCAATTTCCACCGTCTGGGCATGTACAACCTAGGCGAACTGAAGAGCTTGTTGGAGCACCGAGCAACTTGGCAGCCGACCGACCATGCTCGACATAGCGAGATCATCACCACACTTAAGACTGTGGCGAAGAACTATGGGATCGAGGTGCCTGGGCACTGGCTGTAAGCTCCTGATTAGATGTTCTCTCGTAAAGCAACGTACTGGCTACTCGGCCCTTCCGATCGCAAGATTAGATTCGCACTGCTCGACACCACATAAGCCAGAGGTCGCATCAGAGTAAACGGGAACAAAACGGGTAGGGCCTGAAGGCTAGGCACTGAAACGGGCTTGCCGGCATAGCGCACAGCTGCTTCGATCAACCAAGTCGTGAGCTCGTCGCTGACGATCGGTGTTGATGCCAGCCGGATAACACGCTTGCCTTTCTCGACCCGCTCCACTGCGCCCCAGCTTGCCTGGCTCTGGATGACCATGTTGGTCATGCGCCGGGTGCCTTCGCGCTCCCCATAGGTTTCACTCATGCGCCGATGGACCTCGGCGGACGCGCAGTCGCCCTGGATGGCGGAGAGGCGGCCCACCAGCTCGGCCACCTTGCCAAAGAACGGGTACGTCGCCACGGACATGCCCCAGCACAGCGCTGAGACGGGAATGTCCGGCTGCGTCTTGTGGATGGCCACGCCGCGATCCGCGTAATCGACCAGTTCGGCGCGTGGCTCCAGCCACAACCGATTCAGTACGGTGCGGGTTTTCTTCTTGGCTTCCACGCCAAGTTCGGCTGCATCAAGCAGTGCATTCAGATCATCTAGCCCAGCCACGCCTGCACGAACATTCAGTGCCGCAGCCGCCCATTCAAGCTGAATGAACCGATCAAAGCCTATTTTTGGGGCTGATGAATTCATTCGGTACCAATCACATAACTGACTTTCACAAAGGGCACGATCAACTCTTCGATCGACACCCCGCCGTGGACCACCACCTGTTCGCCCTCCGGCACAAAGGCGGTTCGCCCGCCTGCGAATAGGGGCATGAAGTTCGCGGGTAGCCCTGCGATCTCCAACCTGAGTGTGGTGGGATAGGCCCCAGCGGAATCAGCCAGCAACGGCTCACTCCGGTAGACCCGGACGCGCTCGCCGCGAGTCTCCGCAATAACACCCTGGCTGGGCCTGCCGACGCCGGTGGACTCCACGTTGCCGTGGTCCGCCGTGAGGTAGATGTGGTATCCCTTGTCCAAAAGCAATGAGAATAGCCGGTCGACGAAACCGGTCGTCAGCCAGTTGCCGATCCACACCGCCACGTCCTTCTTGGACCGCTCCTTGTGGAGCCGATCGTCAACCTCATCGATGACCAGGCCCACCACCTTCGGGCGTCGGTCGATCAAATCCGCTTCCAGTGCGTCGAGCTGATGGATCTGACGTAGTGCACGTCGATACATCACCTCATTCGCGTTCACGCCTTCGTTCTGCCAGAACGTCTTCCACAAGGATTCCTCCTTATCCGTCCTGTCGATGGAGTCGTCGAACTCGCGCGGTTTCAGGCCGGAGAACAGCGCCTGGCGCGACACCGATGTCACGGTCGGCAGCCATGCGAATGCGGTTCCCTCGTCGAACGCGAAGCGCTTTGTGGTGGCGATCAGGCGCTCCCGGATCTGCACCCACTGGTCGAAGGCCAGGCCGTCGAAGACCAGCAGAGCCACCTTGGTTTCCCCTGCGGACCGCCGATGCCGCAAGTAGTGCGGAACGTGGTGCACCATTACTGGCGATCGTGCAGGAGATTGGAGTATCAGGTCGGCGTAATGCTTGGCAGCGACCCACGCCTGCAGTTGCTCGTCTGACTGCGCCTGTAAAGTCTTGATCCGCTCACGGATCATCGGCAGGTGTTCGCTGCCTTCCGTGCCCGGCAGGCCGTGCGTGCGGGCCAGAATCTCGCCGTAGCGCTTGGCGAACTCGCTCCAGTCCTTGTGCGAAGAGGCTGCCGTTGGCATCGTCTCGATCAGGCCATCGATACCCTTGAGCACCAATGCCTGCAATGCTGCTGGATCCTGAACAATGCCGGCCTGAATCCAACCCGGTATCCACGCCGGAACGCTGTGCACCGCGAGCGGATGCAAGCTGCCGTCGAGGAACATAGAATCGACCAGCACCTGCACATCGGAGTGGTCGAACGGAATCTCGATCTTGGCGAGGTAGTCTGGCGGTGGCGGTTCACCCGTGCGCGTGCCATCCAGACCCAGGGTCTTCAGATAGCGGTACCACGCATCCTGCACCACGCGCAGCAGCGCGCTCTTGGATGCCAGCCATGTGGCGACGGGAATATCCGGGAACAGTCCCTTGCCCTGGAGGATGCCTGCCGCGTGCTCGGCAAACAGTATTGGCAACGAGCGGTTGGCGAAGTGCATGCGCAGCAGCTCACGCCAGAAGTCGACCGGGTTGCGAATGGATCTCGGCGTCAGTTGGTAGACGTGTTCGAGAATGAAGTCCTTGGACTCATTCTCGCCCCGCGCTGACTGCAATTCGGTCTGGTGGGCATGAAACAGCCCGGCAAAGTGCTCCGGCTCGACTTGCTGTACCGCGCTGTATGCCAGCCTGGGGAAAAGCTCCGCAAGACTGAGCCGGACCACACGTCCGTGGTGCACGATGTCCCAAGGCAACTCATTCGCATCGGCGCTGCGCAGATGCAGAACCAGCGAAGGCGCCGGCCCCGGCTCACCGCGATCCCAGGCTGCGCGATAGCGTTCCTCGTATTCCGCCCGAAAGGCGAACGGGTCTTCGTACAGCATGACCTCGAAGCCCCGACTACGCAGTTTGGACAAGAGCCTTTCGTCCAGGAGCACATCGTCGGGGTCGCAGGCCACCCACAGCCGGGTGAGATCGGCCGTGAAGTGGCTGAGAATGCGTTCTGACCACTGGCTCATCCCACCTGTCCTCCGGGCATCACATCGCCGGAGACGCGCACCATCATCACGGCATTCAAATCCGGCACGCTGGCCTCCATGTCGTCCAGCGCCGCCATGCGTGCATCGTGTTCCTGTTGCAGCCGCTTGCGCCGGTGCTCACGCACAGCGGGCAGCCCGATTCGTCCAATGGCCTGGCCTCGGGCCTCGAACGCATACACCGCACGTTCGCGTTCTTCCTTCAGCCGGGCGCGGTGTTCGGTCAGCAGTTCGGTGAAGATCCGCTCGCCCTGGGTACTGGCAGCCGCATGCGATGCCTCAAACCACCTCACCGATTCCTCGGCACCGGTCACGGCATGCACGTCCACGGTTTCGGTCAGCAGCAGATCCCATACGCGCTTGGCGGTCGGCACGAAGGGGCGACCTTCCTCGTTGATGAACACTGGCAGGAAACGCTTGCGGCTCAGGCCTTCGGCCGCCAGGCTGATTTCCCATAGCGACCAGATACCGCGAACCGAATCCGGCAAGCCAGTCACGCGGATCACCGGCAGCGGTTGGCCGGCGACAAAGCGCGGCAGCTCGCTGATCACTGCCCGGGCGCGTGGGTCTTCCATCGTGACCCATTCCAACTCCGGGTTCTCATCCGCCGTGCGGGCGTCAAAACAAGCCTGCGCCGACTCGCTGCCGTCCGCCCACTTCACTCGCCACGCCTTACCAACCTTCGTTGCAGAGCCGCCTCTCGCAGCCAACCCACTGATGATGGCGCGCTCCAGCCAGAACTGCGCCGGGTGGTCGCGCCATTTGCGGGCATCATCGGCGTCCAGATCGTGCTCTGTGGCGAGCAGATCGCTGTTCTTCTTCGACTCCCCCAAGGTGGTTCGCAGCTGCGACACCACCGCGTCGCACTCCTGTTCGATGGCATCCGGGTTCTGCAGACCGTGCACGAACAGCTCGTCGAAGATCGGGTCGGCCTCGACCGAGTCCATCACGTCGGCCGCTTTGTCGACACCAAACTCCTGCGCGATGACTTCGAGCTTTTCCTCCAACACCTGGCGCACCCGATGCTCCACCGTGTCTTCGAGCACCAAATTGATGGCGCGAACCACGTGCTTTTGCCCGATACGGTCTACCCGGCCAATGCGCTGCTCGATCCGCATCGGGTTCCACGGCATGTCGAAGTTGACGATGACGTGGCAGAACTGCAGGTTCAGGCCTTCACCACCGGCATCCGTCGAAATCAGCACGCGCACATCCTTGGAGAACACCTGTTGTGCCCGTGTGCGCGCTTCCAGGTCCATGCTGCCGTTGAGCGTCGCCACCGAGAAACCCCGGCTTTCCAGGTAATCGGCCAGCATCGCTTGCGTCGGCACGAACTCGGTAAAGATCAGCACTTTCAGCGCCGGGTCGCCCTCCTCTTGCTGTAGCTTGTAGATCAGCTCCAGCAGTGCCTCGGCCTTGGCATCGGTGCCTGCGGCCTCGGTTTCTCGCGCCAGCTCCAGCAGCATCTCGACTTCGGACTTCTCCAGCTCCCAGCCGCTGGACTGCATCGCCAGATCCACCTGGGACTGGCCGTCGAGGTCCGCCCACTCGTCGGCGCTGGTGTTCTCGAACAGGTTGGCCTGTAGTTGAGGCGCGTCGAGCAGCGCTTGGCGCTTTTCCAGTGTGGTGCGGATGGCTGCCGTGCTGGAGGTCACCAGCCGCTGCATCAGGATCATCAAGAAGCCGATGTGACGCTGCTTGGCGGCCATGGCCTGGTTGTAGCCGTGGCGCACATAGTCGGTCACCGCCTCGTAAAGGCGCTGCTGCGAGCCGTGTCGGGCCTGCCAGGCCACGGCCTGCAACCGGGTGACACGAGGCTTGAACAGCCGCTGGCCCTCTGCGTTGATCGATGCGCGCTTCTCAGTGCGAATCACGAAGGGACGCACCCGGTCGCGGCTGACGCTGCTCTCGTCCGGGAATGCTTCCCTGTCCAGCAACTGCATCAGCCGCATGAACTGGTCGGTCTTGCCCTGGTGCGGCGTGGCAGACAGCAGCAAGAGATAGGGTGAGGCTTCGGCCAGCGCGGCGCCTAGCTTGTAGCGCGCCACCTGCTCGGTGCTGCCGCCCATGCGGTGGGCTTCGTCGATGATGACCAGATCCCAGGACGCCGAGATCAGGTCCTCGAAGCGCTCGCGGTTGTAGGTGTTGAGTTGCTCCAGACTCCAGCCGCGCCGGCCTTCCAGCGGCTTCACCGAATCCAGCGAGCAGATCACCTGGTCGTGCATGCGCCACAGATTCTCTTCCTCGCCCGCTCCGCCACTGCGCCACTGCCGGAAGGCCGCCAGCTCGGACGGCTCGATGAACTGGAACTTCTCACCGAAGTGCAAGCGCATTTCCGCTTGCCACTGGCGCACCAGCCCCTTGGGCGCCACCACCAGGATGCGCTTCACCCGACCACGCAACTTCAATTCGCGCAGCACCAAGCCAGCCTCGATGGTCTTACCGAGGCCCACCTCATCGGCCAGCAGGTAGCGGATGCGGTCGCGGCTGATGGAGCGGTTCAGTGCGTAAAGCTGGTGCGGCAGCGGCACCACGCTGGATTGGATCGGCGCCAACAGCAGGTTGTCCTCCAGCGCGTCCAGCAGTTTGGCCGCCGCCGTGGTGTGCAGGATCTGCTCCACGCTCGGGCGCACGCTTTCCAACGATGCCAGATCGACGGCCCGCGCACGCACAACAGCGTCCTTGGCAGGCAGCCACACGCGATAGGCCACCTCGCCCCACACGTCCTGACGTTCGATCACGCGGCAGGGCGATGCCTGCCGAGTGAACCAACACCAGTCGCCAATGGTGAACCCGCCGCCGGCCACGTTCAGACCCCGTCTTCGGTACGGGTCAGTGCGAGGTCATAGAGAGTGAGCAGCTTCTCGTCCTCTTGCAGCGTTTCCTCTGGCAGTTTGTTGGCGATGCCGATGATGGTCTGGTAGTCCTTGGCTGCCCATGCAGCGCGGAAACCGGCACGCAGCACCTCCAGACGCGACTCCTTGATCTTGCGGCCCGTGAACGACCGATAGGCCTCGAATTCCTTGAGCAGTGCCTTCTCGCGCTTCTTCTCCAGATCCTGCGCCTTATTCGGGTCGGGCACGTACCAACGATCTTTCGCTTTGGCTACTAGCGCTGGACTGTTCTTCTCCAGCCCGCGCAGATCCTTGTGGTTGGTCGATAGGTAGCTGTGGATCTGGCTCGGCACATCTCCAGCACCTTCGTAGCGCAAGAAGTTGTCCTCAAGCAGCTGGTCCAATTCCGGAATGATCTCGCCCTTGCGCTTGGCCGACCCGATCTGCGGGATGTACTCGGGGTGAATCTCCGACCGAGTTGATGGGCGCTTGAGCAGGAAGTTGGTCAGCCAGTCGATGGCACTGCGCTCATCGGAAACAAACAACTCGGCCTGTTTCACCTGGGGTATGCGCGACCGCGCCTTCTCGTACTCGACCAGCTGGTCGGGCAAGAACACCATGCCATCCATCTCGCGGAAACGAACAGGCAACTCAGCCAGAAACTCCGGCGTCGAAATCGGCACCATCGTGCCGTGTCGGATGAACCAGGACGCCATGCGGTCGTAAATGCGACGCGGATCGCGCTCTACGATGTTCAACAGTTCCTGCGGATAGCCCGAGGTAACTTTGACAGCCGGCAATTGCTTCAAATGGGTTTGTACGAAGTCCCATGCCGAATCCACGGTCGGGCCATCACGATTGAACCGGTCCTCCAAGCCTCCATTCGGCTTGTATGCGGAGATCACCAGGTCCTGTTTGACGGCCGTAGCGGAAGTGACTTGTCGGTAGCTGCCTTGAACTTTATCGAGTGCGGTCACCTCAGCGACCACAAATCCAGCCTGCTGAAGCGCCACCTGGATGGCATTCCACACGGAAGCCTTGCTGTTGGAGAAGACGACAGTCATCCAACGACCAGGCTTCAAGACACGGTAGTACTCGGTAAAGCAACGCTGCATCAAATGCTGATACTCGGGGAGCCCCTTCTTCTTGAAGCGATCGACGATTGCCTCGGGCTGTGCATCCGTGGTCACACGATGCCAAGACTCCACCAAGAAATTCAGATCTGCGTAGTAGATATTTTCACCGAAAGGTGGGTCGGTAAAGATATAGTCGATCGATCCAGAAGCCAACGGCAAACAGGCCACGGAGCCGGTTGTGATACCTGCTCCAGCTTGGCGTGCACCGAAGGCTTGGAATGTCTTCGCGAGTCTCCCGAGCTTTCCTTCTAGGATGTACCACGGGCTGCATTCCGCGTGCTGCGATGCTACGTAATAAACCCCATTGAGGTACTGATTTACCTGTGAGAAATGCGTGGGCGCATAGCGGGCAAGGACAGACATACCCCAAATTGCTTGCTCTACGAAGAACAGCAGAAACGCGCGAATTCGCGGATCGGGATGCGCCCGAGCCTTTGCCCACAACACACCCATCGCCTGCGCAGCTCGTGGTAAGAAGAAATGATGGATGTGAGTGATGCCAACATAGTCCATCCGTGCCCGCTCATGCGTCATGTGCATTGGCGGGATTTCGATCGTCGGCACCATCGACTGGAGCGGCAACGCTTCGATGCGGTCAATGATGCTCAAATCGTCTACTGTTGGCTTCTTCTCGTATCGAGACTTACCGATTAAGTAAACGATCAATGCCGCCGCGCGCTTAGGCACCTTGATAGAGTTCCCGGCGCTAGGATCAACCTTCGTTGTGTATAGACGTTCCAGTCGGGACTTGGTCAGAGTTGTACCGCAATGCGGGCACGGAAATTCATCCTTAACGCGCTTGGAGTCTTCGTCCAACGCTTCCTCGGTGAAATTAACTTCGCCAGCACACTCTGGGCAGCTGTATACCTGACTCCAAACGGTGTATTCAATCCGGGCCTTTGTCTTGCCATCGGTATGCAGTGTTTCGTACATCCAGCCAAGTTCCTGCTCAACCTCGTTGAGCAGTCTCTTTCCTTCCTTGGCAAACGTCTCGACATCGAACGGCAGGTTGTAATTTGCCGCGATGAAGGTTGCTGCTGGCGACAGGTCGTTGAGAATGACGCGCCGAGCTCCCCACTTTGGCGCGGCTTTGCCTTGCTTTTTCCATTCGGTTTCCAGCTCATGCCGATAGGCTGAGGGCGCCGATCCGCACCACTGCGCTGCAACACCGGTCATTCCCGAACCGCCGAAACCATCAAGAACGATGTCACCAGGCTCGGTGTAGTGCAGGATGGACGGCACGATCGCAAGATGTGGAACCTTGGTGTGATACGAGTGCGCCTTGTAGAGCGGGTCGGTCTTGCCAACCGAGACGTCGATCGTCTGCGGCTCGCGGCTGTACTTCGCGCTCGGGTCGTATGGCTTGCCGTAGTGACGCACGAAGTCTTCGAGGAAGGGATTCGGGCATGCGGTGTAGTACGGCGGGTCCGACATCGCCAAGATGGCCTCGTCCGTACCCTGCGGGAAGCCTTCGATCTTGCGGAACGCCGGATCTTTCAGCTTCTCAGCCAGCAGCTTGGTGAAGTGCTCGCGCCGCGCATGTTCGCTAGGAAAAGTCTGGCCAAAGCATTCGACAGGTGTACTTTGGTTTTCTGCAGAAAATAGTGAATTAGTCACTGGGTTTATCCTTTAGGCAGCGGAAAGGCGTGCGCGAATCGCTGGGTATGAGTAATGTGCATCTTCCTTCCCGCCGTGCTGTTCGGTCATGGCGTTTACAAATATTTGCCAATCAGCCTTAGTATCATCAAGCAGCGGCTGAGTGATCCTGAACACGTCTAGCAGAATATCTGGCGTACCGGACGCATAAGAAATTTGACTGTTTCCAAGAACTGCTTCGAGGAGCCTTTTCACATCTTGCGCAGCAAAATTAGTGGCAAGTGGCAGAATTAACGCCTGGCCCAACCGCTCAGATTCGCGATAACTTGGGGAATCGGCGTATATGCGGATACCTTGATCGATGAACTCTCGCCTCGGATTATCCGCTATGAGCTCAACTTGCTCATCCTTGTTAAAAGCATAGAAGCGGGCAAGCAATGCATCAGCGACTCGTTGGACCGAGAAAGCATCAAAGACATGGTGCGCCTTAAGCTGGCTGACGTTTGCATCCTCAATCAATCGAAGCAGTCGAAGCTTAGTAGCCTCTGATAGCCAATCCCATAAACGATTCTCCGCCCCCAAGAGCACGCAAATATCCATCAACTTCTCGTCATCGATGCCATCGAAGAATGGCCCAACAAAAGGTACTGCTGTCGCATCAAAGATAGCTGGCTTGGAATTCGCTACTTCGCTTAGTGTCCATGCGACCAACCTACGCCGACTCAGGAAGTCTGCAGAGTCATCGAGAAAAAGCGATTTGATAAGCACCTTTACCAGGTTGGCAACCAGCACGTCTTTTGCCCTGCCCAGATATTTTGTTACGACGAATACCCGGATGCCATCTCGATTCGTTGGGTAGGACGGACTGAGAATATCCGTCCTGAATCGAGCCAACGCACTCTTGCCTTGTAGCGGCGCATGAATTAGTAATAGCCGAAGCGCATGAACAATGTGCGTTCTGACTAAATCTGGGACCGGCTGAAAGAAATCATCGTCGGTAACGAAGGCTGGATGAGCGCACAGATTTCGGTCATTTTGAATGCGAGACAGCGCCTCGTGCTCATGCTTTGTCAGCATTTGCATATGGGTACATGCAGACTCAAGAAGCTCTCTCTCAATAGTCTGCATCTGAGCCACAGACTGTGAGTTAATTGCAGAGTCGACTTTGACAATGAATGCAGTGGCAGCAGCGTCCCCTTGGACAGATAGCTCTCTCGCTTTGGAGAAAATGTCGTATACAACCGATATCCAAGTGGACATGATTGCAGATCGGAACGCGCCACCACGATAGGCAGTAATCGCCTCATGAATAAGCCTCTTGGACTCGGGGTCGCGCACAGAGAGTGCGAGGACATCAATGTCTGATACACCTTGGCTCTGCATCTCTGTCACCTCACTCGATCACAAAGCGCAGTTTGGTGGCATCCTTGCCCTTGCAGCGCTCGTTCATGAAGGTGTCGAAGCGCTTGCGCAGGTCGTCCGGCGTGGCCGGGGAGCCGCCTTGCAGCAGCGCCTGCCTGATCTCGTCTCCCTTGACCGCGATTTTCTCAAGCCCCGACAGCGCCTCCTGCACGGCGTTGGCGAATTCGCTGGTCATCGGGTCCGGCAGCTTGCGCGAGGTCAGGAAGGCATCAATCAACTTCTTGGATGCGGGCGGCAGCAGGCCCAGGCTGTCCTGCGTGAACGGGTCTTCCAGGTTCTCCAGCAGGGTTTGCTGCCAGTTGGCCACCAGCTGATCCAGGTCCTCGTCCAGCTTGTTCAGGCGGTTGACCGCCGGAATTAGCTCCAACTGCTCAGCAGACGGGCGGAACTGGCAGTGCGGGCAGACGGCGGCCGTGACCAGGGTCGGCTCATCCAGCGAGGAACAGCTCTTTAAGCCGTTGAGCGACTCCTCGAAGGCGGTTAGCTGGCTGGTGGGCATCAGCGACACGCCGGCCAGCACGCGTAGTGCCAGCAGGCGGTCGTCTTTGCGCAGGGCGTTGCGGGTCTTGTCCTCGGCCACGCCCAGCCGGGCCTTGCTGTGGCTGGCGATGTAGGCGGTGATGTAGTCCTTCTTGAGCTGGTTGAGCGTCTGCCGGTATTCTGCCGCGTGCTCGGCCGTGCGGTCTTGGCTCAGCTTTTCCTGCAGTGCCTTGCGGGCGGTTTCGGCCTGCTTCACCCAAGGGTGCTCGGAGGGCAACACCATCTCGGCCTGCGAAAGGTAGGACGCCGTGCTGCCCAGCTCCACCACCAGTTCGAGCAGACGCTCGACGGCGGCCAGGATCTCCAGATTCTTCCTCTGGCCGTCCAGGTCTTCCTGCGTGACACGCAGGTTCTTGAGCTTGCCGACGGTGTTGTACGGAGCCAGCGACTCGGTGAACTTCTTCAGCGAATCCAGCCGGGCGTGCCAGTCTTTGGCTTCTTCCTCGCGCAGCAGGTTCTGACCCCAGAAGCCGAGTTTGCCTTGTTGCAGGTCAGAGCCGGCCTTGAGCACGCGTGGCACCAATGCGCTGACTTTCTCCTGGAGCTTGATGACCGGCTCGGTGTCGCCCTGGCTGGCCTTCTGGGCCAGGCCTGACGGGAGGTCGAACAACTCGAACAGGGCACGCAGCACCGCGAGGTTGATCTCCTTGGGCGCCTCGACGTGCTTGAACTGCTTGAGTTCCTCCAGTGAGCGTTCTGCCAGCTGGTTCAGTTTGCCGGAGTCGATCTTGTCGCCGGTGATCGACAGCACGATGTCGCCGGAGTAGACGAGGCCTCCCAGCACGGTGACCAGCAAATCGGGCTCCAGCCGGTACTTGATCGGCGCGAAATACTCGACGTCAGATGTGCCCGATAGCAGTTCGCTGCGGTTGAGCACCTGGCCGTGGCCCTTGGCCTTGAGCCGGTTGAGTACTTCCTGCGCGTAACGGGAGCTGGCCGGGTCGACGCGGTCGCCATCGAGCAATTCCAGCGCATCGAGCACGGCGAGTGCATCCTTGGTGCGAGTACCGCCGGCCAGTGCCCGCAGTGCGTTGCCGATCAGTTGCTTGCGGTTGGCCTCGGTGACCAGCACCGAGAAGGTGGGGTATTCCGGCGAGAGATCGACGAAACGTTGGCCAAGTACCAGACCCGAAATGACGTTCACCACATCGCGGAAGTTGATGCGTTCGTCCGCACCCAGTCGCGCCCGGTCACGCAGCGACACGCCTTTGGTCCACTCCTGCAGGTTCTTTTTCTTGCCCTGGTAGGTGACCTCGAAGGCGGTCATCTGCTTTTCCTGCAACCACTTGCTCATGGCGCGCAGGAAATCCTGTGCCTTGGAGAGGTAAATGGCCTTGGCGCCACCACTGGCGGTGGATGCCAGATCGAGCGCCGCCGCGTAGGATGACAGATGCTGCTTGAGATCGTCGTCCAGCCCGGTGAGGCGGAAGAAGACCTCGTCCGACAGGTTGTTGTCGGCGAACTTCGGCTTGTCGAAGGGCTGGATGAAGTAGACGTAAAAGTCGCGCTCGGGTTGGGCCGTGGGCCGATCGTTTGGCGCCCCGAAGAACAAGTAGCCCATGCGCTCGACACGGCGCTCCTGCCACTCGAGCTGGTACTGCCAGATTTGGAAGCCGGGGTAACGCAGGTCGTCGCTGCACTCCATCAGCGCTTTGACGGCGCTGTAATAGGCGCGGTCCAGTGCGTCGTCGGACAGGGCTTCGGCGCGTTTTTCGATCTGGGCGTCGTAGTCGATGTCCTTCTTGAGGTCGAGGTAGTACTGCTCGGTATCCGGCGCCTTGGAGATGAACTGACCGTTGACGGTCTTCAGCACTTCCCGCATCACAGTCTGCACCATCGACAGCAGGTTCTCGGCCGGATCGCCTGGCATGTCCTCCACGCCCGGCTGGAACAGACACAAGGCGTCTCGTAGCTCGGCAGCCGTGGGGCCGATGGGTACATGGATGTCGCCGCCCGTGGTCAAGCGGTGGACGGCCAACGCGTTGATGACGCGCAACGCCATGGCTTTGTAGGCCGGGCGCGTGAAGGCCTGCTGCACGCGGGACTCCAGCACTTCGGAGACGCGCATGACTTCCTTGATGTTGGGATCAGCGCGCAGAACCGAGTTGGCCTTGATGGTGTTCCAGAAGCTCTCGTAGCTGATGAACAGCGGTTTGTCGGCGGGCACTTCCTGTTCGAGGATGGCCAGCATGGCTGCCTCGATGGTCTTGAGCGCGCCACGCTTCTCGGTGAAGTGGATCTGCTCGAAGGTCTTCAGGTAGTCCGGGTGAACCGGGAACAACCGCACGTATTCGTCCATCCGCTCGTTCATGGAGCCATAGAACTTGGCGAACGGCGTGAGGTATTCGCGGATCTTGTTCTGCTGGTCAGCCGTTTTCTTGAGCAGGCGCGCGGAGACTACGAAGCTGACGTCCTGGCGGTCGATCAGGATCTGCGTGAAGCGCTCGTTGACGCGGCGCATGCTGTCGGCAACGTGCTGGAAGCGCACGCTGTCGAAAATGGCTTCCTGGACACCGGCCACGAAGCGGAATTTCAGGTGCTTGGTCACTTCGCCGATCTGGCGCAGGATGGCCAGGTCCTGCACCAGTTCGTGATCACGACGGGACTGCAGGTATTCCAGGAACTCGTCGACGACGAGCAGCACACCCTGGTCCGGGAATTTCTCCGCGAACGCGGCCATCATCTCCTCGAAGGAATCCTTGTTGTTGAGCTCCTTGTCGGCGGTCGGGAAGGTGTAGTCGACGCCGATCTTTTCGAGGAAACGCTCAAGCTGCAGGGTGATGATCTGGCGCAGGGGCATCTGCAGCCCGCCCACCTCTATGCGCAGCACCTTGAAGCGGCCAGCGATCGAGGCAACAGCCTCAGCCACCTTCGGGTGACGGATCATCGGAGCGTAGGCGGCGTCTTCAGCCACCAACGACAGCACCGACATCAAGTGCGACTTACCGGTGCCGTAGTTGCCGACGATCAGCACACCCTTGTGATCGACCGAGTCGTCGAAACTGAGCTGGGGAACCATAAGCTTGGAGATCCGTTCGGCCATGTCGTCGGAGATGACGTAGGTCGCGACGAGCTTCTTGGCCTCGTCCGGACGTCCGGCATCGAGCAGTTGAATGACTGACTCGATCTGCTCGAACTGGATCAGATCCCCGTATTTCATGTTCTTGGCCATATGGTTCTCTCTTCCCTGCTCTCTACTTTCAAATTCAGGTCAAATTTCAAATACAACCGCACCGTCGCGGCTGTAGTCACGATGTTCTGGATGGCTCATGTCCGCGTATACCAAGCGATCACCGCGCAGCTCGCCAGGCCAGACAGCCACGACGCGCTTGGAGTGAGCCAGCCGCCTGACAAGGTCAAGCGGGTTGATCTGCAGGCCCGGCTCGAACAGCAACTCGAGGTTATCGAGCAGCAGCGGGTCTTCAGTTCGTTCCTTGTCCGCGATCTCCCGCAGCAGTTCGCCTGCCGAGAAACCGCGCTTGTTGTTCGGCGTGGCGGCCAAACGGCGCCCCAGCTCCAGGCCGACATTGAGCGGCTCGATGTTGAGCTTGGCGCCGAGCTGGCGCAGCAGTTGGGTCTTGCCACTGCGGGAGGGGCCGACCAGCAGGATCAACTTGCTGTTGAGGTCGCCGATTTCGCCAATGAGGCGTTCGAGTTTTGCAAGCATGCTCATCCCCTTAGTCCGTCTCGGCTTCAAGCCGTCGCTGATCAGGGGTGCGATAACCCGGCGCCAGTACCGCATTGCGCACACCAGAGAGGGCCGAGGGATTTTTCAACCAAAGCCGATACTCATGTCCGCGCAGGGAATGATCCGGTGAACAATCGACACTCCACTCGCGCAAAACGTACCCGGCGGTTGCTGCGCGCAGTTTTATCCGCAACACGCCATCGCGCATGCCGTAGTCCATTTCAGTGATTTCTGGTCGGGGCTGATTAGGGTGGGGAACCAACTCAAGTTCGGCGATCCGAGCCCACTGCATGTCTTGATCACTCACTTCATGGACCGCTGCTGGCTGGCCATTGAGCACGACAGGGTTACTGATCCGGGTAAGGACGAAATCGCGGAACTCTTGGAAGTTTCGGTCGAAGGCACGGACATGCCAGCGGAGGCCATTGTCGATCAGCGCAAACGGGACGATTTCCCGCTGATTGCGGCCACTAGAGATGGAGTGGTACTCGATGCCTAACGGACATTTGTGGTGGATCGCCCGGGTCACGCTAGCCAACACATCCAGATTTGGATGTGTGAGCCGTGAGGGGCTCTCGCTGGTTACCCACGGACTGAGCCACATTGGTTCGCCGTCACCAAAGCCTTGTGTCAGCCACGACAACACTCGCTCTGGGAGGAAGTTGAAGATCGGCTGAAATCTCGGCCCCAGCACGTATGACTTACCCTTGGAGTCATAGTCGATGTTGCCTGGAGCCAGGTCCTTGTACAGCGCCAGATCTCTGGATGCAGCCGCGGACTGGATACCGAATCGCGTTACCAAATCGTGGCGGCGAATCTCGCCAAGGAATCGCACACGCAGCTCCACGAACGCAAGCCGATCGCGTTGTGATTGGGTCAAAGACTCGATAAGACGGCTTGGCATCCTTGCTCGACTACATGGCATGGGACTGGCGGGGATTCATTCGTGGGATATTGTTATACCCTTTTAGCCGCTAGGATGCATCGCATTTTGATGACCATAGCACCCTACCTTGGAGATGTGGTACATAGCCGGATTCCTGCTCTCCGCCGAAGCGGCGAATGCAAAGCAGCTCAAGAAATTCGGAAGGGCCTGTCCTTGGCAAAGCTCAGGTACTCAATGCTCATCCCTGAAGCGTTGAGCCAGGCGAGCCAGGTAGCGCATAGTCTTCTCCTCCCTGGCCTTGGCATGGGCGTCAGGGTAGAAAACTCCAAAGATGCAGTAGCGGTTGTCCTCCAGCTCACCCCGAACATAGACCAACGCAGCATCCCGCTCCGGAGCACCCTTTCTGCATACACGATCCTGTTGCGGCAGGTTGGCGGGAAACAACGACGGAGGCAGCCTCAAATGGATGTGCATGAGCTGCGCGCGAAAGGCGGCATGCGGCTGCGTGTACGGGACATCTCTTCCGAAGTACCTCGGCAACTGACCCGTTCCCTTATACATAAGGAAATCAGACCGCCAGGGCCCGCAGTGCATCACCGCTGGTATGCCCATCGATTGAACGAGGAGTTTCATAGGCCTGACGCGCCAGATCGTTGACCACGGACACCCACGATCGACCCTTGGCGACGGATCGGCGCAATTGCGCATGAAGCTCAGAGAGCGGAGCCGGCACCTCGACGTTTTTCAGGGCAAGCTCAATGCCGCGCAGGCTGGTTACCAGCTCTTGAAGCACCGCGCAGTTCTCTGGACCGATGTATGCCTCAACGCCGTCGCGCGTGTATTTCTTGGCCAGACTCATGAAAACCCGCTCAAGCTCGTGGGCCTGCTGACTGACCGCATGGATTGCTTCGGCGAGCGCCTGCATGGCTTGCTGCTGCTCGATCGGCGCGGTTTGCGTCTGGCTGTCAGGCTGCTGTTGTGCGGCGGCGGACTCATAACAACCATGAGTCCCAATGCAGCCGTAATAAGTGCCTGCGAGAGATTGCTCATGGTCTTTCCTGGCGACTTGCTCATGGCGACTCCCCGCAGCGAATGCTGCCGTGAATCAGGGCGGCTTGTTAGCCGGTCGCGGATTATCACAACCGGACGTTTACAGCGTCAACCTAGCAGACTCCAAAGCCACCATCGATTTGCCGGTCCCCCAACCCAGTTGGCCTGCACATTCTCACAGATATTTCTTGAAACTCCCTACCCCCACATTCACCACCAGCCCCAACCCCACCGCCCCCGGCAGCAGAATCCACAACGGATGCAACGACACCGGCAACGCCAGGTAGACCACCCCCGGCAGCACCGCCACAGGCATCAGCAACGCCTTGGCGCGGTGGTAGACGAAGCCGGATTCCCTCCCGGCGCCGAAGCGCCGAATGTCGCGGCGTACCAGCCCATCCACCAGGCCGACAAAGGCAGCGAGCAGCAACAGCGGCAGGCTCAGTGCCAGGACCAGCAGCCGCACGAGGAAGGTCAGCGTGGTGTAGGCGGCGGCCAGCAGGTAATTCTCCATCCAGACATAGCCCTGGCCGAGGTAGTACCCGGCATTGGGCATGCCCGTAGGTGATGTCGCCGGGGTGTTTGCGGCGTTGAGGCGCAGTTGCTGCAAGCCATTTTTCACAAACAGCCATTCCTGGGCGCTATCCACCAGCCGCTGCGCGGTACGACCCGGTTCGCGCACCAGGGCGCTGCGGGTGAACTGGCTGGAGAGCTGCTCCAATTCGAAATCGAGCATCGCCTCGGCGTGTCGCCAACCCTGCTCACGCCAGAACAGGTGCAGGCCCACGCATTCGACCAGGATCGACAGCAGCAGCGAGGCGCACAGCATGCCGAATAGCCGCCACGGCAGGCTCAACAGGCGCATGAACAGACCACGCGAGGCCGCCTGCTGTCGCGGGGCGGTGCCGACCGGTTCCCTCACGGCCGAGCCTCGCCGTCCTTACCCTCTTCCGCCGGCGGCCAGTCCTCGGTCAGATCCGTTGGCAGTCCGTCGTTCGGCGAGCCCGTACCGCTCCACCACTGCCCCGCTTCCGCGTAGCGCTGGCGCATCTGCGCGGTCAGTTGCTGCAGGTCGGCGGGCATCAGCTCGTCCGGATCCGGCGCCGGCAGCGGCATGCGCACCTTCCAGAGGGTGCCACCCTCGATCAGCGCGAAGCACTGGCCCTTGGGCAAGGCGACCACATGCGCGGGCTCGATCAGCGGCACGCTGGTCGCGCTGATGCGCTCCTGGGCGTTGCTGGTGAAGTCGGTCGCGCCGTGAATGTCGGAGCTGTCGGTGGCGCTGCTGACCACCATGGTGGTGTGCACCTCGACCTTGGGCAGCTGTCTGGTCAGCAGCTCGGCGGTGGCGGTCTCGCGCACGCGCAGCATGAACAGGTTGTTGAAGTTGCCGATCACCTGGCCGGCCTTGGCGCGGTTGCCCAGGCGCGCCTCGATGTCGCTGAGGGTCTGGGTGTAGGCGGTGACCTGCATGCCGGCGCCGCCACCCTTGTTGATCAGCGGAATGAACTCATCGCCCATCAGCTCGTTGAATTCGTCGGCGTGCACGTTGATGGCCACCTTGCGGTCAGGCCGCGCGCCCGGCAGGCCGTCGTCGATGCCGTGCTTGTAGAGGTGGCCGGCCACCGACACCAGGTCGCTGAACATGGCGTTGCCCACCGCCGCCGCCACCTCGGCGTCGGACAGCGCATCCAGACCGACATAGACGACCGCCCGCTTCCGGATGATCTGCATCCAGTCGAAGATCGGTCGCGGGTCGGCCAGGTCGGTGTAGTCCGGGGCGAGCAGCCGGGCGATGGTGCCGGTGGTGAGCTTCTCCAGCAGCGGCAACAGGCTGGCGACGATCTTGTCGAAGTAGGTGCGGTCGTAGCGCACCGCCGAACGCAGGCCGTCGAGCACCGGATCGTAGGTGCGCGCCTGGGCCAGGTACTGCTCCAGCGCCACCACGCGCTTCTCGCGACCGACCATATGGCGCGGGATGCTCTTGTCGCTGAGCCGGCCTTCGAGCTGGACGATCACCTCCCAGGCCTTGGGGTCGGCCTTGGCGAAGAAGTGCCGGGCGTATTCCAGGAACAGCGCATCGATGTTGACCACATGGCGCTGGATCAGCAGGTAGTCCGGGCGCAGCCCCAGCGCCACCAGGGCGCGGGCGATGATGTTGACGAAGCGCCAGGCGAATTCCCGAAACGCCGCGCTATTGCCTTCTCCGGACAGCTGGCCGGCGATGCGCGTGGCCACTTCCGAGATGCGCCCGAAGCGCCCCACCGCGTTGTAGCGGGCGCTGATTTCCGGCCAGCCGAGATGGAAAACGTAGAACTCTCCTTCCCGCCCGGCCCGCCGCGCCTCGACGTACATGCGCTTGAGCAGGTCCGCGTCGCCCTTGGGGTCGAAGACGATCACCACCTCGTGCTCGTCGTTGACCCGGCGGCGGATGTCCTGGGTGATGAACAGCTCGGCCAGCCGCGTCTTGCCGACCCGTGTGGTGCCCAGCACCAGGCTGTGGCCGACCCGCTCGCCCAGCGGCAGGCTGACGTCGACTTCCTGCGGCTCGATGCCATGCAGGCGCGGCAGGCCGCCCAGCGGTGGCAGTGGCCGCACCGGGTTGAGCGGGCTGTCCCAGGCCAGCAGGCGTGCCAGCCGGGCCAGCGGCGGCGGCGCGAATTCCAGCCGCGCCTCCAGTCGCCGCGCCAGGCGCTGCAGCGCGGGCGGCTCGACGTAACGGCGAAACTCGGGGCGGTAGGTCTGCGCCAGTCGGTGGGTGTGTCGCTGCTCCCAGCGAAAGCCGCGGCCGATGAACAACCGCTGCGCACTCACCGGAACATCGCGGCTGCGCATCCAGTAGCGCGGCAGACGACGGATGTTGCGCCGGTAGCGCAGGATCACCCAGGCCTGGCGCAGGCGCACTGCGCCGAAGGTGAGAAAGCCCAGCGCGCTGCCCAGGCCGAGGAGCGGATCGAGGGCCAGTGCCCAGGGCGCGGTCACGCAAAGCAGCGCGGCGGCGGCGCAGACCGCCACGCTGTACAGCTCCACGGCCGGCCGCAGCAGCACTTCGATGGCATGGGCGCTCGACATGCCCGCGTCTCACTGCTCGATCGCGGTGGCGGTGATCAGCACCGGGTAGTGCCGCACGCTCAGGCGCTGTGCCAGCTCGTCACCGGACACCGGCGCCAGGGTCAGCCCGGGAGCCAAGGCGCGCAGCGCCGCCAGCGCCTGCGGCGTTTCCACCTGCACCACCAGGCCGATGGCATCCAGGTCGCGCAACTGGTTCAGGCGCTGGCGCAGCCAGTCACGCGAGCGGACGTCGTCGCCGATCAGGAACACCGGCAGCAATCCGGGTGCCCGCAGCACCCGGGGCGCCACCAGGCCGGGCGTCAGGTGCGTCGAGCGCACCGGCAGCAGATCGGCCTCGGTGAAGGGGCGTTTCCGCTCAGGCTGTGCGCGCGGCAGCACCGCGGCGTCGCGAGGCGTCAGGCCCAGCGCCTGGTAATAGGGCTGCGCCGGCGCCCCGCCCAGATCCTCGACAACGATCAGCGGCGGCGGCGCGGCGGGGAGCATCGACGGCGTGGCCAGGGCCAGCAGACCGGGCAATGCCGGTGCAACCGTACGCAGGTGGGTACGCTTCATGGCGGGGCATCTCCTCGTTGGGCGCCCTGCCCCGACACGCCGAGCACGCGCGCCAGGTGCCGCTCGACTCCCTGGCGATAGCGCGCGGCGGGTGCGCCGCCGGCCGGGCGATGGTAGCGGCCGACCGTGATCAGCCAGGTGTCTCCCGGCACGTGCTGCTCGCGCAGAATCGCCGCGGCGACTGCCAGGTTGCGGTAGGGGTCGAGCAGCTCGCAGGGCTCGCGGTAGCGGTGCCGCTGGTAGCCCAGGTTGATCTGTCCCAGGCCGGCGTCGATGCGGGTCGACGGCACCTCGCGCAGGGCCTGGCGCAGCGCGGCACAGGCCGCGTCGCGGCGGGCGAAGCGCCTCGGAATGCCGGCCACGTTGAGCGTCCAGGGCCAGGGCACCAGCCGGCCATGCAAGCGCCGGCCGCTTTCCTGCAGCGCCAGGGCGTACAGCACGCTGGCCGGTACGCCGGCGAGCTGAGCCGCCATTTCATAGGCTGGAGGGATGTCCTGGGCCGACACTACGCCGACCAGCCAGCCGCCCAGCAGCGGCAGCCAGCGACGAGCGCGGCTCAGGGCTGGCGCCGCCATTGGCCGGCCACCTGACGCAGTACGGCGGGCAGCTCGCCCGGCTGGCCGAGCAACAGCCAGCGGCCCGCGTCGTGATTGAGGGTGATGTGCCCGGCGCGCACCTTTACCGGATCGACACCGGCGGCCTGCGCCCAGGCCCGCAGTCGCGCATCGTCACCGCCGCTGCCCACCAGGTAGAGATCGAACGCGCTACCCGCAGCTTGCAGGCGCCGCACCTGCTGCGCGCAGGTCGGGCATTGCGCCGAGACGAACACCGCAAGGCGCGCCGGAACAGGCTCGGCAGCGGGGCTGATCCGCAGCAGATCCGGAGCCAGGCGCTGCCAGGCCTCGTCGTAGGCGCGCTGGTAGGTGAGCAGCTTCTCCACACGCCGGGCCTCGGCCTGCACCTGCAGTTCGGCGTAGTGGCGCCGCTCCTCGTCGGTGCGAGCCTCGATACCCAGCGCGGTCAGCGGATCGAGACCCGGTGAATGAATGCCGAGCGGCCCGCGCATCAGCTCGCGGTAACGGGTCCACTCCTCGTCCTGCAGCCCCCAGTCGCGGGCCTGTTTCGACTCGTCGAGCGTAAGCGCCTGGCTATGGGTGGTGGTCGAAGCGCGCTCGGTCTGGTTCTGCGCCAGAGCGGGCTGCCCAAGGATGATCAGCTCGCAGCAGAGGACCATAGCCAGCGGTCGCGGCAGGCACATCGACTAGCGCCCCGGCATGGGCAGGCGCTGCGTCGCGCCCGCTTTACGGAAGATGACGTGATCGGCCTCAATGGCTTCGAGCCGCCAGCCGCCCTCCTCCTCGCCAACCAGCAAAAGGCGGGCCTCGGACAGCGTGCCGGCATCGCCGGACAGCAACGACACAAATCGCTCACCGCCACGCCATTCGAGGCCCATAACCCGGAACGCCGGCTCGACCGGTGCCGGCCGCTTGGCCGCAACGGTGCGCGGACGTGGCGCTACGACCGGCGCCGGCCGGGGCAACGGCCGCGCTTCCAGCGCGGCCAGCCGCGCCTGCAACGCCGCCAGCTCGCTGGTAGGCAGGCGCTCGGAAAGGGCCTGCTCGATCGCTGCTAGGCGTTGCACCAGCACCTGGCGTTCGTGCTCATAGCGCGCCTGTTCCACGCCGGGCGGTTGCCGGCGCGCTTCTCCGAATCGCTTATCGAGAGCATCGAGGCGACCCTCGAACAGCGCCATGCGGGCATCCAGCAGTTCGGGATCGGTGCGGTTCGACCAGGCCACGTAGTCGATCAGCACCAGAGCGCTGATGAAGATGAGCCAGGCAGCGCTGGCCACCGCCAACAGCGTCGGTTGCCGGCGCGCGTGCTCATTCATGGCGACCATCCCCACTCAAAGGCGCCTCGGACGGCTCCGCATCGGCACGGGCGAAACACACCTGGCGCTGCGGCTCATCCACCTGCAAGCGCCAGGGCGAACCGGCCAGGGTCAGCAGCGCATCGCGCAACAGCATCGGGCCGAGCCGGTAGTGGGCCGCCGGCAGCGGCAGGCCCAGCAGCGTCTCGCTGTCCGCGCCGTCGCACAGCCGATAGCCGGAGCGCTGCAGCAGGTGCCGCAAGGCGTCGCCGACGCTGGCATGCAGGGTGTCGGGAACGGAAACCTCGACCACCTGGGAAAGGAGATCCCACTGGGCCGCCGTGGGCGCCAGTTCGACCAGGGTATAGCGGCCGTAGCGCACGGCCGGCACTGGTGCAGGCTCGAATGCAGGAGCGGCGGTTGCGGCCGCCGGGGTTGCCGACTGGTCCCGCGCCACGCTGCCCGCACAACCAGCCGCCAGCGCCATGGCGAGCAGCAGCGCAGCGGCAAGTGCGTGTCGAAAATGGGTCTGAACGTATGGGAATCGCTGCATCGTCTGGCTCCGATGGCGGAGCCGTTACCTTCGATGCACCAGCACGGATGAACAGCTAACAAAGGGCATCGGCGCCCGCCCCGCTTTCCGGCGCCCATCGCGGTGCGAGCACAAAAAAGCGGGCCATGCCTGTTCGGCATGGCCCGCTGATAGATCAGGACTTCAGTTGTCGCAGCCCATCGGCCAGCATCCACAACGCCCGGTTGAGGCGGATGTTCTGGTCAATGCCCTGAACGGAGCGGGTGCGCTGGGTACGCCCATTGCTCTGGCGTCCCGGCAGGCCGCCCTTGATCAGGTTCTCCTGTGCACGGTTGAACAGCGACCACAGGTCCGGACGCCGGTCGTCGAAACGACGCGGCATGAGGATCTGCTCCTCGGTCACCGGCGCCGGACTGTCCGGGTCGAAACGCAGACTTAACGCGGCACGGGCGAACACTTCCGCCTCGCCTGCATCGAGCCGCACCGCGCGCATGGCCTCCCGCGACTGCTGCACCTGCTCGAAGCCGTGCAGCACCTCGTAGGCGCCTTCGATCACCTGGTGGGTGACATTGCCCTTGTGGGGCACGCGCACGTCGGACAGCGTGTCGCCACAGACTAGGCCGTTGGCACACACGAAGCGGAACATCCCGGCCAGCATCTGGTAGCTGCTGCTGCCATCGTGTGAGTTGAGCAGGATGATCTCGTTCGCCTCGTCACCGTTGATCTGACTGGCGTGACGCAGGCGCAGCATGTGCTTGGTGTGCTCGCGACGGCCCTCCTGCCGCACGCGGGTCTGACACACCATGAACGGCTGGAAGCCTTCCCGACGCAATTCCGCCAGCACCGCGGCGGTGGGTATGTAGCTGTAACGCCGCGAGCGGCTGTGGTGCGCCTCGGCCGCGAAGATCGACGGTACGACGGCACGGATCTGATCATCAGACAGCGGATGATCGCTGCGCAGCATCGGCGAGCCAGAAGCAAAGCGGGATGCAAGTTGCATGGCATTTTCCTCGGAAAACGGGCAAGCGCTGACCGACCGGCAACGGCTGGAGGGCGCGGGCTTGCGAAGAGAGAGAACGCCCCTCACTGCGGGGCGGGTTGGGACAGGTGTCGAACGACTAGACGGGGGTGCGCGGTTCCACTGCAGTCGGCGCTCGCCGTCGCGCATGCCAGGCACGCACGCCCTCGCGCCACTCGCGGCATTGCTCGGGCGCGAGGGCCAGGTAGGACAGCGGGCAGGAATAGCGGTACGGGTGCATGGACTCGTCCAGCGGCTTGTACCCCCACTCGCCACCACTGCGCTGCAGCAGGTCGCAGCGGATGTAGCGAAGCGACTCGCCTGGAGCGAGATCCCGATGCACACCGGCCTGCTTGGCGGTGACTTCGACCACGGACCACAGGGCGTCGCCGCGCAGTGCGTGGGCGATGACCGTGACGCTGGCGCGTTCGGTCTGTGACGGTTGGATCAGTTCCCGGATCAGCTCAGCTCGGGACTGCGGTGAGAAATACCAGCCCATGGGTGGCCTCCTGTGACGACAGAAGCCGGAGCCTCCCCGTCGGGGAGAAACCCCGGCGGTGGGTGGAATGTCGCGGTGGCGACGGTCAGGCGAGCTGCGCGGCTGCAGGCTGCTCCAGGGTGGAGTCAGGAGTCGGCGTGGCGGTGTCGGTCGGCCGGGGTTCGGCCTTGTAGACCAGCTCGCCATCGACCTTGATCCAGCCGATGAACAACAACCGCGCCTTGAGGCTGACCCCTACCTCACCGGCGCGCTTGCCGCGCGAGTAGGTGAAGGTGTCGGTCCACAGATCGCCGAGGCGAAAGCCGATCAGCACCTTGCGCTCGGCGGTGACGGCAGGCAGGCAGCGGCGCACCAACTGCTGAGCTTCGCGCCCGCTGACGCGTACGTCGAAACGGCGGTACTCCACGCCGTCGGCGGGACCGTTCAGTGCCGCGATATCGGCCGCCAGAAAGGGTTCGCCTTTCCGGGGTGTGACTTCGCGTATGCGATTGAGGTAACCCAGACCACTGATGTGCAGGTCGAAGAAGGATTTTTCTTGAGACATGGCGGATCTCCGTAGCAAAGCTGCGGAGACGCATCGACCCTGGCGGGTGATGTGACCCCGCACAGGTTGAGGAACTACAGACAGGCATCACCACCGTTGCCGATGGCCGTTCGCGCAGGGATGCCGGAGCGAACTGGTGTGATCAACGCGGTCAAGCCGCGCCGCAGCCTTGAAGATCCTGGCTGCCTGGGCATGCTGCTGATCGCAATCAGCGGGGCACGGAGGCAGGATGGCGTGAATCGCCGGGTTCAGCCTGGATCAATGGGTAGCTGGCCGACGCCTGATTTCCCAGCCCGTAACCAAACGAGCCCCTGAACGGGGCTCGGTGTGCCACTCAGACATCGTAAAGCGGCAGTCCCTCCAGTACCGCCGCGTCGGCATCGAAGATCAGCACGCGCACATCGGCAAGCGCCGCGAGATGGAGGATCTCCAGCAGGGATTCCAGCACGCCGCGCTCCCGGCACTCCTGGAGCATCTGCGCGGCGCTGATGCCTTCGATGCGCTGCAGATGCTCATCGGTCCAGGGCGTGGCGAGGAGCTTCACGCCCAGAGCGCCGCTGCGCGGAAGGCGAAAGACTTCGAACAGAAAGCCCGTCGGCACGGGCAGATCAGCCAGACGGCAAAGGTAATCGAGTGCCTGTCCGGTCAGGTGCGCGGTGCTGATTTCCCAGCAACGGCTGTAGAAGCCGGTCTCGAAACCCAGCCGCCGGACCCGTTCGCGGGCCGCCTCCCGGGTGTAGGTGTCTCCCACATGCACCGGGCTGCCATCGAAGTCGCGCCCTTCCAGCGAATAGACCACCGAGAGCGCCAGGCCCTCGCTCTGGCACTGCGCCAACAGCTCGTCCGCCACAACGTGGCCTTCGCCGACAACGGCGAACTCCTCATTGAACAGACAGGGCGAGCGCACTACCTGCTCGTCGCTCAGGCGTGCCTGGCTGGCATGCAGCGGCCGCCACAGCGGCGCGCCTCCTTCGGGGCAAATCAGTAGGGTGCGCACCTGGTAGAGATCCCGATAACCGCGAATGAAAGGGTTGGGAGTCATGGACGTTCTCCTGAAAGGACGAGGCCAATCCCCGGCTGGGGATCGAACCCCAGCGGGTGGATGAGTGGCTGCCGGCCGGGCCGGCGGAGACAGGGCGTCCGCCGATGCGGACGGGTAGGTCGCACGGAGAGGCTCCGTGGCAGCCGCGTGACCCGAGGGCTGCTGGCCAGACGCCGAACCGTTCGGCGACACAAGCCGGGGCAGCATGCGCACGCCGCACACGGTCCTCGCGGAGAAATGGGCAGCTGAAAACGCCCGGATTGCCGGGCGTGGAACAGGAAGGAAACGCCGAGGGCCTGCGCCTTCGGCGGTGGAACAGGTAACCACCCGTGACGGTCGCCTGGCGCGGCTTGGGAGCCGCTACCCGGTGATTCGTCACCCGGCCCGTGTCGTGACTGGGGCCGGTACGCTCAGGCACACATCCGCGCACAAAGGGAGCCCGTTGTTTCACCGGCGGGCACCGGCGGCGACTGGCATCGACCCGTGAGGTCTCCGGGTGGCTCGGCTGACAAGCCATCGGGAGACCCCACGGGGCCAACGCATCACACCGATCAGTAAGATCGCGTCAGGGCGCGACCTCGGAACAGAAGCCCTTCTCGCTCCAACGGCCGTAGCGGACTGACGGAGCGCGCGCACGCTTGCAGAAGGGAATGTGCGCTGGCGATCCCGCCGAAGCGGGACTTGTGCTCAAGGCCCCTGCCCCTTGCCCCGCCGCGTGCGCGAGGCGGGACGACGCTGGCGCTCCTGGGGCGCCGAAGGTGCGATGGTGAGCGTCGCGCCCCGGTACTGCTCGACCAGTTGCGCAACCCAGGCCGATTGCCGGGCGACAAACGCCTCCAGACTCAGCTGCCCGCTGGCGATCCGGTCCAGTGCCTGCTCCCAGACTGCGGTCAGGCCCGGATCCGCCACCGCGGCGGGGACCGCGTCGATCAGCATGCGGGCCGTGTCCGACGGACGCACCGAGCGCCCCTTCCTCAGCAGATAGCCGCGATCGAGCAGGCCCTGGATGACGGCGGCGCGGGTCGCCTCGGTGCCGATCCCGGTGCTCTCCTTGAGCGTCTGCCGCAGGCGTGGGTCGCGGACCAACCGGGCAATGCCCTTCATGGCCGCCACAAGCTCGCCCTGGGTATAGGGTCGCGGTGGCAGCGTGCTGGACGCCTTTACCTCGACCTGTTCGATGCCGCAGGTCAGGCCGCAATGCAGCGCCGGCAGCACCTGAGCGCCGGCGAAGGCTTCGCCCTCGCCTTGCGCCTCGCTCAGCTCCGGTTCGCACAGCAGCTCACGCCAGCCCGGCACGAGGATCTTCCGGCCTGCGGCCTGCAGAACCTCGTCGCCACAGGCCAGCCGCACAGTGGTTCGCTCGAACACATGGTGCGGCAGGAACTGCACGAGGTAACGGTCACGGATCAACTGATAGACCGCCCGCTCCCGCTCGCTCATCGCCGCCAGGTTGATCGGCTCGGCCGTGAGAATGATGCCGTGGTGGGCGCTGACGCGAGCGTCGTCCCAAGCGCTGGAACGTTGCGTGAGATTCAGCCGGTCGATCACTGGTCCCAGCGCCGGGTCGCTGCGCAGCAGAGCATAGAGCACGGCCGGCACCTCGGCGAACATGCTGGCGGGCAGGTAGCCCGAATCCGATCGCGGGTAGGTGCAGGCCTTGTGCGTCTCGTACAGGGCCTGGGCGATATTCAGCGTTTCCTGCACGTCTAGCCCCAGCCGCCGCGAACACAGCGTCTGCAGGGTGCCGAGATCGAACGGCAGCGGAGGTGCCTGACGCACCTGCTCGGTTTCCAGCGACAGCACACGTGCCGGTCCCGCCGCTTTCACGCGCTCAGCCGCCTGCAGGGCAACCTCCTGGCGCAAACAGCGCCCCTCGTCGTCGACACTGGTCGCCGGCGGCAACCAGCGGGCGTAGAAAGTCTGCTCCTCGGCCGTCAATCGCACCTGGATGCTCCAATACGGAACCGCCACGAAATCGCGGATAGCTCGCTCGCGATCCACCACCAGTTTGAGAGTCGGCGTCTGCACCCGGCCGACCGAGAGCACGCCAGTATGGCCGGCCTGGCGGCCCAGCAGGGTGAACAGGCGGGTCAAGTTCATGCCGATCAGCCAGTCGGCGCGCGAGCGTGCCAGCGCCGCGTGATACAGCGGCAGCGTCGAGTTCCCATCGCGCAGCTGGCCGAGCGCCTTGCGGATCGAGGCCTCGTTCAGCGCCGACAGCCATAGGCGCTGAATCGGTCCCCGGTAGCCGCACAGCTCGATGAGCTCGCGGGCGATCATTTCACCCTCGCGATCGGCGTCGGTGGCGATCACCAGTTCGCGGGCCTGGCCGAGCAACTGCCGGACCACCTTCAACTGCGTGGCGGTGGCCGCCTTGGGCACGATGCGCCAGTGCTCGGGGATGATCGGCAGCTGTTCAAGGGACCAGCGCCGGTACTGTTCGCCGTAACCTTCGGGCGCAACCGCCTCGACCAGGTGGCCGATGCACCAGGTCACCACCACGCCGGCGCCCCGGTAACAGCCGTCGCCGCGTTGGGCGGCACCCAGCACGCGGGCGATGTCCTTGCCCTGGGAGGGCTTCTCGCAAAGGAACAGGCGCATGGGTCTCCTTGGCTACGGCCCGGCGACAGGCTTGGCGGTGAGCGCCACCGACTCGATCCGGTACGGCAGGATGCCGATGCGCCGGGCCTCGATCTTGAAGGTCACCCGCTCGTTCTCCTCGGCGTCCTCCCATTCGTCCCGCACGGCGCGACCTTCGACCAGCACGCGCATGCCCTTCTGGTACAGGGTGCTCCAGTGTTCGGCCTCGCGGTGCCAGAGCTCCACCGGCGCCCAGAAGCCGCCACGGTCCTCGTACTCGCCGTCCTTCCTGGGGATGGGGTTGTCAAAGTAGATGTTCAGGCGCAGCAGCCGACGTGGTTCGTCATTGCCGTTGGGGAATTCGCGGTACTCCGGCACGGAGCCGATGTTGCCTTCGCCACTGAAGTGCGTGCTCATGGTGTCTCCCGGGTTGGTGGACGATGGAGGCGACGCCGGTAGACGGCCTCGGCCGCGGCCAGCTTGCCGGCGCACTCCCGAGCCTGGCGGCCGAGGCTATGCAGCAGGCTGACCTGCATGTTCAGCACGATGCGCTGCTGCTCCATGGCATACAGCTCGGCCAGCAGGCGCTCAGGCGTCGATTGGGCCTGCAGCAGGTCTTGCCAGAGCGCCACACCCATCCGTGAACGGTCGAGGTTGCGCCAGCGCAGGAAGCTGGTGCCGCTGCCGGTGGTTTGCAGTGACAGCTGCACGCCCAGCAGGCTGAAGGGGTAGGCCTGCGCCTGCGACAGGATCCGCTGGGTGGCCAGGGCGATCAGTTGGTCACGCAGACCCACGCACTGGCTGGCCCAGTCCTCCAGCCCCTTACCTTTAAAAGGCCTTAAAAGGCCTTTTAGGTAGGCGGCCTGTTCCAGGCGCTGGAAGTCTGCCTGTTCCAGTCCGCGGAACGGAGCACGGGCGCGCTCGCCAATCATCATGCGTCGGACTCCCGCTCTTCACGTGCCGCGCCGGCATCCTCGTCGGGGGCGTGCTGCTCGCCCGGCTCGACGCCCTCGCCTACCGGGGTCTGGCGCCGCACCCGCGGCGGCGCGAAGCGTGAGCGCCGGCTGCCCTCCAGCACGTCCTGCGGCAAGGGACCGTACTTCTCCAGCGCCGCCCGGGCCGCCGCGTTCTGCGCGACGAAGTCGTCGCGCACCGTGCCGGAATACTGGTATTGCTGGGCCACGGTGAACAGGCTACGCAGCAGGTGCGCGCCCTCCTCCAGCCAGATATCCAGAGTGTGCCGGTCGATCAGCGCCGTGTGGTGGGCCAGGATCAGCTTGCGCACCACCTCGTCGTATTCGGCGAGCAGGTAGACGGCCATGAAGCCCAACTGGGCGTTGATGAACAGCGGCAGCTTTACCGGCTGCAGGTTGAGGTTCTCGCCCAGGGACAACGCCGACGGCACCCTGGCCAGGGCTTCATCCACCTGCTGACGCAGCAGCTGAAGCCTGGAACGGGTCTGCTCCAGCTTCTCCTCGATACGCAGCATCCACCAGTCGCTGTAGGGGTCGTCCTGCTCCGCCCCGCGCTTCATGCGGTTCACGCTGGCGACAAAGGCGCTGAGACCGATGATGCCCGGGCGCTCCGCGCTGGGCGCCCGGCCGCGCCAGACCCGGGCGGCGTGGTGGGTGTGCAGCGTCAGCGAGATGGCGCTGCGCAGCGAGCCGAGGTTGAGCTGCAGGGAGTCGTTGGCCATGAGCGGGTCACGAAGTGGGGAACGTGTCGCCAGACTGGGCAGGATGTGGAAGGCGTGCAGTCGGGAAACTGCAGCAGGGCGCGACGCTTTGTGCGCTCGCTCGCAGGGCTTATACCACTGGTATAGCTCCAGCCGGCCGACAGCCCCGTCACTTGCGCCGCAGCAGGTCCCGTATCTGCGCAATGTGCTGGCGAACCGCTTCCGGCTCGGCCGGTTTGGCGGCAGGCCTTGGCTCTTCAACTGGCGGCGGCGCCGGGCTGGGCGGTTCACGTTGCGCCTGGCCCGCCCAGGCCCGGAACTCACCCCGCGCCGCCTTCTGGATGATGCCGAACAGGTAGCCGGCCGGGTTGCGGATGCTGCTGCGCCGGCAGCGGGCGTCCCACTCGTCGAGCACCGCCTGGCGATCACTGGCGTCGAGGCGCTGCAGGGCGGCCAGCGCGCCGTGCCGCTGTTCCGCCTGCAACCTGCCGAAGCGCTCGGGAAGGCGCAATGGCTGGTCCTCGCGGTTGCCCATCGCCGTAGTACGTACTTCTTTTTTGGCTTGTACTGTACGGTCCCGCTTCGGATTCGGTAGCAAGACGGGGGGCACGGCTTGCGGCCCTGCTTCGGATGCCGAAGGCGGGTCGTTCGGATTCCGAAGCCAGTCAGTCCGGCCCGCTTCGGATTCGGAAACGGTGTTCATGCGCTGGGCCAACACCTGCAGGCGGGTTGGCAGGGACTGCTCGGAGATCCGGGGATCCTCATCGATCTCCTGCAGGGTGTGCCATCCCACCCGCTGGACGACCTTGCTGGCATGCCCCAGCGCCTGGCTGAGCAGTCCGAGGTATTCGGCATCCAGCTGCATGGCTTCCCACGGCGACAGCGGCTCGTCGTGCAGCACGTAGAGATTGCCCTGAAGGCGGCCGCTGCGGGCGTCGCGACGGCGGCGCACCAGACTCAGCCAGCGCGTCAGGCGCAGTACCGTCAGGGCGCGGGCGATGGTTTCGCAGGAAGCCCGGGCGCCGCATGGCGTGGACGCCAGGAAGGGGCGCAACTGCTCGTAGCTGGGGAAGACAGCCACGCCCTCGCCCGTGATGTGCAGGCGCAACACCTGCCAGGCGTTGCGCTCCAGGGGCGTCAGTCGGGGATCCAACAACAAGCTGCGCGGTGTGCTCTCGTGACGGTTGCCGCTGAACAGAAAGCCATCCGGGCCGGACTTACCGGACCCGCCCGGCTCGCCGCGCTCCACCGGCGGAGTGGCCACTAGCCGGACACCAGGCCCTGCTCGATCCACTGCTGCACGGTGGCCCACACCACCGACAGCGGCAGCGCCATGGCTTGCGCCACATCCAGGGTCGTCAGCAGCAACCCGTGGGTGTCATCGAGAGGCTGCTGGCGGCGTTGCAGCTCCGGCTGCCAGCGATGCCAGAGCTCGATTTCCTGCGCCTCGCTCAGCACGGGATGGCGCCCCTTGCGCTTGGGCAGGCCGAGCACCGCGCGGCGCAACGCCACCTCCTGGTGGGTCAGGCCATAGAACTGGCTGACCAGTTCGGTACTGGCCCCGGCGCGCAGCATGCGATCGATGATCGCCACCTCCTGCTCGACCTGCCGGACCTGTTGCAACAGGCGCCGCAAGACCTCGCGGTTAACCGTGACCGTGCACCAGGGGACCCGGGCATTGACCAACATGCTGACCAGCTCGGGATACTTGAGCGCATCCAGGTCACGCTCGGCGAAGCCCATGGCTAGGCAGCGCCGCAGCTGGCCGTTGCGCAGATCCTGCAGGGCCTGATTGATCACCGCCTGGTTCAGGGGATGGGATGTGGACATGCCAGCCGCCTCTCAGTAAAGGTGAACCGCAGCAGTGCCTTCTTGCGGCACCTCGAGCTCCCGCAACCGGCGCGCCAGGCGTAGCACCCGAAACAGCTTGATCAGCCCCGCATCGCTGAGCCGCGCCACCCGGGTTTCCCCGGCGCCGAGCAGCAGCGCGGCGAGGTGGTCTGCGGGTAGCCCCGGCAACGCAACGGTGGAATCCGCCGAACCACTCAAGGCCGACAGCAGGCCGAACAGCGGCCGGGCTTCCGCCTGAATCGCCACGTCTCGACAGCGGTAGCCAATACCCTCAGCGCTCGCCTCGATGCCGGCATCCAGATCGGCTTCCGCGGCGATCTCTTGGGCCAGTTGCGCGATGTGCACGCGCAACGCGCCCGGCTCATCCAGCGCGGGCGCGATGAACCAGATATTTGGGATGGGATCCAGCCCGTCCGCCGGAGCGGGGATCGGCTGCTCGCCTGTGCTGGCAAAATCGGCCAGCGGTTCGCCCAGGTGTTCGGCGGTCAATTGCTGGATGGCGCGCAAACGCTCGGTGCCGGCTCCGGGCGAGACACTGTGGATCTCCCGGATCTCGGCGCCCGCCGACTCGCCGGGCTGCGTCTGGGCAGGCGGATCGAAACACTCGCTATCGGCTGTCTGGCGGGCCGGCGCAACCGGCCAGGGCGATGCATCGGCCGGTGGTGACAGCTGCGGCGGTGCCACCGGACTCGTCGGTTCCTGGAGCAGCGCCTGCTGCCAGTTCTCACCCTCTTCCAGCTCCAGCGCCAGGGTGTCGTAGTCGGACTCCAGCAGCCCGGCCAACTGACCGAGCAGCTCGTCCTGGACACGTTGCACGGAAAGCCCGTCCACCACGCCATCGAACTGTGCCAGCACGTCCTGAAACACCTCGGTGAACGCCGATCCCGGCCGCCGCCGCGTGGCGCGCCGGTCCCAGAGTCGCTGGGCAGCCTTGCGCAACAGGGTCAGGCGTTCGATCTGCGGCCGCCCAAGCCCGCCATAGAGCAGATTGGGGATCGCCGGCAGCAGATAGGTCACCGCCTCGCGCATGCGACTGATGTGTGGCTGTGGCACCGGGTAGCCGTCGGCGGTCAGCCGCCGGGACAGTTCGGACTGCGACAGCGCCCGGCCCGTCTCGGCTTCGTAGAGCTCACAGGCCTTCTCGACACCCAGGGCCCGCTCGATGAAGGTCAGGCTGCCGCGCAGCTCGTTCTCGGCCAGGTGCCCGGTCAGGGCGACGATCTCGCCGCGCTCCGGCCAGGGGCGAAACAGACATGGGATGCGCAGGAAGCGTTCCTCGCGCGTCTCTGCCCACAGCTCGCGCAGGATCGCCAGACGGGTGTTGCCGCCGTTGCGAATGATGTACTCAGCCTCCCCCGGCCGCCGGGTGATGGCCGGAGGCGAGTCCAGGCCACGCTCGCGTATCGAGGCCTTGATTTCGTCGTAACGGGGATTACGGGTTACGCGCGGGTTGTGCTCGTAGGGACGCAACTGATCGAGCGTCACCACCAGCGGCGTGTCCTCCAGGGACACCGGGGCACTGATCGGCTGCTCACTCATGGCAGCGTTCCTCGTGCTCGGCCTGACGCTCCGCGCGCCGCAGGCGGGCGCGGGCATTGCGCTCGGAGCGATGGTCGCTGGCGGTCGCGCTGCTGTAGATGTGCGGCAGCCCGGGCTTGCAGAACTTCAAATGACCGCCGGGGGTGCGACAGACCTCCCAGCCCTCGGCCAGGGCGAACTCGATCAGTGGCCGTAGCCGGTGATGACCACGGGTCAGCTTGTGCAGACGTGACATGGCTGGGCTCGTCCTTGAGTGGGGTGACGAAGCAGGAAGCGGATCAGCGCCGTTCGGCGAAGCGCTCGGCGATCCACTGTTCCACCTCGTCTGAATCCCAACCCACGGCACGCGAGCCCAGCCGCACGGCCTTTGGAAAGGTACCTCGCTTTATCAGTACGTAGATTTGTGCCCGACGCAAGCCGGTCTTTGCCTCGACTTCCACACGGCGCAGGATGCAGCGCTCGCCCGGTAGCAGGTTGTTCAACATGATGGTCACTCCTTTCGCGCCAAGGCGCGGTTGTAGATGACCCTTATTGAAGAGACGTCAGAGGCGAAATCCACGGCAAATGCAGTTTGGGCGACTGCAGTTACATAGCCCCTGAATCAGAATCAGCGGCGACAATCAGGCGTTTGGCCTTAGCGAACTTGCCACGCAAGGTACGCGCGGTCATGCCCATGAACTTGTCAAAGTGGGCCTCCAGAGCACTGATAACGGCCTCCTGTGTCTTGAAGCAGGAGTAAGGGTTGCCGCCCGGGGACTTCCCCAACAGCAGGAAAAGCAAGCCACCAATGATGTGCAGGAAGGTTTTTTCAGCGCGGTCGCTGATGGGGCAAGCGACACCGGCGGGGATGGCGGCAGCCTGTTTGATTAACGCCTCCTGGTGCTGCTCCAGATACTGGAGTCGGGTCCGGTACTGGCAGATCTCTGCGCGCAGCGCCTTGCGTTCAACCAGCATCGCCTGGCCGGCCTCGAAGGTAATGATCGGGTGAATGTTGCGCTCGCTGCGACTGAACAGGAACGCCGGGCGCTGCGTGGGAAAGTGACGCACCATCCACTTTCTCAGATCCACGTGACGGATGGTTAGCTCCGAAGAATCCAGAAGGTCGGGATCGTTGCTGGTAACACCCGCCCTGCCGTAGGGCAGATCACCATTCTGGATGGCATCGTACAGGAGCTCTGTGCGCGCCCGGAGTTCTGAGCCGCGCGGGCAATTTAGACTGCGCGGAAAAGTTCTGGGCTGCTTCATCGCGGCGAGAATGACACTCTCGTAGCGCAGCAGCCCCAGCCAGCGAATGGCGGCCTCGATGGGACGGTAGTGGGTTTTCGATACTGGTGTTACCTGCATGCCTTGCCTCCTTGGCGTATGCGAACTCCATTACTGAACAAAAAACGTCCAGTAGCTGTAGCTCGCAACGGCGAGAGGTAGCAGGGCGCAGCCTGGCCAAGGAGCTATTCGGTGACTCGCTCGGCAATATGACTGAATGGTCAGTTGATTTTCGTCAAACCAGCCGCCCCGGACCGTCAAGAACGCGTGTTGTCGCGGGGATGCCAAGCGTGCTCTGAGCGAACCAGTCAGTCGTAGCGAGAGGCCGCCCTTCGCAGTGTCTCGTGCATGTCGCTGCGGCGACTCGGGCGCACTGGCACTGCGGGTTATTCGCGCATGGGGCGGTGAGTTGCCGTGGGCTGGGCTTCAGAATGAACCGGCGCCCCATGACGCGATGACGGGTCGCAATTAACCTGGTACCGAGTACTCCGCCCACTGCCAGGCAGCCGCACGAGGCAGCCCTTCCCCAGCAGGTCGCCAAGGTGGCGGGTGGCCGTGGCTTTGGAAACCTTCGCCACGGCCTGGTATTGGGACGCACTGATTCCGTCTTCAAAGCCGCGTTCCCCGCCATCAAGCAGGCGGTTGAGCACTTTGATTTGTTCGGCAGACAGGGCCTGGTTCCGGTGGACCTGCCAGAAGCGAGCCTTGGCGAGAACACGGTCGATCCGCGCAAACGCTTGTTCCAGGCTCCTGAGCAGCGTGCCGAGGAACCACTGCAGCCAGGCCGTGATATCCAGGGTGCCCTTCTGGCTGGCTTCAAGGATGCGGTAATAGCCGGCGCGATCGGCGAGGATACTGGCCGACATGGCGTAGAAACGGATGCACTGGGGCTCGCCCTGGGCCAAGGCCAAGTCGGTGATCGCACGGGTCAGACGACCGTTGCCGTCATCGAAGGGATGCAGGGTGACGAACCAGAAATGGGCAATGCCGGCGCGCAGCAAGGGGTCCAGACTGGCATCGCCGAGGCTGCGTTCGAACCAGGCGAGGAAGTCGGCCAGTTGCGCTTCCAACCCCGTGCGTGGCGGTGCTTCAAAGTGCACAGTAGGCCGGTCGATGCGGCCTGAGACCACCTGCATGGGCTCTTCGCCCCGCAGTGCGCCGATGCGTAGGGGGCGGACCAGCAGGCTGTCGTCACTGGGGAACAGCCAGCCATGCCACTTGTACAGTCTCTGCAGATCCAGCGGCTGCTGAGATGCGCGGGTGGCATCCAGTTGCAGTTCCGCCAATCCTTCGGAGCGCGCCGTGGTGCGACCGTCCTCGCTCACCCCCAAACGCCGCGCCAGAGATGAGCGCACCGAGCCGACATTCAGCTGCTCGCCCTCGATGGCTGATGAGGTCACGATGTTCTGCAGCATGGCATCCAGGCTGCTCTGCACCTCGGTATCGCTCTCGACCGCGCCGAGCATGCCGACCAAGCGACCTTGAGCCAGGGTGCAGGCGCGTAGCACCGGGGCAAGCGGTTCGGCTTGCCAGGTGAAGTGTGGCCAATCGGGCTGCTGCCAGATCCAGAGGGGTTCGTTCATGGTCTGCTGCTCATCTGTGAGCCGATTAGTTGATCTATTCGGCTCGCTTTGTGAGCCGATAATGCCGTCTATTCGGCTCACTGTCTAATCCGCAAACAGTTCGGTTCGCCTATTCGATAGCCGGTCAGGCTCATCCGGAGCGCGCCCCTCGCGTCCGGCTACAGCGGATTTGGCGGATGATGGACCTCTGGAGTACGCAGCGGCTTCCAGCTTGAAGCGTCACCAGGCTGGGAATTTGGACCAATCCTCGAAATCCCCACTCCCACCAGCAATCGCACGTTGCGGATATGCCACGCGAAGTTCATGTGGTGGTAGGCATGAGCAAGATCGATTTGAAGGTGACCCTCGTTGTACTGCAAGGGCTCATGGCGATGGCGAACCAACCCACTCTCCAAGCATTCGATGGTCGACTCTAGCTGGCCGATGCATTCGCGGAGATGACTAATGATGAGGTCGCATTTTTTCATCGCCGCTTCAGGGGAAAAAACATACGCTCAGTTTCCACCAGCTGCACGACAGAATGGGTCGCGTCCTGTTGCAACCCAATCCGTCGCATCCAGGCTGCATGCTTGGGTCAGTCGTTATCAGAGCTCTCGGAGAAACTGAATATGGACTAAGCCCAGGCGAACTGGGTACGGTGAAGAACGTCACCGTGAGCGCATCGGGCGGCAAGTGGTTCGTGAGTATCCAAACCCAGCGCGAGGTTGAGCAGTCCGCCCCGACCTACTGGCTTACTCTGTTTATTGGGGGTATGCGGTACTGAGCGTCGCTCCACGCGCGCTTCACTCATAGCGCGCCAGCGCACGACGCAACGTTTCACGCATGGCCTCGCGCAACGCGGCGGGGGCCTGGACGCAGATGTTTTCGCCCTGCTGCAACAACCACCAGCGCAGCTGCCAACTGTCCCGCACTGTGGCCTGCAGGCAAAAGCCCTCCTCGCCCGGCTCCAGGGTCATGTCGGGTGACAGCGGCGTCTCGCGAATCATCCGCGCCAGGGTATCGCTGACCCAGGCCTGCAGCCGCACCGGCGCCTGTGCGCCGAACTGCAGCGCGTCGCTGTCCAGATATGCCTGCAGCGAGAAGCCTTCCGCCCGGGTCAGTGGCATATCCAGCACCTGCACCTCGCGGAATCGATGCAACGCGTACTGGCGAATGTCGCTGTAGGGTTCGGCCGTGGCAATCAGGTAGGTGGTGGAGCCCCGCTGCACCAGTGCCAGCGGATTGAGGATCAGCTCGCGCTCCTTGTCCTGGTGCGCAGCGTAATAGCGGCAGCGCAACTGCTGCTCCTCCAGCAGGCCAAGCTGGATGCGCTCCAGCAACGCCACGTTCACATCCGGGGTCTGCAGGCTCATCTGCGGCTGGACGCTGGCGACCTTGTCGACCCAGCGGGCCGTGGCGTTCTCCTCCGCCAGGGCTTCGAGCTTGCGTCGCGCCTGCTGGAAGCGCGGTTCCAGCCCGCGGCGCAGGCTCAGCGGCAGCACGGCTTTCAGGGTGTCCTCCAGCAGCGCCAGGCTCAGCGCCTCGCTGAGTTCGATTCCCGGCAGCTCCAACTGTGCCCCCGGTCTCCAGTGCCAGCCGTAGGGTTTGCCCCGGTCGTTGCATTGCAACGGGAACAGGCGGGACAACTCCTGCAGGTCACGCTCGACCGTACGCTTGTTGATCTCGTGACCTTCACCGTCCAGCAGCTTGGTGAGCTGGGCTGCGGTCAGTCCAGGCCCGCGACTGGGCAACAGCTTGAGAAGCTGCCACTGGCGGCTGAGGGTGCTACGGGTACTATTGGCGGCCATGCGGGAACTCGCTATCGGATGCGCCTCATAACGACGCATGATGGCCTAACAATGGCGACACCCTCAACCGGAGCCGTTGCCATGACCGATCCCTTCGTACGCAAGCCCAGCTGACGCTCGCACCCCATCAGGCGGGCGGACCCGTCCGACAGCTGTCCACTGGCCTTGATGTGGAGCTTCCGCCTGCAGGGCTATCGCGTCTCGCGGGCGGGCGTAACCAGGAGAAACTGCCTCGCGTTGACGCCTCCCTGGCCCCGAAACCCTGCCTGATAAAAATCCTAATTGCCTACCAATTGCCTACCAGAAGGCCCCAAATTGCCTACCGAAAATTTTCGGTCGCGCATAAAAAAATCCAGTCACCGCTAAGTAACTGGATTTTTTGGAGTTTTTTTGGTCGGGACGGAGTGATTCGAACACTCGACCCCTTGCACCCCATGCAAGTGCGCTACCAGGCTGCGCTACGCCCCGAGATCACTACCAGCCTCGCTGGAAGTGGTGCGCACTATATAGTAACCATCTGATAAATGGAAGCTTTTTTTGCGAGGAGACCCTCAATTGCGCAGGATCCGCAACACGTCTTCCAGCTCGCATAATGTTTGCCGGATGAGCTGTCGTGTTTGTGTAGTGTCTTCGATAGCTTCCTGGCCGGACAGCTTCTGCCGAGCACCGCTGATGGTGAAGCCCTGGTCGTAGAGGAGGGAGCGAATCTGGCGGATGACCAGGACATCATGACGCTGGTAGTAGCGGCGGTTACCCCGCCGCTTCATCGGACTAAGCTGGGAAAATTCCTGTTCCCAGTAGCGCAGGACGTGGGGCTTGACGGCGCAGAGGTCGCTGGCCTCGCCAATGGTGAAGTAGCGCTTGCCCGGGATGGGCGGCAGGTCGTCCGGGCCGCCTTTAGGATTTGCTTCCGGCATAGGTTTCAACCCTTGCCTTGAGCTTCTGGCCCGGGCGGAAAGTCACCACACGGCGCGCCGTGATGGGGATCTCTTCGCCCGTCTTCGGATTTCTTCCGGGGCGCTGACGTTTGTCGCGCAGATCGAAGTTGCCGAACCCGGACAGTTTGACCTGTTCGTTCTGCTCCAGGGCCTGGCGAATTTCCTCAAAGAACAGCTCGACCAATTCCTTGGCTTCTCGCTTGTTCAGGCCCAGCTCTTCATACAGACGTTCAGCCATTTCAGCTTTCGTCAGAGCCCCCATACGCTACATCCTTAACGTGGCGTTGAACCGATCTCCCAGCGAGGTGAGGATGGTTTGGGTCGCAGCGCTCACCTCATCGTCGTTAAGAGTGCGCGAAGGATGCTGCCAGGTCAAGCCGACTGCCAGACTTTTACGAGACGGATCAATGCCTTTGCCCTGATAGACATCAAACAGCTTGAGATCAGTCAGGTAATCCCCTGCGCACTCTCGAATACAACCCAGAACCTCCTCGGCTGGCGTGTCGCGATCAACCAGCAATGCCAGGTCGCGGCGCACTTCAGGGAAGCGTGACAGCTCTCGGAATGCCGGCAGCTTGCCCACTGCCAGTTCGGCCAGGTGCAGCTCGAAGAGGAACAGCGGCTGCTCGATGCCCAGCTCCGTGGCTAGTTGCGGATGAATGGCGCCCATATAACCGACCGTTCGTCCTTCCCGCTCGATACGCGCGCACTGCCCCGGGTGCAGGGCCGGATGCTCTCCGGCAACGAACCGGAAGGCCCCCGCATCGCCTGCAGCAGCCAGCAGCGCTTCCACGTCCCCCTTGAGGTCATAGAAGTCCACGCTCTCGCGCCCATGGCTCCAGGATTCTGGGAGGCGATTACCGGTGATCACACCCGCTAGCATCGACTCCTGCTGGAGCTGGGGGAGCTGACCCACAAAGCGCAGGCCGCTTTCGAACAAACGCACCCGATTCTGCTGGCGATTGAGGTTGTGCAGGACCGCCTTGACCAGACCCGGCCAGAGGGAGGCACGCATCGCCGCCATGTCGGCGGAAATCGGATTGGCCAATACCAGCGGAGTCGCCTCAGGGTTGAACTGGGCAAACAGCTTGGGATCGATGAAGCTGTAGGTGATTGCCTCCTGATAGCCACGGGCAACCAGCAGGCGACGCAACGCGGGCAACTCGGCTGTCGCTTCTGCGCGCGCCTGAGGTGCCAGTCGCGCCTGCGGATAACGAACCGGCAAGCGGTCGTAACCGTACAGGCGCCCAAGCTCTTCGATCAGGTCGACTTCCAGGGCGATATCGAAGCGATGACTGGGGATCTGTACTTCCCAAACACCCTCTACCTTGGCGCTCACAGCCAGGCCCAGGGCGGCGAGCAGACGCTCCACCAGCGCAGGCTCCAGCTCAAGCCCCAGCATCTGCGCGATACGGTCGCTGCGTAGGATAACGGCGTCACGCTTGGGCAGATCGGCCTCGCTGACGGCCTCGACGACCGGGCCGGCTTCACCGCCGACGATTTCCAGCAACAACGCAGTGGCGCGCTCCATGGCCTGACGGGCCAGCTCGAAATCCACGCCGCGCTCGAAGCGATGCGATGCATCGGTGTGCAGGCCATAACCGCGCGCCTTGCCGGCCAGGGCGATCGGATCGAAGAACGCTGATTCCAGGAACAGATCCCGGGTCTGCGCACTCACGCCGCTGTGTTCGCCGCCCATCACACCGGCAATGGCCAGCGGACGTTCGTGGTCGGCGATCACCAGGGTGTCCGCCGTCAGCGTGGCTTCCTGGCCGTCCAGCAGAACCAGCTTCTCGCCCTGCTCCGCCATGCGCACCCGGATGCCGCCGCGAATCTCGGCCAGATCGAAGGCGTGCATGGGCTGGCCGAGTTCCAGCATCACGTAGTTGGTGACATCGACGGCCGGATCGATGCTGCGAATATCGGAGCGGCGCAGGCGCTCGACCATCCACAGCGGCGTCGGACGACTCAGGTCGACGTTGCGAATGACACGTCCCAGGTAACGCGGGCAGGCCTGCGGGGCCAGCAGTTCCACCGGGCGGGTTTCCTCGTGGACGGGCACCACCGGCTGGATCGCCACCGGTTGTACGTCGCTGCCGTAGATGGCGCCTACTTCCCGGGCCAAACCGGCCAGCGACAGGCAGTCGCCACGGTTGGGGGTGAGGCCGATCTCGATGACCACGTCATCCAGGCCCAGGTACTCGCGGATATCCATACCCAACGGGGCATCGGCCGCCAGCTCCATCAGGCCGCTGTGATCCTCGCTGACCTTCAGCTCGGAGGCCGAGCACAGCATGCCGTAGGATTCCACGCCGCGCAGCTTGGCCTTCTTGATCTTGAAGTCCTCGCCCAGCTCGGCACCGATCATGGCAAAGGGAATCTTGATGCCCGCACGGGCATTGGGTGCGCCGCAGACCACCTGGAAGGTTTCGCTGCCGTTGCTGACCTGGCATACGCGCAGCTTGTCGGCATCGGGATGCTGCTCGGCACTGAGAATCTCACCCACCACCACGCCATGGAAGTCACCAGCCACCGGGGTCACGCTGTCGACTTCCAGGCCCACCATGGACAGCTTGGCCACCAGCGTGTCGCGATCGACTTCGGGGTTGGTCCAGCTGCGCAGCCACTGTTCACTGAATTTCATCTTCTGCTCTCTCCTGTTCGGTTCGTGTCGGACGCGGGCCTAGCGGAATTGCGCCAGGAACCTCAGGTCGTTGTCGAAGAACAGGCGCAAGTCATTGACGCCGTAGCGCAGCATGGCCAGACGCTCCACGCCCATGCCGAAGGCAAAGCCCTGGAATTCCTCGGGGTCGATTCCGGACATGCGCAGCACGTTGGGGTGCACCATGCCGCAACCCATCACCTCCAGCCAACCGGTCTGCTTGCAGACACGACAGCCCTTGCCTGAGCACATCACGCATTGCATGTCGACTTCGGCGGACGGCTCGGTGAACGGGAAGAAGGAAGGACGGAACCGCACGCCCAGCGGCTTTTCGAAGAACACCCGCAGGAACTCCTCGATGGTGCCCTTCAGGTCGGCAAAGCTGATGCCCTTGTCGACCAGCAGGCCTTCGACCTGATGGAACATCGGCGAGTGGGTGATATCCGAATCGCAGCGGTACACACGTCCCGGGCAGACGATGCGGATCGGTGGCTTCTGGTTCTCCATGGTGCGCACCTGCACCGGCGAGGTATGGGTACGCAACAACATGTTGGCGTTGAAGTAGAAGGTGTCGTGCATCGCCCGGGCCGGGTGGTGGCCGGGGATGTTGAGGGCCTCGAAGTTGTGATAGTCGTCCTCGACTTCGGGCCCCTCGGCCACGCTGTAGCCGATATGGGTGAAGAACTGTTCGATGCGCTCCTTGGTGCGGGTAACCGGGTGCAGACCACCGGATGCCTGGCCACGGCCGGGCAGCGTCACATCGATCCGCTCGGCAGCCAGTTTGGCCTGCAGGGCGGCGGCTTCCAGATCAGCCTTGCGCGCCGCCAATGCACCTTGCACTTGGTCACGGGCGGCATTGATAAGCGCGCCGGCCTTGGGACGCTCTTCCGCCGAGAGCCTGCCCAGCGTCTGCATCAGCAGGGTGATCTCACCCTTCTTGCCCAGGTATTGCACCCGGATCTGTTCGAGGGCGTTGATGTCTTCGCTGCCTCGCACGGCCTCCAGCGCTTGGGCGACCAGTGCATCGAGATTTTCCATGTACATCCTCCCGAGGATCTTGCAAAAGCACCCGCTGTGTCAGGCGTTTTTGCAAGAGCCCTTCAAATACAAAATAGGGGAAGAGCCCAAGGCTCTTCCCCTATCGTTGACGCTTCGCTCCGGACGAATCCGGTATGCCGGGGAAGTTAGGCCAGAGAGGCTTTGGCTTTCTCGACGATCGCGGCGAAGGCGGTCTTTTCGTTGACTGCCAGATCGGCCAGAACCTTGCGGTCGATCTCGATGGCCGCCTTTCTCAGGCCAGCGATCAGGCGGCTGTAGGACAGACCGTTCTGACGAGCACCGGCGTTGATACGAGCGATCCACAGAGCGCGGAACTGGCGCTTGCGCTGACGGCGGTCACGGTAGGCGTACTGGCCAGCCTTGATCACCGCCTGCTTGGCAACGCGGAACACGCGGGAGCGTGCACCGTAGTAGCCCTTGGCGAGCTTCAGAATTTTCTTGTGACGAGCACGAGCGATAACGCCACGCTTAACACGAGCCATGAGTAAAGTCCTCTAAAAATCTTGACCGGATTAACGAACGCGCAGCATGCGCTCGACCTTCGCCTTGTCAGACGGGTGCATCAGCGAAGTGCCCCGCAGCTGACGCTTACGTTTGGTCGTCATCTTGGTCAGGATGTGGCTCTTGAAAGCGTGCTTGTGCTTGAAGCCGTTTGCGGTCGGCTTGAAGCGCTTCTTGGCACCACTCTTGGTTTTCATCTTTGGCATGTTCGGTACTCCGTAGCTGAGTGCTTACAAATAACTGCAAGGCCTGCCAGTGCCCTGGTAGTTATTTTTTCTTCTTGGGAGCGATGACCATCATCAGCTGGCGTCCTTCCAGCTTCGGATGCTGTTCAACGGCGCCGTATTCGGCGAGATCGGCTTCGACCCGCTTCAACAGCTCCATGCCCAGCTCCTGGTGAGCCATCTCACGACCGCGGAATCGCAGGGATACCTTGGCCTTGTCCCCTTCACTGAGGAAACGGATCAGGTTGCGAAGCTTGACCTGATAGTCCCCTTCCTCGGTTCCTGGACGGAACTTGATTTCCTTGATCTGAATCTGCTTCTGGTTCTTCTTGGCCGCCGCCTGCTGCTTCTTCTTTTCGAACAGGTGCTTGCCGTAATCCATGATGCGACAAACCGGAGGCAGGGCCTCGGCGGAAATTTCCACCAGGTCCAGCTTTGCCTCTTCGGCGACCCTCAGGGCTTCGTCGATGGAGACGATGCCGATCTGTTCGCCATCCGCACCGATCAGACGGACCTCACGAGCACTGATGTTTTCATTGATCGGAGGCTTGGGTGCCCGTTTGTCTTGTCTCATATCACGCTTAATAGTCATTACTCCGATGCTTGGCGACCACGCCGGGAAACCGTCTGTGCCAGCAAACCGCTGAACTGCTCGATGGGCATGCTGCCCAGATCAGTACCTTCGCGGGTGCGCACAGCGACGGACCGTGTCTCAACTTCCCGGTCTCCAATAACTAGGAGGTAGGGAACCTTGAGCAAAGTATGCTCGCGGATTTTAAAGCCGATCTTCTCGTTTCTCAAGTCAACCTTTGCCCGGAAGCCTTGGGAATTCAGGGTTTTCTCGACTTCCTCGGCGAATGGCGCCTGCTTGTCGGTGATGTTCATGATCACCGCCTGGGTCGGAGCCAGCCAGGCCGGGAAGGATCCTTCGTAATGTTCGATCAGGATGCCGATGAAGCGCTCGAACGAACCCAGGATCGCCCGGTGCAGCATGACCGGCCGCTTGCGCTGGTTGTCCTCAGCGATGTAGCTGGCATCCAGCCGCTCGGGCAGGTTCGGGTCGTACTGCAGGGTGCCGCACTGCCAGTTGCGGCCCAGGCAATCACGCAGGGTGAACTCGATCTTCGGACCGTAGAAGGCGCCCTCGCCCGGCTGGTACTCCCAGGCCAGGCCGGATTCATTCAACGCCTGCGCCAAGGCCTCCTCGGCGCGATCCCAGAGCTCGTCGGAGCCGACGCGCTTGGCCGGTCGGGTCGAGAGCTTCATGGCGATGTCAGTAAAGCCGAAGTCCGCGTAGACCTTGAGCGTCAGCCGGATGAAGTCGGCCGCTTCCTGGCGCACCTGATCCTCGGTGCAGAAGATATGCGCGTCATCCTGGGTGAAGCCACGCACCCGCATGATGCCGTGCAGCGCGCCGGACGGCTCATTGCGGTGGCAAGCACCGAACTCAGCCATGCGCAACGGCAGATCGCGGTAAGACTTCAGGCCCTGGTTGAAGATCTGCACGTGGCACGGGCAGTTCATCGGCTTGACTGCGTAGTCGCGGTTCTCCGAGGAGGTGGTGAACATGTTTTCGGCATAGTTCGACCAGTGCCCGGACTTCTCCCAGAGGATGCGATCCACCACTTGGGGGGTGCGCACCTCGACATAGCCGTTTTCGCGCTGAACCTGGCGCATGTACTGCTCGAGCCCCTGATACACGCTCCAGCCGTTCGGGTGCCAGAACACCATGCCGGGCGCTTCTTCCTGGGTGTGAAACAGCCCCAGGCGCTTGCCCAGTCGACGGTGATCGCGCTTCTCGGCTTCCTCGATGCGCTGGATATAAGCAGCCAGCTGCTTCTTGTCGGCCCAGGCAGTGCCATAGATTCGCTGCAACTGCTCGTTCTTCGAGTCGCCGCGCCAGTAGGCGCCGGATATGCGGGTCAGCTTGAAGGCCTTGAGGAAGCGGGTGTTCGGCACGTGCGGCCCCCGGCACATGTCCACGTATTCCTCGTGGTAGTACAGACCCATCGCCTTCTCGTCCGGCATATCGTCGATCAGGCGCAGCTTGTACTCTTCGCCACGCGCCCTGAAGACCTCGATGACCTCATTGCGCGGCGTCATTTTCTTGATGACGTCGTAATCCTTGGCAATCAGCTCGGCCATTCGCGCTTCGATCGCCGCCATATCCTCCGGCGTGAAGGGGCGATCGATGGCGATGTCGTAATAGAAGCCCTCGTCGATCACCGGGCCGATGACCATCTTGGCATTCGGATAGAGCTGCTTGACTGCATGCCCCACCAAGTGGGCGCAGGAGTGACGAATGATCTCCAGCCCTTCCTCGTCCTTCGACGTGATGATCTGCAGGGTGGCATCATTTTCGATCAGGTCGCAGGCATCGACCAGGCGACCGTTGACCTTGCCGGCGATCGTCGCCTTGGCCAGGCCCGCACCAATGGACTGCGCCACCTCGGCCACGCTGACCGGATGATCGAATGAACGCTGACTACCGTCGGGAAGAGTAATGATGGGCATGGCGCCTCCTCTCCTAGTGGTGACCCCTACCAAAGGCCACATGGGTTGGGATGAGCCAGTAAAGCGATCCGCCGGAAGAACCCGCCGCACTGTGGCAGGAGGCCTGAGGCCTAACCCGTCGAACCGGAGCACTGGAAATCGAAGCCGCGGATGCTTCCAGAAAGCCAGGCATCTGGCAAGCAGCCATAAAAAAGGGTCGCTTGCGGCGACCCTTTCTTGGAATTTGGTAGGCACAATTGGACTCGAACCAACGACCCCCACCATGTCAAGGTGGTGCTCTAACCAACTGAGCTATGTGCCTTCCGATGGCCGTGCATTCTACGCACAGCCCTCATCCTGTCAACTGGTTTTTTCGCTAACGCCCTGAATCGCCGCATTTTTTGGGATTCACTCGCGTGCGGTACGCATGGTGACGAACTCCTCCGCGGCGGTCGGGTGAATTCCCAGGGTGTCGTCGAAATCGCGCTTGGTGGCGCCAGCCTTCATCGCCACCGCCAGGCCCTGGATGATCTCGCCGGCTTCCGGACCGATCATGTGGCAACCCAATACACGGTCGCTGTCGGCATCCACTACCAGCTTCATGAGGGTGCGCTCCTGGGACTCCGTGAGACTCAGCTTCATGGGCCGAAAACGGCTTTCGAAGACTTTCACGCGGTGCTTTTCACGCGCCTGCTGCTCGGAAAGACCCACCGTACCGATATTTGGCAGGCTAAACACTGCGGTCGGTATGAGCTCATAGCTCAACGGGCGGTACTCCTCCGGCCTGAACAGGCGACGCGCCACCGCCATGCCTTCTGCCAGCGCCACTGGCGTCAGTTGCACACGGCCGATCACGTCGCCGATGGCCAGAACGTAGGGGTCCGTGGTGCGGTACAGGTTGTCGACCCGGATGAAGCCCCGATCATCCTGCTCGATACGCGTGTTCTCCAGCCCCAGGTTGTCCAGCATCGGCCGGCGCCCGGTGGCATAAAAGACGCAGTCGGTTTCCAGCACCCGACCGTCGGCCAGCGTCGCCTTGAGAGTGCCGTCGGCCTGCTTGTCGATGCGCCGGATGTCGCTGTTGAACTGCAGGTCAACGCCTTTCTTCTCCATCTCGTCACGGAGATGCACCCGCAGACTCTCATCGAAGCCACGCAGAAACAGATCGCGACGGTAAAGCAGCGAGGTCTTCGCACCCAGGCCATGGAAGATGGAGGCGAACTCCACCGCGATATAGCCACCACCGACCACCAGCACACGCTGCGGCAGCTGTTCGAGGTAGAACGCCTCGTTGGAAGTAATGGCATGCTCGGCGCCGGGAATGTCCGGCTTCTGCGGCCAGCCTCCGGTGGCGATCAGGATATGCCTGGCGCTATAGCGCTGCCCATCGACCTCAACATGCTGGCCACCTACCAGACGCGCATGCCCCTCCAGGAGCTTGACGCCGCTGTCGACCAGCAGCTTGCGATAGATCCCGTTGAGACGCTCGATCTCCCGGTTCTTGTTGGCGATCAGCGTCGACCAGTCGAACGCAGGCTCACCACTCGTCCAGCCATAACCCTTGGCCTGTCGCAGTTCTTCCTCGAAATGCGCGCCGTAGACCAGCAGCTTCTTCGGCACGCATCCCACGTTCACGCAGGTGCCACCCAGGTAGCGACTTTCGGCAACCGCCACGCGCGCACCGAAGCCGGCGGCAAAACGCGCCGCACGGACACCACCGGAGCCGGCGCCAATGACGAAGAGGTCGAAATCATAGGCCATAGTGTTGTCTCCTGATTCAGGCCGCCAGCATACCCCAGCATTCCCGGACTGGGGCATTTCGCTCAGGAGAACCGTCATGGGCCCCACACTGACGCACATCGCGCTGCATGTCCCCGACCTTGACGCCTGCATAGCGTTCTATTCCGACTTCTGCGGACTCCGACTGATACACCAGAGGCCCGCCAAGGGCTCGCGCATCGTCTGGATGGCCGAACCCGGCCGCGAACACGCGTTCGTCATCGTCATGATGCCGGGCGGCAACGAACGTCAACTGGCTACAGACGATTACAGCCACTTCGGATTCGCCTTGCCCAGCCGGGAGGCGGTGGATGAGATTGCCGAGCGCGCGCGCCAGGCCGACTGCCTGATCTGGCCACCCCGGGACGACTCTTTCCCGGCCGGCTATTACTGTGGCGTGCGCGACCCGGCCGGGAACTATGTGGAATTCAGCTATGGCCAACCACTAGGACCGGGCGCCAAGCCGCTAAAAAGCGCCGGAGACGGCCCGCCCACCTGACAGAGGCTGAATCAGAACGCCTTGCCGGCCTTGTAGAAGTGCTCGAAACAGAAGTTGGTGGCTGCGATATAGCCTTCGGCACTGCCGCAGTCGAAACGCCGCCCCTTGAAGCGGTAAGCCAGCACGCAGCCCTGCTGAGCCTGCTTCATCAGCGCATCGGTGATTTGGATTTCACCGCCCTTGCCCGGTTCGGTCTGTTCGATCAGCTCGAAGATGTCCGGAGTGAGGATATAGCGACCGATGATCGCCAGATTCGACGGCGCATCTTCCGGCCGAGGCTTCTCCACCATGCTACTGACCCGATAGATGTCGTCGCGAATGGCCTCGCCAGCGATGATGCCGTACTTGGACGTCTCCTCCGGCGGGACTTCCTCGATGGCCACGATGGAGCAGCGGAACTGGTTGTAGAGGCGCACCATCTGGGCCAGCACGCCATCACCCTCGGTATTCAGGCAAAGGTCATCCGCCAATACCACTGCAAACGGCTCATCACCGATCAGCGGGCGACCGCTGAGAATGGCGTGCCCCAGCCCCCGCATCTCGATCTGACGGGTATACGAGAAACTGCAACTGTCGATGAGGCGGCGGATGCCACTCAGGTAGCGCTCCTTATCGGTGTTGCGAATCTGGTGTTCCAGCTCATAGCTGATGTCGAAGTGATCCTCCAGCGCCCGCTTGCCACGTCCAGTGACAATGGCGATCTGATTGAGACCTGCCTCCAGGGCTTCCTCCACTCCGTACTGAATCAGCGGCTTGTTGACCACTGGCAGCATTTCCTTGGGCATAGCCTTGGTAGCTGGAAGGAATCGGGTGCCGTAGCCAGCTGCCGGAAACAGACATTTCTTGATCATGGCCATCCTTGGTTCGCGAGAAAGTCAGAACGATGCGGCGTGTCCGCCTGATAAGTCGGACAGTGTAGAAAATACCTGCCGTTTTGCTTCGTTATTCCCAAAGCAACTCACCCTCCCTGCTGATCTCCTTGAGCTTGGCCAGTGCGGCATGCGCAACCTCCTCGGCCTCGAAAGCGAGATCATACCGATGCCCCTCCGCCAGGGTATGCACCACAGGCCTGGCATCAGGGTCGCGCGTCTTGACCGCGATCACCGCCTGATAACCGTCCTCCACCGGAAGCGCCGAGGCAACCGCCTCATAATGTTCGAAGTGCCTGAAGATCATACGCCCACCCTCCTCCACTGCCGTCTGGGAATGGACAGCAAAAGCGGGCGAAAGCTCGCCGGTCAGCCCTTGTAAGTCGACGCAATGGTCTCCAGGCGCCCAGCAGGAAGAGCAGTTATTGCGCGGGCAGTCGTGGGCAAGTAGAGGTTCATGCGCGGGATCACTGGAACCCTAGGTTTACGATCCGGACGCTCGGCCTGGCGAGCCGCACGATCGAAATCTCCCAGCTCACGCACCTTCGGCGCGCCGCCCACGCGAATAAACACCGGCAGATTGGCATGCACCATGGCGTCGTAGCGGGTGGCTTCACTGAACCAGAACATGAGCCGCGGATGAGGCGCCAGTTTCTTGTAGCGATGCAGCACCTGCTCGTCGGCCAGGCTTGCAATGCTCTGCAACTCCAATCCCGCCGGGGTACGCTCCACCGAGCAGCGCGCCTCCGCTGCCTGCTGTTGGGCGCGCACCAGAAGCAACTCACGGACATCCTTCACGAGAACCTTCTCGGCGCCGGCCGTATGCCCTGCCCATGTGAACACCAGAAGACGGGGCGCCGCATCGAAGGCCTGGATATGCCGAGACACCTGCATCATGGAAAAACCAGCCCCTAGGGCCGCCCGCAAAAGCCGTGGGCGTGCCGTCTTGGCCAGATTCATCTCCAGACGGGTCTGCTCCACCGTCGCGACCAGAGCATCCTTGAGCCGATTGATTGCTCGCACCTGATCCAGCAGACAATCCCTGACCTCGAAGTAACCAGGCAGGCGCATCACCGTACCCGGGGCCTGCCCCGACGCCCGCTCCAGCATGGAGAAAGCGGCCTTGGCAGACTGGATGGCGTCATTGCCGGTCAGGCGCTCGACGGAAATCACATCAGGAGCCTTCTGCTCCCGTAGCAAAGGCAACCGCCAGGCTACGCCTGAAACAACCTGGCCCGGCCATTGTGCATTGAAACCCAGCAGCGCCTCGCGCAGCTCGGCATGGGCATTACGGATGTCGTCGTACATGGCGCCCTCCAGCATACCCTGCCCTGTTGGCCTGGGCAGGAGGTAAGGCAGACAGACTAACGCAAATATAGGGGTGGTATTAATGAATCAGGAAGTTGCGACTGGAAGGCACGAGCATTTCTGCTGGCACGAAGGGTATGGAAGCGCCTGGCGGCAGCTCCGCCGGAAGAAGAGCGAAGGACTGAATCGAGGTGGTGCCCGAAGCCGGACTCGAACCGGCACGACCTTGACGGTCGAGAGATTTTAAGTCTCCTGCGTCTACCATTTCGCCATTCGGGCAGCGAAGTGGCCGGACTATATACAGACACCCAGGCTTAGGCAAGTTGCCGCAACTCCGCCCAGCAACATGAAAGTCCAGTCGTATCAACGAGTTGTACTTATTGAATACAGGGAAACAGCACGATTGAACGGTATATTCAACGCAAAATAAAAAGCCCCGCAGATTAAATCTGCAGGGCTTTTCAATAGTGGAGGCCGAGGTCGGAATCGAACCGGCGTACACGGATTTGCAATCCGCTGCATGACCACTCTGCCACCCGGCCTCAAATGAAAGCGCCGCATCTGCGGCGCCAACATCAAAAATTGGAGCGGGAAACGAGACTCGAACTCGCGACCCCAACCTTGGCAAGGTTGTGCTCTACCAACTGAGCTATTCCCGCTTGGTGACGGCCGCCATTCTATCGTTTCCAAACACGCCGTCAAGCCTTTGATTCAAAAAACTTATTTCTTTTCCGGGGTGACCCGCAGATGCGGCCAGGCAGCCAGCAGATACTGGCACATGGACCACAGGGTCAGGCCTGCAGCAATGAACAGCAGGCCGTAGCCGAGTAACACCCAGAGCGTGAATACCGCCGGGTTGGCCAGGAGGATGACCAGTGCAACCATCTGTGCGGCGGTCTTCCATTTGCCCCACTGGGATACCGCGACCTGAGCCCGGGCCCCGAGCTCCGCCATCCATTCCCGCAGGGCGGACACCACGATCTCTCGACCGATGATGATCGCCGCAGGGAGGGTCAGCCAGAGATTGCTGTGCTCTTCCACCAGCAGCACCAGCGCCACGGCCACCATCAGCTTGTCGGCCACCGGGTCGAGGAACGCACCGAACGGCGTGCTCTGCTCCAGGCGTCGCGCCAGGTAGCCATCGAACCAGTCGGTCACCGCCGCCAGGGCGAACACTGCGCTGGCAGCCCAGTAGCTCCAGGAAAACGGCAGGTAAAACAGCAGAATGAAAACCGGAATAAGCAGAACGCGTAAGACAGTGAGCAGATTGGGGATGTTCATGGGCAGGCTTGGGCGGCGGGGTGGCACGGCATTCTACTCACTGTGCAGGGCGGCATAAATCGACTCGGCCAGTTTTTTGCTTATACCCGGTGCCTTGGCGATCTCTTCGATACTGGCGCGGCCAAGCTCCTGTAGACCACCGAAGTGCTTGAGCAGCTCACGACGGCGTGTCGGCCCGACGCCAGCAATGCCCTCCAGGGTCGAGGTACGGCGAGCCTTACCGCGCCGGGCACGATGGCCCGTGATGGCGAAACGGTGGGCTTCGTCGCGGATCTGCTGGATTAGGTGCAGTGCAGGCGAATCAGCCGGCAGGGTGAATTCGTGCTCGGCGTCATTGAGGTAGAGCGTCTCCAGCCCCGGCTTGCGGGTCACACCCTTGGCCACGCCGAGCAGCAGCATGCCGCCCACGGCCATTTCCTGCAGCACCTCGCGCGCCATGTTGAGCTGGCCCTTGCCGCCATCCACCAGCAGGATGTCGGGAACCTTGCCCTCCCCCTCCTTGAGCTTGCCGAAGCGACGGGTCAGCGCCTGGTGCATGGCGGCGTAGTCGTCACCGGGTGCCACGCCTTCGATGTTGTAGCGTCGATAGTCGGATTTCAGCGCCCCCTCGGGGCCGAACACCACGCAGGACGCCACCGTCGCCTCGCCGCTGGAATGACTGATGTCGAAGCACTCCAGCCGGGTCGGCTGTTCTTCCAGCGCCAGGGCCTGCGCCAGGGCCTCGAAACGCGCCGCGGTATGCTGCCGGTTGGCCAGACGGGCGGCCAGCGCCTGCTCGGCATTGGTGACTGCCAACTGCTGCCAGCGCGCCCGAGTGCCGCGCACACGTACGCTGATGCTCAGCTCGCGGCCGCGCAGCTCGGCGATGGCGGTCAGCAGCGTCGGGAAGTCCTCATGCTGGGCATTGACGATCAGCTCGGCCGGCAGATCCCGCTCACTGCTGCCCAGATAGTACTGGGCCAGGAAGGCGGCTAGCACACTGGCACTGTCCTCCTCGATGGCCACCTGTGGGAAGAAATTCTTGCTGCCCAGCACCCGCCCTGCCCGCACGCTGATCAGATGCACACAGGCGCCGCCCGGGTTGACGATGGCGGCGATCACGTCCACATCGCCAGTGCCGCCTTCCATGCTCTGCTGATCCTGGACGCGGCGCAGGATGCCGACCTGGTCGCGCAGCTCGGCGGCGCGCTCGAATTCAAGACTCATCGCCGCCTGCTCCATCTCTGTGGTCAGCTCGGCGGCCAGCGCATTGCTGCGACCCTCCAGGAACATCACCGAGTGGCGCACATCCTCGGCGTACTCCGCCGGACTGACCAGCCCGACGCAAGGCCCCTTGCAGCGCTTGATCTGGTACTGCAGGCACGGGCGGGTACGATTGCGGAAGTAGCTGTCCTCGCACTGGCGCACCAGGAAGGCCTTCTGCAGCAACGCCAGGCTTTCACGAATGGCCCCGGCGCTGGGATAGGGGCCGAAGTAGCGACCCTTCGCCTTCTTGACACCGCGATGGATGCCCAGCCGCGGATAATCGCCGTCGGACAGAAACACGTACGGGTAGGATTTGTCGTCGCGCAGCAGGATGTTGTACGGCGGCCGCCATTCCTTGATCAGCGTCTGCTCGAGCAGCAGCGCTTCGGTCTCGTTGGCGGTGATGGTGGTTTCCACCTGGGCGATGCGAGACACCAGCGCAGCGGTCTTCACCGCCAGGCCGGTCGTGCGGAAGTAGCTGGAGAGGCGCTTCTTGAGGTTGCGGGCCTTGCCGACGTAGAGCAGCCGGCCCTCGGCATCGAACATCCGGTACACGCCCGGATGGGAACTGCAGGCCGCCAGGAAGGCGGCCGGATCGAACACGGAAGGCGTCATGTCAGCTGGTGGCGTCGACCATGCCGTGGCGCACGGCCAGCAGCACCAGCTCCACATCACTGGTCACGGCCAGTTTCTCGAAAATGCGGTAGCGGTAGGTGTTCACCGTCTTGGGGGACAGGCACAACTTGTCGGAGATGCTCTGCACCTTCTGGCAACCGGCGATCATCAGGGCGATCTGGATTTCCCGCTCGGAGAGCTGGTCGAACGGCGAGCCCTGGTTCTGCGGCTGGAAGGACTTCAGCGCCAACTGCTGGGCGATCTGCGGGCTGATGTAGCGCTGGCCGGCGAAGGCCTGGCGGATCGCCTGGACCATTTCCTCCAGTGCGGCGCCCTTGGTCAGGTAGCCCGAGGCGCCCGCCTGGAGCAGGCGGGTCGGGAACACATCGTCCTCGCAGACGGTCACCACCACCACCTTGATGTCGGGATGGCTGCGCAACAGCTTGCGCGTGGCCTCCAGCCCGCCGATACCCGGCATGCGCACGTCCATCAGCACCACGTCAGGCTTCAGCTCGCGAGCCTTCCTCAGCGCCTCCTCACCGGAGTCCGCCTCCCCCACGACTTGCAGATCCCTGATATCGGCCAGCATGCGAACAATGCCCGCCCGCACCAGATCGTGATCATCGACAACCAGCAGCCTTATCAAGACGCACCTCATTCACTCGGCCGCTCAGCCGACGGCTTCTTCGTGTGGCCGAACCCTAGCAAAAAAGCGCGTGCTTCGCCTAGCTCGCACGCTCGCGCTGTGCGGATCCTGACAGGCCGGGGAGCTTATCGCGCCACAGGAATGGCTCAATTCAAGCGATGGGTCGCTCCCAGGCGCGCCGCAACAGATCAATCACTTCTTCGTCCGAGGTCTGCGAAAAATCGCGGTACCACCGACCGATAGCCCAAAGGGGTTCGGGAACCAGCGGACAGATCACCTCGTCCGCCTCATGCCGCAGCACGGCGAGCGTTTCCTGCGCGCCCACGGGTACCGCCACGGTGACATGCGCGGCACCCAGCTTGCGTACCGCCTGCACAGCGGCGCGCATGGTCGCCCCGGTGGCGATGCCGTCATCGACCAGAATCACCCGTTTGCCCTTCACCTCCGGCATGGGCCGCTCGCCCCGGTAGACGCGCTCGCGCCGGGCCAGCTCCTCCGTCTCGCGCCGCTCGACCGCGTCTATCGCCACTTCGCCGATGCCCAGGGAGCGGAGGATATCCTCGTTGAGCACCCGCACCCCGCCGCTGGCAATCGCGCCCATAGCCAGCTCGCTGTGCCCCGGCACCCCCAGCTTGCGCACCAGCATCAGGTCCAGCGGGCAATCCAGCGCCAGGGCGACCTCGAACGCCACCGGCACGCCGCCGCGGGGTAGCGCCAGCACCAGGGTTTGCGGGCCACCCTGCCCGGCCAGCAGCTCGGAAAGGGCGCGGCCGGCGGCAACCCGATCGGGAATGGGAACATCCAGCGAGTGCTTGGGCATGGCCGGCCACCTTGGTCAGGATCAGCGTTCATGCTCCAGCATAGAAAGCCAGGAACCGGCCGCAACCGGTCCCTGATCGGAGGGTCAGAAGCGCTTGAACGTCGGATCGTCGAAATGACTGCCGTAATCGTTCAGCGCCATGATGACCCGTACCGCGCCCGCACGCCGTCCCTCGCCGCCGTGCCCGGCCATTTCCTCGGCACCGGCCATAAGGGAGGCGATGATCAGGTGCAACTGGGCGTCGGCCTGCTCCGGCAGCGAACAGTTCTTCACCATGTAGGCCACCCGGTCATTCACCAGCGCCGCCAGACGTTCGTACTCCGCCGTCGGCAGACGGTCCTGGTGGATCGCGTCATGCGTGGCATGCAGCGCCGAACCCAGCTCACCCATGGCCTTGCGCAGCGGCGCATCCGTGACCCAGCGCTTGCCGTTGTCCAGGCGCAGCGTCTGGGCGCTATCGCCGTGTTGATGATGATCATGGCCGCCGGCCGCCAGACTGGCGGTGGCGGTACCCAGGGAAAGGCTGCCCAGCAGCAGGGGAAGCAACAGCGAACGGTAATGCATGGTCATGTCCTTATCTCGTCGATAAACACCCGAAGCGGGCTCGAACCTGTAACGCTGGCGCGCGGAAAAATGTTCCCGTCGTCACTCCCGGTGCAACTGATCGAGGCCGATTGGCCCTACTGGCTGGCCTAGCAGAATGTCTGCCAGTCGATCGCGCTGCGACGGTTCGAGAATCTCCCGCTCACGCAGCAACTGATCGATCACCAGACGCTGCTGCCGCTCCTGCAGCTCGGCGATCCGCACCCGCGCCGCCTCGATCTTCTCGATGTCCGTCTCGGCGGCGAAGATCCCGCGCACCAGGCTGTCGCGCTGTTCGCCTATCGCCTGCATGGACGCCCGCAGTTGCGCCAGGAACGGCGCTTCGGCGTCATGCCAGCGCTGCAGCTGCCGACTGTTCAGTTGCAGCTCGCGAGTCAGGCTGGTCTGGGCTCCGGAGGGCATCGGCAAGCCCTCGCTGGCCAGCTGCGACCAGAGCGCAGCAACCAGCACGCCCAGGTTGATCAACAGGGAGACCGCCAGCAGGCGGCGTTGCAGGGTGGAACTCATTGTGAAACTCCTTGGGGTTGGCAGAATTCGGGGCGGGCGCACAGCCCGCCGGGAGGCGTGCTGCTCAGCACTGCCAGCAGCGCCGAGGCGGGCATTTCCCGGCGCTCTGGCGTGACGAGCGTGGAGCCCAGCAGCACGCCAAGCAGCAGCGAAGCCGCAGCACCCAGCGCCAGAGGGAGGCGGCGCGGGCCGGAGGCTGCTCGTGTACGCCCCCGCAAGGCGCGAAGGTCCTCGCCCAGTACACGCAGCTCGACAAGGCGCGCCTGGCAATCGGCACAGGTGGGCAGATGTGCCTCGGCCATCGGACGCAGGGCAGGTTCCAACTCGCCGTCCAGCAAGGCGGACAGCGCCTCCTGGTGCAGATGCTCAGTCATGCAGGTGCTCTCCTCCTTCCAGTCGATAGTGCTCCAGCACCCCCGCGCGGGCCCTGGCCAGCCGCGACTTCACCGTACCGGGCGGAATGCCCAGCAGATTCGACAGCTCGGCGTATGACAGCCCCTCCTGCTCTCGCAACAGCAGGACCTCCCGCTGCTCGGCCGGAAGGCGTTCGAGAAGCCGTTCCAACTGACGCAGGCGGCGATCCAGCTCCAGCCGCCGAACCGGCGATGGAGACGGGTCCACATGCTGTTCAACCTCGAACGGCTCGGAAGGTTGGCGTAGTTGTCGACGCCATTCATCACGGGTGGTATTACGAGCAATCTGCAGCAGCCAGGTGCGAAAGCGCGCTTCGGGTCGCCAGCGGGCGATTGCCTGCCAGGCCTTGAGGAAGGTTTCCTGGGCGATGTCTGGCGCGTCAGCCGGCGTGCCTGGCAGCCGTCGCACAAAGCGAAGCACCCACGCCTGGTGACGACGTACCAGCAGGCCGAAGGCATGCGGGTTGCCGGCCTGGGCCTGCTCGATCAGTTCTTCATCCGTGTGTTTCATGCCCTGCCCGGATCGGAAGTTGCCGGGCGTTAACGAACACAGCGGTAAAAAGGTTCCCGGACGTCGTCAGGGTTACTCAGCACGGCGCACGGAACACTGGATCGCGATCAAGAAAAATCGCCATTCAGCCTCGGTTAAGCCAGCGCGCCTGGAACGGCCGGCGAAGGAACGCCGCGACCCGTAACAGAGCCGGCGCCGGCTTCAGGAACGCCTGCATGTCGGACTCTGCTGACCTGCAGGGTGCAGGCGTGGCCTGGGGCTCCACACGGCTAGCTGGCCACCAGGAAGCGTTCGAACCAGTCGCCGGCATGTTGCGCCACTTCCTCCAGGGCGCCCGCTTCCTCGAACAGGTGGGTAGCACCCGCCACCACGGTCACCTGCTGGACGCAATGCAGGTGGTGGGCGATCTCGCGATTGAGCGACAGCACCTCGTGATCGAGCTCACCCACGATCTGCAGGGTGGGCGCCGCCACGCCATCCAGCGATTCGCGGGCCAGGTCGGTCCGTCCGCCCCGCGACACCACGGCACGCACTACGTGCGGCCGCTGCGCGGCGGCGATCAGCGCGGCGGCTGCGCCGGTGCTGGCGCCAAACAGGCCGAGCGGTAGCATGGCCAGTTCCGGGTCCCGCTCCAGCCAGTCGATCACCCCGACGATGCGCCGCGCCAGCAGCGGAATGTCGAAGCGCAGGCGGCGCGTCAGCGCATCGATGCGCTGTTCGTCCTCGGTGAGCAGATCGAACAGCAGCGTCGCCAGGCCCCGCCTGGCAAAGGTACGCGCCACCTGCTGGTTGCGCGGGCTGCGCCGGCCACTGCCGCTGCCATGCACGAACACCACCAAGCCGCGCGCCTCGGGCGGCCGCAGCAGGTCGGCCGCCAGGCCGGCGTCGTCAAGGGTCAGGAACAGGGACATCGGTTCCAGGGTGTGCATGGGCCCTCCTCGCTACTTCAGGTGTTTTCCGGACGAATCGCCAACAGGCTGCCGGGCATCTGGTAGAGCAGGTGCTCGGTGGTGCTGCCGACATACCGCTCCAGCCCCCGCCGCTGGATACGCCCCATGACCAACACGTCGATGCCGACATCCCGCGCGAATCCGGCGAGCATCAGGGTGGGGGGACCGAGCAGGAAATGGCGGCGATCCTGCGGCACGCCGCACGCGTCGGCGAAGTGCAGGAAATCGCTGCGCTCGCTGGCCTGCAGGTCGCCCGCAAGGTCGGCCCACGAGGCGCTGAAACCGCTGAAGTCGCCCAGGAACACCGCCATCGGATCGAAGGCGTGCACCAGATGCAGCTCGGCATCGCACTGCAGCGCCAGGGTATTGGCCGCCTCGACGATGCGCCGGTTCAGCGGGCTGTCAGGGGCCTTGTCCCCCCCGGTATCCACCGCCGCCGCGATCCGCCGGGGATGCGCGTGCCCGCCCTCGCCCACCAGATGCAGGGGCACCGCGCAGTCACGCAGCAATTGCCAGTCGAGCGGCGTGGTGAAGGTTCGACGGAGTTCACCGACCCGCTCGACATCCTTGACCAGCACGTCCGGCTGCATTTCCTCCACATAACGCAGGATCTCGGCATGCGGGTCGGCCGTCCACACCACCTCCGCCGTGACATTCAACCCCTGGTGGCGCAGAGATTCGATCTGGGCTTCCAGATGCTGCCTGGCCTCCAGGACAAAGCCGTCCTGCGACTTGCTGCGCACGTCATGCTCCAACAGCGGCCAGGACCACGGCGGCTCGATGCAGGCCAGCACATGCAGGCCTGCATCGCTCTCCCTGGCCAGCACGGCAGCCCGTTGCAAGGCCGGGGAATGGCGCTGACGCAGATCGACGAGAGTCAACAGTCGCTGATAGTGGCCCATGGCAATTCCTCCCTTTTTTCGCCCGCGGCACTGCTGTGAGCATAGGTGCGAATACCCGTGCGTCCCGCGCCGCCGGTCACGCGCTGCTAGCAGTAGCCGGGCGCCGCCGGCAGGGCGTCGGCGCCACTCCCCCGCAGCAGGCGCAGGTAATGGTCATAGCGGTAGGTGGGACCGTCACGACAGACGTAACTCGCACCCAGATAGCAATGTCCGCACAGGCCATCGGCGCAGTGCATGCGCCGCTCCAGCGACAGCCAGATGCGCTCGGCGGGCAGGCCGCGCCGCAGGCATTCGCGCGCGCTGGCCAACATCAGCGGTTCCGGGCCGCAACACAGCAGCGCGTCCACGCCGCCTGCGGCGAACACACGATCGAGCTGGTCCAGGGGCGTACCGGGTCGCTGGCCGGGGGGTGGTTGATCGAAGCTCTCGAACAGCGGCAGCAGCTTGCGCCAGCGCGCCCGTTCCCGGCCCAGCACCTGGGCGGCGGCATGGCGAGCGCCGTACAACAGCGTCAAACGCCAGGGCGCGTCCGGCGCGCAGGCGTCCTCGATCATGCTGGCCAGGGGTGCCAGGCCGCATCCCCCCGCCACCGCCAGCACCCGGCCACCCGCCGGCAGGTCATGCGGCCAACCGTGGCCGAACGGGCCGCGATAGCCCAGCAGCGCACCCGGCGCGCAGGCCAACAGCGCATCGGTGACCCGCCCCATCCGGCGCACCAGCGCGCTGAAGCGGCCGTCCGGATCCGGGGGCCGTACATAGGTGAACGGCGCCTCGCCGACGCCGGGCACGCAGAGCATGAAGAACTGCCCGGGGCGCACGGCGCCATCGCCGGCGTGTGGAGCGTCCAGGCGAAAGGTGAAGTGGCGGGTGTCCTCGCCATCCACATAGCCATGCTCAAGCCACAGACGGCGCGGCGTCGCGTCGATCATGGCTTCGCCACCCGGCCCATGACGCCGTGCACGCCGATGCCACCCGGACAGACCCGGTCGCAGCGCCCGCAACCCACGCAGCCATAGGCGTCGAACTGCTCGCGAAACGCCTCGCCGAACTTGTGATACCAGAAGCGCCGCACGCGCTGCCCGGCGCTGGCGGTGGGGTTGTGCCCGCTGGCCTCGCGCTGGAACGCCTCGTACAGACAGGAATCCCAGACCCGCTCGCGCGCGACTCCGCCCTCCTCGTCCGCCACGTCCAGCGGGGCGAAGCAGGAACAGGTCGGGCAGACCGTGGTGCAGCCGGAGCAACCGAGGCAGCGCAGGCCCACCGCATCCCAGGTCTCCTCGGTGATGCGCCCGGCGTGCAGCGCCTGGATGCCCCGCGCCACCTCCGTCTGCGGGCCCTGCTCGGCCGCCACCCGCCGGGCATTTTCCTGGCGCTCCGCCTCCCCATCGTCCGGCGCCGCCGGCGCATCGAAGCCGCGCAGCGCCTCGGCGCCAGCGGCGGATGCGACCAGCAGCCGCCAGCCTTGCGACAGCGGCAGCAGGATCAGATCGGCGTCGCCGTCATGCACCCGGGGTCCGCTGCCGACCAGGCTGCAGAAACCGCCCGCGCAGCTGTGCCGGCACTCCAGCGCAACCAGCAGACTGGCCCGGCGGCGGGCCTGGTAATGGGGATCGGCGGCGAAGAACTGGTCCTGGTAGGCGACCGCCCGCAAATCGCAGGCATGCAGGCCGAACAGCACCTGCAGCTCGACCTCTGGCATCAGGCCGAGGAACTGCCCGCCGTCGAAGCGAAACAGCCGCTCGCGCTCGGCGAAGAAAAAGCCCTTGGCGGAGAACGGCGGCAGCACGGACGGTGGATCGAACGGGGCGGCATCGTCCGCCGCCAGCGCCTGCCAGTGCCAACCGCCCTGCCCGTCGGCACGCACCTCATGCACGGTGCGCTGGCGCGCCAGCCAGGCGCGCAGCCGCTCCGGACGGTCGAGTTCAACGGCGTCCATGGCGTTCCGTCGTTCGTGGAGTCACACCCGGCGCCAGCGGTTCCACCGCCACGGCGCAGGCCTTGAGCTCCGGCATGCGGCTGATCGGGTCCTGGGCCGGATTGGTCAGCTGGTTGCACGGCGCCTCGCGAAAGTGATACGGCATGGCCAGGGTGCCCGGCGGCACGTCGTCGGTCAGGTGTACCCGAGTCTCCAGCCGGCCGCGCCGCGAGCGCACGCGCACCGCCTGGCGCTCGCCCAGGCCCAGCGCCGCGCCGTCGGCCGGGTGCATGAACAGCAGCGCCAGCGGCGTTTCCCGTTCCAGCAGTGGCGACTGCCGGGTCATCGCGCCGCCACCGTAGTGGAAGTGCAGGCGGTGCGTGGTGAAGGCGAAGGGATAATCGGCATCCGGCACCTCGTCGAGCGGCACCTGGCTGACCGGCAGCAGCCGCCCGCGCCCCCGCGGGAAGCCCCGTTCATGCAGGCGCGGCGAACCCTGCGGATGCGCGGCGTCGCACGGCCACTGCAGGCCATGCGCGACAGCCAGCGCCGGATAATCCATGGCGGAGAAAAGCGGGGTGAGCGCCGTCATCTCGGCGAAGACCGCCTCGGCGTCCGGCCAGTCCATGCCGGAATAGCCCATGCACGCCGCCAGCGCGGACAGGATCTGCCAGTCGGCGCGCGCCGTGCCGGGCGGCGCCACAGCTTGGCGAATGCGCTGCACGCGGCGCTCGCAGTTGGTGAAGGTGCCATCCTTCTCGGTGAAGGCGGCAGCCGGCAGCACCACGTCAGCGAGCCGAGCGGTCTCGCTCAGGCGCAGTTCCACCACCACCAGGAAATCCAGGGCCCGCAGCGCGCGCAACAGCTGGTTCTGGTCCGGGTCGGTCACCACCAGCTCCTCGCCCATCACCATCAGCGCGCGCAGCTGGCCGCGCCGCGCCGCCTCGCTCATGGCCAGCGAGGTCAGCCCCGGCAAGGCGGGCGCCGGACGGCCCCAGGCCGCGCCGAAGCGCGCCTGCACGGCAGGGTCGGCAGCCGGCTGGTAGCCGGGATAGACATCCGGCAGACAGCCCATGTCACAGGCGCCCTGCACGTTGTTCTGCCCGCGCAGCGGGTTGATGCCGGTACCCGGCCGGCCGCTCTGGCCGCAGGCCAGCACCAGGTTGGAAACCGCGATGACGTTGTTGGTGCCGCTCTGGAACTGGGTAATGCCCATGCCGTAGGCGGTAAAGGCGGCGCGGGCGTGGCTGAACAGATAGGCCACCCGCTCCAGCTCGGCCAGCGCCAGCCCGGTCTGCACGCAGCACTGCGCCAGATCGAAGTTGGCCAGGTGATGGCGCAGCGCAGCCTCGCCCTCGCAGCGCGCGGCGAGAAAGGCGCGATCCTCCCAGCCATTGGCGAGGATCAGGTGCAGCAGGCCGTTGAGCAACGCGATGTTGCTGCCCAGACGCAGCTGCAGATGGATATCCGCCAGGCGTGCCAGGCGGGTGCGGCGCGGGTCGACGACGATCAGCGTGGCGCCGCGCGCCTGGGCGCGCAGCAGGCGCGCGCCGATCATGGCGTGGTTCTCGGTGACGTCGGCGCCGATCACCAGCAGCAGATCGGCCTGGTCGATGTCGGCGATGCCTCCACTCATCGCCCCGGAGCCCAGGGTGCGGCCCAGACCGGCCACCGAGGGGCTGTGGCAGATGCGCGCGCAATGGTCGATGTTGTGGGTGCCGAGCACCGCTCGGGCGAATTTCTGCGCCGCGTAGTTATCCTCGTTGCTGGCATGGGCGCAGCTGATCACCCCGACACCGGACGGGCCCAGCTCGTCGAGCGCCAGCTGGAAGCCTTCGGCGGTTCGCGCCAGCGCCTCCTCCCAACTGGCCGGGCGCAGGCGGCCGTTTTCCCGAACCAGTGGCTCGCGCAGGCGCCCGGCGGGCTCGACGGCGAAGCTGCACGCCCAGCCCTTGGCGCACAGCTGACCTTCGCTGACCGGATGTCCGGGTTGCGGCTCGACGCCAATGACCCGGCCCTCCTCCACGCGCAGCCCCAGACCGCAGCCGACGCCACAGAAGGTGCAGATGCTCGGCACCACGTGCATGTTCAGCCGCCCGGAGCGATGGCCAGGATGCTGCAAGGCACCTGGTAAAGCGCGTGCTCGGTGGTGCTGCCGACCAGCCTGTCCAGGCCCTTGCGCTGCACGCGCCCCATCACCAGCACGTCCACCTGCTGTTCGCGGGCGAACTCGGCGAGGGTCATGGTCGGCGGGCCGAGCAGGAAATGCCGGCGATCCTCGGGAACCCCCTGTGCCTGGGCGAACGCCTGGAAGTCCTGCTGGGCGATGTCGCGCAGCTCGTTCCAGGACTCGCTGGGCGCGCCGGCGTCGGCCATGTAGTAGCGCAGCGGGTCATAGGTGTGCAGCAGGTGCAGCTCGGCGCCGCTTTGCATCGCCAGGGCGTTGGCCGCCTCGATGATGCGCTCGTTCAGCCCGGTTTCCCTGGCCTGTTCCCGCGAGGTGTCGACCGCCGCGACCACCTTGCGCGGCTGGGCATGACCACCGGCGGCAACCAGATGCAGGGGTGCGCTGCACTCGCGCAGCAGGTGCCAGTCCAGCGGAGTGATGAAGGTGCGTTTCAGCTCGCCTTCGTGCTGCACATCCTTGATCAGCAGGTCCGGCTGCAGCTCGGCCACGTGCTGGAGGATTTCCGCCCGTAGGTCGGACACACAGAGTACCTCGCGGGTGATCGTCAGCCCCTGTCGGCGCAGCGGCTCGATCTGCTCCTCCAGGCGCGTGCGGCATTCCGCGGCGTAGCCATCGCGGGTCCTGGCCTGCACCTCGGCGGGCAGCAGGGCCACCAGCGCGGGTGTCGCCACCAGCGCGGCCACATGCAGCGTGGCGCCACCCGCGCGGGCCAGAGCCGCCGCGCGCTGCAGCGCCGGGGAATGACGCATCCGGGGATCGACGATCACCAGCAGGCGCTGGAACTGGGTCATGGGGGGCAGCCTCCGTGAAGTCCGGCCGCGCGGCCGCCCTTTCACTGTAGCCGCGCCCACCCCGAACCGTTGATCGTCATGGCGGCCGCCCGGCGGAGATTTCACCCATGCTGCACAGGGTCGCGCTGACGACGGACGACACGCATGAATGGACAACGCGAGGTCATCGACTTCCTGTGCAATCCGCGCAGCCACGGCCCGGGGCCGGGCATCGTCGAGCGCATCGACACCCACGGCTCGCTGATCGTCCTGTACGGCGACCGGGCCTATAAGCTAAAGCGCGCGGTGACCTACGCCTCGCTGGACTTCCGCAGCCTGGCGAGCCGCGCCCGTGCCTGCCGCGCGGAACTGGCCCTGAACCGCCGCACCGCGCCAACCCTCTACCTGGGGGTGAGCGCCATTACCCGCCAGGCCGATGGCCGACTGGCCTTCGATGGTCCCGGCAGCGTACTGGACTGGGTGGTGGTGATGCGCCGCTTTCCCCAGGAGGCCCTGTTCGACCGCATGGCCGGCGCCGGCACGCTGGCGATGGACCTGGCCGAACAGCTCGGTGCCGAAATCGCCCGCTTTCACAACAGCGCCGAGCGCCTGCCCGAGCACGGCGGTGTCGAAGGCATCCGCCTGGCCATCGAGGAGAACCACCGGGAACTGCTCGGCCATCCGGACCTGCTGCCCAGCGCGCCGGTACAGGCCCTGTACCGCGCCAGCCTGCAGGCGCTCGACCGCCAGGCCGACTGCCTCGAACAGCGGCGCCGCGACGGCCGGGTCCGGCGCTGCCACGGCGACCTGCGCCTGGCCAACATCTGCCTGTTCGAAGGCCGGCCGACGCTGTTCGACGGCATCGAGTTCAGCGAGCGACTGAACTGCATCGACGTGCTCTACGACCTCTCCTTCGTGCTCATGGACCTGCACTTCCGGCAGTTGCCGAGGCACGCCGAGCAGCTGCTGGCCCGCTACTGGGCACAGCGCGACGAAGCCGAAGACTGCCAGCCACTGCCGCTGTTCTTCGCCCTGCGCGCGGCGCTGCGCGCCTTCACCCTGGCCGGCAGCGCCAAGCGCCAGAGCGAGCCACGCATTGCCCGGCTCAAGGCTCGCCAGGCCCGCAGCCTGCTGCGCCTGGCGCGCGTCAGCCTGGCGCTCCCGCCGCTGCGCTTGACGCAGGCACGCCAGCGGCAATGCTGAACCCAGGCCCGATCATGGAGAGGCACATGTCTACGGAACGCCCGCTTATCTTCGCCCTGCACGGCAGCCAGGACTATGCCCGCCGGGTCGCCCGACACCTCGGTTGCGACCTCGGCGAACACGAGGAACGCACCTTCGAGGACGGTGAACACAAGACCCGCGCCCTGGAGCGGGTCAACGGCCGCGACGTCGTGGTGCTGCACAACCTCTACGGCGACGAGCGCCAGAGCGTCAACGACAAGCTGTGCCGCCTGCTGTTCTTCTGCGGCGCGCTGAAGGACGCCGGCGCCCGCCAGCTGCAACTGGTCGCCCCCTACCTGTGCTACGCCCGCAAGGAACGCCGCACCCAGTACCAGGACCCGGTCATCACCCGTTACCTGGCGGGACTGTTCGAGGCCTGTGGGGTGGATCGGCTGATGGCCCTGGAAGTCCACAACCTGGCGGCCTTCGACAACGCCTTCCGCATTCCCACCCAGCACCTGGCCAGCGCCGAGCTGTTCGCCGAGCACTTCGCCCCACTGGCCGCCGACGCCGAGCTGGTGTCCGTGTCGCCGGACGCCGGCGGCGCCAAGCGCGCCGAACTGTTCCGCCAGGCCCTGCAGCGGCGCATCGGCCGGCCGGTGGGCAGCGCCTACATGGAGAAGTACCGGGCCAACGATGTGGTGACCGGCGCCCTGCTGGTCGGCGAGGTGCGCGGCAAGGTGGCGATCGTGATCGACGACCTGATCAGCACCGGCGGCACCCTGCTGCGCGCCGCCCGTGCCTGCCAGGAGGCTGGCGCCTCGCGCCTGTTCGCCGCCGCCGCGCACGGGCTGTTCACCGGCGGCACCGAGCTGCTGGACAGCCCGCTGTTCGAAGGCATCGTCCTGTGCGATACGGTGCCGCCGTTCCGCCTTCCCGCCGAGCTGGCCGCGCGCCGGCTGACCCTGCTGGATTCCACGGCCATGGTGGCGGCGCAGTTGGCGGAGAATTACGGCATCCAGACGTAACGGTACGGAATCAGTACATATCGGGATGGGGTTGGCTCGGCGGCGGCGCTTCCTTCTCCGGCAGCTCGGTCATTACCGCCTCGGTCAGCAGCAGCACGCTGGCCACCGACACGGCATTCTCCAGCGCCACTCGCACCACCTTGGTGGGATCGATGATGCCGGCCTCGTACAGATCCACGTAGCGGTTGGCGGCGGCGTCGAAGCCGACGTTGCCGCCCTCGGCCAGCATGCGCGCCACCACCACTCCGGCATCCACCGCCGAATTCTCGGCGATGGTGCGCGCCGGCGCCTCCAGGGCGCGGCGCAGGATCTGCAGGCCGGTGCGCTCGTCGCCCTCGCAGCCGGCCTCGACCTGCTCCAGCGCCGGCACGCAGCGCAACAGCGCCAGCCCGCCGCCCGGCACGATGCCTTCGGCGATGGCCGCCTTGGTGGCCGCGATGGCATCATCCAGCGCGTCCTTGCGGGCGCGCATCTCGGATTCGGTGGGCGCGCCCACGCGGATCACCGCCACGCCGCCGGCCAGCTTGGCCAGCCGCTCCTGCAGCTTCTCGCGGTCGTAGTCGCTGGTCGCCTTGTCGATCTGCTGGCGCAGCTGCTGCACGCGCTTGTCGATGGCCTCGCGGGCGCCCGCGCCGCCGATCAGCGTGGTGCTCTCCTTGTCCACCACCACCCGCCGGGCGCGGCCGAGCATGTCCAGGGTCACCTGCTCCAGGCTCAGCCCCAGCTCGCTGGAAATCACCTGGCCGTCGGTGAGAATGGCGATGTCCTGCAGCAACTCGCGGCGCCGGTCGCCGAAGCCCGGCGCCTTCACCGCCACCGCATGCAGCACGCCGCGCAACTGGTTGACGATCAGCGTGGCCAGCGCCTCGCCCTCGATGTCCTCGGCGATCAGCACCAGCGGCCGGCCGCTCTTGGCCAGCTGTTCGAGCAGCGGGATCAGGTCCTTGAGCAGGCCGATCTTCTGCTCGCAGAGCAGCAGGTAGGCGTCTTCCAGCACCACCTGCATCTTCTCGCTGTCGGTGACGAAGTACGGCGATACGTAACCCCGGTCGAAGCGCATGCCTTCCACCACCTCCACCACGGTTTCTGTGGTCTTGGATTCCTCGACGCTGATCACCCCCTCGCTGCCGACCTTTTCCAGCGCGTCGGCCACCTGCTCGCCGACATTCGCATCGTTATGGGCGGAGATGGTCGCCACCTGGGCCTTTTCCAGCCGCGTGCTCACCGGCCGGGACTGGCTGCGCAGGGTGTCCACCGCCAGTTGCAGGCCGCGATACAGCCCGCGCTTGAGGTCGATGGCGCTGGCCCCGGCCACCACGTTGCGCACGCCATCGGCGAACAGCGCGTGCGCCAGCACGGTGGCGGTGCTGGTGCCGTCGCCCACCAGTTCCCCGGTACGCTCGGCGGCCTGGCGCAGCATCTGCGCGCCGAGGTTTTCCTCCGGGTCTTCCAGGTCCACCTGCTTGGCGATGGTCACCCCGTCGTTGCACACCAGTGGCGCGCCCCAGCTGCGCTGGATCAGCACCGACTTGGACTTGGGCCCGAGCGTCACCCGCACCGCATCGGCCAGCTGCGTGGCGCCGCGCAGCACCTTGTCGCGGGCGGCGCCGCGAAACAGGATCTTGGTGTGGGCCATGGCATGCCTCCTTCGCCGATGCGGACGGTTTGCGTGTTCGAGTGGCAAGGGCGCGGGAAAGCTCCGGGGTGGCGATGGACGCGCCGGGGCGGCTGACCTTGCGGGGCCGGACCTGCCCGGCCGACGCGGCCGGGCGATGCTCAGCGCCGATCCAGGTGGTGATACAGCTCGTCTTCGTCGGCAAAATGCAGGTCGAGCACGGTATCCAGCTGCACCAGCAGGCGCTGGATATCGGCCAGTGCCTCGGCGCTCGGCGGGTCTTCCAGGTCGGCGCCCATGCGCTCCAGCTGGTGGCCGAGGCGGAAGATCTCCCGGTGCGTGTGGCTCAGCGCGGCGAGCGGGTCCTCCCCGGCCAGGTGGTTCGCCAGGCGCGGGAACAGCGCATCCTCGTCCTCGCGCTCGTGGGGCAGCAGCTGTTCCTGCAAATCCCCCAGCAGCTCGCGCAATTCCCGCCCGGCCTGCGCCGCCGGCAGGCTGGTCAGCCGCTGTGCCAGCCGGTGCACCCGGATCAGCAGGGGCGCCAGCGCGGCGTGTCCCTGGCGCAGGCGCTCCACCTGCTCGCTGTCCAGTGCCGTCGCGGCGATCCGCCGGCCGCCACGCAGGGCGCGCAAGGCGTTGAGGATGACCAGTACGTCGATGCCTTCCTGCAGCAACGCGCCAGCCAGCGGCGGCAGCATGCCCAGCGCCGCGAAGAGCATGGCCAGCAGCGACAGGCCCATGCCCACCGTCACGCTCTGCACGGCGATGCGCCGCGAGCGCCGCGCGATCAGCAGGATCTCCGGGATGCGGTCCAGGCGATCCACCAGCAGCACCACGCTGGCCGCCTCCGAGGAGGCCGTGCCGCCACCCGCCGCCAGGGCGATGCCGACATCCGCGGCGGCCAGCGCCGGCGCATCGTTGATGCCGTCGCCGACCATCGCCGTGTGGCCCTGGTGGCGGCCCTGAGCCACCGCCTCGACCTTCTGCAGCGGCGTCAGGCCGGCGCACACCTCATCGACCCCGGCGGCGCGGCCGATCACCTCGGCGGCCTCCCGCTGGTCGCCGGTCAACATGACCATCCGCTCGACCCCGGCACGCCGCAGCGCCCGCAGGGTATAGGGGGTTTCCAGGCGCAGCCGGTCGGAGAACAGCGCCACCCCTTCGATCTGGCCATCCACGGCAATGAAACTGCCGGCGGCCAGCTCATAAGCCATGCGCCGGCGCAGCGTCTCGATCCCGGGACTGACCACCGCGCCCTGCGCCACGTAATCGAAGCTGCCGAAGGCGATGTGATGGCCGTCCACCTGGCCGCTGAGCCCGGCGCCCGGCACCTCGTGTACCGCGCGTGGCGTGACCAGGCTCAGTCCCTGCTCGGCAGCCGCGCGCACCAGCGCCCGCGACACCAGATGCGGGGAGGCCTGGGCCAGCGCCGCGCCCAGGGCCAGCAGCCGGGCCGGCGGAAGCCGGCCGGCGCTTTCCACGGCGTCGAGGGTCACGTTGCCGGCGGTCAGGGTGCCGGTCTTGTCGAAGAAGAAGCGCCGGGCCAGCGCCAGCGCCTCCAGGGTGGCGCCATCCTTGATCAGCACGCCGCGCCGTGCGCTGCGCGAGATGCCGGCGATGATCGCCACCGGCGCGGCGAGGATCAGCGGACAGGGCGTGGCCACCACCAGCACCGCCAGGGCGCGCAACACGTCGCCGCTGAGCCACCAGGCCAGCCCGGCCAGCCCCAGGGTCAGCGGGATCAGCGCGAGCGCGTAGCGATCGGCCAGCCGCACGAAAGGCGCCCGCGAACCGCGCGCCGCCTCGACCATCGCCACGATGCCGGCATAGGTGCTCTGCTGCGCCGGCCGGCTTGCGCGCAGGTCGAACGGCGCGCCGGCGTTGACCACCCCGCTGCGCACCGTCTCGCCGGCATGGCGGCGCACCGGCAGGGCTTCGCCGGTCAGCGCCGACTCATCGAGGACCGCTTCGCCGAGCAGCACCTCGCCATCCACCGGCACCACTTCGCCCAGACGCACCAGCAGGGTGTCGCCCGGCGCCACCTGCTCCACAGGAATCTGCTCCAGCGCATCGTCCCGGTAACGCCAGGCCTGGCGCGGCGCCCGGTCGACCAGGCGGTGCAGCTCGCGTTCGGCGCGCTGCTCGGTCCAGGACTCCAGCAGGCGGCCGCCGGCCAGCATCAGCGCGATGATCGCCGCGACCAGCGCCTCGTCGACCGCCAGGGCGGCGAGGATGGCCAGCAGCGCGATCAGGTCGACGCCCACCTCGCGGCGCAACAGCCGCACCAGGATCTCTGCCAGCAGCACCGCCGCCGCCAGCAAGGCGCTGGCCGTCCACACCCAGCGCGCCGCCCGCTCGGGCGCCAGCAGCCCGACCGGCACCGCCAGCAGGGCCACCAACAGGAGCAGCGGGTTGAACCAGGCAGGCAGGCGGGCGGTTGGCATCAGGCTCCGGGCAGCATGCGCCGCAGGGTTTGGTCACGCAGCACATAGTGATGGAACAGCGCCGCCACCGCGTGCAGGCCGATCAGCCAGTAACCGGCCTGGGCAACGGTTTCGTGCAGTTCCTTGAGCTGGCCGGCGCGGTCCTGGTCAGCCGGCAGCAGCGCTGGCAGCTCCAGGCCGAAGAACGGCACCGGCTTGCCGGCGGCGCTCAGGGTCAGCCAGCCGAGCAGCGGCAGGCCGATCATGAAGGCGTACAGCGCCAGGTGCATCAGCCGCCCCAGCAGGTGCAGCGCGCCGGGTTCCGGCCGCACCGGTTTGATCAGCCGCGCCAAAAGGCGCAGCCAGACCAGCGCGAACACGCTCAGGCCCAGCATGAAGTGCCAGTGCTTGAGCAGCTCGCGCGGCTCGCTGCCCTTGGGAAAGTTGCCCTTCAGCTCGATGGTGGCGTACACCGCCGCGATCAGCAGCAGCATCAGCCAGTGCAGGCCGATGCTCAGGGGGCTGTAGCGTTGCGTGTTCATTGCGGTACTCCTCGCGGATGGGATACCGGCAGGCTAGCGAGCGTTGCTTAACCGAAGCTTAGCGGGGGGCGAGGCAGGGGCCTCGGCCGGGAAGCTCACCACCACCCGCAGCCCGCCCAGCGGCGAGTCCAGCAGCGCCAGCCCGGCGCCGTGCAGCTCGGCGATGCGTGCGACGATGGCCAGGCCGAGCCCGGCGCCCTCCCCCTCGCCCAGCCGGAAGAAGCGTTCCAGCAGCTGCGGGCGCAGCTCGGCCGGCACACCCGGCCCGCTGTCATCCACCACCAGCTGCAGGCCCTGCGCCGTGGTGTCCAGGCTGACCTGGATGCGGCCGCCCGCCGGGGTGTACTGCAACGCGTTGCCGACCAGGTTCTGCAGCAGCGTGGCCAGGCTGGCTGCATCGCCGCGCAGCAGGCGGTCGCCGTTGCGCTCGTCTTCCAGGGTCAGTTCCTGATCGCGACTGAGCGCCAGCGGGGTCAACTCAGCCAGGGTTTCGCGGGCCAGGGCGGCGACGTCCACGGGCTGGCGGTGCACGCGCTGGGCGTCGGGCTCCAGGCGGGCCAGGGTGAGCAGCTGCGTCACCACCCGGGTGGTGCGATCGACGCCGCCGATCAGCAGCCGCAAGGCGCGCTCGCGTTCCGCCGCATCGGCCGCGCCGAGCGCGTTCTGGGCATGGATGCGCAGCACCGCCAGCGGCGTGCGCAGTTCGTGGGCGGCATCGGCGATGAAGCGCTTCTCCCGCACGATCAGCTGGTTGAGCTGGTGCAGCAGCCGGTTCAGCGAGGCCGCCACCGGCTCCAGCTCGCGCGGCAGGGGCGCCAGCAGCAGCGGTGACAGGTCGGCGGCGTCGCGGCTGCGCAGCAGATGCGCCATGCGCGCCAGCGGCCGCAGACCCCAGCCCACCGCCAGCCAGACCAACAAGGCAACCAGCGGCAGGCCGATCAGATCAGGCAGCAGGCTGCGCCGGGCGATCTTGCCCACCAGCTCGCCGCGCACGTCGTCGCGCTCGCCGACCAGGATGCGCAGGCCGTCGCGGCTGCCGTCCAGCAGGAACAGCCGCCACTGGTAGTCGCCCAGACGCAAGTCGTGGAAACCCGCCTGTCCGCCCAGCAGTTCCAGCAGCGACTCGTCCGGCGCGCTCGACGAGCGCAACAACAGCCGCCCCTGGCCGTCGTAGGCCTGGAAGCCCAGCTTGCTTTCGTAGGCATGCCCGGCAAGCACCGCGCCCGCGTCGCGCCGGTAGCGCACCGCTTCATCGAGCGCGGCCTGCAGCTCGGCCAGCCGCCCCGGTTCCTGGCCGCTGCGCAGCATGCCCTGCAACAGCCGGGCGCTCTGCGCCAGCTGGGCATCGAACAGCTCCTCGATCTCGTGGCGGGCGTCGCGGTAGCTCTGCTGGGCAACCAGGGTCAGACCCAGGGCCAGGGTGCCCAGGACCAGCACCAGGGTGCGGGTGCGGATCGACAGCTTCAGCATTTTTCCACCAGATAGCCGACACCGCGCACCGTGCGGATCAGCTCAGGAAAGAACTTGCGGCGCAGATGGTGGATATGCACCTCCAGGGCATTGCTCTCCACCTCCTGGTCCCAGCCATACAGCACCTGCCCCAGCCGGTCGCGAGTCAGCACCCGCCCCGGCTGGGCCAGCAGTTCGTGCAGCAGCAGGTATTCCTTGCGCGGCAGGCCGATCTCCCGGCCCTGGTAGCTGACCTGCTGGGTCACCGGGTCCAGGCGAATGCCCCGATACTCGAGCACCGGCTGCGGGCGGCTGAAGCTGCGCCGCAGCAGCGCGCGCAGCCGGGCCTTGAGCTCCTCCACATCGAACGGCTTGACCAGATAGTCGTCGGCACCGGCATCCAGCCCGGCGATGCGGTCGCTGGTCGCGTCGCGGGCGGTGAGCACCAGCACCGGCACCGGATTGGCGGCGGCGCGCAGGCGGCGCAGCACCTGCAGGCCGTCGAGGCGCGGCAGGCCCAGGTCGAGGATGGCCAGATCGAAGCTCTCGTGACTGAGCGCGTGCAGCGCCGAGGCGCCGTCGCGCAGCCAGTCCACCGTGTAGGCCTCGGGCTTGAGGGCCGTACGGATGCCCTCGCCAAGCGCCGGATCGTCTTCCACCAACAGAATGCGCATAAGGCGGCTTTCCCACATGCCGGGCGTTCCCGGCATTCAACGCCGGGCGCCGTCTTTATTCCAGTTCTTCTTCGACCCGCTGCAGCAGGCGTTGTGCTTCCTCGCGTCGTCCGGCATCGGCCAGCGCGCGGCCCGGCCGGTCGGGTGCGGCCAGCGCCTTCTCCAGCGCCGCGCGGGCCTCCCGGTAGTGGCCCTCGCGGAACAGGAAATCGGCGTGGAAGTAGTTGCTGTCCAGACCGTTCGGATTCAGGCGCAGCGCCTGGTCGAACAGTTCGGCGGCCTTGGCCTTGTCACCGAAGCCGATCGGCCAGCCTGGCACCTGGTAGTACAGGGTGGCCAGGCTGGTGTACGCCGAGCCGTCCAGGGCCTGCGGATCCAGCGCCAGCGACTCTTCGAACGCCGTGCGCGCCCGCTTGGCCAGCCCGAGCGCGCCAAGTCCACCCTTGGCGCCCGCCCAGGTGCTGAGGATGATGCCCTGCCAGCTCTTCAGCTCCGCCGAGTCGGGGTTGCGCCGGGTGGCGGCCTCGGCCTGGCTGGCGAGCTGTTCGAAGGCGGCCTCGCGGCGCGCCTCGGGCAGCTCGTAGTTGATCTGCGCCCAGCGCTCCTGCAGGCGCGCGAGCTCCTGTTCGCCGGCCGCGTCCAGGGCGAACACGGACGAGCTGGCCAGGGCCAGCAGGACGGCGAAAATACCGTGGCGGATAGTCATGGATGTTGTTCTCCGGAAGAGGAAGTAGGCACCGCAGGCTCCGCCCCATGGGCGAAGCGGCGGATGACCGGCAACTGGCGCTGCAGTGCGCGGTCCACCAGCCGGGGCAGCAGCTGGTTGAGGAACACGAAGAAGCGCTCCGGCCAGCCGAGATAGAGCTCCTCGCGCTCGGCTTCGATGGCCCGGGCGATCTGCCCGGCCACCTGGCGGGGATCGTCCATGGCCACGCCCAGCGCATCGTTCATGGCCACCACCGGCCCGGCATTCATCGCCGTGCGGGTGGCGCGCGGCGCGATGTACAGCACCCTGACGGCGGTGTCCGCCATCTCGCGGCGCAAGGCCTCGCTGAAACCGCGCACGGCGAACTTGCTGGCGCAGTAGGCGGCGAAGCCCGGGTAGCCAAGCGAACCGAAGGTGGAGCCCAGGTTGATCACCAGCGCGCGCGGCGCGCGGCGCAGCTCGGGCAGCAGCAGGCGCAGCAGTTGCAGGGTGGCGGTGACGTTCACGCTGATCAGCCGCTCGATGGACGCCGCGTCCTGCTCCTCGAACAGGCTGAAGCTGTTGATCCCGGCGGCGCTGATCACGCCATTGAAATCCTCGAAGTGGCGGGCGGCGATCAGCACCCGCTGGCGGTCCGCCGGGTTGGCCAGGTCCGCGCAGACGGTCTCCACCTGGCCGGGAAAGCGCTCGGCCAGCTGTTCCAGCGCGGCGTAATCGCGGCCGACCAGCAGCAGCCGGGCGCCGCCGCCACACAGCCGCTCGACCAGCGCCTGGCCGATGCCGCCGCTGGCGCCGGTTACCAGCAGCCGGCAGTCAGCGAGTCGCATGGCGCACCTCCGCCGTCAGACTGTGGAACAGGTCGCCGTACAGGCGGTACACCACCCGCGCGGTGTGCACCACGGCGGCGCGGTCGTCGGCGTCGTCGAGGCGATTCATCAGCGTGCGGAAGAATTCCACATGGCTGATGTCCAGGCTGCCGTGGGAGGTCAGGTAGCTGAAGGCCTGGGGCGGCAACTGCAGGCTGGTGCGCAGCACGTCGGCGGCCTGGGTGGCCAGGGCGATGCTGGTGCCCTCCAGCACGTTGACCATGCCGAAGAAGCTCACCGGGTTGTGGCGGGCAATGCGGTCGTAGACGTAGGCGACCATCAGCTCGGTGGCCAGGCTCGGCTGGCCGTTGCGCACCGCCTCGGCATCGCCGCCGCAGGCGCGGATGTCGTTGAGAATCCACTCCTGGTGACCGATCTCCTCCTCGATGTATTCGGCCACCGCGACCCGCAGCCATTCCAGCCGCTCCGGCAGCCGGGCACCGCAGGCCATCAGCAGCGGCACGGTGTGCTTCACGTGGTGGTAGGCCTCGCTCAGGAAGGCGATGTAGCTGTCCAGGCTGGCGGTGCCGTCCAGGGCACTCCGGATGATCGGCGCGCCGAGCAGGTAGGCACGCTCGGCCTCGGTCTGGTGTTGCAGCTCGTCGAAGAACTCCATGGGTCACTCTCCGCAGGGGGAAGTCAGCAGACCCGCGAGGGCCGCTTGGTAGTGGTCGAGCAGCGCGGCACGACGCAGCCGCCCGTTGCGGGTGGCCAGGCCGTTGTCGGCGCTGAACGGTTGTGCGGCGCGCAGCCAGCGGTGCACGCGGGCGTAGTCGGGCAGCGTGCGATTGACCGCGGCGACCGCCTCGGCCAGTTGCGCGTCCGGGCAGTCGGCGCGGCGCGGCACCAGCACGGCGACGTTGCACGGCAGCGCCTCGCCGTGCAGCCAGGCCTGGGCGATGGGCAGTTGCTGGACCAGCTCGGCCTCGACCCATTCCGGGTTGACGTTGCGGCCGTAGGCGGTCACGAACTGGTGCTTCTTGCGGCCGCGCAGGGTCAGGAAGCCGTCCCGCAGCTCGCCCAGGTCGCCGGTGGCCAGCCAGTCGCCGGACAGCGGCGGCTCGCCCAGGTAACCGAGCATGCGCGCACCGCGCACCCAGACTTCGCCGTCCTCGGCCAGGCGCAATTCGACATGCGCCAGGGGTCGGCCGACGCTGCCGATGCGGCGCGCCTCGGGCGTGTTCAGGCACACCACCGAGGCGCACTCGGACAGGCCGTAGCCCTCGAACACCGGCAGGCCCAGGCGGTCGGCCCGCTCCAGCAGCTGCGGCGCCACGCGCCCGCCGCCCACGGCGACGAAGCGCAGCGCCTCCGGCAGCGCCACGCCCTGCTCCGCCGCCGTCACCAGCGCCAGCAGCAGCTGCGGCAGCAGGATCAGGCTGTTGGGGCGCACCGCATGCAGCAGCGCCAGGAAACGCGCCACGTCGAAGCCGCTGGCGCCCTGCAGCCCGACCTGCGCCAGCGGGCGCAGCTCCACGGCGGCGCCGGCCAGCAACGGGGCGTAAAGGCCGGCGAGGTTCTCCAGCAGCGTGGCCAGCGGCAGCACGCACAGATGGCGCGTGACCTGGCGGCTGCGGCTGGCCCGCTCCAGGCTGTCGGCCACGCGCAGCAGGGTGTCGGCGTCGAGGCACACGCCCTTGGGCTGGCCGGTGGTGCCCGAGGTGTAGGTGATCTTGCAGGTACCGGGCGGCAGTTCCGCCTGACGCGCCGGCACGCGGCGCAGCAACCCGCCTTCCTCGCGGAAGCCGCAGGCCTGGCTGACCGGCCCCGGGGCGCCGAGCAGCGCGTCGACGCCGGCGTCCTGCAGCACATGGATCTGCTGGTCATCGGAGAAGAAGCCCGGCAGCGGCACGCAGACCAGTCCCGCGCGCAGCAGCGCCAGATCCCACAGCGCCCACTCCAGGCCGTTGTCCAGCGCCAGCGCCACGCGCCGCACGTCCCAGGCCCGCAGGCGTTCGACCCGCGCATCGATTTCGGCGAGCAGCGCGGCATAGTCCAGCCGGCGTTCGCCGTCACTCAGCGCCGTGCCGCCGTGTGCGGCCAGGCGCTCCCAGAACCGTTCAGCAACCGACGGCATGGGCCAGCCCTCCGTGGTAGCGCGGCTGATGGCCGAGACGCGCATACATCCCCAGCTGCAGCAGTTGCCGGTGGCCGGGCAGGATCTCGCCGACCATCACCTGCGGCCGGCTGGCGTAGTAGCTGCCCCAGTCCTCGCGCTCGGCGCCCAGGCGCGCCGGATCGGCCTCGCCCAGCGGCAGCGGTGCCAGGCCCAGGCGCTGGAAGCTGTTGAGCAGTTCGCGGGTGCCGGTGAAGGCCACCCACTGGAAGCCTTCGCTGATCAGCAGGTCGGTGAGCGCGACGATCAGCAGGCGCGCCGAGGCGGCGCCGGTGGCGGCCAGGTTGCCCACCTCGACGATGGCGTCGCGCGGTACCTGCCGCGCATGGCGACGGGCGATCTCGCCCTCCAGCGGCGCGTCCAGGTAGCGCTCCAGAAACAGCGGCTGGCGAGCCGGACGCAAGCCCACCGCCCCCTGTACCACCCCACGCTCGTCCAGCAGGCCGAGCAGGCAGGGCAGGAAATGGCGGATGCGCGCCTGGTGCTCGTCGGCGAAGCGCTGGCGAATGAAGGCTTCCAGCGTGTGCCGCAACGGGCCGCCATCGGCCTCGGCCCTGCGCAGGTACAACGGCGTGTCGCGGCCGATGCGCGCCAGGGTGTCGGTTTCGTGTTCGGGCTCAAGCATGCGGGGGCGTCCTCTGCGGAAATGATCCGAGAGGCATCTTCGGCACCCAGGCTTAAGAAATTCTTAGGTTTCCCACGGCAACTACCGGCGCGCGGCGACTTTTCGCAGCGAGCCGGCTTCAGCGTTCCCAGATGATGTGCGCGCTCTCCAGCGGCACCTTCGCGTCGGGGTGCGCCGGCACCACGCGCAGCGTGTAATCGCCGGCCGGGCGCTCGGCGGGCAGTTCCAGGCGATAGGCGTAGCCGTGGGTGGCGCCGACCAGTGCATGGGCGCGCTGCAGCGCCCGGCATTCGGCCGGCTGGCCGTCGGCATACAGCTCGACACGCACGGCGTCGGCGTCCAGGTCGCCCAGGTACAGCTGCGCCTCGACCTGGTGCAGGCCGTCCTGGGTAGTCACCCGCACCTCGCCGATGCGCAACGAGGCCCATTTCTCGTCCAGTTCGCGCTGCCAGCGCACCAGCGCGGCCGCGCGCGCGCCCCGCTCGGCCGCACGCTCCCGGTAGGCGACCGCCGCCGGCAGGTAGTGCGTTTCGGTGTATTCGCGCACGGTGCGCGCCGCCGAATACTGCGGGGTGAGCCGCGCCATGCTCTGGCGCATGCGCGCCACCCAGGCGGTGGGGATGCCCTGCGCGTCGCGCTGGTAGAACTGCGGCACCACCTCGTTCTCCAGCAGCGCGTAGAGCGCCTCGGCATCGCGGGCGTCCTGGACCGCCTCGTCCGGGTCCTGCTCGCCATTGCCCAGCGCCCAGCCGACCTCGGGCGTGTAGGCCTCCGCCCACCAGCCGTCCAGCACCGACAGATTCAGGCCGCCGTTGACCAGCGTCTTCATGCCGCTGGTGCCGCAGGCCTCCCACGGGCGGCGCGGGGTGTTCAGCCAGACGTCCACGCCCTGCACCAGCCGTTCGGTCAGCTGCATGTCGTAGTCGGCGAGGAACACCGCGCGGTGGCGCACCTCGGGCCGGCGCACGAACTCCACCCACTGGCGGATCATCGCCTGCCCGCGGCGGTCCTCGGGGTGCGCCTTGCCGGCCAGGATCAGCTGCACCGGGCGCTGCGGGTGGGTGAGCAGGCGGATCAGCCGCTGCGGATCGTGCAGCAGCAGGTTGGGTCGCTTGTAGGCCACGAAGCGCCGCGCGAAGCCGAGGGTCAGGGTGTTGCAATCCAGCACATGGCGCGCGGTCTCGCGCCAGGCCTCCGGCGCGCCGGAGGCGCCCATCTGCCAGACCAGCCGCGCCCGCGCGTAGTCCACCAGCGCGGCGCTGGCGGCGGTGCGGAACTGCCAGAGCTGAGCGTCGGACACGCAGGCGATGTCCTCGCCCAGCGTGCCGACAGTGCCCGACCAGCGATTCTTGCCGCAGGCGGTGGTCCACAGTTCATCGGCCTGGGCCGAGTCCCAGGTGGGCATATGCACGCCGTTGGTGATGTGGCCGACCGGCACCTCGGCCAGCGGCCAGCGCGGAAACAGCGGCGCGAACAGCGCCCGGCTGACCGCGCCGTGCAGGCGGCTGACGCCGTTCACCGCGCCGCTGCCGCGAATCGCCAGCCAGGCCATGTTGAACGGCTCGCCGTCGTTGCCCGCCTCCAGCCGACCGAGCGCCAGCAGCGCGCGGCGCGAAATGCCCAGCCGCTGCTCGGCGTAGGCGCCCAGGTACTGCTCCACCAGCGCCGGGGCGAAACGGTCGAAACCCACCGTCACCGCCGTATGGGTGGTGAACAGGTTACCGGCGCGGGTGGCGGCCAGCGCCACGTCGAACGGCTGACCGGTGTCCGCCATGAACTGCCGCGCGCGCTCCAGCACGGCGAAAGCCGCATGCCCCTCGTTGAGGTGGCACACCTCCGGCTGCAGGCCCAGGGCGCGCAGCAGCTGCCAGCCGCCGATGCCCAGCACCAGTTCCTGGGTGAGGCGCAGCTCGCTGCCGCCGCCGTACAGCTGACTGGTGATGCCGCGATGAACCGGGTAATTGGCCATGTCGTTGCTGTCCAGCAGGAACAGCCGCACCCGTCCCACCTGCACCTGCCAGCCGCGCAGCCAGATCAGCTGGCCGGGCAGCTCCAGGCGCACTCGCAGCCATTCGCCATCGGCCTGGCGCAGCGGCGTGACCGGCAGCTGCCCCGGATCGTTGAACGGATTCAGCGCGCGCTGCGCGCCGGCGCTATCGATGGTCTGCCGGAAGTAGCCACTCTGGTACAGCAGGCCGACGCCGTACACCGGCAGCCCCAGATCACCGGCGGCCTTGAGCTGGTCGCCGGCCACGTTGCCCAGCCCGCCGGAATAGATGGGCAGCGACTCGCCGAGCATGAACTCCATGCTGAAGTAGGCCACCGCGCCCAGCGCCGCTTGCGGATGGGCCTGCTGGAACCAGGCCGGCGCCTCGGCGGCCTGCCGGCGCGCCTCGACCAGCGTCGCCAGCCGCCGGCGCACGTCGGCATCGCCCAGCACCTGCCGCAGTCGGCCCTGGGAGACCGTCTGCAGCACCACCCAGGGATTGCGCGTCTGGCTCCACAGCTGTTCATCAAGCTGCCGCCAGATCCAGTCCGTGGCGTGATTCCAGGAGGAACGCATGTCCAGCGCCAGCCCGAGCAGCGCCTCGAAACCCTCGATGTCGTGGAAGGCCAGGCGCTGCTTGGGGTGAATGAAATGAATCGGCTCGCTCACGGTCCCTTCCTTCGCAGGTATGTGCAATTCCTGCTCAGGATAGATGGCGCCCGAGGGCGCCTCCGGGAGCGCCCGACCATGCCGCATGCCGACCGCCCCAGCCACTCTTCGGCCCGCCACTGGCTGGGCTGGCTGCTGGGCGCCGCCGGACTGGCTGCGGTGGTCACGATGGCGCTGCACCTGAGCGAGGTACGCGCCTTCGCCGAGCAACTGGCGCAGCTGGAACCCGGCTGGCTGCTGCTGGCCGTGCTGCTGCAGGCCTTGACCTACCTGGCCCAGGGGCAGCTGTACCGACGGGTGGCCCACGCCGGCCAGGCCGAACTGTCGCTCTGGCAGGGCGCGCGGCTCGGCCTGATGAAGCTGTTCATCGACCAGGCGCTGCCCAGCTACGGCCTGAGCGGCACCCTGGCCGCCACCGCGGCCTTCGAACGCCACGGCATCCGCCGCCCGGTGGTGATGGCCTGCCTGGCGGTGAGCCTGACCGCCTACCTGCTGGCCTACGTGGCGAGCCTGGCCGCCGCGCTGGCGGTCACGGTGCTGGAAGGCCACGCCACGCGCCTGCTGCTGCTCGCCGGCGGCCTGTTCGTGCTCGGCACCCTCGGGGCGGGTCTGGCCGTGGCGCTGGTGGCCGGGCATCCGCTGCCGGCGCGCCTGAGCCGGCTGCCGGGTGGCAAATGGCTGCAGCGGCCGCTGGCCGTGCTGGCACAGGCCGATGCCCGTCTGGTGCGCAACCCGCGCCTGTTGCTCGACGCCACCGGCCTGGACCTGGGCATCGTGCTGCTCGACGCCACGACCCTGTGGGTGCTGATCCTGGCGCTGGGTGAAAGCCCCAGCTGGGCCAGCGTGTTCGCCGGCTTCATGCTGGCCAGCGTGCTGCGCAGCATCGGCGTGACACCCGGCGGGCTGGGGCTGTTCGAGGCCGCGCTGATCACCACCCTGAGCTGGGCCGGCATCAGCGTGCCGGTGGCGCTGTCGGCGACCCTGCTGTTCCGGGGCCTGAGCTTCTGGCTGCCGATGCTGCCGGGCCTGCTGCTGGCGCGCGGCGCCACCCGGAACACGACACCCACGCCCGCCGCGGACGACGAACCCTGGTGGAGCTGGAGCCCCGAGCAGGCCTTCCGCCAGCTGGACAGCACCCCGGACGGCCTGGACGCCGCGAGGCTGGCGCGCCATCCGGCGGCGACGCAGCTGGCGCGCGGGCGGACGGCGGGGCTGGGGCGCACCTTCCTGACCCAGCTGTACAACCCGCTGATGCTGATTCTGGTGGTGGCCTGCGGGGTGTCGCTGGTGGTGGCGGAGTGGCTGGACGCGCTCATCGTGCTGGCGATCATCCTGCTCAGTGCCCTGCTCACCGCCCTGCAGGAACGCCGCGCCTCGCGGGCGGTGGAAGCGTTGCGCGCGCAGGTGGCGCTCACCGCCAAGGTGCGTCGTGACGGCCAGCTGCGGGAGATTCCCGCCAGCCAGGTGGTGCCGGGCGACGTGGTGGAGCTGTCCGCCGGCAGCCTGGTGCCCGCCGACGGCCTGCTGCTGGAAGCGCGCGACTGCTTCGTCGCCCAGGGCCTGCTGACCGGCGAATCGGCGCCAGTGCAGAAGCTGCCCGGGGTGGCGAAGATCGACGCCAGCCTGGCCGAGCGCAGCAACTGCCTGTTCATGGGCAGCTCGCTGCGCAGCGGCACCGCCCGGCTGCTGGCGGTGCGCAGCGGCGCGGCCAGCGAGTACGGGCGCATCGCCCAGAGCCTGACCCTGCGCCCGCCGGAAACCGAGTTCGAACGCGGCCTGCGCCACTTCGGCGCGCTGCTGCTGCGGGTGATGCTGCTGATCGTGCTCGGCGTGCTGGCCGCCAACATCCTGCTGCAGCGGCCCACCGTGGACACCCTGCTGTTCGCCATCGCCCTGGCGGTCGGCCTGTCGCCGGAGCTGCTGCCGGCGGTGCTGGGCATCACCCTCGCCCAGGGCGCCCAGCGCATGGCCCACCAGGGGGTGATCGTGCGCCATCTCAACGCCATCGAGAACCTCGGCGCCATGGACGTGTTGTGCAGCGACAAGACCGGCACCCTCACCCAGGGCGTGGCGCGCCTGGACGCCGCGCTGGACGCCGAGGGCCAGCCGTCGCCGCGCTGCCTGCTGCTGGCGGCGCTCAACGCCGGGCTGCAGACCGGCATGGCCAACCCGCTGGACGAGGCGATCAGCGCCGCCGCCCAGGAACAGCAGGTGGCGTTGAACGGCTACCGCAAGCTCGACGAAACCCCCTACGACTTCGTGCGCAAGCGCCTCGGCGTGCTGGTGGCCGAGCCGGCGGGCGCGCCGCTGCTGATCGTCAAGGGCGCGCTGGACAAGGTGCTCGACGCCTGCGACCACGTGCACGGCGAGCCGCTGGACGCCGCGCACCGCGCACAACTGGATGCCCGCTTCGCCGAGTGGAGCGCCCAGGGCTACCGGGTGCTGGGCGTGGCCAGCCGTGCACTGCCGGACGCAACCGGCTGCACGGTGGCCGACGAGCGCGCGCTGGATTTCGAGGGCTTCCTGCTGATCTTCGACCCGCCGGAACCCGGCGTGGCCGACACCCTGCAGCGGCTCGCCGGGCTGGGCGTGCAGGTGAAGATCATCAGCGGCGACAACCGCCGGGTGACCCGCCATGTGGCCGAGGCGGTGGGCCTGGACGCCGAACAGCTGATCACCGGCGGCGAGCTGCTGCGCATGAAGGACGACGAACTGCTGCACCGCGTGCCGCAGGTAGCGCTGTTCGCCGAGGTCGACCCCAGCCAGAAGGAGCGCATCATCCTCGCCCTGCAGAAGACCGGCCACGTGGTGGGCTTTCTCGGCGACGGCATCAACGACGCCCCGGCGCTGCACGCGGCGGACGTCGGCATCTCGGTGGACCAGGCCGCCGACGTGGCCCGCGAGGCCGCCGACTTCGTGCTGCTGCGCCACGACCTGGACCTGCTGCGCCTGGGCATCGACGAGGGCCGGCGCACCTTCGCCAACACCCTCAAGTACATCTTCATCACCACCAGCGCCAACTTCGGCAACATGATCAGCATGGCGCTGGCCTCGGTGCTGCTGCCGTTCCTGCCGCTGCTGGCCAAGCAGATCCTGCTCAACAACTTCCTCTCCGACCTGCCGGCCATGACCCTGGCCGGCGACCACGTGGACCCCGAGTGGGAACGCACCCCGCACCACTGGAACCTGCGCGAGGTGCGCAACGTGATGGTGGCGTTCGGCCTGACCAGCTCGCTGTTCGACGCGCTGACCTTCGGGCTGCTGTTCTACGTGGCCGGCGACCAGCCGGCGCTGTTTCGCAGCGGCTGGTTCGTGGAATCGCTGCTCACCGAACTGGCGATCATCTTCGTGGTGCGCACCTACAAGCCCTTCTACCGCAGCCGCCCCGGCCGGCTGCTGCTGATCAGCACCCTGGCGGTGATGCTGCTCACCCTGCTGCTGCCCTACACCCCGGTGGGCGGCTGGTTCGACCTGGTGCCCCTGCCCTGGCCGCTGCTGGCGGCGATCCTGACCCTCACCCTGCTCTACGCCGCCACCTCCGAATGGGTGAAGCGCCATCTGCTGGCTAAAGCGCGCCGGCCGACGCGGGCAGCGCGGCGGCATCGGGGGCAGCCGTGGCCGCCATGAACGGCCCCGGCGGTGACGGCCTGCCAGCGCGTGGCAGCCGGAGGACAACCGGATGACGCTGACGCAACTGGTCGCCGACTACGGCTATCTGGCGGTATTCGTCGGCGCGCTCTTCGAGGGCGAAACGGTTTTGCTGCTGGCTGGATTCGCCGCGCACCAGGGGTATCTGTCATTTCCCTGGATCGTCCTCATCGCCTTCTGCGGCGGCACGCTGGGCGATCAGCTCTGGTTCTTCATGGGTCGGCGCTACGGAACGGCTCTGTTGAAGCGCTTTCCGCAACTGACGCCAGCCACCCAGCAGGTCAACCGCCTGATGCTGCGCTTTCAGGTGGGGGTGATCATCGGCGTGCGCTTCATGTACGGATTACGCATCGCCGGCCCCATCGCCATGGGCATGAGCGACGTTTCGGCGTGGCGCTTCATTATGTTCAACCTGATCGGCGCCGCGCTCTGGGCGTTGGCGGTCAGCGGCACGGGCTACTTGTTCGGCCAGACGCTGCACTGGCTGTTTGCCGATATCAAGCGCTACGAGGAAGGCGTACTGCTGGTGATTATTGGGGTGGGGGTGATGGTCGGGCTGTGGCGGCGGTGGGGTCGCAGGAAGCATTAGGGAAACTCATGACCTTCGCCGACCGCCGAGAGCGCTTGATGCTCTTCAGGCGAAAGATTCGCAACGCCAGAAGCGGTCATTTCAAAATAGGCCAGCTGAATTAAAGACGCTACTTTGGCATATAACGCCCGGCTTTGGGGCGGACTTGTAGCCGCGCAGCTGCGGAAAGGCCGTCCCAGCCCCGAAGAGGCGACAACAGCCGATTGTTAGTTTTGCTGGCGATTTCTCTTTCTCCAGCCGCTATTCTTTATCCCACTTTTATGAGGCCACTTTAAAAGCCTTTTATAGATCTCATAATCGAAGACCTCATCCATGCCTTTGCCTCCCTCGAAATAAAACTCATCTTCTTCGATTCTTGCACATATCCTGAGCAGCTCATCATTTATTATTGAAATAAACTGCCTTGCATCTTTTTGTTTTATCTTCCAGGGAGTGGAAATCCGACTGTCTGTGTCAATTTTTCCTTTTGAGCGAGTCAAGCCGACATAGATAGCGTTTTGCTTTTTCTCTTCAAGCTTTCTGCCTTGGATCAGAGAAATAAACTTTGGCGAATAATCATCTTTTTCTCTTGCCACAAAGTTCCACTGTTTCTTTGGATGTAAGTACAGAAGCTTTAGCCATTCTTGCTCAAACTCAGCGTCAGGATAGCCATCATTGGTTTCCGATGACCAAATATAGTGATTTACCCAGTTGGCCTTTGAAAACTCTTCCATGGCCAATACTGAAAGCTGAAGAGCACTTGGATAAGAGCCGTTTCCATAGAGCAACACGGAGTCAAAATGAAGACGGATAGTATTCCTCAAAGACTCCGTAGCGATTTTATTTAGCTTGTACTTTGAGATTCCGTCTTCTTTCTTCACTGACACTCCGATTCAGAAACTAACGCTTGCATAAACGGCGGCCTGACAAGGCCGTCCGGTGGAGGCCTGAAAGGCCGGAACGAATTTGATGCACTTGTTAGGTGCTGATTCAAGGAATTGGCTCATAAATTACCTCGAAACCTGCCCCAAGCTCTGCTTGCAGTTTTGCCCGCATAGACAGTGCAGCTGCCTCAAACTCCTTAAATTCCTCCTGACTCCAAGGACTTGGGTCAGGCGGATATTTCCAATTCAGCGCTTTGTCGTGCCAAGTAGATAATGTGTCGAGTTCTTGAAGCGTTGCCGCTGATAGCGATAACTTTTCTTCGATAGGTCCAACATCAAATCTTTCGAGTGCAGCATCATTGCCACACCAGATGCAGCCACCACCCCACTCGAACATAAGCCGTACTTTGTAGAGTGTTTGCATAAGCACCTAACGTTGAATTAAGCCGGGCCGCATTGCGGCATCGGCTTGAATGAATGGTTAGGCAGTGTACAAATACGACATTTAAAACAGAGCCTTCAACAATTTATCTTCAGCGCTTGAGCCTTAAACTCTAAAACAAACTCCTTCGCTTGCTCCAGTGTGTCTGGATACCGTACTCGACACCACAAACCGCCGCCTAAGTCTCTATATATTTTTTGGAATAGAAAACCATGCCTTACCAAAAAAGCAACTTTAGCCCACTGTCTATTATCCGACTTCTTTGGCGGGCGAAAACGAGGATCCATTCGAATTGCTTGCCCGCTACAGCCCGGGCATTTCCGAAGAAGAATCTCTTTTTCATTCGGCCTCTTGAATGTGCTCCGACAGGATAAGCACGTGTAGGGAGCCAAGTTAGTGATCGCGTGATTCATAAAGCCTAACGTAGAGCTAACCGGCG
>NZ_JTAK01000006.1:0-412520 GCF_000806415.1 Pseudomonas flexibilis
AAAGTCCTAAACTTGTCTCAGCAATCGCAAAAAACTCTCGAATTCACGAGTGTTACTTGTGATGCTGATAATCTTGCGACTATCACTCGATGCATCCACAAGCACCCACACGAATTGCTTGATTCAGTTGTTAAAGAGCGTTTCGATCTGACCGAAGGTCTCAACCGAGGCCGCGCATTCTACAGCGGCCGTTTTGCCTGTCAAGCGTTGATTTGAACTTTTTCGTTTCATCTCAACCGCTTACCACCCAGAGCCGGTTCAACCAGACTCTGCAGCGGGAGGCGAATCATACAGCGCCAAACGACACTGTCAACCCCGCCTCGACCAGCAGCCCGCTTCCTCTAGCGAGCCCCACCAGGCAGATTCGAACATCCAACTCGTTGATTTACAAGGAGTTTTCAGCAGCTCTGCGCTGGAAGTGGGGCGCATTATAGGGCGCCCCAGGCACAAGTCAAACACTTTATTAGCGCACTATTAAAAAAATGCCTGAATTCCGGTCTGCGCCCGACCCAGGATCAGTGCATGCACGTCATGGGTACCTTCATAAGTATTCACGACCTCCAGGTTCACCAAGTGTCGTGCAATGCCGAACTCATCGCTGATGCCATTGCCACCCAGCATGTCGCGAGCCATGCGCGCGATGTCGAGTGCCTTACCGCAGCTGTTGCGCTTCATGATCGAGGTGATCTCCACCGCAGCAGTACCTTCATCCTTCATGCGCCCAAGCCGCAGGCAGCCCTGCAGAGCCAGAGTGATTTCGGTCTGCATGTCGGCCAGCTTCTTCTGTATCAACTGGTTGGCCGCCAAGGGTCGGCCGAACTGCTGACGATCGAGGGTGTATTGCCGCGCGGCATGCCAGCAGAACTCGGCGGCCCCCAGGGCACCCCATGCAATGCCATAGCGCGCCGAGTTGAGACAGGTAAAAGGCCCTTTCAACCCACGCACCTCGGGGAAGGCGTTCTCCTCGGGACAGAAGACCTCATCCATGACGATCTGCCCGGTAATTGATGCACGCAGCCCCACCTTGCCATGGATGGCCGGCGCACTGAGGCCTGGCCAGCCCTTTTCCAACACGAAACCGCGGATCTGCCCTTCGTCATCCTTGGCCCAGACCACGAAGACGTCGGCAATCGGGCTATTGGTGATCCACATCTTGCTGCCGGACAACCGGTAGCCACCTTCTACCTTTCTTGCACGGGTGACCATTGCACCCGGATCCGAACCGTGATCGGGCTCGGTCAAACCGAAACAGCCGACGAGCTGGCCGCTCGCCAGCCCGGGCAAATATTTCTGCCGTGTCGCCTCATTGCCAAACGCGTGGATGGGCAGCATTACCAGCGAGGACTGCACACTCATCATCGACCGATACCCGGAGTCGATCCGCTCGATCTCCCGAGCGATCAGGCCGTACGACACCTGGTTGAGGGCGCTGCCCCCGTACTCCACCGGCAGCGTGGCACCCAGCAGGCCCGCTTCGCCCATCTCGCGAAAGATCGCTGGATCGGTGTGCTCATGCCGGAACGCCTCAAGCACCCTGGGCGCAAGCTTGTCCGCGGCAAACCGCGCCGCGCTGTCACGCACCATGCGTTCCTCCTGCGTCAGCTGCTGCTCCAGCAGCAACGGGTCCTCCCAGTTGAATCTCGCCTGTGCCGCCATCAGCCTGCTCCCGTGCCCGATATCAAGATTGCTACATCCTAGGCAGCGCGCCTGCTACATACAATGCACCAGCCACACGCCCACTGTAGCCATGCCGATATTCCACTACATATCCCCCTCTTCCAGCTTTTATAAGGCCTGTCGATTGCCTTAGTCGTGCCTAACCGCCGCCGGAAGCCCGCAAGCCCTCGATACGGCCGAATTGCGAACTCAAAGGGGTTCCAGAGCAGCAAACTGCGATCTTCGGGAACCGGAAACAGTTGCAACCAAATGGTCACATAAGGACTTGTAGTCCGCTGACTGTTTTACTTCAAAAATCTTGCTGCCCCTTTCGTTCGCCTGCACAATGCCGCGCCACCCCGCCGTAACTACGACCTTCGGAGGGGGCCGACGCCATTACCCCCATGTGGCCGGGCGACAAGAACAATGATCAACAGGAGACAGGAAGTGCTAATCGGCATTCCCCTAGAAACCCACAGCGGGGAAACCCGTGTGGCTGCTACCCCGGAGACGGTCAAGAAGCTCGTCAGCCAGGGTCACCAGGTGACCGTTCAGGCTTCCGCCGGCAGCAACGCCTGCGTCCCGGACAGCGCATATGAGCAGGCCGGAGCGAAGATCGGTAGCGCCGCCGAGGCCTTTGCCGCCGATCTCGTCCTCAAGGTAGTCGCTCCAGACGAAACCGAGCTGGCGCTCATGAAGCCGGGCGCGGTGCTGATCGGCATGCTCAACCCCTTCGACAGTGACTGCATCGCCCGCATGGCGGCGCGTGGCATCATGGCTTTCGCGCTGGAGGCCGCGCCGCGTACTTCCCGTGCGCAAAGCCTGGACGTGCTCTCCTCCCAGGCCAACATTGCCGGATACAAGGCGGTAATGCTCGCCGCCAACCACTATCCGCGCTTCATGCCCATGCTGATGACCGCCGCCGGCACCGTGAAGGCGGCCCGCGTGCTGGTGCTCGGCGCGGGCGTGGCCGGTCTGCAGGCCATTGCCACTGCCAAGCGCCTGGGCGCGGTAATCGAAGCCTCCGACGTGCGCCCGGCCGTGAAGGAACAGATCGAATCCCTCGGCGCCAAGTTCGTCGACGTGCCGTTTGAAACCGACGAAGAGCGCGAGTGTGCGCAAGGCGTCGGCGGCTATGCCCGCCCCATGCCGCAATCCTGGATGGAGCGTCAGGCCAAGGCCGTGCACGAGCGCGCCAAGCAGGCTGATATCGTCATCACCACCGCGCTGATCCCCGGTCGCAAGGCCCCGGTACTGCTGCAGGAAGCAACCGTGGCGGAAATGAAACCCGGCTCGGTGATCATCGACCTGGCGGCTGCACAAGGCGGCAACTGTCCGCTGACCGAAGCCGATCGTGTAGTGGTCAAGCACGGTGTAACCATCGTTGGCCACACCAACCTGCCCGCGCAGGTGCCGGCGGACGCCTCGGCGCTGTACGCCCGTAACCTGCTCGACTTCCTCAAGCTGGTCATCGACAAGGACGGCCAGTTCCACCTCAACCTTGAAGACGACATCGTCGCCGCCTGCCTGATGTGCCGGGACGGTGAAGTCGTGCGCAAGAACGGCTAAGGGGCACGGACATGGATCTGATTTCCGACGGTATCTACAACCTGATCATCTTCGTGCTGGCCATCTATGTGGGCTACCACGTGGTCTGGAACGTTACCCCCGCCCTGCACACTCCGCTGATGGCCGTCACCAACGCCATCTCGGCGATCGTCATCGTTGGCGCCATGCTGGCCGCCGCGCTGACCGTCACCCCGCTGGGCAAGGCCATGGGCACCCTGGCCGTGGCCCTGGCTGCGGTCAACGTGTTCGGTGGCTTCCTGGTCACCCGCCGCATGCTGGAAATGTTCAAGAAGAAGGCCCCGAAGGCCCAGGTGGAGAAGTAATCAATGAGCATGAACCTGATCACCGTCCTCTACCTGATCGCCTCGGTGTGCTTCATACAGGCGCTCAAGGGGCTGTCCCATCCGACCACGTCGCGGCGCGGCAACCTGTTCGGCATGATCGGCATGGCCATTGCCGTCCTGACCACCATTGCCCTCATCTATAAGCTGGGCGCCGAACTGGCCACCCAAGGCATCGGTTACGTGATCGTCGGCCTGCTGATCGGTGGCACCGCCGGCACGATCATGGCCAAGCGCGTGGAAATGACCAAGATGCCCGAGCTGGTGGCCTTCATGCACAGCATGATCGGTCTGGCGGCGGTGTTCATCGCCATCGCCGCGGTGGCCGAACCGCAGTCGCTGGGCATCGTCGCCGCCATGGCCGACCCGATTCCGGCCGGTAACCGCCTGGAGCTGTTCCTTGGCGCCGCCATCGGGGCCATCACCTTCTCCGGCTCGGTCATCGCCTTCGGCAAGCTGTCCGGCAAGTACAAGTTCCGCCTGTTCCAGGGCGCGCCAGTAGTGTTCAAGGGCCAGCACCTGCTCAACCTGGCGGTGGGCCTGGTCATCGTCGGCCTGGGCCTGATGTACACCTTCACCGGGGACGTCACCGCGTTCGCCATCCTGGTGGTTCTGGCCTTCGTGATCGGCGTGCTGATCATCATCCCCATCGGCGGCGCCGACATGCCGGTGGTGGTATCGATGCTCAACAGTTATTCGGGCTGGGCGGCCGCCGGTATCGGCTTTTCGCTGAACAACTCGATGCTGATCATCGCCGGCTCGCTGGTGGGCTCCTCGGGCGCGATCCTCTCGTACATCATGTGCAAGGCGATGAACCGCTCGTTCTTCAACGTGATCCTCGGCGGCTTCGGCGCCGAAGCCGGCAGCGCCGCCGCCGGCGAGCAGGTGCAGCGCAACGTGAAGTCCGGCTCCAGCGATGATGCCGCCTTCCTGCTGACCAACGCCGACACCGTGGTGATTGTGCCCGGCTACGGCCTGGCTGTGGCTCGCGCCCAGCACGCACTGATGGAGCTGGCCGAGAAGCTGACCCACCGCGGCGTGAACGTGAAGTACGCCATCCACCCGGTGGCTGGCCGCATGCCCGGCCACATGAACGTGCTGCTCGCCGAGGCCGAAGTGCCCTACGAGCAGGTGTTCGAGATGGAAGACATCAACTCCGAGTTCGGCCAAACCGATGTGGTCCTGGTGCTGGGTGCCAACGACGTGGTCAACCCGGCGGCCAAGACCGATCCCAAGTCGCCGATCGCCGGCATGCCGATCCTCGAGGCCTACAAGGCCAAGACGGTGATCGTCAACAAGCGCTCCATGGCCAGCGGCTACGCCGGCCTGGACAACGAGCTGTTCTATATGGACAAGACCATGATGGTCTTCGGTGACGCCAAGAAAGTCATCGAGGACATGGTCAAAGCGGTCGACTGATCGGAATTGCCTGAAATAACAGCCACTTGCGCCTCAGGCGCGAGTGGCTGCGGGGCTGTTCCACCCTCCCGTGACTGACAAAGAACGACTGCACATCCTGACCTTGGTATTAGAGGCGTAGCAGAAGCGAATCCCTAGACTCGGGGGCTGCTGAGCCAACAAGAAAACCAAGGAGCCGCTGCATGTCCCAGTATGCCGATCGCATTCGCCTCAATTCCCTGTGCGAGAAAATCACCAGCGCCGAAGAAGCGGCCAAGCTGGTAAGCCACGGCCAAACCGTCGGAATGAGCGGTTTCACCCGCGCCGGCGAGGCGAAGAAGGTCCCCCTCGCCCTAGCGGCACGCGCCCGTCAAGAAGAGTTGAAGATCACTCTCATCACCGGCGCCAGCCTGGGCAATGACATGGACGGGCTGATGGCCGAGTCCGGTCTGCTGGCCCGCCGCATGCCGTTCCAGTCCGACGCCGGGCTGCGCAAGGCCATCAACAATGGCGAGGTGATGTTCATCGACCAGCACCTGTCCGATACCGCCGAACAGCTGCGCGCCGGCAGCCTGCCCAAGGTCGACGTGGCCATCATCGAGGCCTGCGCCATCACCGAGAACGGCGGTATCGTGCCGACCACCTCGGTGGGTAACTCCGCCAGCTTCGCCGAAGCCGATGTGGTGATCGTCGAGCTGAACCTGGCCCATCCGGCCGCCCTGGAAGGCCTGCACGACATCTACCTGCCGGCCAAGCGCCCGAACCGCGGCCCGGTGCCGCTGATCAACGGCCAGGACCGCATCGGCACCCCGTACATCCCGGTCGACCCGGCGCGCATCGCGGCCATCGTCGTCACCAACCAGGAAGACTCCTACTCCGCCGTCCTGCCCAGCGATGAGGATACCCAGGCCATCGCCGACCACCTGATCGCCTTCCTGGAAATGGAAGTCGAGCGCGGCAACCTGACCTCCAGCCTGCTGCCGCTGCAGGCCGGCGTGGGCACCATTGCCAACGCCGTGATGAGCGGCCTGCTGAAGTCCAACTTCAGCGGTCTGACCATGTATTCCGAAGTGCTGCAGGACTCCACCTTCGAGCTGTTCGATGCCGGCAAACTGGTCGCCGCTTCCGGCTGTTCCTTCACCCTGTCCGAGCGTATGTGCCATCACGTGATGGCCAACCTCGACAAGTACAAGGACAAGCTGGTGCTGCGCCCGCAGGAAATCTCCAACCATCCGGAGATTGTCCGCCGCATCGGCATCATCGCCATCAACACCGCGCTGGAGTTCGACATCTATGGCAACGTCAACTCCACTCACGTCAACGGCACCCACATGATGAACGGCCTGGGCGGCTCGGGCGACTTCACCCGCAACGCACACCTGGCCATCTTCGTGACCAAGTCGATCGCCAAGGGCGGCGCCATTTCCAGCGCCGTGCCGATGGTTCCCCACGTCGACCACAACGAACACGACGTGGACATCCTGGTTACCGAACAGGGCCTGGCCGACCTCCGTGGCCTGGCGCCGCGCGAGCGCGCCCAACTGATCATCGACAAGTGCGTGCATCCGGACTTCCGTCCAGCCATGCAGGACTACCTCGACCGCGCCTGCGCCACCGTAGGCGGCCAGACGCCGCACCTGCTCGAAGAAGCCTTCTCCTGGCACACCAACATGCGCAAGACCGGCCATATGCTGGGCAAGCGCTGATCGCCGATTCGCTGTAGCACCGCCGCAGACGGTGCTACAGCGTTGATGGCTTTACGCCACCCCTCTGATAGCCCTTGGGGGCAAAGCTCGTTACACTCCGAGCCTCCAAGAATCTGCCCACAACCCCCGAGGTACAACGCATGACTCCGATTCGTCTGTTCGGCGCCGCTGCTCTGCTGAGCCTGTCGACCATGGCCAGCGCCTCCAGCTTCATCGGTACCACCGACATGATCGGCAGTGCCCTGATCGGCACCACCGAATCCAGCACCGACATGTCGTCCGGCGACGACAAGATCGTCCTGGCCGCCCGCGAAGACGCTGCCAGCTTCGTGGCCAGCCGCGGCGACATCCGTGGTGCCCACCTGGAGTCCGCTCTGCAGGTGATTCGTGCCAAGGCACCCAGCCTGCAAGCCACCGACCTGGAGCTGGCCGAGGCCATCCTCGCCCGCTAAGCGGTACGACGCGCCGTCGACAGGCGGCGCGTGCTTTCCTTCACGCAGCCGCCCGGCTGCGGTCCAAATTGCATGACCCATCTTTTCTCGCTCCGCTCCTGCTGTCTTCTCCTGCTGCTCCTGTCGCTGGTCGCCGGCGCTCGCGCCGAACTGCGTCTGCGGCTGGACGGACAGGGACTGGACGATGCCCAGCGCCTGGCCAGCCGCCAACTGCTCGACCAAGCCATTGCCGCGCTGCCACCCCGCCTGATCGAACGCCTGGACCGCCAGGTGACCGTGCGCTGGACCGCGCTTCCCGAGGCCGTGCACGGGCGCATGGCAGGCGAGCGGCTGCTGCTCAATCGCTCCCTGCTGCCCGGGCTGACCGATGGCAGTGCGCGGCAACAGCGTACCGGGCGCACCCACGGCACCCAGTACCGCGAATTGCTGGCCACCGTGCTGCACGAGCTGGCGCACCTGTACGACCGTGCCCGTCTCTGGTCACCCATTGATCGTCGCCAACTGGCGCGCTGCACTCGCCTGGCGAGCACAGTGGGACCGGTTGGCCTGCCGGACGACTGCCGTGGCGAGATCGCCCGCCGCTTCACGCTCTCCGACGATCCGCGCCTGCTGGAGCTGGCTGGCTGGCCCCAGCGCATCGGCGGACGTGGCGAACCAATCAGCGACAACGGCCAGCAGGAGCGCAGCCCTGACCCCTACGAGCTGCACAACCCCCGCGAGTTCGTCGCAGTCAATTTCGAGTACTTTCTGCTCGACCCCGATTACGCCTGCCGGCGCCCCTCGCTGCACCAGTACTTCAGCGAGCACTTCGGTTGGCAGCCGGCCCATGCCCGACCCTGCAGCCCGCGTCTGCCATTCCTGAACGCCAGTCGCGACTACGAGAAGGCGCCGCTGGCCTGGATCGATCCCGAACGCGTCTACGAGGTCGACTACCTGTTCGCCGAGGCCAACGACAACTGGGTCAGTCGCTGGGGGCACAGCATGCTGCGTCTGGTGGTTTGCGCGCCCGGCCGACCCCGGGGCGCGGACTGCCGCCTGGATCTGGAGCACCATCTGGTGCTGTCCTACCGCGCCTTCGTCGGCGATCTGCAACTGTCGAGCTGGGATGGCCTGACCGGCGTCTACCCCTCGCGGCTGTTCATCCTGCCGCTGTCCCAGGTGGTGGACGAATACACCAAGGTCGAGCTGCGCGATCTGCTTTCCGTACCGCTGCGCCTGAGCCGCGCGGAGCAGGATGCCCTGGTGCGCCGCGCAGTGGAAACGCACTGGAGCTACGACGGGCGCTACTACTTCCTGACCAACAACTGCGCGGTGGAAACCCTGCAGCTGCTGCGTACCGGCACCACCCATCCCGCACTGCGCGGGCTCGACAGTGTCATGCCCAACGCCCTGCTCGACTCCCTGGCCGCCCGCGGCCTGGCCGATCTCGCACCGCTGGCCGACCCGCGCCAGGCGCTGCGCCTGGGCTACCGCTTCGACTCGTTCCGCAGCCGCTATCAGGCGATGTTCGACGTGCTGCGCGAGCAGCTGCCGATCACGCAACACAGTGTCGAAGCCTGGCTGGCCCTGCCGGCCAGTGAGCGCCTGCCGTGGATCGCCAGGGCCGACCTGCGCACCAGCGCCGCGTTGCTGTTGCTGGAGCAGGCCGCCCAGCGCCAGCAACTGCTGCTGGCCCAGGACGAACTGAAGCAGCGCTACCTGGGCGAAGCTGCCGACCCGCAGATGAAGCGCACCGGTGACACCCTGCAGACCATGCTGGTGCAGGCCGGCTTCCTCAGCCGTCCGGCGGAGTTGCTGAAAAACGGTTATGGCCTGCCGCAGCCGGCGGAATGGCGCGAGCTGAACGCGCTGACCGAGGAGCGCCATCGGTATCTGCGCCAGCTCAGCGACAACCTCGATCAGGACCTGCGCCAGCTGCTACTGCCACAGCGGCGTGACGAGCTGAACGCGGTGGAGACCAACCTGGCACGACTCGGCGAGCGGGTGCGCAGCCTGCACCGCGAATCCGGCGGGTTGCAGCTGCGCTGACCGTCCCTGCGGGACCTGGCGGAGCGGCAACCTTGTCCGCCCTGCGATCCGCCACTACCAAGCCAGCTAATGATCTTGCGTTTGCCGCGCGCCGCCACCAAGATAGCGGCGTTTTGGTTCTTGCCGGCCGCATGTCCGGCTTCGGTGGATATGTGCTGCAAGTCCTGATGGCCATCTGGCCGCTGTTCGCCCTGATCATTGCCGGACACCTGATGCGCCGCTGGCAATTCCCCAGCGAAACCTTCTGGCCCGGCGCCGAGCGCCTCAACTACTTCATCCTCTTCCCCGCCCTGCTGGTGGCCAGCCTGGTCAATGCGCCGCTGGACAACCCGGCCATGCCGCGCCTCGCGCTGGGGGTATTCACCGCCCTGGGTATCGGCTGGGTCAGCCTGCTGATCCTGCGCCGCGTGTGCAAATGGCCTGCGGCTCGTTTCGGGGTATTCAGCCAGGCGCAGCTGCGCTTCAACACCTACCTGGGCCTGGCCATTGTCGGCAACCTGTTCGGTGCCGAAGGCCTGGGCATTGCGGCGGTGCTGCTGGCGCTGATGGTGCCGGCGGTGAACGTGCTGTCCGTGTGGGCATTGAGCGCCGAAGGCGGCGTCAGCCCGCGCACCCTGCTGCTGCCCATTCTCAAGAACCCGCTGATCCTCGGCTGCGTGGTAGGCGCGCTGATCAACCTCAGCGGCCTGGGCCTGCCCGGGGGCAGCGACCGACTGCTGAGCCTGATGGCCGCCGCCAGCCTGCCGCTGGGTCTGCTCAGCGTCGGTGCGGCGCTGCAGCCGCAGCAGCTGCGCAGCCAATTGGCGCCGCTGGCCTGGAACACCGCCATCCGCCTGCTGATCATGCCGCTGCTGGCCTGGGGCGTAGCCCTGACGCTGGGCCTGCCGCTGCTGGAAACGGCCGTGGTCGTGGTCTTCTTCGCCATTCCAACCGCGACGGCCAGCTACATCCTCACCCGCCAGCTGGGCGGCGATGCCCCGCTGATGGCCGGCGTGATCACCCTGCAGACCCTGCTGTCGATCGCCAGCCTGCCGCTGATCCTCGGCCTGCTGGGCTTCTGAGCCCCCCTCTGGCCGGAACCTGGCGGGCCGAGTAACATCAGTTCGCCAGCCGCTCCGGCGGCCTCGCTTCTTTCATCCATTTCCCCCAAACGAATCCGTCATCCGCCCGGTTGTGCGGTGTAGCTGCCTGTCAGGCTTTTTCTGGGAGGCTTGGTCATGCTGACCCTGCTCAACCTGTTGTCCGCCGTGGCCCTCCTGGTGTGGGGCACGCATATCGTGCGCACCGGCATCCTGCGCGTGTACGGCTCGCAATTGCGCGAAACCCTCAACCGCAGCACCCGCAACCTGCCGCTGGCGTTCGGTGCCGGCATCGTGGTCACCGCGCTGGTGCAGAGCAGCAACGCCACCGCCCTGTTGACCACCTCTTTTGTCGCCGAAGGGCTGATGACCCTCGGCCCGGCGCTGGCCATCATGCTCGGCGCCGACGTCGGCACCGCGCTGATGACCCGTGTGCTGACCCTTGACCTGCACTGGCTGTCGCCGCTGCTGATCCTGATCGGCGTGGTGCTGTTCCTGTCGCGCCGGCAGACACGCGTCGGCCAGTTCGGCCGCGTACAGATCGGCGTCGGGTTGATCCTGCTGGCGCTGCAGCTGATCGTCGCCGCCGCACAGCCGATCACCGAATCCACCGGCATCAAGGTGCTGTTCGCCGAGCTGACCGGCGACATCCTGCTCGACGCGCTGATCGGCGCGCTGTTCGCCCTGCTCAGCTATTCCAGCCTGGCTGCGGTGCTGCTCACCGCCACGCTGGCCAGCGCCGGGCTGCTCAGCCTGCCGGTGGCCATCGGCCTGGTGATCGGTGCCAACATCGGCAGCGGCGTGCTGGCGCTGCTCAACAGCAGCCTGCAGAGCGCCGCCGGGCGCCGGGTGGCGCTGGGCAGTCTGCTCTACAAACTGATCGGCCTGTTGCTGATCATCCCTTTCCTCGACCCGCTGGTGGCCTGGATGGACGGGCTGGCGCTGGACAGCGCCAGCCTGGTAATCGGCTTCCACGTGGCCTACAACAGCCTGCGCTGTGTGCTGATGCTGCCCACCGTGAGCGCCATGGCCCGACTGAGCACCTGGCTGCTGCCGGAGCGCCCGGAAAGCGAGGACGGCGTGCGCCCGCGCAACCTGGACCCGGCCGCGCTGGCCACCCCCGGCCTGGCGCTGGCCAACGCGGTGCGCGAGACCCTGCGCATCGGCGATCTGGTGGAGCAGATGCTCGAGCAGTTCCACCTGGTGCTGCGCGACGACGACCGCAACGCCGGGCAGCGTATCCGCGCCCTGGATGACGACGTCGATGCGCTGTACAGCGCGGTCAAGCTCTACCTGGCGCAGATCAACCGCGACGACCTGTCGGCGCAGGACAACCGGCGCTGGGCAGAAACCATCGAACTGGCGGTCAACCTGGAACATGCCGGCGACCTGATCGAACACATGCTGGGCAAGCTGCAGAGCCACAAGACCGCCCGCGCCCATGCCTTCTCGGAGGTCGGCCTGCAGGAGCTGCTAGCCCTGCACGCCGGCCTGCGCGACAACCTGCGCCTGGGCCTGTCGGTGTTCCTGGGCGCGGACCGCGTCAGTGCGCAGCGCCTGCTGGACGAGAAGCGCCGCTTCCAGGTCTGGGAGCGGCGCCTCACCCATGCGCATGTGAACCGCCTCGGCGAACGGGTGGTGGCCAGCCTGCACAGCAGCGGCCTGCACCTGGAACTGATCGCCGACATGAAGCGGCTCAACTCGCTGTTCTGCGCCAGCGCCTATCCGGTGCTGGAAGCCGCTTGCGCCACAGGCGTGACGGAAGCGGCCGAGCGGCTCAGCCCCGCGGCAGGCGACGGCGCTGCAGCCATACCACCAGCGCAAACACCATGAAGCCGGGGATCCACATCCACTCCTTGGCCCAGCGGTCGGTGGGGGCGCGCACGCGCAGGATCTGCTGGTCGAAGGCCAGGCCCAGATCGGCGGCGACACTGCCGAACGCCACGTTGTCGATCAGCAGCTTGCCGTCCTCTTCGTAGAGCATCAGGCCCAGCTTCTCCAGGCGCTGCTCGCCGCTTTCGCCATCCGGCACCGGCAGCAGCAGGGCGAACTCGCGGGGATCCCCCACGTCGTCCTCGCCGAGCACACGCAGGCGCAGCTGGCTGTCGGCCTCCACCTGGCCCAGTGCCTGCACGAACTGGCCGGGCGGGATGTCCTGGTAGGGATCGTGCACCAGGTCCATCCAGAAACCCGGACGGAACAGCGTGAAGGCCACCAGCAGCAGCAACACACCCTCGTACCAGCGACTGCGCACCAGGAAGAAGCCCTGGGTGCCGGCGGCGAAGATCAGCATGGCCACCGTCGCCACGATGAAGATCAGCACGCCGTGCCAGAAGCCCACGTCGATCAGCAGCAGGTCGGTGTTGAAGATGAACAGGAACGGCAGCGCCGCGGTGCGCAGGCTGTAGTAGAAGGCGGTCAGGCCGGTCTTGATCGGGTCACCCTTGGATACCGCGGCGGCAGCGAACGAGGCCAGGCCCACCGGCGGCGTCACGTCGGCCATGATGCCGAAGTAGAAGACGAACAGGTGCACCGCGATCAGCGGCACGATCAGCCCGTTCTGCTGCCCCAGCGCCACCACCACCGGCGCCAGCAGGCTGGACACCACGATGTAGTTGGCGGTGGTCGGCAGGCCCATGCCGAGGATCAGACTGAACACCGCGGTGAACAGCAGCATGAGCAGCAGGTTGCCCATCGACAGCACTTCCACCACGTCGGCCAGCACCAGGCCGACACCGGTCTGCGACACCGCGCCGACGATGATGCCCGCCGCCGCGGTGGCGATGCCGATGCCGATCATGTTGCGCGCGCCGCCGATCAGGCCCTCGCGCAGGTCGACCACGCCGTCGGCGAAACCGCCATGGGTCTGGCCGCCGTCACCGCGCATCCAGGACAGCAGCGGGCGCTGGGTGAGCAGGATTACCACCAGCATCACCGTGCCCCAGAACGCCGAGAGGCCGGGCGACAGGCGTTCGACCATCAGGCACCAGACCAGCACCACCACCGGCAGCAGGAAATGCAGGCCGGAGAGCAGCACGGCACGGGTCTGCGGCAGCTCCTCCAGGGGCTTGTCCGGATCTTCCGCCGGCAGCGGCGGATTGCTGGCCGCCACCTTGAGCAGGCCCAGGTAGACCAGCGCCAGCAGCACGCCGATCACCCAGATAGCCGCCTCGCCAAGCGCCGGCTTGAGCCAGCCCAGGCCGTAGTAGACGGCCAGCGACAGGCCGCTGATCAGCGCCGCGCCGAAGGCGAAGCCGGTCAGCCGGCGCAGCCAGGGCTTGGGCTGGTGAGTGCCGATCGGCTGCATGCCGAGCTTGAGCGCTTCCAGGTGCACGATATAGAGCAGCGCAATGTAAGAGATCGCCGCCGGCAGGAAGGCGTGCTTGATGATCTCCACGTAGGGAATGCCGACGTACTCGACCATCAGGAACGCGGCGGCGCCCATCACCGGCGGCATGATCTGACCGTTGACCGAGGAGGCCACTTCCACCGCGCCGGCCTTTTCACTGGAGAAGCCGACCTTCTTCATCATCGGAATGGTGAAGGTGCCGGTGGTCACCACGTTGGCGATCGACGAGCCGGAGATCAGGCCGGTCATGCCCGAAGCCACCACCGCCGCCTTGGCCGGGCCGCCGCGCAGATGGCCGAGCAGGCTGAAGGCCAGCTGGATGAAGTAGTGGCCGGCGCCGGCGCGCTCAAGCAGCGCGCCGAACAGCACGAACAGGAACACGAAACTGGTGGACACGCCCAGGGCGATGCCGAACACACCCTCGGTGGTGATCCATTGGTGGTTGGCCAGCGCATTCAGGCTGACGCCGCGGTGCGCCAGCATGCCGGGCATCCAGGGCCCGGCCAAACTGTAGATGAGAAAAAGCAGGGCGATGATCGCCAGCGGCGGGCCCAGGGCGCGACGGGTGGCTTCCAGCAGCAGCGGAATGCCGATGCAGGCGGTGACCAGGTCAGCGGTGGTCAGGCTGCCGGGGCGCAGCGCCAACTGCTGGTAGAAGATGAACAGATACGCAGCGCTGGCAGCGGCCACCAGGCCGAGGGCGATGTCCAGCAGCGGCACCCGGTCGCGCGGCGAGCGCTTGAACGCCGGGTAGGCCAGGAAGGCCAGCAGCAGGGCGAAGGCCAGGTGGATGGAGCGGGTTTCGGTGTCGTTGAACACCCCGACGCCGAACACGAACGGCAGCGGCGAGGCGATCCACAGCTGGAACAGCGACCAGAGCAGCGCCAGCCCGGCGATCGCCTGGGCCATCGGCCCCTGCGGCAGGCGGGCGCCGACGTCCTGGGCGATCAGTTCCTGGGTGGAGAGAGTCTTGTCTTGCATGGCGGGAAGGCCTGTTTCTCAGAGGCGGAGACCAAGAAAACCCGCTGCCGGCCTCGGCACGCGGGTTTTCAGTGAGCAACGGAGCGAGCTCCGCTTTCCGGTTACAGCCAGCCACGTTCCTTGTAGTAGCGCTCGGCACCCTCGTGCAGCGGCGCGGTCAGACCGACCTTGATCATGTCTTCCGGCTTGAGATCGGCGAAGGCCGGGTGCAGGCGCTTGAAGCGGTCGATGTTCTCGAACACCGCCTTGACCAGCTGGTAGACCACTTCCGGATCGACCTTGCTGGTGGTGGACAGCACCGCCTTGCCACCGATGGACGGGGTGGCCTGGTCGTTACCCTTGTACAGGCCGCCGGGCACCTCGGCCTTGGTGTAGTAGTGCTTCTCGGCCAGCAACGTGTCGATCTCCGGGCCGGTGATCGGCACCAGCACCGCGTCGACGGTGGTGGTAGCTTCCTGGATGGCGCCGTTGGGGTGGCCGACGAAATAGGTCATGGCGTCGATGTTGTTGTCGCCCAGCGCGCTGGCCTGCTCGGCCGGCTTGAGCTCGGCGGCCAGGGCGAACACCGACTTGTCCCAGCCCTTGACCTTCATGATCTCTTCCAGCGTGTCGCGCTGGCCGGAGCCCGGGTTGCCGATGTTGACGCGCTTGCCCTTGAGGTCGTCGAGACCCTTGATGTTGGCGTCGCGGCGCGCCAGCACGGTGAACACCTCGCTCTGCAGCGAGAACACCGCGCGCAGGTCGCCCATCGCGCCTTCCTTCTCGAATGGCGCCAGGCCCTGCATGGCCTTGTACTGATGGTCGGACTGCATGACACCGAAGTTGAACTCACCGCTGCGCAGGCCATTGACGTTGGCCACGCCGCCGCCGCTGGCCGGCGCATTGCACTTGAGGTTTTCGGCGTTGCGATTGACGAAGCGGCAGATCGACTGGCCCGCGACGTAATAGACGCCGGTCTGGCCACCGGTGCCGATGGTGACATAGCGATCTTGCGCCTGTGCCGAGGCGGTACCGCCCAGGGCAGTGGCCAGAGTGGCCGTCAGGGCCCATGCCAAGGATTGGCCTTTCATGGGGTTAGCTCCTTCTTCTGATTGTCATGGGTACGACCGCCTTCGTGGGGCGCGGGTCGTCGGGAGTAACTCTATACCGAAACGCCGCCGCAATTCCCGTCTGAGTCGACCGAACCGACTATCAAGGGTTCGCTGTGGTTTGCTGATCCAGATCAAAAGGCCCGTTCTTCACCCTGATTAACTTGATGGCTTTGTGCCAGATAACACCGGATTCTGCTGCCAACGAACCGGCACGGCCACGGGGACATCATGAGTCCAGAGCAGGAACTCAAGCCGCTTTTCCAGCGCATCGGCCTTGACCGCGCCGAGATCCATACGCGCATCCGCTACCTGGACTGGACCCCCGCCGACGGTGCCCGGCTCAACCAGCACGCCGAGGCGTTGCGCGGCTTCCATGACGACTTCGTCGACAGCCTTTACGTCTATCTGCAGGGCTTCGAACCGCTGTCGCGCCTGCTGCGCGACGAAAACACTCTGCGGCGCCTGAAAGGCAGCCAGCGCGAGTACTACCGCAGCCTGTTCGCCGGCCCCTACGACTACCGCTACGTGCACGAGCGCCTGCGCGTGGGCATGGTGCACGAGCGCATCGGCCTGGAGATGAAGTGGTACCTGGGCGCCTATCGCCTGTACCTGGACAGACTGCTGGCCGAGCTGTTCGCCGACAGCGAGCACCTGCCGCTGTTCGCCAGCCTGCTCAAGGCGGTGTTCTTCGACATCTCGATGGCCGTGGACGCCTACGCCGCCACCCAGCGCCAGGCGCTGGAAGACAGCGAGGCGCGCTTCGCCCGCGCCATGCGCGGCGCCAACGACGGCCTGTGGGACTGGGACGTGGAGTACGACCGCCTGTACGTGTCCGAACGCTGGGCGAGCATGCTCGGGCTGACCCGCGACACGCTCACAGACAGCAGCCAGAGCTGGTTCAATCGCGTACACCCGGACGACCTGCCCGCCCTGCGCCAGACCATCGACACCCACCTGCGCGGCGAGACGGCCACCCTGCAGCACGAATACCGCATCCGCCGCGGCGATGGCGGCTACGCCTGGGTGCTGGTACGCGGCATCGCCGAGCGCGACCGCAACGGTGGCCTGCGCCTGACCGGCTCGCAGACCGATATCAGCGAACGCAAGCTGGCCGAGCAGCGCCTGCGCCACGCCGCGCGCCATGACCCGCTGACCGGGCTGGCCAACCGCACGCGCCTGGACGAGCTGCTGCACCAGTTGGAACAGCGGCAACTGCACGGCGAACAGGAGGTGGCCGCGCTGCTGTTCGTCGATCTCGACCGCTTCAAGCTGATCAACGACAGCCTGGGCCACAGCGTCGGCGATCAGGTGCTGATCCAGATCGCCCAGCGCCTGCAGCGCTGCCTGCGCCACGGCGACCACCTGGCACGCTTCGGCGGCGACGAATTCGTCGTGCTGCTGCACAACATCCGCACCAACCAGGACGCGGAACGGGTCGCCCAGGCCATCCTTGATACCCTGCAGGACCCGCTGCAGGTAGCCGGCCACGAGCTGATGGTCAGCGCCAGCATCGGCATCGCACCGCTGAACCAGCCCGGCCAGGTGCGCGAGGCCCTGCAGGCCGCCGACCTGGCGCTGTACCGCGCCAAAAGCGCCGGCAAGGCCCAGTACGCCCGCTACAGCAGCGAACTGCAGGCGGCGGCGCAGCATCGCCTGGAACTGGAAAACGCCCTGGCTCAGGCGCTCAGCCGCGACGAATTCGAGCTCTACTACCAACCCATCTACCGCATCGACGAAGGCCGCCCGCAGCTGCGTGGCGTGGAAGCCCTGATGCGCTGGCGGCAGAACGGCCGGCCGGTCGAGCCCGGCAGCTTCGTTCCGGTGCTCGAGGAGTCCGGGGAGATCATCCGGGTCGGCGACTGGGTGCTGCGCGAGGCCTGCCGTCAGGTGCGCGAATGGCAGCTGGCCGGCCAGCCGCTGCTCAGCTGCTCGGTCAACCTCTCCAACCGCCAGCTCCTACAGCCCGGTTTCGCCGCCCGAGTGATGAACGTGCTGGCGGAAACCGGACTGGCGCCCGAGTCGCTGGTGCTGGAGATCACCGAAGGCGTGCTCATGGAGGACAGCGCGGAACTGCACGCCAACCTGCGCCGCCTCGCCCGCCTGGGCATCCGCCTGGCGCTGGACGACTTCGGCACCGGCTATTGCTCGCTGGGCTACCTCAAGCGCTTCCCGCTGCACAGCCTGAAGGTCGACAAGAGTTTCATCCTCGGCGCCCATACCGATCCCGACCTGTTCGCCATCAGCCGCGCCATCATCGGCCTGGGCAAGGCGCTGGGGCTGACGGTCACCGCCGAGGGGGTGGAGTGCGAGGAACATCTGGAGTTCCTGCAGCGCGAAGGCTGCCAGTACGCCCAGGGCTTCCTGTTCAGCCGCCCGGTGCCGGCCGCCCAACTGGCGTGCCTGTTCGAGACGCAACCCGACCGGAGGCATGCGCCGGTCAACTGATGCACCGCTCGCTATCGAGCTTCACTGAAAGGACGCACAACGTGACAACAGCAGACCGGCAACCGCGCCCCCGGGGGCGGCCGTGAAGATCAACCTCCCCGTCAGCGGGCGAGCCCTCGAGCTTCCCGAGAGCATCAACATCCTCTCCACCACCGACCTGAAGGGCATCGTCACCTCGGCCAACCCGGAGTTCGTGAAGATCAGCGGCTTCAGCGAAGCGGAGCTGCTCGGCGAGTCGCACAACATCGTGCGCCATCCGGACATGCCGCCGGCGGCCTTCGCCAGCCTGTGGAGCGCCCTGGAAAGCGGCCGCTCGTGGATGGGCATGGTGCAGAACCGCTGCAAGAACGGCGACCACTACTGGGTCAGCGCCTACGTCACGCCCATCGTCGAGGATGGCGAGGTGGTGGAATACCAGTCGGTGCGCATCCGCCCGGAAGCGGCCTGGGTGGCCAGCGCCGAACAGGTGTACGCGGCCCTGCGCGCCGGCCGCACACCCAAGCCACTGCGCTGGCGCCCCGGCCTGTTCGCCCGCCTGCTCGGCCTGTGCGGTCTGGCGGTGGGCGCCGCGCTCGGCCTGGCGATCCTGGCGCTGGATGCTGATCCGTTCATTGCCCTGGCTGGCGGCGCGGCGGGCCTCGGCGTGTTCGCCGCGGGGCTCTGGCACATGCTCGCGCCGCTGCGTCAGCTGCTCGACGAAGCCCGCAAGGTGGCCGTCAACCCGGTCGGCCAGTGGGTGTACTGCGGCCGCAGCGACGAGTTCGGCGAAATCGCCTTCGCCCTGCGCATGCAGACCATGGAAGCCGGCGCCATCGTCGGGCGCCTGGCCGAGGCGGCGCGCCAGCTGGCCGAACAGGCCGAGCAGCTGCAGAGCGCGGTGGCGCACAGCGACGCCAGCAGCCAGCGCCAGCAGCAGGAAACCCGGCAGATCGCCCAGGCTATCGAGGAGATGGCGGCCAGCGTGCGGGAAGTGGCACGCAGCGCCCAGCACTGTGCGAGCACCGCCGGCGCCGCCGACCGCGCCGCACGCGGTGGCGAGGAGCAGGTGCAGGCCACTGGCCGGCGCATCGCCAGCCTGGCCCGCGAGATGCAGCGAGCGGTCGCCGCCGTGCAGAACCTGCAGGCCAGCAGCGGGCGCATCAACTCGGTGATCGGCGTGATCGAGGCGATTGCCGAACAGACCAACCTTCTGGCGCTGAACGCCGCCATCGAGGCGGCCCGCGCCGGCGAGGCCGGACGCGGCTTCGCCGTGGTCGCCGACGAGGTGCGCAACCTGGCGATCCGTACCCAGGATTCCACCCAGCAGATCCAGGACATTCTCGGTGGCCTGCAGACGGAGGTCGACGGCGCGGTACGCGCCATGCAGGCCGGCAGCGAGGAAGTGAGCCAGAGCGAACGCCAGGCCGCCGAGGCCTCGCAGGTGCTGTCGGAGATCCACGCCCAGGTCAGCGCCATCACCGCGCTGAACGGGCAGATCGCCAGCGCGGTCGAACAGCAGGGCGTGGCCAGCGAGGCCATCCACCGCAGCATCGAAGGCATCCACCAGGCCAGCGAACAACAGGCGGTGCACAACCACGACAGCAATCGTGCCGCGGCCGCGGTCAGCCGCCAGGCCGAGCAGTTGCGCCTACTGGCCCGGCAGTTCTGGCACAAGCGGGTCGGCGCGCCGCGCAAGGGCCGCCGGGGCCGCCTGCGCTGACCGGCTGTCATGACGATGACATCGCCGGAAGCAACAATGGGCTTATCAGCGATGTCATTTTAATGGCAATCTAGCCGTCCCTCCTCCCTTTTATGGCGCCATGCCGTGCCGAGCGCTGTAGCCACGCGATGAAACTCAATCTTCCCGTCACCGGACGCCGCACAGAACTGGCCGCCGACAGCAACATCCTGTCCACCACCACGCCCAAGGGTGTGATCACCTCGGTCAACCCCGAATTCGTCAAGGTCAGCGGCTTCAGCGAAGCCGAACTGCTCGGACAGTCACACAACATCGTGCGCCACCCGGACATGCCGCAGGCGGCCTTCGCCGACCTGTGGCAGAGCCTCAAGGCGGGCCGCTCGTGGATGGGCCTGGTCAAGAACCGTTGCAAGAACGGCGATCACTACTGGGTCAGCGCCTATGTGACGCCGATCGTCGAGAACGGCCAGGTGGTGGAATGCCAGTCGGTCCGCACCCGGCCGGCCCCCGAATGGGAGGCCGCCGCACAAACGCTGTACGCCGACCTGGCCGCCGGACGCCGCCCGGCGGCCCTGCGTCGCCCGGTCCTGGGCCTGTTCGGCCATCTGCTCGGGCAGAGCGGGCTGATCGCCGCGCTGGTGCTGCTGGTCGGCTGGCTGGGCCTGGGCATCGACCCGCTGGCCGGCCTGGCCTGCGCCGGCCTGGCTCTGCTGCTGCGCGGCGCCAGCCTGTGGCTGAGCCTGGCGCCCTGGCGCGCGCTGCTCGGCCAGGCCCGGCGCATCGCCAGCAATCCGCTCAGCCAGTGGATCTACACCGGCCGGCGCGACGAGTTCGGCGAGGTCGCCTTCGCCCTGCGCATGCAGGCCATGGAGAGCGGCGCCATCATCGGCCGGCTGGGCGACGCCTCGCGCCAGCTGGCCGAACAAGCCGAACGGTTGCAGGAAACGGTGGGCCGCAGCGACAGCGGCGCCCGCCGGCAGCAGGCCGAAGCCGAGCACATCGCCAGCGCCATCGAGCAACTGAACGGCAGCGTGCAGGCGGTCGCCGAGAATGCCCAGCACAGCGCCGAATCCGCCACGCTCGGCGACCACGCGGCGCAGGTCGGCAAGGAGCAGGTCGGCGCCACCGCCCAGGCCATCGCCGCGCTGGCCGGACAGATCGAGCAGACCGCCGAACGGGTGCTCGGCCTGCAGGCACACAGCAGCCGCATCACCTCGGTGATCGAGGTGATCGCCACCATCGCCGAGCAGACCAACCTGCTGGCGCTCAACGCGGCGATCGAGGCGGCCCGCGCCGGCGAGGCCGGACGCGGCTTCGCGGTGGTCGCCGACGAGGTGCGCAACCTGGCGATCCGCACCCAGGACTCCACCCGGCAGATCCGCGACATCCTCGGTGCCCTGCAGGAGCAGATCGAGACCGCCGCGACGGCAATGCACGACAGCCAGGCGCAGGCCGAACGCAGCGAAACCCAGGCCGCGCTGGCCAGCCAGGCGCTGCTCGACGTGCATGAGCGGGTCACCGCGATCACCGAGATGAGCGCGCAGATCGCCCGCGCCGTGGAGGAGCAGTCGGCCGCCTGCGGCGTGATCTTCCAGAGCATGGAAGCCATCCGCGACGGCCACATCGACAACGTCGGCCACAGCCAGGCCAGCCGCGAAGCCGCCCTGGAAGTCGGCGGCCAGGCCGACCGGCTGCGCCTGCTGGCCCGCCAGTTCTGGGACCGGCGCCTGCCTCAGGCGAAGAACCAGTAGCAGACGCCGATCGCCGCCAGCACCCCGGCCAGGTCGGCGAGCAGCGCGCAGCCCACCGCGTGGCGGGCGCGCTGGATGCCCACCGCGCCGAAATACACAGCCAGCACGTAGAAGGTGGTTTCCGTGCTGCCCTGCACGGTGGCGGCCAGCAGCGCGGGAAAGCTGTCCACGCCGTGGGTCTGCATGGTTTCGATCAGCATGGCCCGCGCCGCGCTGCCGGAGAACGGCTTGACCAGCGCGGTGGGCAGGGCGTCGACGAAGCGGTTGTCCCAGCCGGCCCAGTCGACCAGCCAGCGAATGCCGTCCAGGCCGAATTCCAGCGCGCCGGAAGCGCGCAGCACGCCGATGGCGCAAAGCATGGCGACCAGATAGGGCAACAGGCTTTTGGCCACATCGAAGCCTTCGCGGGCACCCTCCACGAAGCTCTCGTAGACCGCCACGCGCTTCAGCGCGCCCACCAGCAGAAACAGCAGGATGATGCCGAACAGCGTCAGGTTGCCGAGCAACGAGGACAGCGCGGCCAGCGCCGTGGCGCTCAGGGTGGCCAGCAGCGCCATGAAGCCGCCGAGCAGCAGCGCGCCCGGCAGCAGGTAGGCGAGCACCACCGGGTCCCACAGGCGCAGGCGCTGCATCAGTGCCACCGAGAGCAGACCGGCCAGCGTCGAGGCGCTGGTGGCCAGCAGGATCGGCAGGAACACCAGCGTTGGGTCAGCAGCGCCCTGCTGCACCCGGTACATGAAGATCGACACCGGCAGCAGGGTCAGTGACGAGGCGTTGAGCACCAGGAACAGGATCTGCGCATTGCTGGCCGTGGTGCTGCTCGGGTTGAGTTCCTGCAGGGCGCGCATGGCCTTGAGGCCGATGGGCGTGGCGGCATTGTCCAGGCCCAGGCCGTTGGCGGCGAAGTTCAAGGTGATGAAACCCAGCGCCGGATGACCGCGCGGCACCTCGGGCATCAGCCGGGCGAACAGCGGTCCGAGCAGACGACCCAGGCCGTCCACCAGGCCGGCCTTCTCGGCGATGCGCAGGAAGCCCAGCCACAGGGTCAGGGTGCCGAACAGCACGACCATCACCTCGACCGACAGCCGCGCCATGTCGAACAGGCCCTGCACCATGGCGGCGAACACCGCCGGGTCGCCCCCCACCAGCCAGCGCACCAGCGCCGCCAGGCCGGCGATGACGAAGAAGCCCAGCCACAGGCCATTGAGCATCGTGCGATCCCTCGAAGGATGAATGGCCGGGATGATACGGAGGCACTCCCGGTCGGTCATCTACGCTGACAAGGCCCAACCGTGGAGAGCGACACCATGAAGAAGATTCTTGTCGTCTATTACTCGATGTATGGCCATGTCGAACAGATGGCCGAGGCGGTGGCCGAAGGCGCGCGCAGCGTGTCGGGGGTCGAGGTGACGCTCAAGCGCGTGCCGGAAACCATGCCCGAGGACATCGCCCGCAAGGCGGGCGCCAAGCTCGACCAGGCGGCGCCGCTGGCCACGCCCCAGGAGCTGGCCGACTACGACGCCATCCTGTTCGGCAGCCCGACCCGCTTCGGCAACATGACCGCGCAGATGCGCAATTTCCTCGACCAGACCGGCGGCCTGTGGGTGAAGGGCAGCCTGATCGGCAAGCTGGCCAGCGTGTTTACGTCCACCGGCACCGGCGGTGGTTCGGAGACCACCATCACCTCCTTCTGGCACACCCTGGCGCACCACGGAATGCTCATCGTCGGCCTGCCCTACAGCGCGCCCGAGCTCAACGACATCAGCGAACTGCGTGGCGGCTCACCCTACGGCGCCGCCACGATTGCCGCCGCGGACGGCTCACGCCAACCGAGCAGCAAGGAACTGGCACTGGCGCGCTTCCAGGGTGAGCACGTGGCCCGGCTGGCCGTGCGCTTTACCTGACCCGTCGCAGAGGTTCGGACGCTCACGGCCCCCGGAAGCGTCCGAACAGGAAGGAAGCGACGAACAGCACCAGGAAGATGATGAACAGGATCTTGGCGATCCCGGTGGCCGTCCCGGCGATGCCGCCAAAGCCGAGTACCCCGGCGATGATGGCGATGATCAGGAAGGTAATGGCCCAGCTCAGCATGGCGTATTCCTCGTGTTGACCCGATGGTGGGCGACTCAAGGCCGCTAGAACACCCAGCTCGGCGGCTGCGACCGTTCCAGCCTGGCCGGCCGACCTACCGGCAGTGTCTGCTGACGGGCCTGCCGGGTGTCTGTTGGATGGACCGCCGCTGCGTCCGGATGTGCCCCCGAGGCCGACGGATGCCCGGCGTCCTTATGCGCGTCACCAGAGCCTTGCAGGATGCCCAGCATCGCCATCACCAGCAGAGCAGTCCCCGGCGAACACTTCTTGTGGTCATGCATCACTTCACACACCTCGCCTGACGCGGGAGCAGCCATTACGCCCACCCGCCACGCCTGTGAGCGTAGCCCGCCCACACCGCGACGCCGGCACAGCCTGTCGGGCGGTCGCCTTACATGGCCTCCTCGGCCTCAGGCGCTTCCACACCGGGCACCTGGGCAGCTGGGGCCAGCACCTGCAGCAGGGCTGCGGTTTCCGCATCCGGAACGCCGTCATGGCGCGAGGGTCGGTATTTCATCTGGAAGGCGGCCAGCACCTTGAGGGTCGCCTCGTCGAGCTCGCCATGCCGGGGCACGGGATAGCCCAGGGTCGCCAGCCGCTGCTGGTACCAGGCAGGGGGTGGCAGGCCGACGGCGGCGAACAGGCGCTGGCGGATACCCACCTGGGCGTCGTCCGGCCAGGCGATCAGGCCTTCGGCAGCCAGGCGATACCAGGGGAACAGCGGGCCGGGGTCCACCTTGCGCTGCGGGGCGATATCACTGTGACCGACAATACTGCCCGGCGGCAGCTCGTGGCGCGCCACCAGTTCCTTGAGCAGGCGGATCAGCACGTCGATCTGCGCGCGCGGATAGGGATGCCAGTGGCGGTTGCCATCGGCGTCCTCCTCATAGCCCGGGTTGACCAGTTCGATGCCCAGCGTGCTGGCGTTCAGCCAGGTGCGGCCCTGCCACTCGCTGTCACCGGCATGCCAGGCGCGCCGCTGTTCATCCACCAGGCGGTAGACGGCAGGCGGCTCGGCACCAATCAGGTAGTGGGCGCTGACCTCACCCCGGGTCAGCAGTTCGAGGGAACGCGGCAGGTCGGTGGAGGTGTAGTGCAGCACGATGTACTGCACCCGGCTGCTTTGGGCCACGGAGCTCTGGCTGGTGTCGATGCGCAGCCCACCGCAGCCGGCCAGCACCAGCAACGCCAGGACGAGGATTGCCTTCATGTCGCCGCTCCGTATCGCCTTGCCCGCCGTCGCGGTGCAGGCCTGGCGGGCCGTCGCGGGCCCGCCCAACGGTTATAGCCGATGTGCCGGGAAGCGCACGCGCGGCTGGGCCAGACGGTCCTGCGCGCGCACCAGTTGCAGTTCATAGCTGCCGCAGGCCTGGGTTTCCAGCAATACCTCGTGCACGGCGGCAGCGCAGAATTCGAAGGCCTGCAGCGGCTCGTCGCCCAGCAGCAGGCGCGCCAGGAACAGACCGGAGGTCAGATCGCCCACCCCCACCGGCTGACGTGGGAAGGCCAGCAGCGGCCGGCGCAGCAGCCAGGCGTCCTGGGCAGTGACCAGCAGCATTTCGAAGTCCTCGGCGCACTTGCCGGGGTAGTCCAGGTGCTTGACCAGCACCACACGCGGGCCGCGCGCCAGCAGGGCGCGGGCCATCGCCACGCAATCGGCCAGGGAGTCCGCCCGGCGGCCGAGGAAGCTGTCCAGCTCCAGCTGGTTCGGGCACAGCAGGTCCGCCTCGCCGATCGCCTCCTCGAGCAGGAAATCGCTGACTTCCGGGGCGACGATGCAGCCCTTCTGCGGATGCCCCATCACCGGGTCGCAAAGGTACAGCGCGCGCGGGTTGGCGGCCTTGATGCGGCGCACTACCTCGAGAATCGCCCGGCCCTGGTCGGCGCTGCCCAGGTAGCCGGACAGCACGGCGTCGCAGTTGCCCAGCTCGCCGATGTTGGCGATGCCGGCCACCAGTTGCGGAATCAGCGCGGGCGCCAGCACCTCGCCGGTCCACTGGCCGTACTGGGTGTGGTTGGAGAACTGCACCGTGTTGAGCGGCCAGACATTGACCCCCAGGCGGGCCATGGGAAACACCGCCGCACTGTTGCCGGCATGACCGAACACGACATGGGACTGGATGGCCAGCAGGTGGGGCGTGCGTTTCATCGAGGGGGTCCTGGAAATCGAGGCGGCGCAGTATCGCGCAAAACCGTGCCAGCGCAAACGCGGTGCTGCTTGCGGTAAGCTGGCGCGACTTCCCTGCCGGAGCCCGCCCCGTGTCCCTCGCCTCGATCTTCCTGCTGATGTGCGCCGGCACGGCCGCCGCCTGGCTCTGGCATGCCCATGGCGTGCGCGAGCGGGCGCTGCACGCGGTGAAGCAGCATTGCACGCGCCATGATCTGCAGCTGCTCGACGACACCGTGGCCCTGCAGGGGCTGAAATGGCTGCCGGATGCCAACGGCCGCCGCCGTCTGGCCCGTCAGTACGCCTTCGAATTCACCGTCACCGGCGAGCAGCGCCATCGCGGCAGCATTCGCATGTTCGGCCTGTACCCCGGCGGCATCCAGCTCGACCCCTACCCCTGCCCGCGCGCCGCCGAGGAGCCCGGCACCGTCCACGAGCAGACGCCGGAGGCACCGCGTGCCAGCCAGGGCCAGGTCATCCATCTGGAGCAATGGAAGCGCGAGCGCTCACGCTGAGCAGCGAACCTTGTGGGGTTGCACGAACCGGCGGCCAGAACAGCGCTGACCGCCCGACGAACGACACCGCCCCGCAGGGTGGTCAACGCCTCGCGTTGGCCACCGCTGGACCGCGCCCGCCAGGTCGCCTTCAGTGGCCCAGCAGGTAATCCTGCACCAGCCGCGCCGTCGCCTGCGGGCGCTCCTGCATGAAGCAGTGACCACCCTCCACCGCCCGGGCCTGCACCTGGGGATTGAGGCGCGGCCAGCGGCGCGCCGAGTCGAGCACGAACGGGTAGCTGTCCTGGCCGTAGATCAGCGTGCTGGGCGTGCGCACCTGGCGCAGCGCGCGCCACAGTCCCTTGGGCGCCGTACTGAATATTTCGGCTTCGCGGGTGGGATGACACTTGAGCTGCAGGCCACCCTCGGGGTGCGGCTTCATGGCGTTGTCCACATAGGCGATCAGCGCCGACTCATCCCAGTTCTTGAAGATGCCGCGCCCGCGCAGGCGGCTGCGCGCCTCGTCGGCGTCCGCCCAGTGGTTGCGCCGCGCGCGGGCGCGCTTGGCCTTGTCGTTGAAGCGATCGTAGAGGCCCAGCGCGCCGAGGACCTGCTTGAGGCGCAGCATGTTCGGCGTGAACAGCACCGGATCGAGCAGCACGGCGCGCTGGAACAGCGCGGGCTGGCGGGCCAGGATCAGGCTGCTGAGCACGCCGCCGAAGCTGTGGCCCAGGGCAAAGCGCGGCACCTCGCCGAACGCTGCACGACCGGCCTCGAAGGCCTCCACCGCCAGCTCGGCGCTGCGGTTCCAGCCCACGAAGCGCCCGCCGTGGTCGCTGTCGCCGTGCCCCTGGGCGTCACTGATCCACAGGTCGAACTGCTCGGCCAGGTGGCGCAGCAGGGGCTCGTAGGCGCGGCCGCAGAAACCGTTGCCGTGCAGGAAGTGCAGCAGGGGCTTGCCGGACGGCGCGCTGTGCCAGCCGCGCAGGGTAAAGCCGGCGGAACAGGTGTGGGCCCAGGGTTGCAGATTCATAAGCGGTCTCTACTGCTGAGATGAACGGGGCCGCGAAACGCGGGCTGGCATCTTAGCGGCAGCCGCTCATCCAGTGAATCGACAGTCTTGGAACAGGGCGTTCAGCCGCTGTGAATCCTGCGCCTGGGCGAAGATCAGCTCGAGCCGCGAATCCCGCCGCCAGGCACTCGGCCGCAGGATCAGTTCGGCACCGTCCAGGGCATTGGCGGCGAACCACCCCTGCTCGCCCTGCATCACCAGCTTGGCGCGTCGCCACGGCAGGCTGGCCAGTTGCGTGCACAGTCGCGGCAGATCGAAGCGCTGGCTCGGGTGCCAGCGCCAGCCGATGCTCCAGCCCTCCTGTGCGTCGCGAACCTCGCACAGCGGCTGCGCCGGATCGCGCCACAGCGCGCCGGCCGGCGCCGGGGCGGCATCCGGCCAGGCGGCAGCCGGCGTTTCCGGCAGCGGCGTGGTCGGCAACTCGGCCAGGGCGATCTGCCCCTGCTCGGTCCAGCGCAGCGGCGTGGCCGGCCAGCGCGCCGCCAGCGCCTCACGCTGGGCGGCCGAGAGGGCTTGCGCCTTGTTCAGGACCAGCAACCCGGCCTGCTCGAGCACCGCCGCCTGGCTGTCCGGCAGCGCCGCGCCGGTGGACAGTGCGGCGGCATCCAGCACCAGCACCAGCGGCTGCAGGTGCAGCACGCCGCGCCAGGGTGCCGCCGCCAACTGGCGCAGCAGCTCGGCCGGATGGCCGAGGCCGGACGGTTCGATGAACAGCCGCTGCGGCCGACTGCGGCGCAGCAAGCGCGCCAGACCGACCTGGAACGGCGCACCGCTGACGCAGCACACACAGCCGCCGGCCACCTCGGCCAGGGCGATGCCGTCTTCGCCGGTTTCCAGCAAGGCGGCATCCAGGCCGATGGCGCCGAATTCGTTGATCAGCAGCGCCCAGCGTTCCTCGACCGGCTTCTGGGCGAGCAACTGGCGCAGCAGGCTGGTCTTGCCGGCGCCCAGCGGGCCGGCAATCACATGGGTGGGGATCTGTTCGAGCATGGCGCTATGGTGCGCCTTCGCGCGGCGGACGTCAGCCGTCCCGTGGCGCCAGGCTCCCGCAATCCGCGCCGAGCCAGCGGGCATGGGATTCCAGGCGGCCATGGCCGGGTCGGGTGGTGTGCAGCGCAAAACGTCCGTCGAGGCGGGTGACGAACTCGCGCTCGCTGAGGAACTGCGTTTCACCCTCACCCTGGGCATCGCGGCAGTCGAAGGCGAAGCGCCACAGCCGCTCGCCGCGCTCGGTCAGCTGCGGGCGGCAGCCAGATCCCTGGGGCAGCACGAAGTCGGTGGTGCGCAGCCGGGCCTCGTCCAGGCACAGCTGCACCGCGCGCCCGGCCAGCTGCACGCCCTGGCGGGCCAACTGGTCCAGCAGCTGCTCGCGCTGCACGCCGGAGAGGTGCTCCAAACCCACCAGCAGGCGGTCCAGGTCGGGCAACGACTGGCCGTCGACCTCCAGGTTGCGCGGGGTGAACTCCCACAGCCCCGGCAGCAGCTCCATGGCCTGCGCGGTCAGCGATGAGCACAACAGTGCACCTGCCAACGGCAGGCGAAGCGAAGGGGGCATGCGGCGATCCTTGCGTGATGGATGCCGCAAAGCCTAGTCCAGCCACCGGCAGGTGCCGGGGAGCCCTACTGTCCGCAGGGCCAGACTTCGACCGCGGGACGCTCGTGGCGCGGCGGGCCGAGCCAGTCGGCCAGCGGCCGGCAGGCGCCGGCCTGGCACAGCTGGTAGTCGCCGGCCTCGGGGGTGCGCCCCAGGCGCAGCTGCGGCAAGACCGGCAGCTGCGGATGGTACTGCCAGCTGCCGTCACGCAGCACGGCACCGTCCGGCACTTCCATGCCGGCGCCGGTGCCGCGGATGCGCGCCGCGTCGAGCCGCAAGCCCTGCGGCGTGACGCGGTAATCCTCTTCCCAGCGGATCTTCTCGATGGTGTGGGTCCAGGCCAGGGTGAACTCGGTGGTGGGCACTTCTGCCCACACCACCCCGGCCAGTCCCAGGCACAGACCGATCATGCGGCGATCGGCTGCGCCCGGCGCGCGCGCCACAGGTGCTGGGCGACCAGCAGGATGCCTAGGCCGAAGCCCAGCTGATCGCTGATCGGCAGCGCCAGCACCAGCGAGACGCCGGCGGCGAACGCGATCAGCCGTTCCCACCAGGCCAGCGGCCGGCTGATGAAGCCCACCACGGCGAAGCTCCACAGGCCAATGGCGAAGGCGCCCTTGACGAACATGTAGATAATCGCTGCCAGGCTGTCGCCCTGCATCATCAGCGCCGGGTCATAGACCGCCATGAAGGGCACCACGAAGCCGGCGGCAGCGATGCGCACCGCCCACAGGCTGATCTTGAAGCCGCTGGCCCGGGCAATCGGCGCGGCCGCGAAGCAGGCCAGCGCCACCGGCGGGGTCAGGTCGGCCATCAGCCCGAAATAGAACACGAACATGTGCGAGACGATCAGCGGCACGCCCAGGTCGAGCAGCGCCGGAGCGGCGATGGAGCTGGTGATGATGTAGTTGGGAATGGTAGGGATGCCCATGCCCAGCACCAGGCAGGTGATCATGGTCAGCACCAGCGACAGGAACAGGTTGTTCTGTCCGATCGCCAGGATGTAGCCGGCGAAGGTGGTGGCGATACCGGTCAGCGACACCACGCCGATGATCACCCCGACCAGGGCGCAGGCGATACCCACCGGCACCGCGTGACGCGCGCCTTCGGCCAGCGCGTGAACGCAGGTGCGCAGGGTTTCCCGGCCGCCCTTGACGAACCAGCAGGCCGCCACCAGCGCGGCGATCACCCCGAACACCACGCCGATGCCGAGCTTGAAGAAGCCGGCGCAGGCGATGCCCAGGGCGATCCAGAACAGGATGCGCAGCGTGTTGGACGAGACCCGCAGGATCAGGGCCGAGCCGAGGATGACGATGGCGGTCAGCGCCAGGCCGACGGTACCGGAGAACATCGGCGTGAAGCCGGAGAACAGCAGGTAGACCAGCACCACCAGCGGAATCAGCAGGTACCAGCGCTGCTTGACCGCGTCCAGCGCGCTAGGACATTCGTCCTTGGGCAGGCCCTTGAGACCGGCGCGCTTGGCTTCCAGGTGGACCATCCAGAACACCGCGCCGAAGTACAGCAGCGCCGGCAGCAGCGCGGCCTTGGCCACTTCGACATAGGGCACGTTGATGGTCTCGGCCATGATGAAGGCGACCGCGCCCATCACCGGCGGCATCAGCTGGCTGCCCATGCTGGAGGTGGACTCCACGGCGCCCGCGAATTCCGGCTTGTAGCCGAAACGCTTCATCAGCGGGATGGTGAACTGGCCGGTGGTCACCACGTTGGCCACGCCGGAGCCGGTGATGGTGCCCATCAGCGCGGAGGACGCCACCGAGACCTTGGCCGGGCCGCCGGTCTTGTGGCCGAACATGCCCATGGCGAAGTCGGTGAACAGCTTGATCATCCCGGCCTGCTCCAGGAAGGCGCCGAACAGGATGAACAGGAAAATGTAGGTGGCCGACACATAGGTCGGGGTGCCGTAAAGGCCTTCGGTGCCGAAGGACAGTTGGTTGACGATCTGGTCGAAGCCGTAGCCACGGTGAGCCAGGTCGCCCGGCAGGTACTGGCCGAACAGACCGTAGGCCAGGAACAGCGTGCAGATCAGCGGCAGGGCGATACCCATCACACGCCGCGCGGCTTCGAACACCAGCACGATCAGCAGCACGCCGACGAACATGTCCTCACGGGTCAGATCACCGGAACGCTGGATCAGATCGGCCTCGAAGTGCCACTGGTAGAACGCCGTGGCCATGCCCGCCAGGCCGAGCAGCCAGGCCAGCGGTTGCCAGGGGCGGCTGGCGCCACGTGCCGGGTAGGACAGGAAGATCAGCAGCAGCAGGAAGGCCACGTGGCCGGAACGCAGCACCTGGGTGGACACCGGGTGGAAGGCGGCGGTGATGATCTGGTAGGCGGAAAACAGCAGGGCGACATAGAACAACGTCTTCGGCCACTGGCTGGGGCTGACGTTCAGCCCTTGTTGCTCGCTCATGGAAAACTCCCGGAGACGGCGTGGAATCTAATGGGACGACCAGTCCCCCGGCGGCTGCCGGGGGACTGGGATGGCGGGCGCAAGGCGCGCCGGGGGCTCGCTTACTTCAGCACACCGACTTCACGGTAGTAGCGCTCGGCACCCGGGTGCAGCGGAATCGGCAGACCCTTGACCGCGTTTTCCAGGGTGATGCCCTTGGCCGCGGAGTGGGCGTTGCCCAGGCGCTCCAGGTTCTCGAAGGCCAGCTTGGTCATCTGGTAGGCGACTTCCTCGGAGACGTTCTCGTGGGTCACCAGCATGTTGGTGATCGAGGCGGTCATCACGTCCTTGTCCTGGCCGTCATAGGTGCCGGCCGGGATCGGGCGCGCCTGGTAGACCGGGCTGCCAATCTTCTCGACCACGTCCTTGGGGATTTCCACGAAGGTGGTCGGCATCATCGCCGCCAGGTCACGGATGGCCGCCATGCCCAGGCCGGAGGACTGCAGGGTGGCGTCCAGCTGACGGTTCTTGATCAGCTCGACCGACTCGGCGTAGGGCAGGAATTCCACGCGGCCCAGGTCTTCGTAGCTCAGGCCGGCGGCCTTGAAGATGGCGCGGGCGTTCAGCTCGGTGCCCGACTTGGGCGCCCCGACGGAGACACGCTTGCCCTTCAGGTCAGCCAGGGTCTTGATGCCGGATTCCTTGCTGGCCACCACCTGGATGTAGTTCGGGTAGATGGAGGCGATGGCGCGCAGCTTGTTGAGCGGCGCCTTGAAACCGGCGTCGGCATTGCCCTTCCAGGCGTCGTCCACCGAGTCGCCCAGCGAGAAGGCCAGCTCACCGCGACCGGCCTGCAGCAGGTTGAGGTTTTCCACCGAGGCCTTGGTGGCCTGCACCGAGGTGCGGGCGCCGTCGATGCCGTTGCCGTACAGCTGGGACAGGGCCACGCCGATCGGGTAGTACACACCGCTGGTGCCACCGGTAAGTACGTTGATGAAGGTGGGTGCGGCGACAGCCGCGGTGCTGGCAGTGAAGGCGACAGCGGCCGCGAACAGGCCGAAGCGTTTGCTCATGCGCATGGATTGCAACTCCTTTTTTTATGGGCAGACCCCGCAAGGGGCGAAGCCGATCAACCCGACGGTCGAGGGGCTTGCCAATACCCTAGCAGGACCTGTGCCAGCGACATCGCAAGGGCTGACAAGCCCATGGGCCGCGCTCTGGCGAGCCATCGCCAGTTCCCCGCCGCCAGAGAACCAGCGGGAATCCGCCCATAGCCGACCCGACATCGGCAAGAATCCGCCTATTCCGGCTCCGAATCGCTGACCCCGGCCGGCAGATAACGGCTGCGCTGCAAGCCGTGACGCTGCATCTTTTCGTTGAGGGTGCGCCGCGGCAGCTGCAGCAGGGCCATCACCTCGGCGATGTTGCCCTGACAGCGTTGCAGTGCCTGGTGCAGGCACTGCGCCTCGAAGGCCTCCATCTGTGCGGCCAGCGACTGACTGACCGGCGCCCGCGCCAGGCCCGGGCTGGCCAGGCCGAGCACATGGCGTTCCGCCGCGTTGATCAGCTCGCGCACGTTGCCCGGCCAGTCATGGGCCAGCAGCCGCGCCATGTCGGCCGGCTGCAGCGGCGGCGCGGCGCGGCCATGCCGCTCGGCGGCCTGGCGGGTGTAGTGGTCGAACAGCAGGGGAATGTCCTCGCGCCGCGCGCGCAGCGGCGGCACTTCGATTTCCGCCACGTTCAGGCGATAGAGCAGATCCTCACGGAAGCGGCCGGCGCGCACCTCGTCGTGCAGGTCCGGCTTGGCGGCGCTGATCACCCGCACGTCGACGCGGATGCTGCGGTTGGAACCCAGGCGCTCCAGGCTCTGCTCCTGGATCACCCGCAGCAGCTTGACCTGCTGGGCCAGCGGCATGCTCTCGATCTCGTCGAGGAACAGGCTGCCGCCGTCGGCGTGCTCGATGCGCCCGATGCGCTTGCCCTGCGCGCCGGTGAAGGCGCCGCTCTCATGGCCGAACAGCTCGCTCTCGAAAATGCTTTCCGGAATCGCCGCGCAGTTGAGGGCGACGAACTCACGCCCGGCGCGCGGGCTGAAATCGTGCAGGCTGCGCGCCACCAATTCCTTGCCGCTGCCGGTCTCGCCGCGGATCAGCACGTTGACTGGCGCGCCGGCCAGCTCCAGCACCTGCTGGCGCAATTGCACCATGGCCGGCGAGGCGCCCAGCAGCAGGCTATCCAGCTGCCCCTTGCGGGCCACCTGGGCGCGCAACTGGCGGTTTTCCATGACCAGCCGGCGGGTATCCAGGGCGCGGCGCACGCTGTCCAGCAGGCGCTCGGGACTGAACGGCTTCTCGATGAAGTCGTAGGCGCCGCGCTGCATGGCCTGCACCGCCATGCTCACATCGCCGTGGCCGGTGACCAGGATCAGCGGCAGCTCGCGGTCGATGTCCGCCAGGCGCTCGAGCAGCTGCAGGCCGTCGCAGCCGGGCATGCGCACGTCGCTGACCAGCACGCCGGGGAAATCGCGGCCCAGCAGCGGCAGCGCCTCGGCGACCCCGGCGCAGACGCGCACGCTGACCCCGGACAGTTCCAGCCACTGGCGCACCGCCTGGCGGATGGCCGCCTCGTCGTCGATGAACAGTACTTCGGTGCTCATGCCCGTTGCCTCTCCGTCATGCCGATATGCTCCACCGCCGGCAGCCGCAGGGTGAAGATGGCGCCTTGCGCCCCGTTGGCAGCCTGCAGGCTGCCGCCCAGGTCACGCAGGATGCCATAGGAAATCGCCAGCCCCAGCCCCAGCCCCTCGCCCACCGGCTTGGTGGTGAAGAAGGGATCGAACAGGTGGGGCAGATGCTGCGGATCGATGCCGCCGCCGTTGTCGGCCACCGACAGCGCCCAGCTCTCCCCGTCGCGGCGCGTGCCGATGGCCAGGCAGGGCGCAGGCTGGTCGGCGCAGGCGTCCAGGGCGTTGTCCAGCAGGTTGACCAGCACCTGCTCGACGCGGATCGCCTCGCCCAGCACTTCGGCGCGCGGGTCCACCGCCAGCTCCACGCGCACCGCCGATCCCCGCAGGCGCGGCGCCAGCAGCTGCAGCGCGCGCTCCACCACCGGCGCCAGACGCACCTGTTCGCGCAGCCCGCCGGGACTGTTGCGGGCGAAGGTCTTCAGGTGGCCGGTCAGCGCGCTCATGCGCGCCACCAACGCGTCGACCTGCTCCAGCGCTTCCGCCATGTCGGCGGCGCGACCGCTGCGCTGCAGCAGCTGCAGGCTGCCCAGCTGCATGCGCAGCGCGGTCAGCGGCTGGTTCAGCTCGTGGGCCAGGGCGGCGGACATCTGCCCGAGCGCGGCCAGCTTGGCGGCCTGCACCAGGCCCTCCTGGGTGCGGCGCAGCTCCTCGGTGCGCTCGACCACCAGCCGCTCCAGCTCGGCGCGGCTGCGCCGCAGCAGCTGGCGGTTGCGCCGGCGCTGCAGCCCGTAGAGGGCGCCGAAGGCCAGCGTCATCCACAGGGCGGCGGCGATCAGCCGGTAGGCCAGCACCGTGTCGGAGACCACCGCGGGGTCCTGCAGCAGGTGCAGAGTCCAGTCCTCGGTGGGCAGCGCCTGGTGCTGCCAGAAATAGTCGCGCGGACCGTCCGGCCCGTGCAGGCGACGCAGCTCGCCGTCGTCAAAGGCGAGTCGCGTCTCGCTGGGCAGTGCACGCAGGTTCTGTTCGGCGTACTTGCGCTCGGCCAGCAGGCGCGCTCGCTGTTCGCCGCTCAGCGGCTGCAGGTGGCCGAAGCGCCAGGCGGGCCGGTTGCTGAGGATCACCACGCCGTGGTCGTCGCTGATCAGCAGGGTGCCGTGCTGGCCCACCCAATCGCGCTGCAGCTCCTCGAGCTCCAGCTTGACCACCAGCACGCCGAGCGGCTCGCCATCCTCGACCCGCCGCGAGAAGAAGTAGCCGGGAATGCCGGTGGTGACGCCCACCGCGAAATAGCGCCCGGCGCCCTGCTCCAGCGCGTTGCTGAAATACGGGCGGAACCGGTAGTCGTGGCCGACGAAGCTGCTCGGCTCGTTCCAGTTGCTGGCGGCCAGCGTCTGGCCGTGGCGGTCCAGCACATAGAGCACGCTGGAGCCGGCCGCCTGGTTGAGGCGCTCCAGCCGCTCGTTGAGGGCCTGGCGCAGCGCCGGGTTGTGCGGATCGCGCAGCAGGCGGTGCACGGCGGTGTCCTCGGCGAGCAGCGCCGGCAAGGCGCGAAAGCGCTCCACCAGGGTGTGCAGATTCTGCCGGTACAGCTCCAGCTGCGCGCGCCCTTCCAGGCTGCGGGCTTCCCAGGCGCTGCGCTCGCCCAGCCGGCCGGCCAGCCAGACGCACAGCAGGCCGCCACAGAGGATCAGCAGGACGTGGAACAGGACGGAACGGCGCAGACGGGGCACGACGCGACTCGGCAGGCGAACGGGATCGGCATGGTATGCCAGGCGGCGCGCGCGTGCAGCACGCCTCCATCGGGTCGCACGGGGCCCGTTTGTTGTAGGAGCGGCTTCAGCCGCCGGTTTTCGCCCATGACCGCACGACAAGCATCGCGGCTGAAGCCGCTCCTACGGCCGCTCCTACCGGTTCGGTGCCTCAGACATACAGGTCGGCGCGGCTCCAGGGCAACCTGTGCGAACCGTCGGCCAGCGGCCGCACGGCGAGGATCTGGTGCAGGTTGATCCAGTTGTGGCGGAAGCCGTAGGCGCAACCGGCGAGGTACAGGCGCCAGATGCGCAGGGTCTTCTCGTCGACCAGCCGCGCGGCTTCCGCCAGCCGCGCCTCGAGGTTGCCGCTCCAGAACTCGAGGGTACGCGCGTAGTGCAGGCGCAGGCTTTCCACGTCCACCACATCCAGCCCCTGCTCGCTCATCTGCGCGATGGCGGTGGACAGGTGCGGCAGTTCGCCGTGGGGGAACACGTAGCGTCCGATGAACTCGCCGGCGCCGCGGCCGACCGGCCGGCCATCCGGATAGCGCGAGGTGATGCCGTGGTTGAGCACCAGGCCGCCCGGCTGCACCGCGTCGAACAGGTGGCGGAAGTACAGCCCCAGGTTGGCGTGGCCGACGTGCTCGAACATGCCGACGCTGACCACCTTGTCGAAGCGCCCGTCCCCGGGCAGGTCGCGGTAGTCCATCAGCTCCAGGCTCACGCGATCCGCCAGACCCTCGGCGTCGACCCGCTCGCGGGCCAGCGCCAGCTGCTGGCGACTCAGGGTGATGCCGGTGACCTGGACGCCGTACTCCCGGGCGGCGAAGCGCGCCAGGCCGCCCCAGCCGCAGCCGACATCCAGCAGTCGCTCGCCCGGCTGCAGGCGCAGCTTGCGGCACAGGTGATCGAGCTTGGCGCGCTGCGCCGTGGCCAGGTCTTCCGTGCCGGTCGGGAAATAGGCGCAGGAGTAGACCATCTCCGGATCGAGCCACAGGGCGTAGAAGGCGTTGGACAGGTCGTAGTGGTAGGCGATGGCCTCGGCGTCGGTCTGCCGGTCATGGGCCACGCGCGCCTCCGGCGCGGTGCTGTCGGCCACCCCCATGGCAGCGCTGAGCTGGTCGGCCAGGGCAATGACATCGGGCAGCGGCCCCTGCAGGTCCAGGCCACCGTCGATATAGGCGCCGGCCAGGGCGTCCAGGCGCGGGCTCGCCAGCAGGGCGAGCAGCGCCGGATCCTTGATGTCCAGGGTCACGCGCGGGTCCGGGCCGAGCTCCAGTTGCTGGCCATCCCAGAGCCGCAGACGCAGCGGCAGGCGCAGCGCGCGCAAGGCCGGGGGGAGAGTCGCCTGCATGTTCCAGTTCCTCCGTTGGGGGTCTGGAACTCAAGCGTAGACCAGCGCGGCGGCGCGCCGCCGCGCGGTTTACAGGCTGGCGGCGGGCTGAGCCGGCTGGGCGCCCTCCTTCGCCGCCTCGCCCAGGGTGCGCAGCAGCTGCCACAGCCAGGCTGGCATGTCGTCCGGATCCAGGCTGTCGAGCAGGTTCTTGATCGCCAAGCCCAGGTCGGTGTCGCCCTCGATCACCAGGCGCCGGCGGAAGAACAGCGTGTCCGGATCTTCCTGGCGGCTGGCCAGCAGCAGGAACTCCTTCCATTGCCCGCGAATGCACACGTCGGCGCTGTCGCCACGCACCAGCCGCAACCCGCCCGGGGTGCGGGTGATATTCCAGGCCAGGCCCAGGTCGCTGACCTCCAGGCGCAGCCAGCGGCCGTCGAGCAGGTCGAAGGCGCCATCGGCCAGCGGCGCGGCGAAGATGCGCGCCACCGCGCGCTCCAGCACCTGCTTCTGGATCGCGAAGGGCACGTGGCGGCTCAGCGGCAGTAGCGGCTCACCGACCTTCAGGGCCAGGCGCGCCAGTTTCGGGCTCAGGGTCAGCACAGGCCCACCTCCTCGGCGCGCAGCATGCCGGGCTGGCCGTACCAGTAGCCGTTGCAGCCATCGATGGCCAGCGGCGGCAGGGCGCCGCCACGCACCGCGTCGAAGCCGCGAATGATCTCCGCCATGCCCTCGGCGCGCGGGCTCAGGCGCAGGATGTCGACGCCGCTGTCGCGCAGCTGCGGGTATTCGGCGAGCAGGTTGCAGACCCTAGCCGACATGGTCTGGATGCCGTTGATGGTGAACATCGCCTCGCCCTCCTGGCTGAGCAGCGGAATGCCTTCGGGGTAGTTCTGGCAGACGAACTCGCAGTCATCCTTGGGGCGGTTCTCGGCGCGGGCGGTGAAGCAGCGCGCCGAGTAGGCCAGCGGCAGGTGTCCGTAGGCGAACAGCTCCACTTCCGGACGCGGCACGCCCAGCGTATCCAGCTGCTGCAGGCTGTCGCGCACCAGCGCGCCGGAGACTTCCACCGGCGGGCACCAGCGGCGCATGCCCAGGTCGATCAGCTCGGCCAGCGCGTGGCCGTTGTAGATGTTCAGGGCCGGTCCGGCGACGAACGGCAGGCGGTTTTCGCTGAGCATCTGCACCGCGCCGATGTCGTTGGCCTCCACCAGCAGCTCGCCGTTGTTGCACAGGCGGCGCAGGCTGGATAGCTCGCTGGCCGCCTCGATCAGGGTCAGGCCGGAGAGCACCAGTTCGGCCTGGCAGCCGGCCTCGCGCAGCTCGCGGGCCAGACCCAGCCAGCCGTCAAGGCTGAAGGCGCGGCGCTTGGAGCAGACGGTCTCGCCCAGGTAGATGATGTCCAGCGGCTGCTGGAGCATGTCGGCGTAGAAGGTCTGCAGTGTTTCGCGGGTCCAGTAGAACAGGACCGGTCCCAGGCTGAGTTTCATGCGGTTCTCCTCACTGCCAGGCACGGTGGTAGGCGCCCAGGGTTGTCTGGCTGCCCTCGGACAGCCCGCCCAGCGCGGCGCGCCAGCCGGACTGCACGGCGAAGTTCTTCGGCGCGCGCTTATAGGCATCCAGCGCCTCGCGCCAGACGTGAGTGACCTGCTCGACGTAGGCCGGGCTGCGCTGGCGGCCTTCGATCTTCACGGCGGCGATGCCGATCTCGGCGAGCTGCGGGATCAGGTCCAGGGTGTTCAGGCTGGTGGGTTCTTCCAGGGCGTGGAAGCGCTGGCCGTTGACCATGAAGCGGCCCTTGCACAGGGTCGGGTAGCCGGCGGCCTCGCCGTCGGCGTAGCGGTCGATGAGCACGCCGTTGAGGCGTGAGCTCAGGCCCTGGGCTTCCTGCTCCCAGCGCACCGCCTTGGCCGGCGAGCAGACGCCGCACAGGTTGGGCGATTCGCCGGTGATGTAGGACGACAGGTGGCAGCGGCCTTCGGCCATGATGCACAGGCTGCCGAAGGCGAACACCTCCAGCGGCACCGTGGTCTTCTCCGCCAGCGCCTTGACCTGCGCCAGCGACAGCACGCGCGGCAGCACCGCGCGCTTGATGCCGTAGCGCTGCTGGAACAGGGCCAGCGCCGCCGGGTTGGTGGCCGAGCCCTGCACCGAGAGGTGCAGGTTGAGGTTGGGGTGGCGCTTGCTGGCGTAGGCCAGCACGCCGGGGTCGGCGCAGATCAGCGCATCGACGCCCAGGTCGGCGGCGCGGTCCACCGCGGCCTGCCAGCGTTGCCAGCCGCCGGGCTGGGCGTAGGTGTTGACGGCGATGTACAGCTGGCGGCCTTCCTTGCGGATCAGCTGCAGGCCGGCATCCAGTTGCTTGTCGTCCAGGTTCAGGCCGGCGAAATGGCGGGCATTGGTGTCATCGCGAAAGCCGACATAGATCGCATCGGCACCCTGCCGCACCGCGGCCTTCAGGGCGGGCAGGCTGCCCGCCGGACAAACCAGTTGCATGGCAACACCTCAAGCGCAGTAAACCGACCGCACTTTAGGCGCATGTCGCGCAATCACCCTTGATGGTCGTCAATCAAACGGTGCCGAGGGTCTCAGGCCGGTTCGAGGATGGTCTGTTTCGCCAACGGCCAGTTCCAGTGCGGCGATGCAGGATCGCGCAGGCGCTCCACATGGCCGGCGATCCGCGCGATCAGGGCTTGGTCCGCCAGCGCATCGAGCCCGGCATAGGCGCGCCCCTGGTAGTCGCTGGCATCGGTCAGCACATCCGCAACCGAACGGCGCCGCGCGTAGACGTCGCGGATCCACAGGCACTCCTTGTCTTCCGAGCCGGAGTAGCGCAGCGCATAGACAATGCCCAGGGCGGTGCCGAATTCCAGCATCGGCGTTGCAATCCCGTGGCGGGCGGCCAGTTCGATGTTGCCGAGGATCCGCTCCTTGCGCTGCAGCTTGCGGCGCGGATCACGGCCGACGCGCACACAGGTGTCCTTGAACGACTCCTCGCAACGCTTGAGGAAACGCTCGACGAAGGTGTCGATGTGCGTCTTCAGTGCCAGGTTGTGCGCCAGCATCGCCGGCTTGATCTCCTGCTCCAGCAGCCGACGCACCAGACGCCTGACCCGTTCGTCGCCCATGCCCTGGCCAATGGTGCGATAACCCAGCAGCGCCGAATACCAGCCGATGATCGCGTGGGTCCCGTTGAGCATCTTGTTCTTGATGGCCTGGATCTCGGCGATGTCGTCCACCGTGCGTACCTGGCGCAGGCGCTCGAGGATGGCGCTGCCGCGCTCGGCGTACAACGCCATCTCCGGCCCGCTGTGGAAGAGCACGATGTTCAGGGTTGCCAGCGCCCGATCCAGCTGCGCCGCCTCGCTGAGCAGCGCGACCAGCGACTCGACGCCCAGGGCGCCAGGCTGCCGGGGCAGCGTCTCGAAGCTGCCGCTCGGCACGGCGGCGGAGAAGCTGCCGACATTGATGCGCACCTGCTTGAGCAGCGCCTCGCGGGAGACCCGCGACACGATGCGGTTGACCACCGTCTCGGCAAAGATCGTCGCCGCCAGCACCTCGCCCACCTCTTCGGCCGCCAGACGCTGCTCCAGCGCCCGGCCGACGCATCGCCGCACATAGGCCGCGCCGCCCACCTTGTTCAGGGCCACCAGCACGGTCAGCGGCCCGCGCCGCGCTCGCCGGCGCGCAATGAGGCCGTCGGCGATCAGCCCGGCCTGCTGGGCGATGGCGCCTTCCGGCAGGCTCAGGCCGACGATCTCGGCCTGTTCGTAAAGCGCGATCACGGCCGCCTGATTGTCCGCGGCGACCAGGCGCACTCGGTCGATGGTCTGTTCGAAGGCCTGATCCGGGTAATGCACGCTGTACTTGCCATAGGCGTTGACCAGGTCGCGCAGCAGTCGGTTGTTGGTCACGCCGACGATCTCCGCCGGTCGGGTATAGCCATCCCAGTGGGCGAACAGCTGCGCCAGGTAGCCGCCACCGATGGCGCCGAAGCCGTGGATGGCGGCGACATGTTCGTTATGGGTCTGCGGAAAGGGATCGGTGAGCGCCGGCAACGGGAGCAGCGGCGTGCAGGGTGCCAGGTCGGCGAGGAACGCTTCCAGGCTGTCGTAGGCACGCAACGCCTTCGCCTGGATGGCCGGGGCCGGCTCCTTGATGTCCTTGAGCAGGATCGGCAGGCCTCCGCAGGCCGCGCCGGACAGCAGGCCGTTCTCCGAATCCTCGAAGACCAGGCACTGTGCCGGTGCGCAGCCCAGGGCCGCCGCCGCGGTCTGAAAGATCTCGGGATGGGGCTTGCCCTGGCTCACCTCGTCGCCACACACCGTGGCGTCGAAGTATTTCAGCACGTTGGCGTTGATCAGGTACTCCTCGGCGATGGCGCGCCGGCTGGAGGTCGCCACCGCCAGGCGCAGCCCGCTTTTCTTCAGGCGCTCCAGGACCTCGTAGAGTCCCGCCTTCACCGGTACGCCATGGGCGCGCACATGGGCCAGCTCCAGCGCATCGGCGCGGGCGCGGATCTCGGCATAGGGGTAGTCCGCGCCGTAGCGCGACTTGGCCAGCGCCTCGGCCTTGCGCGCGCTCAGCCCGAGCGAGCCGAGCAGCACCTGGTCATCGATGGCTTCGCCGAACAGCTCAGTGGAGGCTTGTCTCAACGTCTGGAAACGCAGGCGCTCGGTATCGAACATCGTGCCGTCCATGTCGAACAGCGCCGCCTGGATGAAATGTCCATGGAAGTTCATAGGGATTCTCCTTGACTTCAGCCACCGCCGATGGACGCGACGATTGCTGGCCCTGCACGCGCAGGGCCTCCCGACGCCGGCGGTGTGAGGATGGGCCGTCACCACGGGGGTGACGCAAAGGGAGGGCAGTGACAAGACCTGTCCAGGTCCCACAGCCGGCTCGGCCCGGCAGGGCAATCCGGTGGAAGGCGCGCCGGGCAACGATGGGCGTGCAGACAGCGATGCGGAGTTCCTCCTTCGATTGCGACCCGAAAGGGCCGCCGAATTAGGCGAACCGCCCAAGGACAGTACGTCTCGCACTGAAAAGGCAGTGAGCAAGGTGCTCAACAAGAATGCAGATGAAACATCTGCCGCCATTGATGGCAGCCGGGGAGTCTACCGCACCTCATCCCCAAAAACACATTCGCGGCGGATTGGCGCAGATCGCCGAAGAATGATCGTAGATCCTGAGGACTGGCTGGCCACGACACGGCAGCTCGGCCGCAGGCGATGCCGTACGCCCGCCTTCGCCACGCTTGGATCGGGAGCGAACTACAGTGAAACACGTGGCCTCCCGAGGCCCCGTTGCCATTCCCTGCAGGGGAACGTGCGAGGCCGTATGGACAAGCATCCGAAGCATTCGCCAATCGCCCAGTTTCTGGGTCGCCTGACGCTGATCGCCCTGGTGCCCTTCACGCCGGGCAGCGTCCAGGCCGAAGCGGATGAGGCCATGGACATCCTGCTGGGCATGACCGATTTTCTGGCCGGCCAGCCGCACTTCAGCGTCGCGGTCCAGAGCAGCTATGACGCGGTCCAGGCGGACGGCCAGAAGATCGAGTTCGCCGAGAGGCGGCGCCTGCTGCTGGCACGGCCCGACCGCCTGCGGGTCGATCTCGAGGAAAGCGACGGCCTGCGCCACCAACTCATCTACAACGGTCACCAGATCTCCCTCGCCACCCCGCAGAGCCACGTCTATGCCCAGGTCAGTCAGCCGGGAACAGTGGACGACGCGGTCCGGTTCTTCATCCGTGATCTCGATATGCGCCTGCCCTTTGCGGTGCTGCTGGTCAGCAACGCCAGCGAAGAACTGCAACGACGCACTCGGCAGATCGATTATGTGGAGCAAACCCACCTGGCCGGCGTGACCGTCCACCACATTGCCGGAAGGACGGACAGCGTCGACTACCAGGTGTGGGTCCGCGACGGCGACACGCCCCTGCCGGTGCGTCTGGTGCTGACCTATCCGGACGCCGAGGGGCAGCCGCAGTTCCGGGCGGATTTCCGCGATTGGGACCTGAAGCCAGCGCTTCCCGATGATGCCTTCGTCTTCACGCCGCCCGCCGACGCCCGGCAGATTCCCTTCGCCAGCGAGCTGCCGGGCAGCGTGGCCCCCGCTGTCGCGCCCCCGTCGAGTGACGCGCCAGCTGGAGAACAGCCATGAAGTCGCTCGCCAGAACCAGCCTGACCGGTCTGGCCGCTGCCTTGTTGCTGCTGGGCCCCGCCCTGCAGGACAGCAACGCGCAAGGGCGTGGGGGTGGGGGCTTTTCCCGTGGCGGCGTGGCCGCCTCCGGCGCCTTCTCTGCACGGGGCGGCGGCATGGCGGGGGACAGCTTCCGCGCCAGCGCTCCCAATCTCGCCGCAACGCGACCGGAGGTTTCCCGGCCCGCGCAACCACCGTCGGCCGAGCAGCGGCCGCCCGGGGACCGGTCGCCACCCACCAGTCAACGCCTGCCGGGTGGCTACCCGCCGCCAGGCAGCCGGCAGCCGCCGCAAGGGCATACACCGCCCCCGCCGCCACCGCAGTATCAGTATCACGACCATGACACCGACTGGGATGATGACTGGGACCACTCGGATGCTGCGGTGGGCTTCGTCGTCGGAGCAGCCACCGGCGCGCTGGTCAACGAGGCACTGCAACCCGAGGTGGTCGTCACCGAGCTGACCACCCCTACCAGCGCCCCGGCACCGGCAGCCGTCACCCGCCTGCCCTGCTCGCCCGCGTCCAGTCTGGTGGGCGGCGTCACCTACTACCGCTGCGGCAGCACCTTTTACGTCCAGGCCTACGCACAAGGCGGCCTGCTGTACGTCCCTGTGGCACCTCCCTAAGCCTACGGAGTTTGGCGGGGCGCATCCTGTCGCAGCATCAGCTGTCGTTGCAGGGTGTCGTCCAGGTAATGCACCCCGGCCATTACACCGTTGTCGCGGCTGCTTAGCCACGCGCGCCACTGCGCGTCGAACGCGGCACCGAGGCTTTCACGCAACCGGGCTTCCCGCTCTGCCCGGTCGCCTTCTCGCACCAGCGCCGTCACGCCCATCACACCCAGGGACAGCACCGCACCCGCCGGGCCGATCATGGCCGACACCGCGCTCGCCACGCCGCTGGTGGCCAGTTCGGCCGTCAGCTGGCGGCTGGCCTGCGTCGCCACGGACGAAATGCCGGCATCTTCGGACCAGAGCACGGCGGCGGCGGGCGCTTTGTGGACATGTGCCGCCAGGGCGCGGTAGGCGGGCAGCCTGTCGAGACGCTCGGTGCGGATCAGCTGCCCAAGCGAGGCGTTCCGGTTCGGGGGCGGCGCCAGGGTGATGGCGGGAATTGCCTCGAGCCGTCGCTCGAACTGCTCCGCGGGAACCCCATGGCGCGCGGGAATCCTCGCCAGCAGCTCACCCATCAGCCAGAGGTAGAAGCGCGTCGTGCGCTCCCTGATCCTGACAGGATCCGTTTCCCTGGCCACCGGCACCAGCACGCGCTTGCGGTATTGCTGCTGCAGGTAGAACGCCAACCGGTCGACGACCTGCTCCTCGTCAGCGGCGCCCAGCCGGTACCAGGACAGCTTCACACTCAGCCACTGGCGGGCCCGGTAGCTGGAAAACCAGGGGATGAACTCCGCCTCGGTGCGCTGGTAGACCTGCTCCCGCCATTCCTGCATGGCATCGCGCGCGAAGTGGCTGGCCTGCTCGGTGGCGTCTTGCGAGGCGGCGAGGATGGCGTGATCGACCTGCCGCCAGGTGCCGGGCGCAACAACCTCGGGCGGGAGGCCCGACACACAGCCGGTCAGCAGAAGCATCCACAACACCAGCAGGATGCGCGTGTTCATCATTGCAGGCCCTGAAGCAGAAAATGCTGCGCCGCAGCCACCCTCAGCGTTTGTGCGCCGGCCCGTCTCCTCCCGGCGCGTCGGCCAGCCACCCGCCACCCAGCGCGCGGTACAGGCCCACCACCGCGCTCAGCTGCTGCTGGCGGGTCTGCGATTCCAGCAGCTCCGCCTGGAACAGGCTGCGCTCGGAATCCAGCACTTCGAGGTAGCTGACCAGGCCGCCGTCATAACGTGCCCGCGACAGCCGCGCCGCGTTGCGCGCCGCCGCCAGCTGGCGCTGGCGAGCCAGATGCTCGTTGCGCGACGTGCGCACCCGGGTCAGCGAGTCATCCACATCGCGCAGGCCATTCAGGACAGCCTGCTCATAGCCCAGCCGCGCCTGTTCGGCGCGCTGGCGCTGCGTTTCCTCCACCGCCCGGAGCTGCCCGGCGTTAAAAATCGGCGCAAACAGGTTGGCGAGGAGGTTCCAGCTTTCATTGCCGCTGTCGACCAGATCGCTCAGGTCGCGGCTGGCGTAGCCGAAACTGCCGGTCAGCGACAGGGAGGGCAGCCGCTGAGCGCGCGCGATGCCGATGCGCGCGGTCTCGGCGGCCAGCTGCTGCTCGGCGGCCAGGATGTCCGGACGCCGCTCCAGCAAGCTCAGCGGCAGGCCGGCTGGCACCTCGACCGGCACGCGTTGCGCCGCCAGCGGCGAGCCGCGCGCGATGACCCGGGGTCGCGAGCCGACCAGCACGCTCAGGGCGTTCTCGGTCTCGCGCACCGCGCGCTCCAAGGCGGCCACCGACGCCTGGGCGTCGGCGGCCTCGATCTCGGCCTGGTTGACGTCCAGCTCGGGCACCGTGCCCTTGCCGTACCGCTCGCGGATGATGCCCAGCGAGTCCTCGCGCGACGCCAGGGTGCGCACGGCGATGCCATGCCGGTTCTCCAGGTCCAGCAGCTGGAAATAGCTGATGGCCACCGAGGCGATCAGCGAGATGGTGACGTTGCGCGCCGCGGCTTCGGTGCTCAGCAGGTCCGCCCGCGCCGCCTCGGTCGCCCGACGCAGCTTGCCCCACAGGTCAACCTCGAACGAGGCCACGCCGCCGAGGCTGAAGCTGTTGTCGGTCACGCCGCCGCCCAGCACGTCCTCGCTGGTCGAGGTCCGGCCCGCACCTGCCTGGATGTCGAAGAAGGGAAACTGATTGGCGCGCACCACGCTCAGGATCGCCGCCGCCTCTTCGATGCGCGCCAGCGCGACGCCGAGGTCGCGGTTGTTGGCCAGCGCCTCCTCGATCAGCGCGTCGAGGGCGGGATCGGCGAACAGCCCCCACCAGGGCAGGTTGGCGAAGGTGTCGTCGATCGGCGCCGGCTCGCGGTAGCTGGAGGGCATGTCCAGGGCGGGACGCTGGTAGTCCGGCCCGACCATGCAGCCGCCCAGCAGCAGACCGCCCGCCAACAGGACGATGTGCACGGGGCGCGCCGCAACGCCGCTCATGGCTCGGCTTCCTCGCCGATCGAGCCGGCGGCCGGGTGCTTGCGGCGGGTGAGGTAGCGCTCGACGACCACGAACAGACCGGGCACCAGCACGACGCCCACCAGGGTGGCGGTGAGCATGCCGGCGAAGGCGGTCATGCCCATGATCTTGCGCGCCTCGGCGCCGGCGCCACTGGCCAGGATCAGCGGTATCACCCCCAGAATGAAGGCGAACGAGGTCATCAGGATCGGCCGGAAGCGCAGCCGCGCGGCGGCCAGCGCCGCCTCCACCGGCTCCTTGCCGCGCTCGATTTCCGTGCGGGCGAATTCGACGATGAGGATGGCGTTCTTCGCCGCCAGGCCGATGAGCATCACCAGGCCGATCTGCGCGAACACGTTGTTCTCGTAGCTGGCGCTGAAAAAGCGCGCGACCCACAGGCCGAACATCGCCCCGCAGATGGCGATCGGCGTGCCGAACAGCACGCCCAGGGGCAGCGACCAGCTTTCGTACTGCGCGGCGAGGATCAGAAAGACGAACACCAGCGCCATGACGAACACCAGGCTGCCGGAGCCCTCGGCCGCCTTTTCCTGATACGACATGGCGTTCCAGGCATAGGACATGTCGCTGGGCAGCACTGCGGCGGCCACCTCCTCCAGGGCTTGCAGCGCCTGCGCCGAGGTGTAGCCCGGCGCCGGCCGGCCGGTGATCTCGGCCGCGCGGAACATGTTGAAGCGGTAGGTGAATTCCGGGCCGCTGGTGGCCTCGCTGGTCAGCAGGGTGTTCATCGGCACCATTTCGCCGCCGCTGTTGCGCACGTAGAACAGCGATGCGTCGCCAAGGTCGCGCCGGTAGCCGGTCTCGGCCTGCACGTACACCTTGTACAGGCGACCGAAGCGGTTGAAGTCGTTGACATAGGCTCCGCCGAGAAAGGCGCCCAGGGTCTGGTTGACGTCGCCCGGCGCGACGCCCAGCTTCATGGTCTTCTGGGTATCCACGTCGAGGAAGATCTGCGGCACCGTGGCCCGGTAGGTGGTGTACAGCCCGCTCAGCTCCGGACGCGCGCTGGCTGCCTCGATAAAGGCCTGGGCCTGCTCGGCCAGGTAGTCGGGGGCGTTGCCACTGCGATCCTGCAGCATCATCGAGAAGCCCGAACCGGTGCCCAGGCCCGGAATGGCCGGCGGACCAAACGCGATGGCTATGCCCTCGCTGATGGCTGCCAGCCGGCCGTTGAGCCGTTGCGCGACGCGGGTGGCCTGATCCTCGGCCGCCGGGCGCTCGGCCCAGTCCTTGAGCTGGATGAAAACGAAGGCGTTGTTGGTGGACGAGGCGCCGGAGAGGAAGCTGTAACCGGTCACCGTGGTGTACGACTCGATGGCCGGCTCGGCCGCCAGGATGGCCTCGACCTTGGCGGCCGCGGCGTGGGTGCGTTCCAGCGAGGCGGCGTCGGGCAGCTGCAGGTTGGCCATCAGGTAGGCCTGATCCTCTTCCGGCACGAAGCCGCCGGGCACCGCGCGAAACAGCAGGAGCAGCGCCACCACCAGCGCGCCGAGCACCAGCAGCGCGCGCAGCGGGCGATGGGTGAAGCGGGCGGTCAGGTCGATGTAACGGTCCGTCACCCTGTCCAGCGCTCGGTTGAAGCGGGCGAAGAACCGCCCCAGCCAGCCCTTGCGGGCGCCATGCTCATGGGGCTTGAGCAGGGTGCTGGACAGCGCCGGACTCAACGACAGCGCGACCACCGCCGAAATGCACACCGAGATGGCAATGGTGATCGCGAACTGCTGGTAGAGCCGCCCGGTGATGCCGGACATGGCGGCGACCGGCACGAACACCGCGGTGAGCGACAGCGCGGTGGCGATCACCGGGCCGCTGACCTCCTTCATGGTCTCGATGGTCGCCTGGCGCCGCTCCATGCCCCGCTCCATCTTCTCCGAGACCCCCTCCACCACCACGATGGCGTCATCCACCACGATGCCGATGGCCAGCACCAGGCCGAGCAGCGAGAAGGTGTTGATGGAGAAACCCAACAGCGGAAACACCGCGAAGGTGCCGATCAGCGCCACCGGCACCGCCAGCGTGGGGATCAGCGTGGCGCGGAAGTTCTGCAGGAACACGAACACCACGAGGGTGACGATGACGGTGGCTTCGAACAGGGTGTGGACAATTTCCTCGATGCCGGCGGACACCGGCTTGGTGGTGTCCAGCGAGATCACATACTCGATGTCCTGGGGAAAGCGCGCCTGCATGCCCTGCATCGCCGTGCGGATATGCTCCGCCACCTGCAGGCCGTTGGCCTCGGGCAACTGGTAGACCGCCATCACAGCCGCCGGCCGACCATTGAAGGCGCCGATCTGGTTATAGGTTTCGGCGCCCAGCTCGATGCGCGCCACGTCGCGCAGCAGCACCTGGGAACCATCCGGATTGGAGCGCACGACCACCTCGCCGAACTGCTCCGGGGTCTCCAGCCGTCCCCGGGTCTGCACGGCGTAGGCGAACTCGGTGCCCGGCGCCGCCGGCGGGCCGCCCAGCTTGCCGGCCGGGGTCAGCACGTTCTGTTGCTGCACGGCGTTGACGATGTCCGGCACGGTCAGCGCCAGCCGGCTGAGCTGGTCCGGCTTGATCCAGATGCGCATGGCATAGTCGGAGCCGCCAAAGATGGTGACCTGGCCGACGCCCTGGATGCGCGAGACCTCGTCGAGCACGTTGATCGACATGTAGTTGGTCAGGAAGTCGGCATCGTAGCTGCCATTGGGCGAACGCAGGGTCACCAGCATCAGCGGGAAGGCCAGCGCCTTCTTGATCTTCACCCCGCGTCGTTTGACTTCCTCGGGCAACTGCGCGGCGCCTTCCGAAACGCGGTTCTGCACCAGCACGTTGGAGATGTCCTGGTCCGAACCCACCTCGAAGGCCACCGACAGGGTCATCTGTCCGTTACCCGCGTTGGTGGATTTCATGTACAGCATGTTTTCCACGCCGTTGACCTTCTGCTCCAGGGGCGTGGCCACCGACTGCTCGACGTTCACCGCGTTGGCGCCGTCGTAGGTGGCTTCGACCTTGATTTCCGGCGGCGTGATGTCCGGGTACTGGGCAATGGGCAGGCGCCCCATGGCCACCAGGCCGATGATCAGGATGAGGATCGAGATCACCATCGCGAACACCGGGCGGCGGACGAAGAACTCACCCATTCCGGCCACCCTCCGCCACCGGCGGCAGATCCCCACTCTCGGCCGGGCGTGGGCGCACGGTCATGCCGGGGCGCAGCCGCAACAAGCCCTCCACCGCGACCCGCTCGCCCGCCTGCAGGCCGGACTCGATCACCCAGTCGCTGCCCAGCCGCGGCCCTACCCGCACCTGACGCACCTCGACGGTATCGTCCGCCTTGATGACGAACACACGGTGGACGGACTGCAGCTCGCTGATCGCCCGCTGCGGCACCAGGATGGCGCCCTTGATCGCGTCGGCATCGAAGCGGATGCGTGCAAACATCCCCGGGCGCAGCAGGTTCTGGGGATTGGGAAACTCGGCCTCGATGGTCAGCGAGCCGGTGGTGGGATCGATGTTGCGATCGACCTTGGTGGGCGTCCCCAGGTGGTCGTACAGACTGCCGTCGGCGAGGATCAGCTGGAGGGTGCGCGGGGGCAGCTCCTCGGCTTTGCCCCGCTCAGCGGATGCCGCCAGGCGTCGGACCGCCTCCAGGTAGCCACGCTCGGTGATCGAGACGCGCACGCCTATCGGATCGGTGCGCGAGATCACGTTCAGCAATCCGCCATTGTTGCTCTGGCTGACATAGTCGCCGACCTCGGCCTGGGACAGGCCGATCAGCCCCTGTTCGGGCGCGTGGATCTGCGTGTAGCCCAACTCCAGCTGCGCCAGTTGCACCTGCGCCTTGGCCGCCGCCTCCTGATTCTGCGCGGCCTCGTAGTTGGCCACGGCGGCATCCAGGTCAATCTTGCTGACGGCGTTCATCGCGGCCAGCGGGCGGATGCGCGCCAGATCCGAGCGGGTCTTGACCAGGGCCGTGCGGGTCTGGGCCAGCATCGCCTGGGCTTGGGCAACCTTGGCCTGGAAGGGCTGAGGATCGATGGTGTACAGCAGGGCGCCCTTCTCGACGAAGGTGCCTTCCTTGAAATGGATACCTTCAAGGAAACCGTCCACCCGGGCACGGATGGTCACATCGACGGAACCGATGGTCTCGCCCACCACATCGAGGGGGATGCTTACGTCCTGGGTGGCGACAGTGACGAACGGGATGTCCGGCACTGCGACTGCAGGGGGCGGTTCGTCGCCACAGCCCGCCAGCACGCCCAGCAGGAGGGCTAGCGCCAGGCCGGGGTGAGGAAATCGATGGCTGTGTGTTGGCACGGGACGTCCCTCTTCAATGCTCAGCGCGACAACGGCTACATCGCTCACACTGCTGGCCTGCGCGCCAGTGAGGGAGGCATGGTCCCTGCCAACCCGATTTTCCCTGCTGGTCAAACCGCGTTTCGTCCGTCCGGGTATAAGCCGGGAAACATCGCAATCGGAGCGGTTCTGACGCTTTCAAGGTAGCGCATCACCGCGCCCATGATGCCTGGTGCGGACCGCCGCTCATCGGCGACAGTGACTTTCGTCGGCACGATTCCAGTGGCCGTGAAGACACTCCAGCAACCCTCCTGACTCTGCATAGAACGCCGGTGCAGCAGACAAGGGTAGCTAGCCCTATAGAACCGTCAGTCGCCTATTGGTCTTGATTCCGGCACGTCGGAACGGGCAGATGATCTAAAACCTGTGCTGAAACTTCGGACACTCGGTCCATTCTGGAATTCCGCCGATGTCATCGCCCCACGTGTGAAGGTAGGTGCTTATGAACAGCCTGAACGTTGCGGCCAACGAAGATGTTCGTCATTGCTTCAATACCGCTCGGAAGGTCGTTTCCCTCGACCAAACGGATTACACCAACATCGCCGTAGCAGTGTTCTCCATCGATGACATCACGGCGGGCGCCCTGGATGTCATACAGCGCACTGGCTTCAACATCCCGATCTTCCTGGTCGCCACACCGGATGGGAACCGCGCGCTGGAGGCCTATGCGCATCTGCGCGATATGCTGCTGCAGGTCACCGGCGTGTTCGATCCCGCCCGCAACAACGCCGATTATTACGGCCATCAGCTGGAAGCTGCGGCGAGGGGGTATGAAGAAACCCTGCTCCCGCCTTTCTTCGGCACCCTCAAGCGTTACACCGAAACCGCCAATGCCACCTTTGCCTGCCCTGGCCACCAGGGCGGGGAATTCTTCCGCAAGCACCCGGCGGGCCGCCAGTTCTTCGACTTTTTCGGCGAGACGCTGTTTCGCACCGACATCTGCAACGCCGACGTCAAGCTGGGCGACCTGCTGATCCATGAAGGGCCGGCGCTGGCCGCCCAGCAACACGCCGCCAGGGTGTTCAATGCCGACAAGACCTACTTCGTGCTCAACGGCACTTCAGCGTCCAACAAGGTGGTCACCAACGCCCTGCTGACACCCGGCGATCTGGTGCTGTTCGACCGCAACAATCATAAGTCCGTCCACCAAGGGGCACTGCTGCAAGCCGGCGCAACCCCCGTCTACCTGGAAACGGCGCGCAACCCCTACGGCTTTATCGGTGGGATCGATGCGCATTGCTTCGAAGAAGACTATCTGCGCCAGTTGATCGCCGAAGTGGCGCCCGACAAGGCCCAGCTGCCGCGTCCCTTCCGTCTTGCGGTCATCCAGCTCGGCACCTATGACGGCACCATCTACAACGCCCGCCAGGTAGTCGATCGTATCGGGCAGCTGTGCGACTACATCCTGTTCGACTCGGCCTGGGTCGGCTACGAGCAGTTCATTCCGATCATGAAAGACTGTTCGCCCATGCTGCTGGAGCTGAATGAAAACGACCCGGGCATCTTCGTCACCCAGTCGGTGCATAAGCAGCAGGCCGGCTTTTCCCAGGCCTCGCAGATTCACAAGAAAGATCGCCACATCAAGGGCCAGCCGCGCTATTGCAACCATGCGCGGGTGAACAATGCCTTCATGGCCCAGGCCTCCACCAGCCCGTTCTACCCCTTGTTCGCGTCGCTGGATGTGAATGCCGCGATCCACAGCGGACGCAGCGGGTTGAGGCTATGGGGCGACTGCCTGAAGTTTGGTATCAATGCCCGCAAACTGATCCTGGAAACCTGCACACTGATTCGGCCCTTCGTGCCTCCGCAGATCGAGGGACGCAACTGGCAGGACTATCCCACCGACGAAATCGCCAACGACATCCGCTTCTTCAGATTTCACCCCAAGGACCGCTGGCACGCCTTTCCCGGCTACGCCGAGAATCAGTACTTCATCGACCCGTTCAAGCTGTTGTTCACCACGCCGGGCATCGACCCGGTTGATGGCAGTTATACCGATTTCGGGATACATGCCGGCATTCTGTCCAACTTCCTTCGCCAGAACGGCATCGTCCCGGAGAAGTCCGATCTCAACTCGATCCTGTTCCTGCTCACCCCGGCAGAGGACTGGGCCAAGATGAGCCACCTGGCGGCCCAGCTCACGCGCTTCGAACGTTTCATCACGGACGACGCGCCGATGAATCGCGTTTTGCCGGCAATTTACGAAGCCCACCAAGCGCGCTACCGCGACTACAGCATTCGTCAGTTGTGCCAAGAGATGCACGACCTCTACCGCGGCCTCACCGTCAATCAACTGCAGCGGGACATGTTCCGCAAGGCGCATCTGCCAACCATGGCAATGCTGCCGCAGGCCGCGCAGATCGAATATGTACGTGGCAATGCGGAACTGGTTCCACTGAGCGAGGCGGACGGTCGCATCGCCGCAGAGGGAGCCCTGCCCTATCCACCCGGTCTTCTCTGCGTCGTGCCGGGTGAAGTCTGGGGCGGCCCAGTGCTGAACTACTTTCTGGCACTCGAAGAGGGCATCAATCGATTACCGGGGTTCACGCCGGAGTTGCAAGGGGTCTATCTGCGCAACGACAACGGACGTACGCGAGCGTATGGCTATGTGCTGAAAAACCGATAAGCCACCGTGAAAGGCCCGCGACGTGGCAATGCTTTTTCGGAGCGCACTTGAGGACACGCCGGGCCGAGCAGAGCGAAGCGCGACAGCCGCTTCACGTTCTTCGCCAGGAGAACACTTATGCATATCCGTCCAAGCGTTCAGATCTGGTACCTCCTGTTGCTGCTGTGTGGCGCCGCCAGTACGCCGATCTGGGCGGCCGAGGAACCCCGTTCCCCAGCCTCGGAACAGGTCTTCAGCGCTCAGGAACTCGACCAGATGCTGGCCCCGCTGGCCCTGTACCCCGATTCGCTGCTGGCTCAGGTATTGATGGCCGCCACCTACCCCGGCGACGTGGCCGACGCGGCGTCCTGGTCCAAGCAGCACCCGGATGCCAGCGGTGACGCCGCCGTTCGCCAGGTTTCCGAACAGCCCTGGGACCCCAGCGTGCAATCGCTGGTGGCCTTTCCTGCCGTGCTGGCCACCCTGGGCCAGGACCCGGCCTGGGTACAGAAGGTCGGCGACGCCTTCCTGGCCCAACCGGACTCGGTAATGGACTCAGTGCAGCGCCTGCGACGGCAGGCTCGGGAGGCGGGCAACCTGAAGTCCGACGACAAGCAGACGGTCACCCAGCAGCCGGCCCAGGCAGGGACCGGTGGCAGCAGCCAGCAGACCATCATCATCGAGTCAGCCGACCCGCAGGTGGTCTATGTGCCCACCTACAACCCCAATGTGGTCTATGGCACCTGGCCCTACCCATCTTATCCGCCGGCCTATTACCCACCACCCGCGGGCTCTTACTTCGGGAGCGCACTGGTCGCTGGCCTGGGCTTCGCCGCGGGCGTGGCCATCATCGACTCGCTGTGGGGCGACTGCGACTGGGGCAGCGGCGACATCGACATCGATGTCAACCGTTACAACAACATCAACACCAACCGTCAGCTCAACGCCAATCAGAACAACTGGCAGCACAACGCGGTCAACCGCGACGGCGTGCCCTACCGCGACCGCGCCAGCCGCGAGCAATATGGCCAGCGCCTGGCCAACAGCGAGCAGCGCGAGGCCCTGCGAGGCCGCGACACGGCCCGCACCGCCGACCGCGAGAGTGCCCGACGGACTCTGGAGCAGCGCGGTTTCGAGAGCCCGGCCACCAGCAATCGCCAGGCCCGCGAACGGGCGCAGACCGCGAGCCGCGAAATGCGCGATCCAGCCCAGGCACGGCAACCCTCCCGGGACCAGACCCGCAGCACATCGCAGGCCCGCCAACAGGCGCGCCAGAAGCACTCCGCCTCCCGGAGCACACCCGATAACGCATTTGCCGGTGCCCGCGCGCCCAACCAGGAAAGGGCCTCCCAGCAACGCGGACAGGCCAGTCGCGCAGCCGCCAGTCGGCCGCAGGCCGCTCGTACCAGCGGGCGGGCGGTGAGCCGCCCGGCCATGGCCTCGTCTCGTGGGGGCGCCCGCGGAGGGCGCCGATAAGGAGCCCGCCATGCATGCAGCTCTACGATCCGCGCTGTTGTTGGCCTTGTTGGCAGTGCCCGTCCACGCCTTGCCGGCACAGCAGGCCTTCTCCAGTCCCGACGAAGCCGTTGCGGCATTTATCGCCGCACTCGGCACCCGGCAGGCCGACGCGACGCGCTTGGCGGCCCTGCTGGGTGATGACTGGAACAGCTATATCCCGCTAGAGGGCATCGAGCGCGAAGATGTCGAGGCATTTCTCGCCCTGTACCGGGAACGACATGAGATCCGCCCAGAGTCTCGCAATCGCTCACACTTGGTGGTGGGCACCACCGCTTGGGAGCTGCCGTTGCCGCTGGTACGAGGCAAGGACGGCTGGTTTTTCGACACCCGAGCCGGCGGCGAGACCATCCGCATACGTCGCATTGGCCGCAACGAGCTGACCACCCTGCAAGCTGTGCGCGCCTACCACGACGCACAGATGGACTATGCGGAAGTGGATCGCGACGGCGATGGCACCTTGGAGTACGCGCAGAAATTCGCCAGCAGCGAAGGCCGCCACGATGGATTGTATTGGGCCGAGGCGCCCGGCGAAGAAGAGAGCCCGCTGGGTCCGCTGTTCGGCGATGAGCTGCCGGATGGCGATTGGCATGGCTACCGTTACCGCATCCTCACTGCCCAGGGGCCTTCAGCGCCGGGCGGCTCGTACGATTACCTGCTCGGCGACAACATGAGCCGGGGCTTTGCTCTGATCGCCTGGCCGTCTGCCTACGGCGACAGTGGCGTGATGAGCTTCATGATCAGTCACGACGGCGTAGTGTTCGAGAAAGACCTGGGACCGGACGGCAGCAAGCAGGCCTTGGCCATGACGCGCTTTGACCCGGACAGCAGTTGGAGGGAGGTAGCTGAAGGGGACTGACATTAATGTCACCTACGCCGGCAGCGCAAAAACCATGGCGATCAACGAGACAGCCGACATCAAGCCCGTAAGGGAACGTGTGCTCGATCCGGTTTCCCGGATGTCCGAAATCCTGTTCGGCCTGTTGATGGTGCTGACCTTCACCGGCACCTTCAGCGTGGCCAACGCAGGAGAAAGCTCGGTGCGCGAACTACTGATCGCCAGCCTGGGCTGCAACCTGGCCTGGGGCCTGATAGACGGCTGCATGCTGCTGCTCAACCGTTTGGCCGAGCGCGGCCACACCTGGCGCCTGCTGCGGCAGCTCAAGACGCTTCCGCTGGGTTCTCCCCAGGCCTTCGCCCTGCTGGCCGATGCCATGCCGGTGCTGGTCGGCCGGGTGATGCGCACCGAGGATGTCCAGACGCTGCACCAGCGGGTGCTGGAGCAGCCTGTCGCGCACACCAGCCTGAAACCCGACTGGAGCGACCTGCTTGCGGCACTCGCCGTGTTCCTGCTGGTAGTGCTCTCCACCCTGCCGGTGGTGCTGCCGTTCGTACTGCTGGAGGCGCCGCTGTATGCACTGCGCGCTTCCAATGCCATCGCCCTGCTCATGCTGTTTCTCATCGGCCTGGGCTACGGGCGCTTTGCGGGTGCGCGCAGCCCCGGCATCACCGCACTGATGTTCACCCTGCTGGGCGTGGCACTGGTCTTCGCAACCATCGCCTTGGGGGGCTGAACACCCAGCCAGCAGGGTCAAGGTGTACGGCCTACTCGAAGCGATCGATATCGCGCACGATGTCGTCGATCACACCCTTGAGGGTGGCCAGCGCGCTGAACAGCAGCCCGGTAATGGCCAAACGGGAGCGCTTCATGGCGGTGCTACTGTCATCTTGGGTTCCTGCACGGGTCTTCTTGCTAGGGCAGCGCATAGATGGGGAAAAGCAGTTCCGCGCCCTCGCGGAGTTCCCCCAAGTACTGGCGGTGCACCCGTACGATGTCGCCCGAGCGGTACAGCTCGCTGATCACGGTATCAACCAGCAAGCGGAAGTCTTCATCGCCGCGCTCAATGGGAAAGGACACCGGCATGAAGCCGAACAGGGTGTCCAGCACCTGCATCTGGTCGGCGTCCGCACGCTTGCGCAGATCCGTCTGCAAAAGCATGCGCTCGCCGAAGAAGGCATCCGCCTTGCGTTCGGCCACCCACTGGATGCCCTGCTCGTGGCTATCGACCGTGACCAGGGTGGCGATCACCCCGAGCTTGCGCATCCGGTCGCGCGCCCATTCTTCGGTGATCCCGCCCTCGATCGTGGCGTAGGTGTGCTTGGCCAGCCCCTGGTTGATGGTGGCGCGCCAGGTCGGGCCGGTGTGTGCCGGCTCGCCGCTGAGCACCCTGACCAGTTGGGGCGCGGCATCCGTGCGCACCACCACGGCCAGGCCGGCGGTGTACACCGGTCGCGAAAAGCTTACCTCTTTGCGGTACGCCAGGGTTTCCGGGGTCGGCGTGCAGAAGATGTCGATCGCCCCCGACTGGATGGCGCCGATGACCTCGCCACGGCTGACAGCCTCATAGCGCACCTGCATATCGCTCAGGCCCAGCTCTGCCTTCACCCGGTCGGCAATCTTCAGGCACAGCTCGATGCCGTAGCCACTGACCGTGCCGCCCGACTCGCTGCTGAATGGCTCGAAGTCAGGCAGATAGCCCAGTGTGAAGGTGTTGTTCATGCGTACGCGTTCTAGCGTATTGGCTCCCGCCAGCACCGGCAGCAGTGCGAGCAGGCCGACCAGCAGCAGACTGGCAATGGTGTGTCGCTTCATGTTCATCTCCTGTCCCTACATGCGAATGTCGTGGCCATCGGAAAGCACCTGCCTTAGCCTGCAGCCACGGCGACGGGCCGTTCGGTGGCGAAGCGCTTGGCGACGAAGCCGTAGAGCAGATAACCGACCGCCAGCACGAGGGTGGCGCCGAACACGGCGTCCTTGCCGGAGGCATAGATCGCGTAGAACGAATAGGCCATGGCAATCAGCAGCACCACGGTGTTGCGGCTGAACACCGACGGACCCACATCGGCCTTGTACATCATCACCAGCAGGCTGGTGAGCGCGGTCACGTAGGGGATCAGGTTGGTCACCGCCGCCAGGCTGACCAGCTTGCCGAACTGCTCGCTGGCATTGGGCGAGATGGTCGACAGGGCCAGCAGGGTCTGCAGAATGCCGCACACGATCATGCCGATGATCGGCGCGTTGGCCGCCGTCACCTTGGAAAACAGCTTGGGGAACATCCCCTGGTCGGCGGTCATCTTGGCCGTCTGCGCCAGGGTGAACTGCCAGCCCAGCAGCGAGCCGATACAGGCCATCACGGCCAGCGCCATGATGACGTTGCCCACCAGCGGGTTGAACATCTGCGCATACACGTAGGCGAACGGCGCCGAGGAATTGGCCAGCTCGGCGTTCGGCACGATGCCCTGGATCACCGTGGTCGACAGCACGTACACCACCGCCGCGCCCAGGGTGCCGAACAGGCAGGCCAGCGGCACGTTGCGCTTGGGATCTTCCACCGCGTCGGAGCTCTGCGCGGCCGACTCCATGCCGAGGAAGGCCCACAGGGTCAGCGGAATGCTCTGCGTGATGGCATCGCTGACGGCGATGTTGTTCGGGTTCCAGGCGGCGGCGAACACCTCCGGCTTGAACCAGAACCAGCCGATCAGGCTGAGGCCGGCCACCGGAATGATCACGCCCCAGACGGTGACCGTGCCGATCTTGCCGGTGATGTTCGGCCCGCCGAAGTTGGCCACCGTGGTGATCCACAGCAGGCCGACGGTGCCGATGAACAGCGGGATGGCGCCGCTGCTCAGCCAGGGCACGAACGACGACAGGTAGCCGACCGCGGAGATACCGATCGCCACGTTGCCGATGGCCAGCGACAGGAAGTAGAGGAAGGAGCACAGGAAGAACGCCGACTTGCCGTGCGCCTCCTCGCTGTAGGCGGACATGCCGCCCGAGCGGTTGCAGAGCAGTCCGCACTGGGCGAAACAGTAGGCGATGGCCATCGAGCCAATCGCCGTCACCACCCAGGAAAGCAGCGATACGGCGCCCAGTTGCGCCATGTTCGAGGGCAGCATGATGATGCCCGAGCCCATCATGTTGACCGCCACCAGGGTGGTGAGGCCCACCAGGCCCATCTTCTTGCTTGACTCAGCCATTGCAGAACTCCTCGCACTCTCCGCGGCGGCGGCCCGTGTCCGGGCCTGCGCGCCCGGGCGGAAGCCGGGCGTTACTGTTTGACGACGTAGACCCTGTAAGTCAGCTCTCCCTGAGCGCCGTGCTCCACCTCGACGCCATGGTTGTCATGCCCGAAGCCCGGGAAATGGCTGTCGAACAGCTCCATGGCCAGCAGGTAGTCGATGATGGCGCGCTTGTCGGCACCGGCCTTTTCGCCCGGCATCATCAGCGGAATGCCCGGCGGATACGGCACGATCTGCACCGCCACGGTACGGTCGAGCATGTCCCGCACGGCGATCTGCTCGATCTCTCCCCTGACCAGGCGGGCGTAGGTGTCGCGTGGCGAGGACACCGGGTCGGGCAGCAGGCTGAACGCCGCATCCATGTTGTGCAGCAGGCGTGAATCCAGCATGTCCTGGTGCATCGCCCCGGCCAGATCGCGCAGGCCCATACCCGCATAGCGCTCGGGATAGCTGGCCAGCAGGTCGGGCATCACCTGTTCCAGCGGCGCGTTGGCGTCGTAATGGCGCTTGAATTCCATCAGGCCGGCCACCAGCGAACCCCACTTGCCACGCGTCACGCCGACACTGAACAGCACCAGGATGGAATACGGCTCGGTCTTCTCCACCACGATGCCGCGACTGGACAGGAAGGAAGACACCAGCGGCGCCGGGATGCCGCTGTCCTGCATGTCGCCCTCCAGGCTCTGCCCGGGCGTCAGCACAGTGACCTTGATCGGGTCGAGCATGCAGTAGTCCGCCCCGAGGTCGCCGAAGCCATGCCACCGGGCCCCGGGCTTGAGCACCCAGGCGTCGCCGTGGCGCAGGGCCTGCGGGTCGACGTCGGCAAACGGCACGCCGTCCACCTCGTCGGGCTGCCAGACCCCGAACCACCAGTCCTGCCCGTCGCGTTCGCGCATCTCGCGGTCCAGCCGCACCATTGCCTGGCGGAAGGCGATGGCCTCGCCGATGGACTCGTCGGTGAGGTATTCGCCGGCGTCGTCCATCATCTTCGCCGACACATCGGTGGAGGCGATGATGCTGTACTGCGGCGAGGTGGAGGTGTGCATCATGAAGGCTTCGTTGAACAGCGCCGGCGTGACCGGCACCTTGCCCGAGCGGATGTGGATCATCGACGCCTGCGACAGCGCGGCGAGCAGCTTGTGGGTGGAGTGGGTGACGGTCACCGTGGCGTCGTCGGCATGCCGTTCGCCGCGGTGCATGCCATAACGCCCCTCATACAGGGCGTTGAAGCGCGCGTAGGCGTACCAGGCCTCATCGTAGTGGATGCGATCGACCGTCCTGCTCAGCTCGCGGGTGGTGGTCTGCACGTTGTAGCAGAGGCCGTCGTAGGTCGAGTTGGTCAGCACCGCCAGCACCGGGCGTGCCTGCTTGTCGCGCGCCAGCGGGCTTTCGGCCAGTTTCTGCGCCACCGCCTCGGGGGTCAGCTCGCTTTGCGGCACCGGGCCGATCAGGCCGCGCGCGTTGCGCCGCGGCCGCAGATACAGCGGCACGGCGCCGGACATGTTCAGCGCGTAGTTCAGCGACTTGTGGCAATTGCGGTCGACCAGCACGGCATCGCCATCGGTCACCGAGGCGTGCAGGATGATCTGGTTGCTGGCCGAGCTGCCGCCCACCGAGAAGAAGGTGAAGTCGGCACCGAACACCCGGGCGGCATAGCGCTCCGCCTCGGCCATCGGCCCCGAGTGATCGTTCAGCGAACCCAGCTCGCCCACCGACACGCTGAGGTCCGAGCGCAGCATCTGCTCGCCGTAGAAATCGAGGAAGCTGCGCCCCACCGCGGTCTTCATGAAGGCGGTGCCGCCGGTATGGCCCGGGGTGTGCCAGGAGTATTCGCAGGTATCGGCGAAGTTGACCAGGGCGCCGAAGAACGGCGGCAGGATGCTGTCCAGGTAGCGCCGGGCCGCCGCGGCGATGCGCCCGGCGATGAACGCGGGACTGTCTTCCGGCAGCCAGATGAAACCGTCCATCTGCTCGACGAATGCCAACGGCACGCGGTGGTGGTGGGCCTGGGTCATGCCCAGCAGCAGGGGCAACTGGGCGGTGCGCCGGCGAATCAGGCGCACCACCTGCTGCGCCTTGTGCAGATCCTGCTCGCACAGGCCCCAGCCCAGGATCACGCAGCAATAGGCGGGATTGGACAGGAGGGCGATCTGCGCATCGTCCAGGGAACCGGCCAGCTCCACTGCCAGATCATGGTCCTCCAGCGCGCGCATGACGCCCTCGGCGCTGTGCAGGATCACGTCCTCCTCATGGCCGCGTGCGCTGGCCACGATCAGCACCGGATAGCGCCGGGCCAGGGCGGGGGGCAACGGCGTTTGCGAGCGACTCATGGCGGAGGCCTCCACGGGACGGCAAGGTTCGGGTTACTTGAGACACCAGAAGTGGTAATCGCCGTCCCTGTGCACCGCTCCCGACACCTCCTTCTCGAAGCCCGGGAAGCGGTTGCCCCAGTCCTGCAGGGCCTGGATGTAGCGCAGCCACGGGCCGTCCAGCGCGCCCATGTTCTCGCCGGGCATGACGATGGGGATGCCCGGCGGATAGGGCATCACGCCGACGCCGGTGACCCGGTTGGCCGCCTGGTTCAGCGGCAGCAGTTCGGCGTCGCCGGCCTGCAGGGCCTGAAAGGCGGCGCGCGGCGTCATTTCGATGCGCGGCAACTGGCCGAAGGCCTGCGCCTGCAGCGCATCCATGCGGCTGGAGCGCATGTACTCGAACATCTCCCGGCTCAGATCGCGCAGCCCCATGCCGCCGTAACGCGCAGCGTGCTGTGCCACCAGATCGGGCAACACGCGCTCCAGGGGCTGGTTCTCGTCGTGATGGCGCTTGAAGGCCAGCATCACGTTGATCAGCGTGGCCCACTTGCCCTTGGTCACCCCGATGCTGAACAGGCACAGCACCATGAAGTCGGTGATGCGCGACGGCACGATGTTCTGCCGGTACAGGAACGCGCCGAGAATCGGCGCGGGTACGCCCTCGGCCTGCAACTCGCCGTCATTGCCCATGCCCGGCACCAGGATGCCGACCTTGATGGGGTCGAGCAGGCACCAGCCCGGCTTCAGGCCCGCAAAGCCATGCCACTCGGCGCCCGGCTCCAGCTCCCAACAGCTGGGCTCGCTGGCCAGCCACTCGCTGTCGGCATCGGCGAAGTCGACCAGCGTGCCGCTGCGGTCCCGCACCTGCGGGGCGTTCCAGGGTTCGAAGAACCAGTCGCCGCGGCTGGCGAACTCGCGATGGACGCGCGCCAGGGCCTGGCGGAAATCCACCGCCTCGCGAATCGCATCCTGCGTCAGCGTGTAGCCGCCTCGGCCATCCATCATGGCCGCGCCGATTTCATTGGAGGCGAACATCGCATAGAGCGGCGAGGTGCTGGCCTGGATCACGAAGGATTCGTTGAAGCGGCTGTGCTCGATCGGGTTGCGACCGTTGCGGACGTGGATGAACGAGGACTGCGACAGCGCCGCCAGCAGCTTGTGGGTGGAGTGGGTGGCGAACACCGTCGGCGCGTTGGCGGCATGCTCGAGCGGATCGCCGCGCATGGCGAAGCGCCCGCGGTACAGCGGATTGAACCGCGCATAGCCGTACCAGGCCTCGTCGAAGTGGATGCGGTCGCTGCTCTGCCCCAGCAGCGCCTCGGCGCGTTCGGCGTCCAGGCACATGCCGTCGTAGGTGCAGTTGGTCAGCACCGCGTAGACCGGCTTGTCGCCCCGCATCTGGCCGCGCAGGGGATGATGGTCGATGGCGTCGGCGATCCGCTGTGGATCGAACTGCTCCGGCAACAGCGGGCCGATGATGCCGAACCGGTTGCGGGTCGGCGTCATGTACACCGGCACGCCGCCGCACAGCACCAGGCCCTGCTCGATGGACTTGTGGCAGTTGCGGTCGCACAGGGCTATCTGGTTCTCGCCCACGCAGGCCATGAAGATCGCCCGGTTCGAGCCCGAGGTGCCGTTGAGCACCGCATAGCTGGCATGGGCGCCGAAGATGCGCGCCGCAAAGGCCTCGGAGGCGCCGACCGGGCCGCTGTGGTCGAGCACCGAGCCGAGGTTGCCACGCTCGATGCCACTGTCGGCGCGGAACAGGTTTTCGCCGAAGAAATCGAAGAACACCCGGCCGACCGGCGACTTGGTGAAGGCGATCCCGCCCTGGTGACCGGGCGCCGCCCAGGAGTGTTCGTCCTTGAGGGTGTAGCGGATCAGGGCATCGGTGAACGGCGGCAGCAGACGCTCCAGATAGCGCTCGATCGCAGCGAGCACCCGCCCGGCCACGAAGGGGGCGGTGTCTTCCAGCATCCAGAGGAATTCGTCGGCCAGCCCCATGGCCTCCACCGTGATGCTGCGCTTGGCGTCGCGGTCGGCCATCAGGAATACCGGCACCCGTTCGTGACGCTGGCGAATGGCATGCAGGAGTTCCAGCGCCTGGGCATGGCTGCGCTGATCGTTGCGGCCCAGCGTCCAGTCCACGCAGATGCAGTGCAGGGCGGCGTCGGACACCACCGCGGCCATGCCGTCCTCGTAGGAGGCGGCGCCGACCACGTCGGTGTTGCGGGAGTTGAATTCGCTGATCAGGTCCTGCAGTACCCGACCGCGGGCCCTGCTCGGGTGGCCCAGGTCGTCATCGACCAGCAGGACCCGCTTGCGCTGCTGGAAACTGGTGCGCCCAATCATGTGACGATCTCCCAGGAAAGGGGGAGCACCACTACGGCGACATCCTTGGCGACGATGCCCGCGCCGGGAATAACCCTACCATCAGTGCGGTATCAGGAAGCTGTGTGAGTTCCGACACGGGGATTCGCGCCGAAGTGCCCGACACGCCCGGGTTTCCGATAGCCGGCGATGCATACACTCAGCCAGGGCCCGCCAGCGCACTCTGCCGTGGAGCGCTGTCTATCGATGGGTTGACCATCTCGCCGCGGCGCCGCGCGCGGCAAGGAGTTCTCCATGCCGCCCTTCGCCTATTCCGACCAGGCTCGCGACCTGCTCGATGTGCTGATCCGCGCCGGTCTGATCGTGGTGCTGGTGTTGTTCTGCTTTCAGATCTTTCGCCCCTTTCTCAACCTCATGCTCTGGTCGCTGATCCTGGCGGTGACCCTGTATCCGCTGCATCGCTGGCTGCGCGAACGCCTGGGCGGCCATGACGGCGGGTCCGCCACGCTGCTGGTGCTGGTCGCCGTGGTGGTGTTGCTGGTGCCCCTCATCCTGCTGGGCACTTCCCTGGCGGAATCCGTGGAGAAGTCCCTGGACCTCATTCGCGCCAGCGATTTCCGCGTCCGCCCCCCCGCAGCGTCGGTGGCCAACTGGCCGCTGATCGGCCAGCCGCTGTACGACGCCTGGCTGCAGGCGTCCATCGACTTCAGCGGGGCCATGCAGCGCTTCGCGCCACAGATCAAGGCCGCCCTCCTGGTCGCCTTCGGCTCGCTCGCCGGCCTCGGGATCGGCCTGCTGATCTTCATCGTCGCGCTGATCATCGCCGGCATCTTCATGGCGTATGGCGAGCTGGGTAACCGCAGCGCGATAGACATCGCCTCGCGCATTTCCGGGCCGGAGAAAGGTCCGCAGATCGCCCGGCTATGCACCTCGACCATTCGTGCCGTGGCGATGGGCGTGGTGGGCATCGCCTTCATCCAGATGCTGCTGATCGGCGTCGCCCTGGTGATCAAGGGCGTTCCCGGCGCCGGCCTGCTGGCCCTGGCGGTCCTGCTGCTGGGCATCATGCAGTTGCCCGCCACGCTGATCACCGTCCCGGTCATCGTCTATGTGTTCAGCACGGAGGGCTTTGGCACCGTGCCGCTGGTGTTCGCCGTCTACCTGTTCATCGCCGGCCTGGCCGACAACGTGCTCAAGCCGCTGCTCCTCGGCCGGGGCGTCAACGTGCCCGTGCCGGTGGTGCTGATCGGCGCCCTGGGCGGGATGGTCACCAACGGAGTGATCGGCCTGTTCATCGGGCCGGTGGTGCTGGCCGTGGGTTACCAGTTGTTCTGGCAATGGGTCAGGGATCAACCGGCGCCCGGCGGGCCCGGACACTGAAGCGCCGCCGCGATGGCGCGCTATCCGTCGCTGCTGCTCGGCGCCCTTGCCCTGGGCGGCTGCATACGGGTGGGGCCGGACTTCCAGCCGCCGGGCGAAGCCTGGCTCGATCACTGGAACAGCCCGGCCATCGAGCTGGCCAGCCAGCAGCGGCCGGAACCGGATGTGTCCGCCTGGTGGCAGGTGTTCGGCGATCTGCTGCTCGACCGCCTGATCGCCGAAGCCGATATCCACAACGGCAGCCTGCGCATCGCCGGCCTGCGGGTCATGGAGGCGCGCGCGCAACTGGGCATCGCCAGCCGGGGACGTTATCCACAGGTTCTGCAGGCCAGCGCTGACAGCCTGTATGTGGATCAACGCCAGTCCGGGGGACGCAACCCGCAGGACAGCCAGTTCTGGCAGCACAGCCTGGGGGTGGACATCGGCTGGGAACTGGATTTCTGGGGCCGCTTCAGCCGCGCCATCGAGTCGGCCGACGCCAGCTACTTCGCCGCCCGGGCCAATTTCGAGGACGTGCGCGTGCTGTTGCGGGCGCAGGTTGCGGACACCTATTACCTGATGCGCACCACCGAGGCCCGCCTGCGCGTGGCTACGGAAAATGCCGCGCTGCAGAGGCGCAGCTTCGAAATCACCGAAAAGCTGTTTGCCAGCGGCCAGAGTGACGAACTCGACCTGCAGCAGGCCAAAACGCAGTACCTGGCCACGCTGAGCAGCATCCCCGAGCTGGAGGATCAGGCCCTGAGCACGCGCAATGCCCTGGCCGTGCTGGTGGGTCGGCCGCCTGGCCCGCTGGCGGAACTGGCCGAGCGCCAGGGGCTGATTCCGCTGGTCGATCAGGCGGTGCTGGACGACGTGCCGGCCAACCTGCTGCGCCGCCGGCCGGACATCCGCGCGGCGGAACTGAATGTCGCCGCCCAGTCCGCGCTGATCGGCGTGGCCCAGGCGGATCTCTACCCCTCGCTGAGCCTGCTGGGCAGCATCGTCTGGTCGACCAGCTCGCTGAGCGGCGCGCCCGATACCCTGGAGCGGGTCGGCGGCCCGAGCCTGCGCTGGAACCTGGATTTTGCCCGCACCCGCCATAACGTGCGCGTGCAGGACGCCCGCCTGCAGCAACTGATCGAATCCTACCGCGAGCGCGTCCGCCAGGCCGCGCGCGAGGCCGACGACGCCGCCCGCGGCCTGAGCAAGGCCCTGCAGCGCGAGCGCATCCTGGGGGAGGCGGCGCAATCGGCCGAACGCTCGCTGAGCCTGGCCAACGCCCAGTACCGCGAAGGCCTGGCCGATTTCCAGCGCGTGCTGGACGCCCAGCGGGCGCTGCTGGTGCAGCAGGACACCTACCTGCTGACCCGCTACAGCGCGGTCAGCAACCTGATTGCCCTGTACAAGGCCCTCGGTGGTGGCTGGTCCGGCACACAACCCTGGATCGACGCGGCCACCCGCGAGCAGATGCAACAACGCACCGACTGGGGCGATCTACTGGACGAGCCCGGCACAGGAGCGCCCCGATGAACGATCAACCCGCCGCGCCGGCGGCGGAACCGGAAAGCACGCCCAGCGCGCCGGTGGACAGGGGCATTCGCCGGGTGCTCTGGCTGATCGTCATCAGCCTGGTCTGGTACCTGCTGGCCGACCGCTTCACGCCCTATACCCAGCAGGCCCGCGTACAGGCCTTCGTCGTGCCGGTGGCCGCGGAGGTGGCCGGGCGGGTGGTGCGCGTGCCGGTGCGCAACAACCAGATGGTCGAGGCCGGCGACCTGCTCTTCGAGATCGATGCGGAGCAGTACCGGATCGCCGTGGCGCGGGCCCGCGCCGATCTGGAGTCGACCCGCCGGCAGATCGCCGCCAGCACAGCCGGCATCGACTCGGCGCTGGCCAAGCTGGAGGCGGCCCGGGCCAATGCGCTCAAGGCCCGGCAGGACCGCGAGCGCCTCGAACGCCTGTACCGGGACGACCCGGGCACCATCTCCCTGCGCCGTCTGGAAGTGTCGCGGGCCAGCCATGCCGAGGCCGGCAGCCAGGTGGCGATGGCCGAGGCCGAGGTGCAGCGTGCGCGCGAACAACAGGGCGGCAGCGAGGAGCAGAACGCCCTGCTGCGCAGCGCCGCCACCGCCCTGGAAAAGGCCGAGCTGGACCTGGCCAACACCCAGGTACGGGCCCGCACCGCCGGGCTGATCACCGACCTGCGCACCGACGTCGGCCAGTTCGCCGTGGCCGGCAATCCGGTGATGACCCTGATCACCCTGCAGGATGTCTGGATCCAGGCGGAGATGACCGAGAACAACCTGGGCCGGGTGGTGCCCGGCACGCCGGTGGGCATCGTGCTGGATGCCCTGCCCGGCCGGGTCTTCGCCGGCCGGGTACGCAGCGTTGGCTATGGCGTCAGTGTCGGTTCCAGTACCCCGCCGGGCAGCCTGCCGAGCGTGCAGAACAGTCGCGACTGGCTGCGCCCGGCCCAGCGCTTCCCGGTGATCGTCGAGATCGATCCTGGCGAGCTGACCAGCCTGCGGGGCATCCGCGTCGGCGGTCAGGCCGATGTCATGGCCTTTCCCAGCCGGGGCAATCCCCTCAACCTGCTCGGCCGCCTGTTCCTGCGCCTGATGAGCTGGCTGGCCTATGCCTACTGATCCCCGCGCCCGGCGGGCGCTGCGCCTGGCCTCCGGCACCGCGCTGTGCCTGGCGGCCAGCTTCGGCCTCGGCCTGCCCCTGCCCTTCATTGCCCCGCTGCTGGCCACCTTCCTGCTCGCCCGGCTCCACCAGCCGCTGCCGCTCAAGGCCTGCATGGGGCTGATCGTGCTGGTGGTCCTCACCACCAGCGGTGGGCTGCTGCTGATTCCGCTGCTGCAGCACACCCCGCTGACCGCCCTGCTGCTGGTGGCCGTGGCGCTGTTCCTGAGCTTTCGCCGCGGCTTGCGGGGCGAAGGCAGCGCCCTGGTGACCACCTTCCTGGTGATCGGGCTGACGATGATTTCCGCACTGGGCAGCCTCGAGTTCGCCCTGGCGCTGGCGGTGATCGGCGCCCTGGTCCAGGGCCTGCTGCTCGCCGTGCTGGCGCTATGGGTTGGCCACGCGCTGTTTCCCGAACCGCCCGGTGCAACGGCCGCGCCGGCGGCGCCACCGCTGTCCGAGGAGGCCGACTGGCTGGCCCTGCAGGCCACGCTGGTGGTGATGCCGGCCTACCTGCTGGCGCTGATCGACCCGTCCGCCTACCTGGCGATCATTCTCAAGGCGGTCAGCCTCGGCCAGCAGAGCAGCGGCACCCCGGTGCGCACGGCCATCCGGGAACTGCTCGGCTCGACATTGCTGGGCGGCCTGCTGGCCATCCTGTTCTGGTGGGCGCTGGGCCTGTTCGTGCACCTGTGGATGTTTTTCCTGTGGATGCTGCTGGTCGGCCTGCTGCTGGCGCGCAAGCTCCATGGCCTGCGGCCAAGTCGGCACAGCCCGGGGTTCTGGCTGAACACCCAGGTGACCATGCTCATCCTGCTCGGCCTGTCGGTGCAGGACAGCGCCAACGGGCAGGATGTCTACCATGCCTTCGCGGTGCGCATGAGCCTGTTCATTGCCATCAGCCTGTACGCCGGCCTGATGGTGCATCTGCTGGCCTCCTTGCGCCAGCGGCGGCGCGGGCGCGCCCTCGCAGGCTAGCCCGGCCGACCCTGATCGCTGCAGCGCTCAGTCCTGGAAGCGCTCGATATCGTTGACGATGGTGTCGATCACGCTCTTGAGCGTGTCCAGGGTCACCTGCTCCTCGCGGTTCTCGAGTTCCTGCCCATAGCCCTTGCGCACCACGCGCATCACCGGCTGACCGGTGGAAGCATCCAGCATTTCCGCCTCGACGAACAGCTCCGTCGTCCGGTCGCGGCTCCCCGCGGCCGTGGTGGTAGCCGCCACCACCAATGCGATGGGAATCACCTCATAGGCCTTGAGCCCTTCGGCCTTGGTGTCCACGCCGGTGACGGCCGCCCTCAATACCAGGGTCTGCGGACGCGGCGCCGCGTTGGGGTCGAGCAACTGGAAGCGACGACCGAAGGCCGCGGAGATCTGCTGCCGGGCATAGACCCGCAGCTCATCCAGGGTCTGGTTGCTGATCTGCTCGGAGGCGCTCGGCTTGGGGTAGAAATCGACCGAGCGGATCTGCAGGTACTTGTAGTTGCCCACCTTCACGCCTGGGGCGATCCAGCGCATCACCGGCTGGCCGGTGGCCGACACCGCCGGCTGCAGCTGCGAATAGTCGGAAAGGAACCCGGAGTACTGCTCCGGCTGGGTGACGTCTTTGGATGCACAGCCACCGAGCAGAAGGGCGGAAAACAGCAGCCCGGAGAGTGCGGTACTCGAACGTTTCATGGTGTCGCTCCTGCCTTGACGAGGGATTGATGGCGTCCAGCGAAACCACGCACCGGACGGTGGATGTGGCACCCTGCCCTGCGCGACCAGCCTCGTGCCTGCCAGCGCTCCTTCTTCCCGAATGGCCCCGACCTACCCGCCGCCCGCGCAGCTGCGCAATCGGCCATGACTGGCGTCGACGATCAACGCCGCCAGGGCGATCAGATTGGTCTGATGCGCATTCACCAGTGCCTCCATGTCGGCGCCGGCCGGCGTTTTCAGCACCGTATGGCACAGCGTCTCGGCGCTCGAATCCGCCGGCTTGAGCCGCCATTTCACGTCCAGCAGGGCGTACTCTCCAAACACCGAATCGAAGCGTTGCACGTCGACCCACAGCGCAGCCTTGGGTTGGGTAGGCGGGGAGCCCGGCGGTGGATTCAGCCGGTACTGCAATGCGCTGTGCATTTCGTCGACCAGTGGGGCGCCCCACCACTCGGTTTCGAGCACGGCCAGGCCACTGCGCCCCTGGCGAATGACGATTTGCGTACGGTCCACCTGGGCTGGCACCGTCACCTGCTGAATACGGATATCCAAGCCCGGTGCCTGCCCGTCGGCCGGCGCCACATAGGCAGGCACCAGCGTATGAAAGTTGACCGGCTCACTCGCGCAGCCCGTGAGGATCAGCACCAGAACGATGCCTAACGCCAGAGCCAGGCGACTCGTGAGGTTTGCGGGCTGCATCGACATGGGCTCACCCCCCTCAGGGTTCCGAGGATTTCGGGCGGCCCCGGATCAGCGATTCGGGATGCCGGCCCAGGTAGTCGGTCAACTCGCGCAGGGAGCGTGACATGCGCCGCAGCTCGGTGATGGCCTGGTTGAGTTGCTGGCGCTGCGGGGAGTCATCGGCCAGCGTACGATTGGCCGACTCCAGGGTTTGTTGCAGCTCTTCCAGGGTGGTCTGCAGGCCCGGCAGGGTCTGCCGATTGAAGAAGCGCAGCCCTTGCCGCAGCTCGTTCAGGTTCCCATCCAGATTGGTGACGATGCTTTCGAGCGGGAGCTGGCTCAGCTTGTCGACCAGGCGCTGGAAGCGCTCCTGAACACGCTCCAGATCACCTGGCACCGTGGGAATGCGAATCGGCCGTTCCGACAGATCAACGGCAACCGCGGGCTCGTCCGGATAGAAGTCCAGGGAGATGTACAGCTGGCCGGTCAGCAGGTTGCCGCTGCGGGCCTGTGCGCGCAGGCCATGCTCCACGAAATTGCCGATGAGCCGCGCCGTGGCCATCTCGTCGTCGGGGGAGTGCTTGAGCGCCTTGAGCATCTTGGCATGGGCCGGCCCGAGGCGATCCGGATAGACCACCGCGTCGACCATGACCGGGAACGACTGCTTCTGCTCATCGAAGTCCAGCTTCACCGCCACGACCTTGCCGAACTCGACGCCCATGAACTCGACCGGCGCGTCGACCGCCAGCCCGCGCAACGCTTGATCGAACCGCAAGCGAATGAATTTCGCCTGGCCAGTGGGCGGTGCCAGTGCGCTCTGCTCATCGGCAAACAGCTCGAAACGTTGCCCCTGGGCAGCGGGCGGCCCGTCGGCGGCGTACTCCGGGGAACGGAAGGCCAATCCGCCGGCCAGCATCGCGGCCAGCGACGCGGTATCGACCCGGATGCCCTTGGCGTCCAGGGTCACATCGATGCCGCTGGCATTCCAGAAACGGGAGTTTTGCGTGACATACGCGTCGTGGGGGGCGCGAATGAAGATCTCGATGGTGACGCTTCCGCCATCGGCGTCCAGGGCATAGGAAATCACCTGGCCCACCGGGATCCGGCGATAGTAAATAGGGGAGCCAATGTCCAGCGAACCAAGGTCCGGCGCCGAGAGGAGGAAGCGCTTGCCCTCCTCGCCGTAGGTGATGGGCGGCGGGGATTCCAGCCCGGTGAAATGTTCGGCGCGCCGCGCGGACTGGCCGGCGTCGGCGCCGATGAAGCTGCCCGATAACAGCGTATCCAGCCCGGTGACGCCGCCGGCTCCGATGCGCGGACGCACCACCCAGAACTGGGAATCCTCGCTGGCGAAGGACTCCGCTTCCTTGGACAGGCGCACCGTGGCCTTCACGCTTTTCTTGTCCTCGGCCAGCTTGATCGAGGTCACCTGGCCGATGACCAGGTTGCGGTACCTGACCTCCGTCTTGTTGGCCACCAGGCCTTCCCCGGTCCTGAAGGTGATCGTGAGCGTCGGACCTTCCTGCATCCAGTTGCGCACCACCAGCGAGGCGCCCACCAGCAGGGCCACGATCGGCACGATCCACACCAGCGACACGTTCCAGCGCCGGGTCTTGATGGGAGCCGGTTGCGGCGGCGTCTGCTGCATCAGCCGTCCCTCCGGGGTGTCGCGCCGTCCCAGATCAGACGGGGATCGAAACTCATGGCCGAGAGCATGGTGAACACCACCACCAGGCCGAAGAACAGGATGCCCGGGCGGGGTTCGATGGTGCCCAGCTCCTGCATCTGCACCAGCGCGGCGACCAGCGCCACGACCAGCACATCCAGCATCGACCAGTAGCCGATCACTTCAATGAAGCGATAGAGCTGCGCGCGCTGGCGCAGTGCCCAGTCGCTGTGTCGCTGCGTGGTGATCAGCAGCAGGGACAGGCCCAGGAACTTGATGCAGGGGACGCCGACGCTGGCGATGAAGATGATCAGTGCGATATCCCAGGCACCGCCCTTCCAGAACTCCACGACGCCGCCAATGATGGTGCTGCCGCCACTGCTGCCAAACATGCTGGTGTGCATGACCGGCACCACATTGGCGGGTATGTAGAGCACCAGCGCCGCGAGCAGGTAGGCCCAGCTGCGGGCAATCGCATCGCTCTTGCGCCAGTGCAGCGGTGCGCCACAGCGGACGCAGCGCTGCGGATTCCCCTGCATGTCGCAGGCCAGGCCGCAGCCGTGACACAGGCACAGGTTCAGGGTGATGGCCAGCGGTGGCTCGTTCATAACCGGTCCCAGAGGTCGCGCACATCGCGCCCGGCGATGTAGATCAGCACCACGCTCAGGGCGGCCAGCGCGATCAGCCCCGCGCCGGGTATCACATCAAGCATGCCGGCCAGCTTGATCACCGCCACCAGCGCGCCGAGCAGGCACACTTCGAGCATGTTCCACGGCCGCAGGCTCTCCAGCCCGCGCATGCACAGCGCGAACGCCGGCGAGCGCCGCCGAAGCATGGCGAACGCCAACACCCAGATCAGCAACAGCACCTGCAGGACGGGCGCGATGATGATGGTCAGTGCGGCTACCAGCGCGATGAAGGTGATGGAGCCCTGACTGAGGATCTGTACCGAGTCCCACAGCGTCGCGGAGTTGCTCACGCCCTGCAGCCTGATGCTCATCACGGGATAGAAGTGGGCGTAGACCATCAGGATCGCGGCCGTCACGCTCAGGGCCAGGCGCTGCTGTACGGTAAGGCCGACATGCCGCTGCAGAACGCCCCCGCAACGCACGCAGACCGAGCGCTGGTGGCGCGCCAGAGACGTCTTGCGATAGACCGCATCGCAGTACTCGCAAACGATCAGCTCGCTGGTTTTCGTCATGGCGCATGCAACCTGGCCAAGCTCATCCACCCAATGCGACCACCGTCAAAGCCATGGACGGGCAGCCGCGCCTCTGCGGGTCGCTCGCTTCCAGTCCTGACCGGATTAGCGAAGCAGGCTCAGCTGTAGAGCGGACGATGCGCGAATTAGTTCAGGCATATGCCGGGGTGACGAGGCGAGCTGGCGAGGCGGCCGATACGAAAAAAAGAAGCCGCAGATGCGGCTTCTTTTTTAAGCAGTGCAGCAATAACAGACCGACCAGACCAAGTGGTCGGACAGGTACGAATTACTCCACGGTCACCGACTTGGCCAGGTTGCGCGGCTGGTCGACGTCGGTGCCGCGCAGCACGGCAACGTAGTAGGACAGCAACTGCAGCGGCAGGGTGTAGTAGATCGGCGCCAACACCTCGTGCACATGCGACATGGGAATGACCTGCACGCCATCTTCCTTGTCCATGCCGGCCTGTTCGTCGGCGAAGACGATCAGTTGGCCGCCACGGGCGCGCACTTCCTGCAGGTTGGACTTGAGCTTTTCCAGCAGTTCGTCGTTGGGCGCCACGGTGACCACCGGCATGTCGCTGTCCACCAGGGCCAGCGGGCCGTGCTTGAGCTCGCCGGCCGGGTAGGCTTCGGCGTGGATGTAGGAGATTTCCTTGAGCTTGAGCGCCCCTTCCATGGCCACCGGATACTGGACGCCACGGCCGAGGAACAGGGTGTGGTGCTTCTCTGCAAAAAGTTCCGCGACCTTTTCCACAGCCTTTTCCATGCCCAGCACTTCGCCGAGGCGGCTGGGCAGGCGACGCAGCTCGCCGACCAGCTCGGCCTCCAGGCCTGCAGCCAGGCGCTGCTGGCTGCGGCCCAGGGCCAGGGTGAGCAGCAGCAGGCCGACCAGCTGGGTGGTGAAGGCCTTGGTGGACGCCACGCCGATTTCCGGGCCGGCGTTGGTCAGCAGGCACAGGTCGGATTCGCGGACCAGCGAGCTGGTGGCCACGTTGCAGATGGTCAGGCTGGCCAGGTAGCCGGCGCCCTTGGCATTGCGCAGGGCGGCCAGGGTGTCGGCGGTTTCGCCGGACTGGGAGATGGTCACGAACAGCGTGTCGGGCTGCACCGCGACCTTGCGGTAGCGGAACTCGCTGGCCACTTCCACCTGGCAGGGAATGCCGGTCAGGCCTTCCAGCCAGTAGCGCGCCACCATGCCGGCGTGGAAGCTGGTGCCGCAGGCGATGATCTGCACGTTGCGCACCTTGGCGAACAGCTCGGCGGCCTGCGGGCCGAAGGCCTGCACCAGCACCTGATCGTCGGCCAGACGGCCTTCCAGGGTGCGCTGCACCACCTTGGGCTGCTCGTGGATCTCCTTGAGCATGAAGTGGCGGTATTCGCCCTTGTCCGCGGCCTCGGCACCTTCCTGCAGTTGCAGGGTTTCGCGCTGTACCTCGCGGCCTTCGATGTCCCAGATGCGCACGCTGTCGCGGCGGATCTCGGCGATGTCGCCCTCTTCCAGGTAGAGGAAGCGGTCGGTCACCTGGCGCAGGGCCAACTGGTCGGAGGCCAGGAAGTTCTCGCCCAGGCCCAGGCCCACCACCAGCGGGCTGCCGCTGCGTGCGGCGAGGAGACGGTCCGGCTGGCTGGCGGCGACCACCGCCAGGCCATAGGCGCCATGCAGTTCCTGCACGGCGGCCTTGAGGGCCGCGGCCAGGTCGCCCATCTCGTGCAGCTTGTAGTGCAGCAGGTGGACGATGACCTCTGTGTCGGTGTCCGAGGTGAACAGGTAGCCCAGGCCTTTCAGCTGCTCGCGCAGCGCCTGGTGGTTCTCGATGATGCCGTTGTGCACCACGGCAATCTCGTTGCTGGAGAAGTGCGGGTGGGCGTTGCGCTCGCAGGGTGCGCCATGGGTGGCCCAGCGGGTGTGGGCGATACCGATGCGCCCGGCCAGGGGCTCCTGCTGCTGGGCCTGTTCCAGCTCGGCGACCTTGCCGGAGCGGCGCAGGCGCATCAGCTGGCCATCGCTGTCGATGACGGCGATGCCGGCGCTGTCATAGCCGCGGTATTCCAGGCGCTTGAGGCCTTCGAGCAGGATCGGCGTGATGTTGCGTTCGGCGACGGCGCCTACGATGCCACACATGGTTGTTTCTCCTTAGGGGTGCTCGGCCATGGCGGTACAGATGAGCCTCACGCCATGGGCCTCGATGCGTCTGCGCGCGTCGTCTTCGAGGCGCGTATCGGTGATCAGGGTATGGATCTGCGCCCAGGGCAGCTCCAGGTTGGGAATGCGCCGGCCGATCTTGTCGCTCTCCACCAGCACGATGACTTCACGGGCCACCTCGGCCATCACCCGCGACAGGCCGAGCAGTTCGTTGAAGGTGGTGGTGCCACGCTCCAGGTCGATGCCGTCGGCACCGATGAACAGCTGGTCGAAATCGTAGGAACGCAGCACTTGCTCGGCCACCTGACCCTGGAAGGATTCCGAGTTCGGGTCCCAGGTGCCGCCGGTCATCAGCAGCGCCGGCTCATGCTCCAGCTCGCGCAGCGCGTTGGCCACGTTCAACGAGTTGGTCATCACCACCAGACCGGGCTTGCGGCCCAGCTGCGGAATCATCGCGGCGGTGGTGCTGCCGCTGTCGATGATCACCCGCGCATGCTCGCGAATCAGCCCCACCGCAGCGCGGGCGATGGCCTGCTTCCAGGGGGAAGCGGTCTGTGCCTGCTCCTCGGCAATCAGTTCCTGGGGCATCGGCACGGCGCCGCCATAGCGACGCAGCAGCAGCCCGTTCTTTTCCAGCGCCGCCAGGTCCTTGCGGATGGTGACTTCGGAGGTGGAAAAACGCTTGGCCAAGGCGTCGACACCCACCTCACCCTGCTCGGCGAGCAGGCTGAGAATGGCGTGGCGACGCTGCAAGGTGTTGCGTTTGGGAAGCGACATGTTTCGATCCGAAACTTTCAGGGCGCGAATCAAAACATAGCAGCGGGCGCAGCGGCAAGCGAAAGCTGATCGCTAGCGCGCTTTCCGTGGGAGCGGACTGGCCTCAGGGCTTGTTCTTCACCGGACGCTTCCAGCCTTCGATGTTGCGCTGCTTGCCGCGCCCGACCGCCAGGCTGTCGGCCGGCACGTCCTGGGTGATGGTCGAACCGGCACCGGTGGTCGAGCCGGCGCCCAGGTTGAGCGGCGCCACCAGCGAGCTGTTGGAGCCGATGAACACGTCCTCGCCCATCACCGTGCGGTGCTTGTTGGCGCCGTCGTAGTTGCAGGTGATGGTGCCCGCGCCGATGTTGGTGCGCGCACCGATCTCGGCATCGCCCAGGTAGCTCAGGTGACCGGCCTTGGCGCCCTCGCCGAGCACCGCGTTCTTCAGCTCGACGAAGTTGCCGACGTGGGCCTTCTTGCCCAGCACGGCGCCCGGGCGCAGGCGGGCGAACGGACCACAGTCGGCGCCCTCGCCGACTTGCGCGCCTTCCAGGTGCGAATTGGCCTTGATGATGGCGCCGGCGCGCAGCACGGAATCCTTGATCACGCAGTTCGGGCCGATCTGCACGTTGTCCTCGATGATGACCTTGCCTTCGAGGATCACGTTGACGTCGATCAGCACGTCGCGACCCACACTGGCCTCGCCGCGCAGGTCGAAACGCGCCGGATCGATCAGCGTCACGCCCTGGGCCATCAGCCGGCGCGCGGCACGGCCCTGGTAGTGGCGCTCCAGCTGGGCGAGCTGGATGCGGTCGTTGGCGCCCAGTACTTCCATCTCGTCGGCGGCTTGTACGGTGGCGATGCGCAGGCCGTCGGCCACGGCCATGGCAATCACGTCGGTCAGGTAGTACTCGCCCTGGGCGTTGCTGTTGGACAGCCGCCCCAGCCAGTCGCCCAGGCAGTGGCCAGGTACGGCGAGGATGCCGGTGTTGCCTTCGCGGATGGCGCGCTGCGCCTCGCTGGCATCCTTGTGTTCGACGATCGCCTGCACTTCGCCGTGCCCGTCACGCAGGATGCGACCATAGCCGGTGGGATCGGCCAGTTCGACGGTAAGCAGGCCGAGCTGACGCGCGTTCACCTGCTCCAGCAGGCGCTGCAGCGTAGCGGGTTCGATCAGCGGCACATCGCCGTAGAGGATCAGCACACGCTCGGCGCTCAGATGCGGCTGCGCCTGGGCCACAGCGTGGCCGGTGCCCAGTTGCTGCTCCTGCACCACGAAGGACAGGTCATCGGCCGCCAGGCGCTCGCGCACCTTCTCGGCACCATGGCCGATCACCACCTGGATGCTTTGCGGCGCAAGTTGGCGGGCGGTGTCGATGACGTGGCCGAGCATGGGCTTGCCGGCGACCGGATGGAGGACCTTGGGCAGGGCCGAACGCATGCGGGTACCCTGGCCGGCAGCGAGAATGACGATATCGAGCGACATGGAAAGATCCTGAACGGGGCGCCGGCGAACGCCGTGCGCGCTGGGCTTCATGCAGGGCCGTACGGCCCTTCCAAAATGAAAAAAGGGTAGCCGAAGCTACCCTTTCTCGTCTTGCGGAAAATACGGCGTGGCGATCAGCCGCGGCCGTACTTCTTGCGCATCGCCTCGATGGTCCGCAGCTGGGCAGCGGCCTCGGCCAGGCGAGCGGCGGCCGAACCGTAATCGAACTCGGCGCCCTTCTCGTTGAGGGCCTTCTCGGCGGCCTTGATGGCCTCCTGGGCGGCAGCCTCGTCGAGGTCCTTGGCGCGAGTGGCGGTATCGGCAAGCACCTTCACCATGTTCGGCTGCACTTCGATGAAGCCGCCGGAGATGTAGAAGATTTCTTCCTCACCGCCCTGCTTGATCACGCGCACCGGGCCGGGCTTGAGGTCGCTGAGCAGGGGCGCGTGGTTGGGCAGGATACCCAGGTCGCCGAGGTGACCATGGGCAACGACCATTTCCACCAGCCCGGAGAACAGCTGCTCTTCTGCACTGACGATGTCGCAATGGACTGTCATAGCCATACAAATGCCTCGGTAGTCAGGTCAGGCGGGGTTGCCCCCGCCCTGGTACGGCGCCCGTTGCCGGGCGCGACCCATTACAGTTTCTTGGCTTTCTCGATGGCTTCGTCGATGGTGCCAACCATGTAGAACGCCTGCTCCGGCAGGTGATCGTAGTCACCAGCCAGGATGCCAGCGAAACCACGGATGGTTTCCTTCAGCGGAACGTACTTGCCGGGGGCACCGGTGAACACTTCGGCCACGTGGAACGGCTGGGACAGGAAGCGCTGGATCTTACGAGCGCGGGCCACCAGCTGCTTGTCGGTCTCGGACAGTTCGTCCATACCCAGGATGGCGATGATGTCCTTCAGTTCCTTGTAGCGCTGCAGCACGTACTGCACGCCACGCGCGGTCTCGTAGTGCTCCTGGCCAACCACCAGCGGGTCCAGCGAACGGCTGGTGGAGTCCAGCGGGTCCACGGCCGGGTAGATACCCAGGGAGGCGATGTCACGGGACAGTACGACGGTGGCGTCGAGGTGGGCGAAGGTGGTCGCCGGGCTCGGGTCGGTCAGGTCGTCCGCGGGAACGTAAACGGCCTGCACGGAGGTGATCGAACCGATCTTGGTGGAGGTGATGCGCTCTTGCAGAACGCCCATTTCCTCGGCCAGGGTCGGCTGGTAACCCACTGCGGACGGCATACGACCCAGCAGCGCGGACACTTCGGTACCGGCCAGGGTGTAACGGTAGATGTTGTCGACGAACAGCAGAACGTCACGGCCTTCGTCACGGAACTTCTCGGCCATGGTCAGGCCGGTCAGGGCGACGCGCAGACGGTTTCCCGGCGGCTCGTTCATCTGGCCGTACACCATCGCCACCTTGTCGAGGACGTTGGAGTCCTTCATTTCGTGGTAGAAGTCGTTCCCTTCACGGGTACGCTCGCCCACGCCGGCGAACACGGACAGACCGCTGTGCGCCTTGGCGATGTTGTTGATCAGTTCCATCATGTTCACGGTCTTGCCGACGCCGGCGCCACCGAACAGACCGACCTTACCGCCCTTGGCGAACGGGCAGACCAGGTCGATAACCTTGATGCCGGTTTCCAGCAGCTCGTTGCCGCCCGCCTGATCGGCGTAGCTCGGCGCGGCGCGGTGGATGCCCCAATGCTCGTCGGTGGCGATCGGACCGGCTTCGTCGATCGGCTCGCCCAGCACGTTCATGATACGGCCCAGGGTACCTGCGCCGACCGGAACGGCGATGGCGGCGCCGGTGTTGGTCACGTCCAGGCCACGCTTGAGGCCTTCGGTGGAACCCATGGCGATGGAACGGACGATGCCGTCGCCCAGCTGCTGCTGGACTTCCAGGGTGGTTGCCGCGCCTTGAACTTTCAGCGCGTCATAGACGTTCGGCACCTGATCGCGCGGAAATTCCACGTCGATGACGGCGCCGATGATTTGAACGATACGTCCACTACTCATGTTTGGTTCCTCTGAATATTTGAACCGTTCTTAAACCGCGGCAGCGCCGCCGACGATTTCCGAAATCTCTTGAGTGATCGCAGCCTGACGGGCCTTGTTGTAGACCAGTTGCAGTTCGCTGATGAGCTCACCGGCGTTGTCGGTGGCGCTCTTCATGGCGATCATCCGCGCAGCCTGCTCGGCAGCACCGTTCTCGACCACACCCTGATAGACCTGGGACTCGATGAAACGAACCAGCAGGGCATCCAGCAACTGCTGGGCATCCGGCTCGTAGAGGTAGTCCCACAGACCCTTGCGCGGGGTCTCGCCGGCGTCCAGCGATGCCAGGGGCAGCAGCTGGTCGATGTTCGGCTTCTGGGTCATGGTGTTGATGAACTTGTTCGACACCAGGTACAGACGGTCGATACGGCCGGCGTGGAAGGCGTCCAGCATGACCTTGACGTTGCCGATCAGGTCATTGATCGACGGGGCTTCGCCCAGGTTGCCGATCGCCGCGACCACGTTGCCGCCGAAGCTGCGGAAGAAGCTTGCGCCCTTGTTGCCGATCACGCACAGGTCGGCCTCGACCTTCTGGTCGTGCCATTCCTTCATGTGTTTGATCAGGGCCTTGAACAGGTTGATGTTCAGGCCGCCGCACAGACCACGGTCGGTGGAGACGACGATGTAGCCGACTCGCTTGACCGGGCGCTCCACCATGAACGGATGACGGTATTCCGGATTGGCGTCGGCCAGGTGACCGATCACTTCACGGATCCGCTCCGCATAGGGGCGGCTGGCAGCCATGCGCATTTGTGCCTTGCGCATCTTGCTGACCGCCACCTTTTCCATGGCGCTGGTGATCTTCTGCGTGCTTTTGATGCTCGCAATCTTGCTGCGAATCTCTTTTGCGCCTGCCATTTCACACCTTTCGGGTTAGCAGGCGGGAGCCTTGCGGCTCCCGCTGCGGCTTACCAGGACTGGGTGGCTTTGAACGCTTCGATACCCGCCTTGATGCCGGCATCGATGTCGTCGTTAAAGTCGCCCTTCTCGTTGATCTTCGCCAGCAGGTCGGCCTTCTCGCGCTGGAAGTACGCGATCAGGGCCTGCTCGAAGGCGCCCACTTTGGACACTTCAACGTCGACCAGGTAGCCACGCTCGGCGGCGTACAGCGAAACGGCCATCTCGGCGATGGACATCGGCGCGTACTGCTTCTGCTTCATCAGCTCGGTGACACGCTGACCATGCTCCAGCTGCTTGCGGGTCGCTTCGTCCAGGTCGGAAGCGAACTGCGCGAACGCAGCCAGTTCACGGTACTGGGCCAGCGCGGTACGGATACCACCGGACAGCTTCTTGATGATCTTGGTCTGAGCGGCGCCACCCACGCGGGATACCGAGATACCGGCGTTGACGGCCGGACGGATGCCTGCGTTGAACATGGCCGATTCCAGGAAGATCTGACCGTCGGTGATGGAAATCACGTTGGTCGGAACGAACGCGGAAACGTCGCCAGCCTGGGTTTCGATGATCGGCAGTGCGGTCAGCGAGCCGGTCTTGCCCTTCACTTCGCCCTTGGTGAACTGCTCCACGTACTCTTCGGACACGCGGGAAGCGCGCTCCAGCAGGCGGCTGTGGAGATAGAACACGTCGCCCGGGTAGGCTTCACGTCCCGGCGGACGACGCAGCAGCAGGGAAATCTGGCGGTAGGCAACGGCCTGCTTGGACAGGTCGTCGTACACGATCAGGGCGTCTTCACCGCGGTCGCGGAAGTATTCGCCCATGGTGCAACCGGAGTACGGCGCCAGGTATTGCAGGGCGGCGGACTCGGAGGCGGAAGCGGCAACGATGATGGTGTTGGCCAGGGCGCCGTGCTCTTCCAGCTTGCGAACCACGTTGGCGATAGTGGACTGCTTCTGGCCGATGGCCACGTAGACGCACTTGATGCCGCTGTTGCGCTGGTTGATGATCGCGTCGATCGCCATGGCGGTCTTGCCGATCTGACGGTCACCGATGATCAGCTCGCGCTGGCCACGGCCGACCGGGATCATGGCGTCAACGGACTTGTAACCGGTCTGCACCGGCTGGTCCACGGACTTACGCCAGATCACGCCCGGAGCGACCTTCTCGACTGCGTCGGTCAGCTTGGCGTTGATCGGGCCCTTGCCATCGATCGGGTTGCCCAGGGCATCGACCACGCGACCCAGCAGTTCCGGACCGACCGGGACTTCCAGGATGCGGCCGGTGCACTTGGCGCTCATGCCTTCCTTCAGGCTCAGGTAGCTGCCCAACACCACGGCGCCCACGGAGTCCTGCTCCAGGTTCAACGCCATGCCGTAGACACCACCGGGGAATTCGATCATTTCGCCGTACATGACGTCGGCGAGACCGAAGATGCGCACGATACCGTCGGAAACGCTGACGACGGTGCCCTCGTTGCGGGCTTGAGCGGCGACATCGGTTTTCTCGATGCGCTGCTTGATGATTTCACTAATCTCGGAAGGATTCAGTTGCTGCATGCCATGACCCTCAAATCAGGATTTCAACGATTCGGCCAACTGGCTCAGTTTGCCGCGGACCGAACCGTCGACAACCACGTCGCCGGCGCGAATCACGACGCCGCCGATCAGCGCAGGATTCACCGCCTGCTGGAGGTTGACGGTGCGATCTAGTCGCTTGGACAGGGCGGCAGCCAAGGATTGGAGTTGCTCGTTGCTAAGCTCGTACGCGGTTTCCACCTGCGCATCGAGCGTTTTTTCGGACTCGGCCTTGAGCTCCTCGAACAGCTCGCGCACGGTCGGCAGCACCGCCAGGCGATCGTTCTCGCCCAGGGTCAGCACGAAATTGCGGAACGCTTCGTCGATATCGCTACCGAACAGACGAACCAGAGCCTCGACCTTGCTTTCGCGGGTCAGGCGCGGGTCGTTCAGCAACGCGGCGACTTCGGGAACTTCGACGGCGACGGCTGCCAGGTTCAGCATGGCCGACCAGGCATCCGCACGACCGGCCGCGCTGGCGACCTCGAAAGCGGCTTTGGCGTAAGGCCGAGCAAGCGTCTGGGTATTGATCATCGCTCGCCTCGCTTAGAGTTGGGAGGCCAGTTTTTCGACCAGATCGTTGTGTACCTTGGCGTCCACCTGGGACTCCAGAATCTTCTCCGCACCGGCCACGGCCAGAGCCGCCACCTGGTTGCGCAGTTGATCCTTGGCGCGGTTCACTTCCTGTTCGATTTCGGCGCGGGCACCGGCGATCAGGCGTTCGCCTTCGGCGCGAGCCTGTTCTTTGGCTTCCTCGATGATCGAGTTGGCGTGCTTGTTCGCCTGCTCGAGGATCTGGGCAGCCTGTTCCTTGGTCTCGCGGAGGGTGTTGGACACCTTCTCCTGAGCCAGTTTCAGGTCTTGCTGCGCACGGCCGGCGGCATCCAGACCTTCGGCGATTTTCTTCTGGCGGGCACTCATGGCGGCCGTTACCGGCGGCCAGACGAACTTCATGCAGAACCAGACGAAAATAGCGAAGGCGAGCGTTTGACCGAGCAGCGTCAGATTAATGTTCACTGATCTACCTCATGCTATTTCGTTGTTTCACAGTGATTGCAGCCGGGTGGCGGGCCTCAGGCGCCGCCGCCCGGAAGTAATCATTGATTAGCCAGCGACGCTGGGAGCAACAACGAAGATGAGGTACATGGCGATACCAACACCGATCATCGGAACGGCGTCGAGCAGACCGGCCATCAGGAAGGTCTTGGTTTGCAGCTGGGGAGCCAGCTCGGGTTGACGAGCGGTGGATTCCAGCAGCTTGCCACCCAGGATGGAGAAGCCGATGCCGGTGCCCAGAGCACCCAGACCGATCATGATAGAGGCGGCGATGATGACGAGTTCCATGTAAAGCTCCTGAAGCTAAGGGGTTAGGGTTTGCAAAGGATCGAGCGTTGCTCAGTGGTGTTCTTCATGGGCAGCGCTGAGGTACACCACGGTCAGCACCATGAAGATGAACGCCTGCAGCGGGATCACCAGAATATGGAAGATCGCCCACGGCACGTTCAGTGCCCACTGCACGTAGAACGGCAGCAGTGCGATGAGGATGAACACCACCTCACCGGCATACATGTTGCCGAACAAACGCAGAGCCAGACTCAGCGGCTTGGTCAGCAGACCGAGGATTTCGAGGAACAGGTTGAAGGGGATCAGCGACCAGTGCTTGAACGGGGTGAAGCCCAGTTCCTTGGCGAAGCCGCCGACGCCCTTGACCTTGACGCTGTAGAACAGGATCAGGATGAACACGCCCAGCGACAGGCCGAAGGTGCCGTTCGGGTCGGCGGTCGGCACGATCTTGAAGGCCGGCAGGCCCAGCAGGGTGGCGATGCCCGGGATGTAGTCGACCGGGATCCACTTCAGGCTGTTCATCAGCAGCACCCAGACGAAGATGGTCAGGGCCAGCGGCGCGATGACGGGATTGCGACCATGGAAGGTGTCCTTGACGATGCCTTCGATGAACTCGACGCTGATTTCCACCAGGTTCTGCAGCTTGCCAGGCACGCCTTCGGTGGCGCTCTTGGCAACCATGCGGAACAGGAAGATGAAGATGAAGCCCATCAGCAGCGACCAGCCCAGGGTATCCAGGTGGACGGCCATGAAGCCCATGGCCTGGGCTTCGGCGCCGGTCTGGGCGACGGTCCAGGTGGCCTGATCGAGGACGCTGCCATCTGCGCGAACATAGCCTTCCGGCAACTTGCCATAGGTCAGGTTCTGCAGGTGGTGCTGGATATACTCAGCCGGGGTGCTTGCCATAGTCGCCTCAAAATGCTCAATGCTTCGGATTGTTTTTCAGCAGCAGCAATGCGCTTGCCCCCGTGCCCAGCACCAGCAGGTAGCCGGTGAACAGAGCGAGCGGCTGCAAGGGCTTTACCGCCACGAACACCAGCGCGAACAGCGCTGCTGTCAGAATCAGCTTGCCCATTTCGCCCGCCCAGAAGGACTGGACGATGGCCCGGGCCGATCGCGCGCCAAAATAACGAAAGGCCTTGAACGCGAAATACACATTGGCCAACAGGGCAATCAGTCCGCCCAGAAGCATGGAGTACCCCGTGAGCCGGCCGAACAGGACCGTGCCACACAGGGCTGCGACCAGCATCACCAGGCTCTGCGCCCGCAACACCCGGAAAACCGGCAGGCGATACAGCGGTGTCTTGTTGCGGTAGTTCACCGATCGTCCCATTGGCTCGGCGGACCCGCCGCCGAAAAATGCGGGGCGAGTATAGGGTGGTCCCCTCTGGCACTCAACCGCCTTATGGTGGATTTCCGACTATCGCCGAATGTGAAGTGTTTCAGCGGATATGCGCCAGGACGCCCTGCAACTCGTCCAGAGAACTGTAGCGGATGATCAGTTGGCCCTTGCCTTTCTGTCCATGACGGATCTGCACGGGTGAGCCCAGGCGCTCCGCCAGCCGCTGCTCCAGTCGCTCGATATCGGGGTCCGCGCGCTCCTCGCGCGCCGGACGCTCCTTCTCGTTAAGCCACTGACGCACCAGGGCTTCGGTCTGCCGCACGGTCAGCCCGCGTGCGACAACATGCCGCGCACCTTCCACCTGGCGTTCCGCCGGCAGGCCCAGCAAGGCGCGCGCATGCCCCATCTCCAGGTCGCCATGAGCCAGCAAGGTCTTGATTTCCTCAGGCAGGGCGATCAGGCGCAGCAGGTTGCTGATGGTCACCCGCGACTTGCCGACCGCATCGGCCACCTGTTGCTGGGTCAGCTGAAATTCCTGCTGCAGCCGCTGCAAGGCCACCGCTTCCTCGATGGGGTTGAGGTCCTCGCGCTGGATATTCTCGATCAGCGCCATGGCGATGGCGGCCTCGTCGGGCACTTCACGCACCATGGCCGGGATCTTTTCCAGTCCGGCCTGTTGGCTGGCCCGCCAGCGGCGCTCGCCGGCGATGATCTCGTAGCGGTTGTCGCCGATCGGGCGCACCACGATCGGCTGCATGACGCCCTGGGCCTGGATCGAATGGGCCAGCTCCTCCAGGGCCTCGGGGTCCATGTCGCGACGCGGCTGGTACTTGCCGCGCTGGATCAGGTCGAGCGGCAGGTGTTGCAGCTCGCGCTGGTCGGCCGTAGCGGCCTCTTCCTGCATGGCGGTCACGCTGGCTCCGCCGAGCAGGGCATCGAGTCCACGTCCGAGACCTTTTTTCTTGATCGCCATGCGGGTTCCTTGAGTCAGGCGGGGACTGCGGCCTGGCGGCGCGCCAGTTCGCCGGCCAGCGCCAGATAGGCCAGCGCCCCGCGGGATTGCTTGTCGTAGGCCAACGCGGGCATGCCGTAGCTGGGCGCTTCGGCCAGCCGCACGTTGCGCGGAATGATGGTGTCGTAGAGACGGTCGCCGAAATGCGCCTTGAGCTGCTCGGACACTTCGTTGGCCAGGCTGATGCGCGGGTCGTACATGGTGCGCAGCAGGCCTTCGATCTTCAGCCCGGGATTGAGCGCCTGGGCGATGCGCTGGATGGAGTTGACCAGATCGGTCAGACCTTCCAGGGCGTAGTACTCGCACTGCATGGGAATGATCACCCCGTCCGCCGCGGCCAGGGCGTTGACGGTCAGCATGGACAGGGTCGGCGGGCAATCGATCAGGATGTAGTCGAAACGGTCGCGCACCGGCGCCAGGGCCTCGCGCAGGCGCAACTCGCGGTTCGGCACCTTGAGCAGCTCCACCTCGGCGGCGGTGAGGTCACGGTTGGCCGGCAGCAGTGGATAGCCGCCGTGTTCGCAGTGCTGCAGCGCCTCGTCGACGCTGCAGTTGCCCAGCAGCACATCGTAGATGGTCAGCTCGACGGCGGACTTGTCCACACCGCTGCCACTGGTGGCGTTGCCCTGTGGATCAAGGTCGATGAGCAGCACCTTGCGCTTGGTGGCCACCAGCGAAGCTGCCAGGTTGATGCAGGTGGTGGTCTTGGCGACCCCACCCTTCTGGTTGGCGATGGCAAATACCTTGCCCATGGCTGTCACATTCCCCTGTCTAGACCGTGCGGCGCAGTATCAGCAGATGCCGTTGGCCTTGGCAACCAGGGACCTTCAGCACCTGGCAACTTTCCAGGCGGAAGTCTTCCGGCAGGGCCTGCAGCTCGTCATCCGGCTGCACGCCCTTCATGGCCAGCCAGCGGGTTTCGCCATCGCCCAGATGGCGGGTCCAGTCGGCGAAGTCCTGCAGCGAACTGAACGCGCGCGAGCAGATGCCAGCAAAGGACTGCGCCGGGGTGTAGGCCTCGACGCGACTGTGGACAACATCCAGGTTCGACAGTTGCAACTCCAGCTTCACCTGGGTCAGGAAGCGGGTCTTCTTGCCGTTGGAATCCAGCAGGGTGAACTTCCGCTCCGGGAACAGGATGGCCAGCGGCACACCGGGCATGCCGCCGCCGGAGCCCACATCCAGCCAGCGCTCGCCCAGCGGCGCCACACTGGGCACGATGCTCAGGCTGTCGAGCAGATGACGGGACACCATCTCGTCGGGGTCGCGCACCGCCGTGAGGTTGTAGGCCTTGTTCCACTTGATCAGCAGGGCCAGGTAGGCAAGCAGCTGTTCTTCCTGGCGGGCCTGCAGGCTCACGCCAAGCTGACGCGCGCCCTGGCGCAATTCTTCGGCATGCCGTTCGGTCACCAGGCTCATCAGGCGCTTTGCTCCAGGCCGCGGGCAGCGCCGCGTTTCTTCAGGTGGATGAGCAGCAGGGAAATCGCCGCCGGAGTGACGCCGGGGATGCGTCCGGCCTGCCCCAGGGTTTCCGGGCGGGCCTGGCCGAGCTTCTGCTGGATCTCCCGCGACAGGCCGGAAATCGCCGTGTAGTCGATATCCTCCGGCAGGCGGACGTCCTCGCTGGCCCGCAGGCGAGCAATCTCGTCCTGCTGACGCTCGATATAACCGGCGTACTTGGTACGGATCTCCACCTGTTCGGCAACCTGCGGGTCCACTTCCGTGTCGCCGCTGACAGCCAGCAGGCCGGCGTAGTCCACCTCCGGACGGGCCAGCAGGTTGAGCAGGTTGTATTCGTGGGTCAGCGGAGTGCCGAAGCGCTGCACAATCGCCTCACCCTCCGGCGTGCCTGGACGGACCCAGGTGCTCTTCAGGCGCTGTTCCTCGCGGGCGATGCCCTCGCGCTTGGCTTCGAAGGCTGCCCAGCGTGCGTCGTCGATCAGGCCCAGTTCGCGGCCCTTCTCGGTCAGGCGCAGGTCCGCGTTGTCCTCGCGCAGGATCAGCCGGTACTCGGCGCGCGAGGTGAACATGCGATACGGCTCCTGGGTGCCCAGGGTGATCAGGTCGTCGACCAGCACACCCAGATAGGCCTCGTCACGGCGCGGACTCCAAGCCTCGCGGCCCTGCGCACGCAGCGCGGCATTGGCGCCGGCCAGCAGGCCCTGTGCGCCGGCCTCTTCGTAGCCGGTGGTGCCGTTGATCTGACCGGCAAAGAACAGCCCGCCGATCACTTTGGTTTCCAGCGAGGACTTCAGGTCGCGGGGATCCAGGTAGTCGTACTCGATCGCATAACCCGGGCGCACGATGTGGGTGTTCTCCAGGCCGCGGATGGAACGCACGATCTCCAGCTGGACATCGAAGGGCAGCGAGGTGGATATCCCGTTCGGGTAATACTCGTTTGTGGATAACCCTTCCGGCTCCAGAAACACCTGGTGGCTGTCCTTGTCGGCGAAGCGGTGGATCTTGTCCTCGATCGACGGACAGTAGCGCGGGCCGATGCCCTCGATGATCCCCGAATACATGGGCGAGCGATCCAGGTTGCCGGCGATGATCTGGTGAGTACGCGCGTTGGTATGGGTAATCCAGCAGCTGACCTGGCGCGGGTGCTGCTCCACCTTGCCCAGGTAGGACATCACCGGCGTCGGCGTGTCGCCCGGCTGCTCGGTCATCACCGAGAAATCGATGGTGCGGCCATCCAGGCGCGGGGGCGTGCCGGTCTTCAGGCGGCCGATGCGCAGCGGCAGCTCGCGCAGGCGACGGGCCAGGGCGATCGAGGGCGGGTCGCCAGCGCGACCGCCAGAGTAGTTCTGCAACCCGATGTGGATAAGTCCGCCGAGGAAGGTTCCGGTGGTCAACACCACGTTATCGGCCAGGAAACGCAGGCCCATCTGAGTGACGACACCCTTGACCTGATCCTGTTCGACGATCAGGTCATCGGCGGATTGCTGGAATATCCACAGGTTGGGCTGGTTTTCCAGCAGGCTGCGGATGGCGGCCTTGTACAACGCGCGATCCGCCTGGGCGCGGGTGGCGCGTACGGCGGGCCCTTTGCGCGCATTGAGCACACGGAACTGGATGCCGGCCAGGTCGGTGGCTTGCGCCATGACACCGCCCAGCGCATCGATCTCCTTGACCAGGTGGCTCTTGCCGATGCCGCCGATCGCCGGGTTGCAGCTCATGTGGCCGAGGGTTTCCACGTTGTGGCTGAGCAGCAGGGTCTTCACGCCCATGCGCGCAGCGGCCAGGGCCGCCTCGGTACCGGCATGGCCACCGCCGATCACGATGACGTCGAAACGGGAAGGGAAGTCCACCACGCACCTCGCGGTTATGAACTGTGAATTCGGGGAAGCCGGCAAGTATAGGCGTAGAGAGTGCCTGAAAGAAGTCATGGCCGTCGCTTGCCCGCCACTCGGTACGCCAGGTCTTTTATAGATAGAGAGATATGAATTTCTTAAAGAGCTTTCTCTTAAAGCTATGTTTAGCAACGTTCCGTTCTGTGGATAACGGCCTGTAAGCCCTCTGGCAAAGGGCTTTCAGACAATGACAACCCTGTGCCGAACCCGGGTGCAAGCTTGGCATAAGCGGTCGGCAAGCTGGGGAGAAGTGGCCTATCTATCCACAAGCGCGTTTTCCAGTGGCCAATCCCCAGGCTTATCGACCGGGTTCACAGGCAGTTGTGCACAGGGTTTGCGGGTCACTTGCCGATGCAGAAACTGGAAAAGATGCGTCCCAGCAGATCGTCGGAACTGAACGCACCGGTGATCTCGCCCAGTGCCTGCTGCGCCTGACGCAGATCCTCGGCAAGCAGCTCGCCGGCGCCGGCCAGGGTCAGCTGGGCATGCCCGTGATCCAGGTGGGCGGCTGCCTGATGCAAGGCTTCCAGGTGCCGGCGGCGTGCGCTGAAGCCACTTTCGGCGGTCTGCTGATAACCCATGCAGGTCTTCAGATGCTCGCGCAGCAGGTCCAGACCGGCGCCACTGCGTGCCGACAGGCTCAGGGTGACATGGCCATCGGCGCCCTGCTGGAGGCCGGCCGGCTCGCCGCTCAGGTCGATCTTGTTGCGAATCAGGGTGACCCGCTCGGGTGCCGGGCGCTTGTCCAGGAATTCCGGCCACAGCGCAAAGGGATCGTCGGCCTCCGCAGCGCTGGAGTCGACCAGAAGCAGAATGCGGTCGGCCTCCTCGATAGCCTTGAGCGCGCGTTCCACACCGATACGCTCCACCTGATCCTCGGTGTCGCGCAGCCCGGCGGTATCCACCACGTGCAGCGGCATGCCATCGATGTGGATATGTTCGCGCAGCAGGTCGCGGGTGGTGCCGGCGATGTCGGTAACGATCGCCGCCTCGCGGCCGGCCAGGGCATTGAGCAGGCTGGACTTGCCGGCATTGGGGCGGCCGGCGATCACCACCGTCATGCCGTCGCGCAGCAACGCGCCCTGCCCGGCCGTGCGCTGTACCTCGGCCAGGTAGGCGCGGATGGCTTCCAGCTGGCGCAGCACGTGGCCATCCGCGAGGAAGTCGATTTCCTCCTCGGGGAAGTCGATGGCCGCTTCCACATAGATGCGCAGCTGGATCAGTTGTTCGCTCAGCTCGTGCACGCGCCGCGAGAACTCACCCTGCAGCGAGCGCAGGGCGTTGCGCGCCGCCTGGGCCGAGCTGGCCTCGATCAGGTCGGCAATGGCCTCGGCCTGGGCCAGGTCGAGCTTGTCGTTGAGGAAGGCGCGCTCGCTGAACTCGCCCGGACGCGCCTGCCGCGCGCCGAGTGCCAGGCAGCGATCCAGCAGCAGATCGAGCACCACCGGCCCGCCATGCCCCTGCAACTCCAGCACGTTTTCGCCGGTGAACGAATGCGGGCCGGGGAAGAACAGCAGGATGCCCTCGTCCAGCACCTGGCCCTCGGCGTCGCGCCAGGGCCCGTAGTGGGCGTGCCGCGGGCGCGGCGTGCGGCCGCTGAGCGCCTCGGCGATCGACAGGGCCAGCGGCCCGGAAACCCGCACGATGCCGACCCCTCCACGACCCTGGGCGGTGGCGACGGCGGCAATGGTGTCACGGCTGTGCATGGAACGTTTCTCCACAATGCAAAACGCCCCGAGAACGGGGCGTTTGCAGGGTTTGGCGAATGGCGCCGGCTTACTTGGCCGCGGCCTCGATCTGCCGGGTAATGTACCACTGCTGGGCGATGGACAGGACGTTGTTGACCACCCAGTACAGCACCAGACCAGCCGGGAACCACAGGAAGAAGAACGTGAAGATGATCGGCAGCAGTTTCATCACGCGCGCCTGCATGGGGTCCGGCGGCGTCGGGTTGAGTTGCTGCTGGATGAACATGGTCACGCCCATGATGATCGGCAGGATGAAGTACGGGTCGGTGATCGACAGGTCGGTGATCCACAGGATCCACGGCGCCTGGCGCATCTCCACGCTTTCCAGCAGCACCCAGTACAGGGCCAGGAACACCGGCATCTGCACGAGGATCGGCAGGCAGCCGCCCAGCGGGTTGATCTTCTCCTTCTTGTACAGCTCCATCATCGCCTGGGACATCTTCTGGCGATCGTCACCGTACTGCTCCTTGAGCGCCTGCAGCTTGGGCGACACGGCGCGCATGCGGGCCATGGACTTGTAGCTGGCCGCCGAGAGCGGGAAGAAGATCAGCTTGATGATCAGGGTCAGCACCACGATCGACCAGCCCCAGTTGCCCAGCACGTCGTGGATCAGCTCCAGCAGCCAGAAGATCGGCTGGGCGAGGAACCAGAGGATGCCGTAGTCGACGGTCAGGTCCAGGTCAGGGGCCAGGGCCTTGAGGTCTTCCTGGATCTTCGGACCGGCGTAGAGAGTCATGCCGGTTGCGCCCTGGCTGCCGGCGGGGACGTCGAGTGCCTGGCCGGTGAAGCCGACGATGTAGTTGCCCTGGCTGTCCTTGCGGCCGTAAACGCCGTTGCTGCTGTCGGCCGGCGGAATCCAGGCGGTGACGAAGTAATGCTGCAGCCAGGCGACCCAGCCACCTTGCACGGTAGTGCGTAGCGGCTTGTCGTCCAGGTCGCCCATGGAGACCTTCTTGTAGTTCTCCTCGGGGGTCCAGATCGCCGCGCCGAGGTAGGTGGCCGACGTGGCGGTGGTCGAAGACGGATCGGCGCTGCCGTCGCGTTTGAGCTGCGCGTACGGGGTGCCGCGCCAGGCCTGGCCGCTCTGGTTGTCGACCAGGTACTCGACTTTCAGGTCATAGCTGCCGCGGGTAAAGGTGAAGCGCTTGGTGTAGCTGATGCCCTGGTCGGCGTAGGTCAGGTCGACCACCAGACGGTCCTGACCTTCGGCCAGCTGGTACTGGCGCGATTCCGCGCTCCAGCGCGCCCGGCCGCTGCTGCTATCCGGCGCGTTGTTGCCGAGCAGACCGCTCTGGGCCAGATAGGTGCTGCCGTTGCGATTGTCGAACAGCTGGAACGGTACATCGGGGTTCTTCTGATGGCGCGGGTACTTCGGCAGGCTCAACTGGACGATATCGCCACCGACCGGGCTGATGGCCAGTTCCAGCACGTCGGTGCTGACACGGATCAGCTGGTCGGCACCGGCGGCATCGGCCACCTGGCTGGGTTGCGGCTGCGCCTGCTCCGCCACGGGCACATCGTCGTGCGCCGTGTTGCTCTGCGTGGTATCCGGCAGATCGCTGGCGGGGTTGGCGGCAATGGAGCTGTGTGCCGGCGGCTGTGCCGCCTGGCCGTAGTCCTCATTCCACTGCAGAACCAGCAGATAGGAGACGACTGCCAGGGCGACGAGCAATATCGAACGTTTGATATCCATGGTTACTCGGCCATCGAAGGGGGTCGGGGAGAGGAAGCGGGTGGAACCGGGTCGTAACCGCCCGGGTTCCACGGGTGACAGCGGGAAAGTCGGCGCAGGCTCAGCCAGCCGCCGCGCAGAACGCCATGCTGCTCGATGGCTTCCAGCGCGTAGCAGGAACAGGACGGATAGAAACGACAGTGGCTGGCCATCATGGGACTGATGGCGTAGCGATAGAACCGGATCGGTGCGACGACCAGTTTACGCATCCGCGAGCTGTGGGGCATGGGAACCGTCCTGGGGGCGTGGCAGCCGGGCAAGACGCTTCCAGAGCTTGATGAACTGGCCGGCAAGCTCCGGATTGTCCAGGTCGCCGAGGCCCTTGCGGGCCACGACCACGACATCCCAGCCAGCCAGATCGCACTGCTGCTGGCGGAATGTTTCGCGGATCTGGCGCTTCAGACGGTTGCGCTCGACCGAGAGCCTGACGCTCTTCTTGCCGATCACCAGCCCGAGGCGGGGGTGATCCAGACCGTTTGCGCGGGCGAGGAGCAGAACGTTCCTGCCCGCGACCTTACCGCTGGGTGAGTCGAAGACTGCTTTGAACTGTCGGGGTTTGAGCAGGCGCTTTTCCCGACCGAAACTTCGGCTCACCACGAGTGCTGCTGTGGTCAGACGGTCAGACGCTTGCGGCCCTTGGCGCGACGACGCGACAGGACAGCACGGCCGTTCTTGGTGGCCATGCGGGCGCGGAAACCGTGGACGCGAGCGCGCTTCAGGGTGCTGGGTTGGAAAGTGCGTTTCATGATGGATTACCTGGTGGTCACTACGGGCCGGGAGTGGCCCCCGTTTTAAGAGACCGGCAATTCTAGAGAAAGCGAGGGGGCAGGTCAATTTCCAGCCAGCCCCGGCTCGTCTGAAGAAAAGGAATAGGTACTTTTGAGGAAAAGATTGTTTATGTCGTTATGTATTGGTCGCCGAGACTGTTGTGGATAACCTTGCCTAAGCCGTCTGTTCTAGGGCTTGCGGCGCTGTATAGGTCAGCGGATAAGCGTTGGCGTTCCGGTGCACGGGTTGCGGATAAGCGGTGGATGGAATGGCAGCTTACCCACACCCGATTTTTCCCGATCGTTATCCGGTGGCTTGCCCACAGAAGTATCCCTTGGTTTATCAACAGATTGGCGCACAGCTGCGTTGCGCCTGACCCATCGGCTCGCCGGCGCGGCGATCGCCCTGTTTGTTGTGGATAACATCCCCCCTGCTCGCTACAATGCCCGCTTGTTTGGCGACCATGTTTTACGCCTTCGAGGCTTGGGGGTATCCGTGTCTGTGGAACTATGGCAGCAGTGTGTGGAACTGCTTCGCGATGAGCTGCCGGCCCAGCAATTCAACACCTGGATTCGCCCGCTGCAGGTCGAAGGGGATGCCGATGAGCTGCGCGTGTATGCGCCCAATCGCTTCGTGCTCGACTGGGTCAATGAAAAGTACCTGGGTCGTCTGATCGAGCTGCTCGGTGAGCGTGGGAATGGCCTGTCGCCCGCCGTGTCGTTGCTGATCGGTGCTCGCCGCAGTGCTCGCCCAGCTGCCACTGCGCCGCGGCCGGTGGCTGCTGCGGCTCCTGCGCCGGCCATCGATGCGATGCCGGCGCCTGCAGTCGAGGCCCCAATGGTTGCTCCGCCGCCGGCGCCCAGCCGGGTGGTCGAGCGCAACGTCCAGGTGGAAGGTGCGCTCAAGCACACCAGCTACCTTAATCGCACCTTCACCTTCGAGAACTTCGTCGAGGGCAAGTCCAACCAGCTCGCGAGGGCGGCCGCCTGGCAGGTGGCCGACAATCCCAAGCACGGCTACAACCCGCTGTTTCTGTACGGCGGGGTCGGCCTGGGCAAGACGCACCTGATGCACGCGGTGGGTAACCACCTCCTGAAGAAGAATCCCAATGCCAAGGTGGTCTACCTGCATTCCGAGCGTTTCGTGGCCGACATGGTCAAGGCGCTGCAGCTCAATGCCATCAACGAGTTCAAGCGTTTCTACCGTTCGGTGGATGCGCTGCTGATCGACGATATCCAGTTTTTTGCCAAGAAGGAGCGCTCCCAGGAGGAGTTCTTCCACACCTTCAACGCGCTGCTGGAAGGTGGTCAGCAGGTCATCCTGACCAGCGATCGCTACCCCAAGGAAATCGAGGGTTTGGAGGAGCGGCTGAAATCGCGCTTCGGCTGGGGCCTCACGGTGGCGGTCGAGCCGCCCGAGCTGGAAACTCGCGTGGCGATCCTGATGAAGAAGGCCGAGCAGACGCGTATCGAGCTGCCCCATGACGCCGCGTTCTTCATCGCGCAGCGCATCCGCTCCAACGTCCGTGAGCTGGAAGGGGCACTCAAGCGCGTGATTGCTCACTCGCATTTCACCAACAGCCCGATCAGCATCGAGCTCATTCGCGAGTCGCTGAAGGACCTGCTCGCCCTGCAGGACAAGCTGGTCAGCATCGACAACATCCAGCGCATCGTGGCCGAGTACTACAAGATCAAGCTGACCGAGCTCCTCTCCAAGCGACGCTCGCGTTCCATCGCCCGGCCACGACAGGTGGCCATGGCGCTGTCCAAGGAGCTGACCAATCACAGCCTGCCGGAGATTGGTAATGCGTTCGGTGGGCGAGACCACACCACGGTCCTGCACGCCTGCCGTAAGATTGCCGAGCTCAAGGAATCCGACGCGGACATCCGTGAGGATTACAAGAACCTGCTGCGCACGCTGACCACCTGATTCCACCTGTTCGCAAGGAACCCACCATGCATTTCACCATTCAACGCGAAGCCCTGTTGAAACCCCTGCAACTGGTGGCCGGCGTCGTTGAGCGCCGTCAGACGCTGCCCGTGCTTTCCAACGTTCTGCTGGTGGTTCAGGGCCAGCAGCTGTCTCTGAGCGGTACCGACCTGGAAGTGGAGCTGGTTGGCCGCGTCAGCCTGGAGGAGCCAGCCGAGCCGGGGGAGATCACCGTGCCGGCGCGCAAGCTGATGGATATCTGCAAGAGCCTGTCCAGCGATGCGCTGATCGACATGCGCGTCGATGATCAGAAGTTGCTGATCAAATCCGGCCGCAGCCGCTTCACGCTCTCTACCCTCCCCGCCAACGATTTTCCCAGCGTCGAGGAAGGTCCCGGTTCGCTGGGTTTCAGCGTTGCACAAAGCAAGCTGCGTCGGCTGATCGAGCGGACCGGCTTTGCCATGGCCCAGCAGGACGTGCGCTATTACCTCAACGGCATGTTGCTGGAGGTCAATGCCGGTGTGCTGCGCGCCGTGGCCACCGATGGGCATCGTCTGGCCATGTGTGCCCTGAATGCCGGTATTCCTCATGGCGACCGCCATCAGGTCATCGTGCCACGCAAGGGGATTCTCGAGCTGGCCCGCCTGCTCACCGATCAGGACGGCGAAGTGGCTATCACCCTGGGCCAGCACCATATCCGCGCCACCACCGGTGAATTCACCTTTACGTCCAAGCTGGTCGACGGCAAGTTCCCCGACTATGAGCGCGTGCTGCCCCGTGGCGGCGACAAGGTGGCGATCGGCGACCGCCAGCAGCTTCGCGAAGCGTTCAGTCGCACTGCCATCCTCTCTAACGAAAAGTACCGTGGCATCCGGCTGCAGCTGGAGAATGGCCTGCTAAAGCTGCAGGCCAACAACCCGGAGCAGGAAGAGGCCGAGGAAGAAGTGGTAGTGGAATACCAGGGCTCGCCTCTGGAGATCGGCTTCAACGTCAGCTACCTGCTGGATGTGCTCGGTGTGATGAGTGCGGAGCAGGTGCGCCTGGTGCTCTCCGATGCCAACAGCAGTGCGCTGGTGCAGGAAGCCGACAACGACGACTCTTCCTACGTCGTCATGCCGATGCGCCTGTAATACGCGCACCTGCCTTTTCGAAGTGTCCCTGCTTCGTCTGATGGTCACCGGCGTGCGCAATCTGCAGCCGGTGACCCTGCAGCCTTCCCCCCGTATCAACATCCTCCACGGTGCCAACGGCAGCGGTAAGACCAGCGTGCTCGAGGCTATCCATCTGCTGGGCATGGCGCGGTCCTTTCGTAGTCCGCGCCTGCAGCCCGTCATTCAGGCCGAGCATAGCGCCCTGACTGTTTTTGGTGAGATCCAGCTTGCCGAGGGTGGCTGCAGCAGCTTGGGCCTCGGCCGTGAACGAAACGGCGAGCTGCAGATCCGTATCGACGGACAGAATGCACGCAGTGCCGCGCAGTTGGCCGAAGCGCTGCCGTTGCAGCTGATCAATCCGGACAGTTTCCGGCTGCTTGAGGGCGCGCCCAAGGTACGCCGCCAGTTCCTGGATTGGGGAGTGTTCCACGTGGAACCTCGCTTCCTAGGCAGCTGGCAACGCCTGCAAAAGGCCCTCAGGCAGCGGAATTCGTGGCTTCGGCATGGTAGACTGGACGCCGTTGCGCAGGCTGCCTGGGACCGGGAGCTGTGCCTGGCAAGCCGAGAAATCGACACCTATCGACGCGCTTATCTCCACTCCCTGAAACCGGTTTTCGAGAACACGCTGGCCCAGCTGCTGGACCTTCCCGGGCTGTCCCTCAGCTACTACCGAGGGTGGGACAAGGATCGCGAGCTGGAGGAAGTGCTGGAGAGCAGCCTGCAGCGAGACATGTCGCTCGGCCACACCCAGGCAGGTCCTCAGCGCGCCGATCTGCGTTTGCGCCTGGAGGGCCACAATGCGGCAGACATTCTATCCCGCGGTCAGCAGAAGCTGGTGGTGTGCGCCTTGCGCATAGCCCAGGGGCATCTGCTCAATCAGGCCAAACAGGGTCGTTGCCTCTATCTGGTAGACGACCTGCCCTCGGAGCTGGACGAGCGTCACCGGATGGCGTTGTGTCGCCTCCTTGAAGAGTTGCAGTGCCAGGTATTCATCACCTGCGTCGAACCCCACGTATTGAAGGATGGCTGGCGCACGGATACGCCGGTTGCCATGTTCCACGTGGAACATGGTCGAATCACCCAAGACTATCGGAGTGAAGCATGAGCGAACAAAACACCTACGACTCCTCCAGTATCAAGGTGCTGAAGGGATTGGATGCAGTGCGCAAACGCCCCGGTATGTACATCGGCGATACCGACGATGGCACCGGTCTGCACCATATGGTGTTCGAGGTGGTGGACAACTCCATCGATGAAGCCCTGGCCGGCTACTGCTCCGAAATCACCATTACCATTCATACCGACGAATCGATCACCGTCCGCGACAACGGGCGGGGCATTCCTGTGGATATCCACAAGGAAGAAGGCGTTTCGGCTGCCGAGGTCATCATGACCGTGCTGCATGCTGGCGGTAAGTTTGATGACAACAGCTACAAGGTCTCGGGCGGTCTCCATGGCGTGGGCGTCTCGGTGGTCAATGCGCTCTCCGAAGAGCTGGTGATGACCATTCGGCGTGCCGGAAAAGTGTGGGAGCAGACCTACGTGCATGGCGTGCCGCAGGCGCCTCTGGCCGCAGTGGGCGAAACCGAGGGCACTGGCACGCAGATCCACTTCAAGCCGTCCGCGCAGACCTTCCGCAATATCCATTTCAGTTGGGACATCCTGGCCAAACGCCTGCGCGAGCTGTCGTTCCTCAACTCCGGCGTCGGCATCGTGCTGCGCGACGAACGCAGCGGCAAGGAAGAACTCTTCAAATACGAAGGCGGCTTGAAGGCCTTCGTCGAATACCTGAACACCAACAAGACCGCAGTCAACAGCGTGTTCCACTTCACCGTGCAGCGCGAAGAGGACGGTGTGGGCGTAGAAGTGGCCCTGCAGTGGAACGACGGCTTCAATGAAAACATCCTGTGCTTCACCAACAACATTCCGCAGCGTGATGGCGGCACCCACCTGGCGGGCTTCCGCTCGGCGCTGACACGCAATCTGAACAACTACATCGAGGCCGAGGGCCTGGCCAAGAAGTTCAAGATTTCCACCACTGGCGACGATGCCCGTGAAGGCCTGACCGCGATCATCTCGGTGAAGGTGCCGGATCCCAAGTTCAGCTCGCAGACCAAGGACAAGTTGGTGTCCTCGGAAGTGAAGACTGCGGTGGAACAGGAAATGGGCAAGTTCTTCGCTGACTTCCTGCTGGAGAACCCCAACGACGCCAAGGCGGTGGTCGGCAAGATGATCGATGCCGCACGGGCTCGCGAGGCCGCGCGCAAGGCCCGGGAAATGACCCGTCGCAAGGGCGCCCTGGACATCGCCGGCCTGCCGGGCAAGCTGGCTGACTGCCAGGAAAAGGACCCCGCGCTGTCCGAGCTCTACCTGGTGGAGGGTGACTCCGCCGGCGGTTCCGCCAAGCAGGGCCGCAACCGGCGCACCCAGGCGATCCTGCCGCTCAAGGGCAAGATCCTCAATGTGGAGAAGGCGCGCTTCGACAAGATGCTTTCCTCCCAGGAAGTGGGCACCCTGATCACCGCGTTGGGCTGCGGCATCGGCCGCGACGAGTACAACATCGACAAGCTGCGTTACCACAACATCATCATCATGACCGACGCCGACGTCGACGGCGCCCACATCCGTACCCTGCTGCTGACCTTCTTCTTCCGGCAGCTGCCGGAGCTGATCGAGCGTGGTTACGTCTACATCGCCCAGCCGCCGCTGTACAAGGTCAAGAAGGGCAAGCAGGAGCAGTACATCAAGGACGACGAGGCCATGGAGGAGTACATGACCCAGACCGCCCTTGAGGATGCCAGCCTGCACGTCAACGAGAACGCGCCGGGCATTTCCGGCCTGGCCCTCGAAGCCTTGGTCAACGATTACCGCGCGGTGATGAAGACCCTCAAGCGCCTGTCGCGCCTGTATCCGCAGGAGCTCACTGAACACTTCATGTACCTGCCGGCCATCGGCCTGGAGCAGTTCGCCAGCGAAAGCGCCATGCAGGGCTGGTTGGATGGGCTGCGTGAGCGCCTGAAGGCCGAGGAACGCTCGGGCCAGGCCACCTACCAGCTGCAGCTGCGCGAGGACCGCGAGCGCGGTTTCTGGCTGCCGGAGGTGGAGATCAAGTCCCACGGCCTGTCGCACTACATCACCTTCAACCGCGACTTCTTTGCCAGCAACGACTACAAGAGCGTCGTGGCATTGGGCGAGAAGCTGGGCAACCTGCTCGAGGAAGGCGCGTATGTGAAGCGTGGCGAGCGGCGCAAGGCGGTTAGCACCTTCAAGGAAGGCATGGACTGGCTGATGGCGGAAACCAGCAAGCGCTACAGCGTGCAGCGCTACAAGGGCCTGGGCGAAATGAACCCGGATCAGCTGTGGGAAACCACCATGGACCCGGCCGCCCGGCGCATGCTCAAGGTGACCATCGAGGACGCCATTGCCGCCGACCAGATCTTCAATACCCTGATGGGCGACGCCGTGGAGCCGCGCCGCGACTTCATCGAGGCCAATGCCCTGGCGGTGTCGAATCTGGACGTCTAACACCTGCAGACGATGAAAAAAACCCGGCCTGCGCCGGGTTTTTTTTTGCCGCGAAAGAGCCCTAGCCCATCCAGCCAAGGGTGAGGCCGGTGAGCATCAGGTAGCGCGCACCCTTGGCGACCAGGACCAGTAACAGGAAGCTCCACCAAGGCTCACGCATCACGCCGGCAATGACCGTCAGCGGATCGCCGATGATTGGGAGCCAGCTCAGCAGCAGGCTCCAGCGGCCGTAGCGTTGATAGCGCTGGCGGGCCTGTTCCAACTGCTGGGGGCTGACAGGGAACCAGCGTTTGTGCTGCCAGTGTTGCAGAGAACGACCCAGCAGCGCATTCAGGCAGGAGCCCAGCACGTTGCCGGCGGTTGCGATCCCCAGCAAGGCGACGATTGAATACTGCCCGCTCAGCAGCAGTGCCACCAGCAGGGCTTCGGATTGCAGGGGCAGCAGGGTTGCCGCTCCGAGGGCCGCAAGAAATAACCCGCTGTAGGCGCCGGCTTCGATCATCGTGTGGGCACTGCGTAGCGGGGAAAACGGCGCATGAGAAACATGTCTCTGGGAAAAGGCACGGCAGGGTAACCGAAGCGTCGCCGGCAACCCACGGAAAATCATGGACTTAGGTCTTATAGCCGACTGAGGTGGTTAACAGGCCTAATGACACTCACAACAACAATGACAAACCCGAACTCAATAACAACAACAGTCAACGCCTCTGACATAACAACGACAAGACGGCAGGGACGTAGCAAACAGATTCTTTTGACGTGGCTGTAGGTGCCCGGGAAAGAACGGACTGTCGCTTCAGGCAGCAGCCCGGTACCGGTTGAAGTAGCCGACACCCGCAGTCAAAAAAATACGTTCGCTCTTGGCTCCATGTGGGAGCCGTCAGCAACAGACACCAACGGCCATAACAACAACAAGGCCGGGGGCAGGCAAAGATACGCAGTTGAATGTTCAAGGGGAGCCTCAGGCTCCCCTTTTTGCTGCGCGCGCAAAATCCTCCGGTGGGGGTTACTTGAGCAGCCCTTCGGCCTCGAGTGCAGCCTGTACCGCCGGGCGTGCGGCGATGCGCTGCTGGAATGCCTGCAGCGCCGGATAGGGCGCGAGATCGACGGCCAGGAACTGGCACCAGCCCAGCACCACGAACAGGTAGGCATCGGCGACACCGAAGCGGTCACCCACCAGATAATCACGTCCCTGCAGGGCATCGGCGGTATAGGTCAGGCGCTGGGCGATCGTGGCGCGAGCGGCCTCCTTGACCTCCTCCGCAGTGCCTGGACGGAACAGCGCGCCGAAGTTCTTGTGCAGTTCGGTGGCGATGTAGTTCAGCCACTCCTGAGCACGCGCCCGGGCCAGGCTGCCCGCCGGAGCCAGCAGGCCGGCGTCGGGCTTCTGGTCAGCCAGGTACTGGACAATCGCCGGGCCTTCGGTCAGCAGTTCACCATCGTCCAGGCGCAGCGCGGGCACGTAACCCTTGGCGTTGATCTGGCTGAAGTCCTCACCGGAGGCGGTGCGGTGCGGTTGGGTACGCAGGTCGACCCTTTCCAGCTGGTGATCGAGACCCAGCTCGCACAGCACGATGTGCGGAGAAAGCGAGCAGGCGCCCGGGGCGTAGTAGAGCTTCATGATGGAATCCTATGCAGGTTGGAAATGGCGTCGCAGCCCTGCCCTGGTTCCACACCCGGGCAGGGCACCGTTCAGCTTGCCAGTAGAACGCTGCGATTGCGACCGTCGCGCTTGGCCTGGTACAGCGCCTGATCGGCACGGCGCAGCAGGCGCTGGTAGTCCGGATGGCCGTCGTGTACCGCCACACCGATGCTGACGCTGAGCTGAAGTACTTGGCCGCCGATGCGGAACGATTCGGAGGCAATGCGCTGCCGCAGGCTCTCGGCCACCTGCAAGGCGCGTGTCGGCTCGATGTCCACCAGGACCAGCAGGAACTCCTCGCCCCCATGGCGGAAGGCATAGTCGCCGCCGCGCGTGTTGCTGGTCAGCAGGCCGGCAATCTGCTGCAGCGCCTGGTCCCCGGCCTCGTGTCCGTAGGTGTCGTTGATCTGCTTGAAGTGGTCCACGTCGATCAGCAGCACCGCGAAGCTATGGCCACTCTGTCGGCTGTAGAGCACCTCCTTGCTCATCACCACCGGCAGGAACTTGCGGTTGAGCAGGTGGGTGAGTGCATCACGGCCGGCCTCCAGGTCGTTGGCCTGCTCGAACAGGCTGTCGAGCAGGAATCGGATCGACTTGGTCTGCTCGCGGATCTGGCGCAGCAGATCGATGGGCAGATCGCTGCGCCCGCCGTGTTCCTGGCTGCGCAAATCCTCCAGCTGGGCATCGATGGCACGGATGTAGGTGAGGATGGACGTGCTCTCCGGCGAACCCTGGAAGGCGTGCGAGGCCTTGTGGCGAAACCACAGGCCGAACTCCGAATCGCTGAGCTTCGGCAGATAGCTGGCCTGCTGGCCGGTGGCCAGGGCAAACATCAGTTGGTTCTCCCAGTCCAGCAGTGCGCCGCGTTGCCGCTCCTTCTCCGTGCCCAGGTTCTGCGACACCGAGAACAGTCGGTAGGCCTCTTCGGCACGCGAGTTGCGGTCGTGGGACAGCGAATAGGCCTGGCTCATGATCTCCATGGTCAGATCGATCAACTGGCAGGCCAGGCGCGTGGCGGCGTGCTGGGCGTGATCGTCCAGGCCGCTGTCCATGAGCAGCCGGGAAAGGTGGGTCTTCAGCTGGCGGGCGCCGCGCAGCACCAGGGACACCGGCACCTCGATGCGTGCGTGCACCTTGCCGACGTGCTGCTGCAGGCGAATGCACTCGATCACCTGTTCCGTCTGCTGGGCGGCAAACACGTTGATGATCCAGCGCTGCAGCGAACTGCTCAGCTGGGTACGTACCTGCTCATGACTGAGGTAGGGAGAGGAGCCGGGGTTTTCCAGCATCTGTTCGTAGAATTCGCGGGCCAGCGCGACGCGGTGCGTCTCGGCCAGAGACTGGAGAATCGGCAGGGCATCGGCGTATTGGCGGATCAGTGCCTGCCATTCTTGCGCGAGAAGTTCTTCATTCATGGGAGCACGGATCAAGGCGGGGCCGGCAACGCCGGCCCGGAATACGGGGTAGACCGTCAGTTGGCCAGCGAGGCGCTGCTGACAGCACGAGGGGGATCGATCTCGGCCATGCGCTCACCGATCCAGCGTTCGGCACGCTGATTCAGCTCGCTGATCGCGCGCGGGCCTTCGCCTTCGGCGTACATGGGCGGGCCGATGAACACCTGGATGGTACCGGGGTGTTTGGCCCAGCCCTGCTTGGGCCAGCAGTGGCCGGCATTGTGGGCGATGGGCAGCACCGGCAGACCGGCGTTGACGGCCAGCGCCGAACCGCCGCGGGAGAACTTGCCGGTTTCCCCTACCGGCACGCGGGTGCCTTCCGGGAATACCAACACCCAGTTGCCGCGCATCAGGTGCTCATGTCCCTGCTTGGCCAGCTGCTTGAGGGCCAGCTTGGGATTGTCGCGGTCGATGGCGATGGGGCGCATCAGCGCCAGGGCCCAGCCGAAGAACGGCACCAGCAACAGTTCGCGCTTGAGCACCTGGCTCAGCGGACTGAACAGCCCGGACAGGAAGAAGGTTTCCCAGGTGCTCTGGTGTTTGGCAAGGATCACGCAGGGGCGCTCGGGAATGTTCTCCAGCCCATGCACCTCATAGCGGATACCCACCAGGGAGCGGGCCAGCCAGATCGCCAGCCGGCACCAGCTCTGCACGATGATCCGGTAGCGCTGGCGAAACGGCAGCAGCGGCGCGATGACCAGGCTGGCGGTGCCCCACACAAAGGCGCTGGCCGACAGCAGCAGATAGAACACCACGGTTCTCAGGCGTTGCGTTGCGCTCATGGACGGGTTTCCAGCAAATGGTCGGCCACGGCGGCCAGGTCATCAAAGACTTGTGTGCCGGATGGAAGCGGCTTCTCCAGCGTGCGCTGGCCTTTGCCGGTGCGCACCAGGAACGGATCGGCACCGAGGGCCAGGCCGGCTTCCAGATCGCGGCGGCTGTCGCCCACCGCGGGGACGCCGCGCAGGTCGCTCAGGCGGAAATGCGTGGCGATGCGCCGGAACAGGCCGGGCAGCGGCTTGCGGCAATCGCAGGCGTCGTCCGGACCGTGAGGACAGTGTTCGATCAGGGCGATCGCGCCGCCCTGCTCTTCCACCAGCCGCCGCAGGCGCTGGTGCATCGCGTCCAGGGTCTGCGCGCTGAAATAGCCGCGGGACAGCCCGGATTGGTTGGTGGCTACCGCCACCGTCCAGCCGGCTCGGCTGAGTCGGGCGATGGCCTCGATCGAGCCGGGAATCGGAACCCACTCTTCCAGACTCTTCACGTAGTCGTCGGAGTCCTGGTTGATGACGCCGTCGCGGTCAAGAATGATCAGCTTCATACAGCAGCCTCGAAGAGGGGCTTCAGGGGGTGCCTGAAGCCCGATCGTCACCTAGCCGAGCAGCGAGATGTCCGCCACGCCCAGGAACAGGCCGCGCAGCTGCGCCAGCAGGGCATAGCGGTTGGCGCGCACGCTGGCGTCCTCGGCATTGACCAGCACCTGATCGAAGAACGCGTCCACCGGCTCGCGCAGCTTGGCCAGACGCTCCAGCGCCTCGCGGTAGCAGCGCGCGGCCGCCAGCGGCTGTACGTCCTGCAGGGCATGCTGGATGGCAGCATTCAGCGAGAACTCGCTGGAGTGGTCGAAATAGCGGGCCTCGACAGCGGCTGGAAGCTGGCCTTCCTGCTTGCTCAGCAGGTTGGACACGCGCTTGTTGGCCGCGGCCAGCGAGCCGGCTTCCGGCAGCGCACGGAACGCCTGCACGGCCTGCACGCGCTGGTCGAAGTCCAGCGCGGAACGCGGCTGCACGGCGCGCACCGACAGGTAGGTGGAGACGTCGATGCCTTCGTCCTCGTAGCGAGCGCGCAGACGGTCGAAGACGAACTCCAGTACCTGTTCGGCCAGGCCGGCGGCCTTGACCTTGTCGGCGTACTGGGCGACGGCAAACTCGACGGCTTCGACCAGGTCCAGGTCCAGTTGCTTCTCGATGAGAATACGCAGCACGCCGAGGGCGGCGCGGCGCAGGGCGTAGGGGTCCTTGGAGCCGGTGGGCAGCATGCCGATACCGAAGATGCCGACCAGGGTATCCAGCTTGTCGGCCACCGCCACGGCAGCGCCGGTCAGGGTCTGCGGCAGCTCGGCGCCGGCGCCGCGCGGCATGTACTGCTCGTTGAGCGCCAGGGCGACGTCGTCGGCTTCGCCGTCATGCTTGGCGTAGTAGTAGCCGGCGATGCCCTGCATTTCCGGAAACTCGCCGACCATCTCGGTGGCCAGGTCGCACTTGGAGAGGATGCCGGCGCGGCGGGCGTTGTCCGCATTGCCACCGATGCGTTCGGCGACGAAACCGGCCAGCGCCGAGACGCGTTCGGCCTTGTCCAGCACGGTGCCCAGCTGCGCCTGGAACACCACGTTGGCCAGGCGCTGGTTGAAGCTTTCCAGCTTCTGCTTCTTGTCCTGCTTGAAGAAGAACTCGGCGTCGGTGAGGCGCGGACGCACCACCTTCTCGTTGCCGGAAACGATCTGCGCCGGGTCCTTCGATTCGATGTTGGCCACGGTGATGAAGCGCGGCAGCAGCTTGCCGTGGGTATCCAGCAGGCAGAAGTACTTCTGGTTGTCCTGCATGGTGGAGATCAGCGCTTCCTGCGGCACGGCCAGGAAACGTTCTTCGAAGGAACAGACCAGCGGCACCGGCCACTCGACCAGCGCGGTCACCTCATCCAGCAGTGCCGGCGGCACGATGGCGGTGCCGTTCTCGGCCTTGGCCAGTTCGGCGACGCGGGATTCGATCTGCGCGCGGCGCTCGGCGAAATCAGCCAGCACGTAGGCGCTGCGCAGATCTTCCACGTAGCTGTCCGGACGGCTGATGCGCACGTCGTGGTTGGCATGGAAGCGATGCCCGCGCGAGGTGCGGCCGGCCTTCTGGGCAAGGATCTCGCACTCGACCACGCTGTCGCCGAGCAGCATCACCAGCCAGCGGGTCGGACGCACGAATTCTTCCTTGCGATCGGCCCAGCGCATGCGCTTGGGGATCGGCAGGGCATTGAGCGACGCTTCGACGATGTCCGGCAGCAGGGCCACGGCGGGCTGGCCGGCGATGCGCTGGGAGAAGCGCAGCTTGGCGCCGCTGCGGTCGATCTCCGCGAGGTCCACGCCACATTTGCGGGCAAAGCCCAGGGCGGCCTGGGTCGGGTTGCCGTCCTTGTCGAAGGCGGCCTGCACCGGCGGGCCATCGAGGTTCACTTCACGGTCGGGTTGCTGCACGGCCAGTTGGCTGACCTGCACGGCCAGCCGGCGCGGCGCGGCGTAGTAGCAGGCAGTGGCATAGGCCAGGCCGGCGTCCTTCAGGCCCTTCTCGATGCCGGCCAGGAAGGCTTCGGCCAGGCTCTTGAGCGCCTTGGGTGGCAGCTCTTCGGTGCCCAGTTCGACCAGAAAATCTTGTGCGCTCATTATTCGGCCTCCTTCAGCTTGGCCAGGACTTCGTCACGCAGTGCGGGGGTGGCCATCGGGAAGCCGAGGCGGGCGCGGGCCAGCAGGTAGCTCTGGGCGATGTTCCGCGCCAGGGTGCGCACACGCAGGATGTACTGCTGGCGGGCAGTCACCGAGATGGCGCGGCGCGCGTCCAGCAGGTTGAAGCTGTGCGAGGCCTTGATGACCATTTCGTAGGCGGGCAGCGGCAGCTGCTGCTCCATCAGCCGGTTGGCCTCGGACTCGTAGTGGTCGAACAGCTCGAACAGCTTGTCGACGTTGGCGTGTTCGAAGTTGTAGGTGGACTGTTCCACCTCGTTCTGGTGGAACACGTCGCCATAGGTGACCTTGCCGAACGGGCCGTCGGAGTAGACCAGGTCGTACACCGAATCCACGCCTTGCAGGTACATGGCCAGGCGTTCCAGGCCGTAGGTGATCTCGCCGGTCACCGGGTAGCACTCCACCCCACCCACCTGCTGGAAGTAGGTGAACTGGGTCACCTCCATGCCGTTGAGCCAGACTTCCCAGCCCAGGCCCCAGGCGCCCAGGGTCGGCGATTCCCAGTTGTCCTCGACGAAGCGGATGTCATGCACCGAGGTGTCCACGCCGATGCGGCGCAGCGATTCCAGGTACAGCTCCTGGATGTTGGCCGGGTTGGGCTTGAGCACCACCTGGAACTGGTAGTAGTGCTGCAGGCGGTTGGGGTTCTCGCCGTAGCGACCGTCGGTCGGCCGGCGGGACGGCTGCACGTAGGCGGCGTTCCAGGTTTCCGGACCGATGGCGCGCAGGAAGGTGGCGGTGTGGAAGGTGCCGGCGCCCATTTCCATGTCGTAGGGCTGCAGGATCACGCAGCCCTGTTCGGCCCAGAATTGCTGCAGGGCCAGGATCAGGTCTTGGAAGGTGCGCACGGCGGGCGTAGTCTGGCTCACGGAATTTCACCTGTGCTGATGCGGGGAGAAGCGTCCCGGCCGGATGAAGCCTGGTGGATCCGACAGGCGCTTTGACGACGTTCAAAGCCGCAAAGTATATCCGAATGACCGGCCCTCGATGCTAGGAAACACCGATGCCACGCTGCGCCTGGTGCACTGACGATCCGATCTACATCGCCTACCACGACCGCGAATGGGGCGTCCCCCAGCGCGATCCGGCGGTGCTGTTCGAATTGCTGATCCTGGAAGGTTTCCAGGCGGGACTGTCGTGGCTGACCGTGCTGCGCCGGCGTGACTATTTTCGTCAGGTACTGCACGGTTTTGACCCGCAGCGTCTGGCCAATTTCAGTGACGAGGACATCCTGCGTCTGCTGCAGGATCCTGGCCTGATCCGCAATCGCCGCAAGCTGGAGGCGGTGCGTGGCAACGCCCGCGCCTGGCTGCGCATCGACGCACCCGCCGACTGGCTGTGGTCGTTCGTCGGCGGCACGCCGATAATCAACCGCCCTGCGCATATCGGCGAGGTGCCGGTACACACCCCCGAGGCCGAGGCGATGAGCAAGGCCTTGAAGAAGGCCGGCTTCAGCTTCGTCGGGCCGACCATCTGCTATGCGCTGATGCAGTCGGCCGGCATGGTGATGGACCATGTCGTGGATTGCCCGCGTCACGCCGAGCTCAGCCAGCCGCCGCGCTAGTCGGCGAGCCTTCCCGACCCGGATTGCGCTTGCGCGGGATGCCCCTGTGAATGATCCTTGCCGCCCCGGCCTGATAGCGGCTGGCCATTTTTTTGCAATGAACGTTTCGTGATGACGAAATGCCATTCCTGTAGAGAGGAAACGCGTGTGGAAAGAATCAAGGGAGCCCTGGCAGTCGGTTTCCTGAAGCTGCTGGCCCTGTTGCCCTGGCGCGCCGTGCAGGCGCTGGGCTCCGCCGTGGGCGTACTCATGTATCGCCTGCCGAACCGCTCCCGCGAGGTGGCGCGCATCAACCTTGAACGCTGTTTCCCGGAGCTTGACCCGGCCGCCCGGGAAGCCCTGCTGCGCGACACGCTGAAAGCCATTGGCAAGACCTTCACCGAAAGCGCCTGCGCCTGGATCTGGCATCCGCAGCGCACGCTGCAGAAGGTGCGTGAAGTGGAGGGTCTCGACGTCCTCGAGCGGGCCCTGGCCTCGGGCAAGGGCGTGGTCGGCATCACCAGCCACCTGGGCAACTGGGAAGTGCTCAACCACTTCTACTGCTCGCACTGCAAGCCGATCATTTTCTACCGTCCGCCGAAGATCCAGGCGCTCGATGACCTGCTGGCCGCGCAGCGCACCCAGATGGGCAACCGCGTGGCACCTTCCACCAAGGAAGGCATCCTCAGCGTGATCAAGGAAGTGCGCAGTGGCGGGCAGGCCGGCATTCCGGCCGATCCGGAGCCGAGCCGCAGCAGCGGTCTGTTCGTGCCCTTCCTGGGCACCCAGGCGCTGACCAGCAAGTTCGTGCACGGCATGATCAGCGGCCACAAGGCGGAGGCGCTGTTCCTGCATGCGGTGCGTATGCCCGACGGCTCCGGTTTCAAGGTGATCATGGAAGCCGCTCCGGAGGCCATGTACAGCGAAGATGCACAAACCGCCGTGGCGGCGCAGAGCGAGGTCATCGCACGTTATGTGCGCGCCTACCCGGACCAGTACATGTGGACCATGAAGCGCTTCAAGCAACGCCCCGAGGGTGAGGCGAAGTGGTATTGACTGCTGTCAGCGGCGACCGCCGTCGCCATTCGCGTACGCCGCTCTACTGGCATATCCGCGTCTGGCACGAGAGCTTCGGTGAAAAGGACGCCCATACCCGTGACGTGTCCGCCGTGGGTGTCTATGTGGAGCTGCACGAGCTGGTCAGGCTGCCGGTGGGTACGCGCCTGAAGGCGCAGATCCAGGGACTGCCATCCCCCGCTCCGGTGCTGGAGATGGAGATTCAGCGTACCGACGAGCGCGGCGCCGGTCTGCTGTTCATCCTCGATGACGCGCGCGGCTGAAAGCCGCTAGAATGCCGCCCGCCCCAAGCGGGCTTCATGGGTTCCCTCACCCCAGGTCAAAAAAAGGATCATCCGATGCCGTTGCCTACCCTGGCGGTCCAGCGTGCGCTGGCCGTGCTTATCGCGTTTCACATCCTCATCATCATCGCCAGCAACTACCTGGTGCAGATCCCGGTCAGCCTGTTCGGCTGGCACACCACCTGGGGCGCCTTCAGTTTCCCGTTCATCTTCCTGGCCACCGACCTCACCGTGCGTCTGCTCGGCAAGCAGGTTGCGCGGCGGGTGATTGCCCGGGTCATGCTGCCGGCGCTGCTGGTCTCCTATGGGGTCTCGGTGCTGTTCCAGGAAGGCACCTACCGCGGCGTCGCGGCCTTGCTGGAGTTCAACGACTTCGTGCTGCGCATCTCGTTGGCCAGCTTCGCCGCCTATGTGGTCGGCCAGTGGCTGGACATCCAGGTGTTCGACCGCCTGCGTCGTCTGCGCCAGTGGTGGGTGGCGCCCGCCGCCTCGACCACGCTGGGCACGCTGGTGGACACCTTCGTGTTCTTTTCGGTGGCCTTCTGGAACAGCAGCAATGCATTCATGGCGGCCAACTGGGTGGAGATCGCCGCAGTGGACTATGTGATCAAGCTGGCCATCAGCCTGGCGCTGTTCGTGCCGCTCTACGGCATGCTGCTCAACGCGCTGATGCGACTGCTGCCGGGGCGCCCGGCCACGGTGTAATCGCTGGTGGTGGCCAACGCTGTGCGTTGCCCACCCTACGGTGCGTCTCCGTGTAGGGCGGTCGGCGCTGTTTACGAGCGCGCCGGCTTGTCCAGCTTCTTCAGGAACACCGTCATCTCCTTCTCGGCCTGCTTGTCGCCGTGACCCTGCGCCGCCTGCAGGCCCTGTTGCCAGGCCTGGCGCGCGCCGTCGAGGTCGCCGCTGGCCTGCAGCGCCTTGCCCAGCAGCTTCCAGGCGGCGGAATACTTGGGGTCCTGCGCCACGCAGCGGCGCAGATGCTCGGCGGCCCTGGCCGGATCGCCGGCATCCAGATAGCCCTTGCCGAGCCCGAAGCGCAGCAGCGGGTTGTCGATTCCCTTGGCGAGCATGTTTTCCAGCGATGCGAGCATGACGGCGGTCTCCGTGCGGACCCGCTCACCTTAAAAGAATGCCAACCCCACTTGGAAGAGCCGTTCCACATCGCGGATATGGCGTTTGTCCATCAGGAACAGGATCACGTGGTCGCCGGACTCGATCAGGGTGTCGTCGTGGGCGATCAGTACTTCCTCGTCGCGGATCACCGCGCCGATGGTGGTGTCCGGCGGCAGGGCGATATCGCGGATGCGCCGCCCCACTACCTTGCTGGACTTGGCGTCGCCATGGGCGATGGCCTCGATGGCCTCGGCGGCGCCCCGGCGCAGCGAGTGCACGCTGACCACATCGCCACGGCGCACGTGGGTCAACAGCGTGCCGATGGTGGCCAGCTGCGGGCTGATGGCGATGTCGATCTCGCCGCCCTGCACCAGGTCCACGTAGGCGGTGTTGTTGATCAGGGTGATCACCTTGCGCGCGCCCAGGCGCTTGGCCAGCAGCGAGGACATGATGTTGGCCTCGTCGTCGTTGGTCAGCGCCAGGAACATGTCCGCGTCGTTGATGTTCTCTTCCAGCAGCAGGTCGCGGTCCGAGGCGCTGCCCTGCAGCACGATGGTGCTGTCCAGCACTTCCGAGAGATGCCGGCAGCGCGCCGGGCTCTTCTCGATGATCTTCACCTGGTAGCGGCTTTCGATGGCCTCGGCCAGGCGCTCGCCGATGTTGCCGCCGCCGGCGATCACCACGCGCCGGTAGCTGTCTTCCAGGCGGCGAAGCTCGCTCATCACCGCGCGGATGTTGCCGCGCGCGGCGATGAAGAACACCTCGTCGTCGGCCTCGATCACCGTGTCGCCGCGCGGCACGATGGCCCGGTTGCGCCGGTAGATGGCCGCCACCCGAGTGTCCACGCCGGGCATGTGGGCGCGCAGTTCCTTGAGCTGCTGGCCGACCAGCGGCCCGCCGTAGTAGGCCTTGCTGGCCACCAGCTGGGCCTTGCCATCGGCAAAGTCGATCACCTGCAGGGCGCCGGGGTATTCGATCAGGCGCTTGATGTAGTTGGTCACTACCTGCTCGGGACTGATCAGCACGTCGACCGGGATGGCCTCGTTGTCGAACAGCCCGGCGCGGGTCAGGTAGGCGGGTTCGCGCACGCGGGCAATCTTGGTCGGCGTGTGGAACAGGGTGTAGGCCACCTGGCAGGCGACCATGTTGGTTTCGTCGCTGTTGGTCACCGCCACCAGCATGTCGGCATCGTCGGCGCCGGCTTGGCGCAGCACGGTGGGAAACGAGCCGCGGCCCTGGATGGTGCGGATGTCCAGGCGATCACCCAGCTCGCGCAGGCGGTCGCCGTCGGTGTCGACCACGGTGATGTCGTTGGCCTCGCTGGCCAGGTGCTCGGCCAGGGTGCCACCCACCTGGCCGGCGCCGAGAATGATGATCTTCACCTGTTAGCTCCGTTAGCAGGCCACTGAGAGCTCAGCCACTAGCCGCGCGGGCCGGCGGCAATCTTCATCAGCTTGGCGTAGTAGAAACCATCGTGGCCGTCCGGCTGCGGCAGCAGCTGGCGTCCGTGGGCCGGTTTGATGCCGAAGTTGCCCGGAATATCCAGTTCGCGCGCGCCCGGCGTGCGCGCCAGGAAGGCGTCGATGTTAGCGCTGTTTTCCTCGGGCAGCACCGAGCAGGTGGCGTAGAGCAGAATGCCGCCGACCTCGAGGGTCGGCCACAGGGCATCCAGCAGTTCGCTCTGCAAAGTGGCCAGGGCACTGATGTCCTCGGGCTGGCGGGTGAGCTTGATGTCCGGATGGCGGCGGATCACCCCGGTGGCCGAACAGGGGGCATCCAGCAGGATGCGCTGGAACGGCGTGCCGTCCCACCAGGCGGCGGTGTCGCGGCCATCGGCGGCGACCAGCGTGGCCTGCAGGCGCAGGCGATCCAGGTTTTCACGCACTCGGGTCAGGCGCAGCGGCTCGGCATCCAGCGCGATCACCTCGCCCAGGCCCGGCTCGCGCTCCAGCAGGTGGCAGGTCTTGCCGCCCGGTGCGGCGCAGGCGTCCAGCACGCGCTGGCCGAGCGCCAGTTCCAGCAGGCCGGCGGCCAGCTGCGCGGCCTCGTCCTGCACGCTGACCCGCCCCTCGGCGAAGCCCGGCAGGCCGGTGACGTCGCAGGGCTGCAGCAGGCGGATGCCGTCGGCGCTGAACGCGCAGGGTTCGGCTGAAAGGCCGGCGGCGCGCAATTCGTCCAGATAGGCGTCGCGGCTGCCGTGGCGCCGATTGACGCGCAGGATCAGCGGCGGGTGCAGGTTGTTGGCCGCGCAGATGGCTTCCCAGTGCTCAGGCCAGTCGGCCTTCAGGCGCTTCTGCAACCAGCGCGGATGAGCGGTGCGGCTGACCGGATCGCGCTCCAGTTCGGTGAACAGCACCTCGCCTTCGCGCTGCGCGCGGCGCAGCACGGCATTCAGCAGGCCCTTGGCCCAGGGCTTCTTCAGCTTGTCCGTGCAGCCAACCGTTTCGCCGATGGCGGCATGCGCCGGGACGCGGGTGTGGAAGAGTTGGTAGAGGCCGACCAGCAGCAGGGCCTCGACATCGCGATCGGCGGCCTTGAACGGCTTCTGCAGCAGCTTCTCGGCCAACAGCGCCAGGCGCGGTTGCCAGCGGGCGGTGCCGAAGGCCAGTTCCTGCACCAGTCCGCGGTCGCGGGCTTCGACGCGCTCGAGCAGCGGCGGCAGGCTGCTGCCCAGCGAGGCGCGGCCCTGCAGGACGGCCGCCAGGGCCTGGGCGGCCGCCAGGCGCGGGTTCATGCGCCGAACACCAGGCCGGCGGCGAACTGCTCGCGGCGGCTGTTGTACAGGTCGCTGAAAGCCAGCGGCTTGCCGCCCGGCAACTGCAGGCGGGTGAGCAGCAGCGCACCCTGGCCGCAGGCCACGCGCAGGCCGTCCTTGCCGGCGTCGAGAATCGTGCCCGGCGCGCCGCTGCCGTCAGCGAGCTGTGCCGCATGCACCTTCACCGCTTCGCCGGACAGGCCGCTGTGGCAGATCGGCCACGGATGCAGCGCGCGGATCTGCCGCTCCAGGTCGACGGCCGGACGGCTCCAGTCCAGACGCGCCTCGTCCTTGCTGAGCTTGTGGGCATAGCAGGCCAGCGCATCGTCCTGTGCTTGTCCCTTGAGCGTACCGGCCTCCAGGCCGTCGACGGCCTCGACGATGGCGCGCGCGCCCAGTTCGGCCAGGCGGTCATGCAGCGTGCCGCCGGTATCCTCTGCGCTGATCGGCGTGGTCACCTTGAGCAGCATCGGCCCGGTATCCAGGCCGGCTTCCATCTGCATCACCGTCACGCCCGATTCGGCATCACCGGCTTCCACCGCGCGCTGGATCGGCGCCGCACCACGCCAGCGCGGCAGCAGCGAAGCGTGGCTGTTGATGCAGCCCAGGCGCGGAGTATCCAGCACGGCCTGCGGCAGGATCAGCCCATAGGCGACCACCACCATCAGGTCGGGTTGCAGGGCGGCCAGTTCCGCCTGGGCGGCCGGATCACGCAGCGTCTGCGGCTGATAAACCTGGATGTTGTGGGTCATCGCCAGTTGCTTGACCGGGCTGGGCATCAGCTTCTGGCCGCGGCCGGCCGGGCGATCGGGCTGGGTGTAGACGGCCACCACCTGGCGGCCTGCCTCAAGCAGGGCCCGCAGGTGCTGGGCGGCGAATTCGGGGGTGCCGGCGAAGACGATACGCATGGGAGCTCACTGACGAAAAAGGCTTGCCGAAGCAAGCCTTTGGGTTCGGATCACGCCTGCTGGCGGTGTTGTTTTTCCAGCTTCTTCTTGATGCGGTCGCGCTTGAGCTGCGACAGGTAATCGACGAAGAGCTTGCCGTTGAGGTGGTCGCACTCGTGCTGGATGCACACCGCCAGGAGGCCTTCGGCGATCAGCTCGTAGGGCTGGCCGTCGCGGTCCAGCGCCTTGATCTTCACCTTCTGCGGGCGATCGACGTTCTCATAGAAGCCGGGCACCGACAGACAGCCTTCCTGGTACTGGTCCATCTCGTCAGTCAGCGGCTCGAACTCCGGGTTGATGAAGACCCGGGGCTCGGACTTGTCCTCGGACAAATCCATGACCACCACGCGCTTGTGTACGTTCACCTGGGTTGCCGCCAGGCCGATGCCGGGAGCGGCATACATGGTCTCGAACATGTCGTCGACCAGCTGACGAATGCTGTCATCGACCACCTCCACCGGCTTGGCGAGGGTGCGCAGCCGCGGATCGGGGAATTCGAGGATGTTGAGAATGGCCATAAGCGTTTGTGAAACAGGTATGCAATTGGAAAAAGGCCCACTGCTAAGATCCGGCAGCGGTGCAAAAGTGCCTGCAAACCAAGGTTTTCAAGGGTTTGAAGCGAGGTCGGGCAGTTTTGCGCGGAGCCACATCATAAAGGGATTCAGCCCATGAGGAAAACACTACTCGCCCTGCTGCTGCTGGCCGGTGGCGGCCTGGCCCAGGCCCAGGTTGAGCTGCGCGACGGACATCCGGAGCGCTACACGGTCGTCAAGGGCGATACCCTGTGGGATATCTCCGCGCGGTTTCTCGACCGACCCTGGAAATGGCCGCAGATCTGGCACGTGAATCCGCAGGTGGAGAACCCCCACCTCATCTATCCGGGCGATGTGCTCAGCCTGGTGTATGTGGATGGTCAGCCGCGCCTGACCCTGGAGCGCGGCACCTCGCGCGGTACGGTCAAGCTGTCCCCGCAGGTGCGCAGTACCCCGTTGATCGAGGCGATCGCGCCGATTCCGCTGGAAGCGATCAACAGCTTCCTGCTGGCCAACCGCATCGTCGACAGCGCGGAGGATTTCGAGCGCGCACCCTACATCGTCGCCGGCAACGCCGAACGCGTGATCAGTGGCAAGGACGATCGCGTCTACGCCCGCGGACGCTTCCCCAATGGCGAGCCGGTGTACGGCATCTATCGCCAGGGCCGCACCTACGTCGATCCGGTCACCCGGGAAGTGCTGGGCATCAATGCCGACGACATCGGCACCGGCCAGCGCATCGGCGAGGAAGGCGACATCACCACCCTGCGTCTGACCCGCTCCACCCAGGAAATCCGCATCGCCGACCGGCTGTTTTCCACCGAGGAACGCACCCTCACCTCCTCCTTCGTGCCCAGCGAGCCATTGCAGACCATCGACGGGCTGATCCTCGACGTGCCGCGCGGCGTGACGCAGATCGGCCAATACGACGTGGTCACCCTCAACAAGGGCCGTCGCGACGGCCTGAGCGAGGGCAACGTGCTGGCCGTCTACAAGACCGGCGAAACGGTGCGCGACCGCCTCACCGGCGAGCAGGTCAAGATTCCCGATGAGCGCGCCGGCCTGCTGATGGTGTTCCGCGCCTACGACAAGCTCAGCTACGGTCTGATCCTGCAGGCCACCCGGCAGATGGCGGTGCTCGACAAAATTCGCAATCCCTGACCCGGCTCCAGGGATCACCCAGCCGCTCTCGCCCCCTGGCAGAGCGGCTTTTTTGTGCCCTTTCGTGGCCGCCGTGGGGGCCAACGCGGAGCGTTGACCACCTTACGATCACCGGTGCCCCGCCGTGTAGGACGGATAACGCAGTGCTTGGCCGCCGAAACGGTGTGCACAGGGCGTCGGCCGTTACCCGCGGCTATCCTTGCAGCCTTTCCGAGCCGATCAGGGACGATCGCATGAACCACCTGACTTCGCCTGCCGAACTGGAAGCGCGTCTGCGTCTGCACGCCTTGCCGGAACTGGGCCCGCGTCGTTTCCGGCGCCTGTTGCAGGCCTTCGAAACCGCCAGTGCCGCCCTTAGCGCGCCGGCCTCCGCCTGGCGCGCACTGGGGCTGCCGGCGGTGTGCGCGGAAGCGCGTCGCAGCGCGCTGGTGCGCCAGTCTGCGCAGGACGCTCTGACCTGGCTGCAGCAGCCCGACCAGCACCTGCTGTGCTGGGACCACCCCGGCTATCCGGCGCTGCTCGCCGAGCTGGATGACGCCCCGCCGCTGCTGTTCCTCGCCGGTGATCCGGGGCTGCTGGAGCGTCCGCAGCTGGCCATCGTCGGTAGCCGGAACGCCTCGCGGCCGGGGCTGGAATGTGCCGGCCGTTTCGCCCGGGAACTGGCCGGTGGCGGTTTCGTGGTCACCAGCGGGCTGGCGCTGGGCATCGACGGTGCCGCCCACGAGGGCGCGCTGCAGGCGGGCGGCGGAACCATCGGCGTGCTCGGCTCCGGGCTGCTGCGCCTCTACCCCGCCCGACATCGGCGTCTCGCCGAACGCATGCGCGCCGAGGGCGGCGCGCTGGTTTCCGAACAGCCGCTGGATGCGCCACCGCTGCCGGCCAATTTTCCCCGCCGCAATCGCATCATCAGTGGGCTGTCGCTGGGTGTGCTGGTGATCGAGGCGAGTCCTTCCAGTGGTTCGCTGATCACTGCGCGACTGGCTGCGGATCAGGGGCGTGAGGTGTTCGCCGTGCCGGGTTCGATTCACCATCCGGGCGCGCGCGGCTGCCATCAGTTGATCCGCGACGGCGCCAGCCTGGTGGAAAGCGTCGATGACATCCTCCAGCAACTGCGCGGCTGGCAGCGACTTGCGCCGGTCGCTCCGTCTGGCGCGCAGTCGGCCGAACAGAAGCAGCATCCGCTGCTCGCCCTGCTGTGGGCCGCCCCGCACAGCAGCGAAGCGCTGGCGGTGGCCAGTGGCTGGCCGATGGCGCGGGTGCTGGCCGAGCTGACCGAGCTGGAGATCGAAGGCCGGGTGGCCTGTCAGGCGGGCATCTGGAGCGGGCTGGCCAAATAGCGGCGCAGCGCAACGCGGACGGGCGCTTGCGGTACACTGCGCGCCCGTTTTTTTCGGTAGAGCGAGTGGCATGAACAGCAGTTGGCGCATCCGCCAGGTGGCGGGCGTGGTGAAGGGTGGCGGGGTGATCGCGTATCCGACCGAAGCGGTCTGGGGCTTGGGGTGCGATCCCTGGAACGAGGCGGCGGTGCGTCGTCTGCTGGCCCTCAAGTCTCGACCCATGCACAAGGGGCTGATCCTGGTGGCCGCCCGCGCCATCCAGTTCGATTTCCTGCTCAACGACCTGCCCGGCGAATGGCTGCTGCGCCTGGCCGATTCCTGGCCGGGTCCGAACACTTGGCTGGTGCCCCATCAGAACCGCCTGCCCGCCTGGATCACCGGGCGGCATGCCACCGTGGCGCTGCGGGTCAGCGACCATCCGCTGGTGCGGGCCCTGTGCGCCCACACCGGCCCGCTGGTCTCCACTTCCGCCAATCCGGCCGGGCGTCCTTCGGCGCGCAGCCGCCTGCGCGTCGAACAGTACTTCCACAACCAGCTGGATGGCCTGCTGGGTGGCGAGCTGGGCGGTCGGCGCAATCCAAGCCTGATCCGCGATCTGGCCACCGGCAAGGTGATCCGCCCGTCCTGAGCGGTACGCCTCCCGCCGCGCACGTTCCGTAGCGGTCAGCGCTGTTCTGGTCGCCGAGGCGCGCCGGTCCGGCGCGTTGGTGGACAAGGAAAACGTTGTCCACCCTACGGTTGCACGGAACCTCTGGGAGCAGCTTCAGCCGCGATGGATGCCAACGGCTTCCCCCCCTTCGCCAACGACTACGGCAGCAGGATGGTCGACCCCACCGTCTCCCCCGCCGCCAGCGCCCGCTGCGCCTCGGCGGCATCAGCCAGCGCATAGCGCTGGCTGATTTCCACCTGGATCTGGCCGCGGGTGATCATGCCGAACAGCTCGTCGGCCATCGCCTGCAAGCGGTCCGGAGTGTTGGCGTAGCCGGCCAGGGTCGGACGGGTGACGTACAGCGATCCCTTCTGCGCCAGCACGCCCAGGTTGACGCCGCTCACCGCACCGGAGGCATTGCCGAAGCTGACCAGCAGGCCGCGCGGCGCCACACAGTCCAGGGAGATTTCCCAGGTGGACTTGCCCACCGAGTCGTAGACCACCGGGCACTTGGCGCCGCCGGTCAGCTCCAGCACGCGCTGACGGATGTCCTCGCGGCTGCGGTCGATGGTCGCCCAGGCGCCTAGTGCCTTGGCGCGCTCGGCCTTTTCCGCCGAACCGACCACACCGATCAGCTTGGCGCCGATGGCCCTGGCCCACTGGCAGGCCAGCGAACCCACGCCACCGGCGGCGGCGTGGAACAGGCAGAACTCGCCCGGCTGCAGTTCGTGGGTCTGGCGCAGCAGGTATTGCACGGTCAGCCCCTTGAGCATCACCGCGGCGGCTTGCTCGAAGGAGATGGCCTCCGGCAGTTTGACCAGCTTGTCGGCCGGCAGCACATGCAGCTCGCTGTAGGCGCCCAGCGGGCCGGTGGCGTAGGCGACCCGGTCGCCGACCTTGAAGCCGGTCACCGCGCTGCCCAGCGCCTCCACCTCGCCGGCACCCTCGGTGCCCAGGCTGGACGGCAGCGCCGGCGGCGCGTACAGCCCGCTGCGGAAATAGGTGTCGATAAAGTTCAGACCGATGGCGCGGTTGCGCACCCGCACTTCATGGGGGCCGGGCGCGGCGGGCGTGTAGTCGCGGTATTCGAGCACCTCGGGGCCGCCGTGGGCGCTGAACTGGATACGCTTGGCCATTCTGGATCTCCACAGGAAAAGCGCCTATCGAAACCCTCCCCGACACCGGCGTCAACCGCGCGGATGGTATGCTTTCGCGCCTGTTTACCAACTTCGCCAAGGTGCTGGGTTCATGAGTGTCCCGCTCGATGCCGTCAAAGCCTACCTGCTCGACCTGCAGGACCGTATCTGTGCCGCGCTGGAGGCCGAGGACGGCCACGCGCGCTTCGTCGAGGACGCCTGGCAGCGCCCGGCTGGCGGCGGTGGCCGCACGCGGGTGATCGGTGACGGCGCGCTGATCGAAAAGGGCGGCGTGAACTTCTCCCACGTGTTCGGCGACAACCTGCCGCCGTCCGCCAGCGCCCACCGGCCGGAACTGGCCGGGCGCGGCTTTCAGGCCATGGGCGTGTCGCTGGTCATCCACCCGGATAACCCGCACGTGCCCACCTCCCACGCCAACGTGCGACTGTTCTGCGCCGAGAAGGAAGGCGCCGAGCCGGTGTGGTGGTTCGGCGGCGGCTTCGACCTGACGCCTTACTACGCCCACGAGGAAGACTGCGTGCACTGGCACCGCGTGGCCCGCGACGCCTGCGCGCCGTTCGGCGCGGATGTCTACCCGCGCTTCAAGGCATGGTGCGACCGCTACTTCTTCCTCAAGCATCGCAACGAGCCGCGCGGCATCGGCGGGCTGTTCTTCGACGACCTGAACGACTGGGACTTCGACACCAGCTTCGCCTTCCTGCGCGCCATCGGTGACGCCTATCTGGAGGCCTACCTGCCGATCGTGCAGCGCCGCAAGGCCACGCCGTTCACCGAAGCCCAGAAAGCCTTCCAGGAATACCGGCGCGGCCGCTACGTGGAGTTCAACCTGGTGTTCGACCGTGGAACCCTGTTCGGCCTGCAGTCGGGCGGACGCACCGAGTCGATCCTCATGTCGCTGCCGCCCAAGGTGCGCTGGGGCTACGACTGGCACCCCGAGCCGGGCAGCGAAGAGGCGCGGCTGACCGAGCACTTTCTGACCGCCCGCGACTGGCTGGCGTCCTAGTCGCAGCGTAGGGTGGTCACGGCGTGCCGTGGCCACCGTCGGCCTTTTTCATGTTTGCAGTCTGGAGCCTTTCATGGACCGCTACGGCGTCTTCGGCAACCCCATTGCCCACAGCAAATCCCCGCTGATCCACCGCCTGTTCGCCGAACAGACCGGCCAGGCGCTGACCTACGAGGCACTGCTGGCGCCACTGGATGATTTCGCCGGTTTCGCCCGCGCGTTCTTCCGCAACGGCCTGGGCGGCAACGTCACCGTGCCGTTCAAGGAAGAGGCGTTTCGCCTGGCCGACACCCTGACCGCGCGCGCGCAGCGCGCCGGCGCGGTGAACACCCTGAAGAAGCTCGACGATGGCCGTCTGCTCGGCGACAACACCGATGGCGCCGGCCTGGTGCGCGACCTGACCCACAACGCCGGTGTTGCCCTGCGCGGCCAGCGCATCCTGATTCTCGGCGCCGGCGGCGCGGTGCGGGGCATCCTCGAACCCTTCCTTGCCGAGCGGCCGGCGGAACTGCTGATCGCCAACCGCACGCCGGCCAAGGCCGAAGCCCTGGCCGAGGCCTTCGCCGACCTCGGCCCGCTGCGCGCCTGTGGGTTCGATTACGCGGGCGAGCCGTTCGACCTGATCGTCAACGGCACCTCGGCCAGCTTGGCCGGCGACGTGCCGCCGATCGATCCGCACCTGATCCGTCCCGGCCATACCCTGTGCTACGACATGATGTACGGCGCCCGACCAACCGCCTTCAACCAGTGGGCCGCAGACCACGGCGCGATGACCCGCGACGGCTTGGGCATGCTGGTCGAGCAGGCGGCGGAAGCGTTCTTCCTGTGGCGCGGTGTGCGCCCCCAGGCGGAGCCGGTCCTTCAGATGTTGCGTCGCCAGTTGCTGTAGTGCTCCGGGTGGCGCCGGCAATAGGCATAGCAGCCGATCGCCGCGCCGATCCCCAGCAGCAGCGCCACGCCGGCCAGCGGATGCTGGCGCGCGCAGTCCTGCGCCGCGCGCCCGGCCGCCCGGGTACTGTCCAGCAGATCTCTGGCGTGCCAGTCGCGATCCTGCCACAGCGCTTCGGCCCGGCTGCGCAAGCCGGACAAGCCATGCTGGCCGCGCAGGTGTTCACGGCTCAGTTCCTCGAGGGCGCGCCGCAGGCGCGTCAGCTCTGCTTCGACGTCGGTCTGGGTCGATGATGAGTGGTTGCCGAACCAGGACATGATGGATCCTCCCGTGAGTGTCAGCTCAACAGACCTGACACCGTCCGGGAGGTGCGACCGGCGGGATGGCCGGTGTCAGCGCCGCCCCCACCCAGCCTTTACCGGTGAAGTCAAATTGATATCATTCAGGCGGGCTCCATCCCTACGAGTCGCCGGCTGGCGCATGGATGGTCGTTTAGTTACGCAATTAAGGAACTAGTCGTGACTCCCTCTACCTTCCGCAAGACCCTTCTGACGTTGGCCATCACTGGCTCCGCGCTGTCGGCGCAGGCTCAGACTATTGAGCAACTGAAGCCCTATCTAAATATAAGCAATAACAATTACTGGGCCCTTGACTATGCAGTGAAGGGTGGCCACCAGGGCGAATTCTCTATCGATTGGGATCGAGAGCTAAGTGGCGTGGTAACAGCTCGCGATACGGTGTTCAGCCAGAATCTGAACTTCGACACCAACATCGACGTGCGGGGTAACGGTATCGCCGGGATCGAATTGTGGGACTCTAAGGTTGGCGGCGACCTGACCATCGAGGGCGCAATCAGCGTCAAGGGCGATACAGTCAGTGAGGAATATGAGGACACATACCAGGTTTGGAACCCAGACACGCAGAAATTTGAAACTGTCACCGTAATGGATGTGGATACCTGGGGTGTCTCCGGTGTGGTCGCTGAGGGTGATGAAATCTATGCCACGGACCAGTTTGGAAACACCTTGTGGGGAAGCGTTGTGGGTTACACGTCCGCAGTCGGTGGCACCATCCGCAATAAGGCCTCCATCACTGCCGAGGGCCAACTGGCCATTGGTATGCTGATCTCCGAACACGAAATCGGCGGCGACGTCATCAATGAAGGCAGCATTTCGGTCAAGGGTGAAACCTATCTTGATGAAGGCTCCGATGCGTCCGGCTCCTGGCGCCACGCGGTAGGGGTCACCGCGCTGGTGATCGAAGACTCCTCGCTGGCCGGTGATGTTCGCAACTCCGGCACCATCCGCGCCGAAAGCACCAATGCCACCGGTTTGAGCCTCGACTGGATGACGCTGGAAGGCAAGCTGATCAACGACGGCAGCATCGAGGTTCAGGGCGACTCCGTTGACTCTATTGAAGAGGATGAGACCTACCGGGAAATCGCTGCTGCGGTCACCCTTGATGAGGTTGAGCTTCTGCAGATCCGCAACGGTGAAAAGGGCCGCATTGTTGCGACTGGAAAAGGCAGTGTGGGTCTCGATATCAGCTACACCGCATTTGGCGACACCGGTGAGGAAGCCCATATCGTCAACAGTGGCCTGATTCAGGGCGAACATGCCGCCATTCATATTGGCGAGCAGGTGGAGGCCACCGCACTTCATCAGGTCGAGATCTGGAATAAGGGGGCTATCGTTTCGCAGCGCGCAGCCATCGAGGTGGAAAGCGGCGCGGCCAATGCGTGGTACAGCCCGATGCCGGTCAAACTACTCTGGGAGCAAGGCACCATCAGCGGTGATTTGCTCGGCCTGAGCAATATTGATGTATTCGGTAACGCGACGTTTAAGCGTGAAGGCAAGACCGACGTGGCCCGTATCAAGCTGGCCCAAGGGGGCGTGCTGGCGGTCGGTGTGCGTGATGAAATAGGTGTTGTCAGCTACCCCGGCCATCTGGAACTGGGCCAGGCACATACCGAACTTGATGGCAGCCTTAAGGTAGCTGGCGATTCCTCTCTGGGCATGACCTTGAGCACCACCACCCAAAAGGACAAGCCGTTGCTGGCGGTGACCGGCAGCGCCGAGTTTGGAGCAGGCTCGCAGATCAAGCTGGCCGCCAAGGGTAGTGACTTCAAGGCCGAAGGCAGCCAGTACACCCTGGTTGAAGCGGGTACTCTGGCCAACAACGGCGTGACGGTGACCAGCAGTTCCACCCTGCTCAAGGTTGATACCTTCAAGGCCGAGGGCAACAGCCTGGTCGCCACCGTGACCGGAAAAGGCCAAGCCGAGATCCAGGACATCATCACCCAGCCGGGCGACAAGGCCGATCAGAGTGCGGTCAACGCCGCCAAGGCGGCCGAGTCGTTTATCGCCGTCCTGGGTGATGCGAACCTGCCGGCGAACGACCCCGTCGCCCAGATCCTTACTGGCGGAACCCTGGAACAGCAGCAGCAGGTCATCCGCCAACTGGCCCCCGAAGTCAGCGGCGCCGCCAGCCAGGCCGCCGTTTCCGGCCAGTCGATGGTCAGTAACGTCGCCTCCGGCCGTACCGGCGGCGCGCGCGGCATGTCCTCCGGCGGCGCCTTCGGGCAAACCGGTGTCTGGGTACAGGCGCTGAACAGCGACGCCACCCAGGACCTGCGCGACGGCGTGGCCGGCTTCGATGCCAGCACCACCGGCATCGCCGTTGGTCTGGATGGCAAGCTGAACGATCAGCTCACCCTGGGGCTGGCCTACAGCTTCCTGGACACCGATGTGGATGCCGAAGGCGGCAACAAGACCGAGGTGCAGGGCCACAACTTCACCCTGTACAGCGGCTTCGTCCAGAACGGCTTCTTCGTGGATGGCAGCCTGACCTACGGTCAGAACGCCAACGAAGGCGAACGTCGTATCGCCAGTACCCTGGCCAAGGCCGACTATGACAGCACCCTGCTAGGCGTGAACCTGACCGCGGGCTACACGTACCCGCTGCAGGGCACCGTAGTGGTCGAGCCGCAGGTCACTGCACGCTACAGCAACGTAGAGATCGACGAGATCGAGGAAACTGGCTCCTCCGCTGCGCTGAACACCCAAAAGCAGCGCTACGAAGTGGGCGAGCTGGGCGCGGGCGTGCAGCTGGTTGGCCGCATCGACCTGGAGCGAGGCAGCATCTCGCCGCGCATCAAGCTGATGGCTTACCACGACCTGATCGCCGACCAGGCTCAAAGCACGTCCAGCTTCGTACTGGGTGGCACGCCGTTCGTCACCACCGGCGCCAAGCCGGAGCGCAACAGCTACGAGGCCGGCCTGGGTGCCGACTACCGTCTGGGCGCACTAACCCTGGGTGTGAGCTACGACTACTTCGGTAAGTCGGATTACAGCTCGGATACCTTCTCGGCCAAGCTGCGTTACGACTTCTGATGAACCCTTACCTACCCTGTGCTTCGGCGCAGGGCAGGCATGAAAAAGCCGCTGCGTCCTCCCGGACGCAGCGGCTTTTTCGTTGCGCTGAAACCGGCGGTCAGCCGCGCGCTCCGCGCACCCCGGCCGCCAGCTCGCTGCACAGCGCCAGCACGTCATGGATGGCCTGCTTCGGTGTGTCGGCCTTGGCTATGCGGTCGACCAGCGCCGAGCCGACCACCACGCCGTCGGCGCGACGGGCCACGTCGGCGGCGTGTTCGGCGGTGCGGATGCCGAAGCCGATGCACAGTGGCAGGTCGGTGTGGCGACGCAGGCGGGCGACGGCTTCGTCGACCTGTTGCATGCTCGCCGAGCCGGCGCCGGTCACCCCGGCCACCGACACGTAGTACACGAAGCCGGAGCTGCCGTTGAGCACCACCGGCAGGCGTGCATCGTCGGTGGTCGGCGTGGTCAGGCGGATGAAGTCGAGGCCGGCGGCCTGGGCCGGGTCGCACAGGTCGGCGTTGTGCTCCGGAGGCAGGTCGACCACGATCAGACCGTCCACGCCGGCGGCCTTGGCGTCCTCGATGAAGCGCGGCACGCCGTAATGGTGGATCGGGTTGAAGTAGCCCATCAGCACGATCGGCGTGGTCTGGTTGTCCTCGCGGAACTCGCGGACCATCTGCAGGGTTTTCGCCAGGTTCTGGCCATTGCCCAGGGCGCGGATATTGGCCAGCTGGATCGCCGGGCCGTCGGCCATCGGGTCGGTGAACGGCATGCCCAGCTCGATCACGTCGGCGCCGGCGTCCGGCAGACCCTTGAGGATGTGCAGGGCGGTGGCGTAGTCCGGGTCGCCGGCGGTCAGGAAGGTCACCAGCGCGGCGCGATTCTGCTGTTTCAGTTCGGCGAAGCGGGTCTGCAGGCGGCTCATGCGCGGGTCTCCTCAAGCTTCAGGTGGTGCATCACGGTCTGCATGTCCTTGTCGCCGCGGCCGGACAGGTTGACCACCATGAGGTGGTCCTTGGGCAGCTGCGGCGCGCGCTTGAACATCTCCGCCAGGGCGTGGGACGACTCCAGCGCCGGGATGATGCCTTCCAGGCGGCAGCACTGGTGGAAGGCGGCCAGCGCCTCGTCGTCGGTGATCGGCACGTACTCGACGCGGCCGATGTCGTGCAGCCAGGCGTGCTCGGGGCCGACGCCCGGGTAGTCGAGGCCGGCGGAAATCGAGTGGGCATCGATGATCTGCCCGTCGTCGTCCTGCAGCAGGAAGGTGCGGTTGCCGTGCAGCACGCCCGGGGTGCCGCCGTTCATGCTGCTGGCGTGCTTGCCGGTGTCGATGCCGTGGCCGGCGGCTTCCACACCGACGATCTGCACCGAGGCGTCATCCAGGAACGGGTGGAACAGGCCGATGGCGTTGGAGCCGCCGCCGATGCAGGCGATCAAGCTGTCGGGCAGGCGGCCCTCCTGTTCCTGCATCTGCTGGCGGGTCTCCTTGCCGATGACGGACTGGAAGTCGCGCACCATGGCCGGGTACGGGTGCGGGCCGGCGGCGGTGCCGATCAGGTAGAAGGTGTCGTGCACGTTGGTCACCCAGTCGCGCAGCGCCTCGTTCATGGCGTCCTTGAGGGTGCCGGTGCCGGCGGTGACCGGAATCACCTCGGCGCCCAGCAGCTTCATGCGGAACACGTTGGCCTGCTGCCGGTCGATGTCGGTGGTGCCCATGTACACCACGCACTGCATGCCGAAGCGTGCGGCCACGGTGGCGGTGGCCACGCCGTGCATGCCGGCGCCGGTCTCGGCGATGATGCGCTGCTTGCCCATGCGCCTGGCCAGCAGGATCTGGCCGATGCAGTTGTTGATCTTGTGCGCGCCGGTGTGGTTCAGCTCCTCGCGCTTGAGGTAGATCTTCGCGCCGCCGCAGAACTCGGTGAGGCGTTCGGCGAAGTACAGCGGGCTCGGGCGGCCGATGTAGTCGCGCTGGAAGTAGGCCAGTTCCTTGAGGAACGCCGGATCCTGCTTGGCCTTCTCGTATTCGGCGGCCAGTTCGTGGATCAGCGGCATCAGGGTTTCGGCGACGTACTGGCCGCCGAAGCTGCCGAACAGGCCCTTGGCGTCGGGTCCGTTGCGTAATGAGGTCATGGGTAGGCTCCTGGATTCGAGGGGCGTTGCAGCGATGGTCAGACCTTAACCAATCCCCGATGTCTTAAAAAGCGATAAGATTGCCGCAATTCGTCAGGAAATATCACCTATGACCGCCTCGCTTCCCCCGCTCAATGCCCTGCGCGCCTTCGAGGCCGTGGCGCGCCTAGGTAGCCTGAAACGCGCGGCCGACGAGCTACACGTTACCCATGGGGCGGTCAGTCGGCAGCTCGCCAACCTGGAACAGACCCTCGGCGTGGCACTGCTGGAGAAGGAAGGACGCGGCGTAAAACTCACCGATGCCGGGGCCCGTCTCGGCGCGGTGGCCAGCGAGGCCTTCGAGCGGCTGGCCACGCTGTGCGCCGAACTGCAGCACCAGGCCAGTGAGGCGCCCTTCGTGCTCGGCTGCCCGGGCAGCCTGCTGGCGCGCTGGTTCATCCCACGCCTGGATCGCCTGCAACGCGAGCTGCCGGAGTTACGTCTGCAGCTGTCGGCCAGCGAAGGCGAGCTGGACCCGCGCCGCGGCGGCCTGGACGCCACCCTGTGGTTTGCCGAGCCGCCCTGGCCGGCCGATGTTGCCGTGTTCGAGCTGGCCGCCGAGCGCATCGGTCCGGTGCTCAGTCCGCACCATCCCCGGGCGGCGCAATTGGGCGCGGCGCCGCCGGAGGCGCTGCTTGATGAGGCGCTGCTGCACACCGTCTCGCGGCCCCAGGCGTGGCCCACCTGGCTGCGCAGCCAGGGGCTGCAGCCGGGGCAACTGCGCCTTGGCCAGGGGTTCGAGCATCTCTACTACCTGCTGGAAGCTGCGCTGGCCGGCCTGGGCGTGGCCATCGCCCCGCAGCAGCTGGTGGCCGACGACCTGGCCACCGGCCGTCTGTTGGCGCCCTGGGGCTTCGTGGAGACCCCTGCGCGGCTGGCCCTCTGGGTGCCGCGCCGGCGCCTGGATCGACGCGCCGAGCGACTGGCCGACTGGTTGCGTGCCGCGCTGGCGTAACGGCAAGGCTTTTCTATGCTGTTCCCCAGCCCATGCGGGCGCACTCATCCAGCGGTCCGCTGTCCATGACCGTACGGGCCAGGGCCCTTCATCAGGAGAGCGGCGACATGTCGGATCATCACACCTACAAGCTGGTCGAGCTGGTCGGCACCTCCCCCACCAGCATCGAAGACGCCATCCAGAGTGCGCTGACCGAGGCGGGCAAGAGTCTGCGCCTGCTGGAATGGTTCGAAGTGGTCAGCACGCGTGGGCACATCGTCAACGGCGCGGTCGGGCATTTCCAGGTGACGCTCAAGGTCGGCTTCCGCATCGCCAACAGCTGAGGAGGCCGCCATGAACCTGTTGCCGATCCTCGGGCTGATGCTGCTAGGCACTGAGCTCCAGGCTGCGTCCAAGCCCTGCGAGGAGCTCAAGGCGGAGATCGCCGCCAAGCTGCAAGCCCGGGGCGTGCATGAATACCAGCTGGAGATCACCAACCCCGGAGGGGCGGTGGGCTGGACCGTAGTCGGGACCTGCGAAGGGGGCAGCAAGGAAATCCTCTATCGGCGCGGCCGCGCCGAACTGCCCGATACGCTGCCGGACGATGAGAACGCCGACACAGCGCCCCTGCCTGAGGATGAGCGGGATGCCGGGCCGACGTCGCTGCCCGAGCCGATCCGGCCGTTGCCCTGATCGGGCGCCCTCGCCATGGCTCACGGAGGAGCGACTGGCAGTGCGGCGGAAGAGCTGATCCAGCGCGGCTATCAGGCGCTTTCCGCAACCGACCGACGGGCGCTGCTGCGCCCCTACCAGGACAATCGTTTTCGTGACGACGTGCAGGGCATGCGCGCCCTGGGCGCCCTGCTGATCCTGATCTTCCACCTGTGGGTCCACAAGGTATCCGGCGGCGTCGACGTGTTCTTCGTGGTGTCCGGCTACCTGATGGCCGGTCTGCTGCTGCGCCAGGCCGCCAATGGCGGGCGCCTGCGACCGATCGAGTTCTGGGCCGGCGTGGTCAAGCGGGTGGCCCCGGCGGCGTATCTGGTCCTGTTATGCACCCTGCTGTTTGGCTATCTGTACGTTCCTGCGCCGCTCTGGCGCACCGTGATCGACGACCTGCTGTTCAGCGCCCTGCAGCTGGAGAATCTGCACCTGATGCGCAGCGGCGCGAACTATCTGGATCGCCACATGCCGCCCAGCCCCTTCCAGCAGTTCTGGGCGCTGTCCATGCAGATGCAGTTCTATCTGCTGCTGCCCGGCTTGCTGGGCGTCGCCCTGTGGCTGGCGCGCCGCTTCGGCTCCCGCTGGCCGCTGCTGCTGGTCATCGGCGGCGGGGCCCTGCTCTCCTTCGCCTATGGCCTGTCGGCCACCGAGGCAAACCCGGTGCGCGCCTACTTCAATCCTCTGGCCCGACTCTGGGAGTTTCTCGTCGGTGCCCTGCTGGCGCTGGCCTTGCCCCTGCTCTCGGGGCCCGGCCGCCGGCTGAGCCTGGCGCTGTCTGGCCTGGGGCTGGTCCTGCTGCTGGGCACCGGCGTGTTGGTGCCTCGGGACATGCCGTTCCCGGGCGTGGCCGCGCTGCTGCCGGTGCTGGCCGCCGCCCTGCTGCTGTATGGCGGCGCCCGCCGCGAGGCCTCGGTAATCCAGCGACTGTTGTCCACCCGCCAGCTGGTGTACCTGGGAGGCGTGTCCTTCACCCTCTACCTGTGGCACTGGCCGGTACTGGTCTTCATGCTGCACCTGCACGGGGTCGATCAGGTCAACCTGCCGCAGGGCCTGCTGGTGATCGGGCTGTCGCTGCTGCTGGCCATCCTCACCAGCCTGCTGGTGGAGACACCGGCGCGTCGCATCCCGCGCAACCACCCCTGGCGCGCCTTCATGCTCGGTGTGCTGTGCCTGATGCCGGTATTCGCGCTCTGGGTAGGGGGCAAGCATGTGATTCTCGACCGGCTGCGCATGGCGGAACAGGGCGGCGAATCCCGGGGCTTCTTCACCGGCAGCCGCATCAGCCTGCAGGACAACGCCCGCAGCGTGTCGCTGGCGCGTTTCATGGGCGTCAAGCGCGACATCAGTCCCGCCGCGCGGGAAAGCTGTGACCGTGGCATGTTCAGCGCAGAGATCATCCTGTGCACCTTCGGCGACCTCGAAGCCGCGCCGCTGGTGGCGCTGGTCGGTGGTTCCCACGCTTCGCAATGGGAGCCGGCCTTCTCGGAGATCGGCCGCCGCTACGGGTTCCGGCTGGTCACCATTGTCATGTCGGCCTGCTCGCTGGGCTATCAGCCGGTGGCGTCGCGCAGCGAGGACTGCCGGCGGTGGAATGCCGGCCTGCTGCCGGTGCTGGCGGCGCTGCGGCCGAACGTGGTGATCACCACCGCGACCCGTTCCTTCTCGCCAGGCCGGGCGGACGCTGTCGAGTTTGTGCCGGACGGGTTGGTGGAAAGTCTGAGGAAGGTCCTGGCACTGGACATCCCGGTGATCGGTATCCGCGACAATCCCTGGTTCCGCCGCGACCCCAGTGCTTGCGTCTGGCAGAACCCGGCGCGCGCCAGCCGCTGTGCGCGGCCGATGCAGGAGGTGCTGCTGGTGGTAAATCCGGCGCGCGCGCTGGAGGAGCGGCTGCCGGGTTTCCACGCCCTGGACCTGAGCCACTTGCTGTGTGTGGATGGGCGCTGTCCGGCGTACTTCGAAGGCCACCTGATGTGGCGCGATCGAGACCACCTGACACGCTCCTTCGTCCACTACATGGCTTCGGCCGTGCAGGCGGCGCTCGAAGCCCAGGCGCCGGTGCTACCGCGGCGCGGGCCATAGCCGGATCGCCGGATCAGCGCAGGTTGGTCAGGACGTCCAGGCTGCGCAGGCGCGCGGCGTTGTCGTAGAGGTCGCAGGTGAAGATCAGTTCGTCTGCCTGGGTGCGGTCGAGCAGCCGCTCCAGGCGCTCGCGAACCCGTTCGGGTCCGCCGATCACCGCCACGCCAAGGAAATTGTTCACCGCCTCCTGCTCCTGGGGCAGCCAAAGGTCGCGCATGTCGGCCACTGGCGGCTGCATGCGCAGGCTGTGGCCGCGGATCAGCGCCAGCACGCGCTGGTACAGCGTGGTAGCCAGGTACTCGGCTTCCTCGTTGCTGTCCGCCGCCACCAGCGGCACGCCGAGCATCACCTGCGGGCGGTCGAGCACGTCCGAGGGCTGGAACTCCTCGCGGTACAGGGCGATGGCCTGGTGCATGTACTGCGGTGCGAAGTGCGAGGCGAACGCGTAGGGCAGCCCCTTGGCGGCGGCCAGACGGGCGCTGAACAGGCTGGAGCCGAGCAGCCAGATCGGCACGCGGCTGTTGATGCCCGGCATGGCAATCACCGATTGCCCGGGCTGGCGCGGGCCGAGCAGGGCCTGCAGTTCCTCCACGTCCTGGGGGAAATCGTCCGGGCTGCCCAGACGATCGCGGCGCAGGGCGCGCGCGGTGAACGGGTCGGCGCCGGGCGCGCGGCCCAGGCCCAGGTCGATACGCCCCGGATAGAGCGCTTCCAGCGTGCCGAACTGTTCGGCGACCACCAGGGGGGAATGGTTGGGCAGCATCACGCCGCCGGCGCCGAGGCGGATGCGCGAGGTGCCGGCGGCCAGATAACCGATCAGCACGGCGGTGGCCGAGCTGGCGATGCCGTCCATGTTGTGGTGTTCGGCCACCCAGAAGCGCTCGAAACCCAGCGACTCGGCATGCCGCGCCAGCGCCAGGGCATTGTGCAGGGCGTCGGCCGGCGTGCCGTCGTCACGGATCGGTGCCAGATCGAGGATAGAGAAACGGGTATCGGCAAGGCGACGCATGGCGGGACTCCCGGTCGGTCAAAACGGCCCGCAGCGTACCACTTCCGCGCGGGCCAGCGGCTCGGTGCCGTCCTGATCGTATAACCAGCCCTGGGCCTTGAGGGCCAGCGGCCGGGCTTCGAAACGATAGTCCCGGCCGGCCTGGAAGTGGGCATAACGCAGGCGCAGCTCGCAGGTGACCCGGCGCGGCTCGCCGAACAGGCCGCTGCCCTGCCGGCTGTCGTACTGGTAGCGCAGTTGCAGCTCATGGGTGCCGGGCGCCACGTCAACGTAGCGACCGTCGGCGAGCCGCTGCCCGTCCAGTCGCTGGGCGCTCAGCACATCGGCCGGGGCGGCGCGTAGGCTGATCCGCGCCTGCCCGGGATCGGCCGGCGGGACCGGTGCGGCGCAGGAGCCGAGCAGCAGTCCGAGCAAGGCCGCGACGGGGCGCATGCTAGCCGCCGCGACAGCCCTGTTCCGCGCCGCGTGCGACCAGGCGGTCGTAGGGATCGTACAGGCGGATCCAGGGTCGGAAGCCATGCTGCCCGGCTTGCAGGCGGTAGCGCTGGCCTGGGGTAAAGTCGTCGTACGCCAGGGTCAGCCGGCAATCGCGACGGTGGGGAGTGTCCCCGCCGATGTCGCGGGGATTGACGTCGAACTGGTAGCGCACCGCCAGCTGGTGGGCGCCGGGCGCCAGCCGGAAGTGGTTCTTGCGCCACGGCGAGCCGTCCAGCTCTAGGGTGACCAGGCGATTATCGGCGGCGCTTTGCAGGTCGACCCAGGCGCGCTCGGCGTCGGGGCCCGACAGTAGGGAGCAGCCCGGTAGGACCAGCAGGCAGAGACTCAGCAGGGTGACGCGCATGATGGACTCCGGTCGACGGCGTAGGGGGCCAGGAAAACCTACAGCGGCCAGCGGGAAAGCGCGGCAATTCAGGGTTCTCGACCGCTGGTCCTGCCGTGCGGTTCCCTGGCTGCTGTGCCTCTGGCTGAGCGGTTGCGTCAATCTTGGCTACTACCACCAGATGGCAACGGGCCAGCTGCAACTCCTGCGCCAGCGTGAGCCGACCACTCAGGTGCTTTCCGACCAACGGCGAGACCCCCAGCTGCGCGCGCGTCTGGGCGTCGCCGTGCAGGCCCGGCATTTCGCCAGCCAGGTGTTGCGGCTGCCCGACAACCGCAGCTACCTCAGCTACGTCGAACTGGACCGGCCGCACGTGCTCTGGAGCCTGATGGCCACGCCGGAATTTTCCGTGGAGGCCAGTCCGCAATGCTTCCCGCTGGCCGGCTGTGTGGCCTACCGGGGCTACTTCCGCCTCGAGCTGGCCGAAGCCGCCGCCGCGCGGCTGCGCGCCCGCGGCCTGGATGTGTGGCTGGGCGGCGTGGACGCCTACTCGAGCCTGGGCTGGTTTGCCGATCCGCTGCTCAGCAGCATGCTGCGCCGCGACGACGAGCAACTGGCCGGGTTGATCTTCCACGAACTGGCGCACCAGCGCTTCTACCTGCCGGGCGACACGGCGTTCAACGAGTCCTACGCCAGCTTCGCGGAGCGTCAGGGCTTGCGCGAGTGGCGCGCGCGGCGCGGCCTGCCGGCGCCCGATGGCGCGGCGGAGCAACGGCTCCGGGCGTTCGTTGCGCTGATTCTGGACACCCGCGAACGCCTGCGCGTGCTCTATGCCGCGCCGCGCTCGGTGGAGGCGCTGCGTCAGGCCAAGGCCGAGGCCTTGGCGCAGTTGCGGGCCGACTACCGCCGGCTGCGCGAGGCCGACCAGGTGGCCAATTTCGACCGTTTCATGGCCGGGCCGCTGAACAACGCCAGCCTGCTGCCCTTCGCGCTGTACGACCAGTGGGTGCCGGCCTTCGCGCGGCTGTTCGCCGAGGTGGGCGAGGACTGGTCGGCCTTCCACGAGGCGGTGCGCCAGCTCGGCGGGGTGTCCGCCGAGCAGCGCCGCAGCCGGCTGGCTGCGTTGCAGGGGGACGGGGAACTCGACCGGCCGCCGACGGGAACGGAAGACCCGTAGGCGGGGCTTCAGCCGCGACGCTTCAGGCGTGGCGCCCCATCGCGGCAGAAGTCCGCCGATCTAGGCGGCCTGGCTGCCCAGAAAGGCGCTGCGCAGCGCGTCCAGGCTGTCGAAATGCCAGTCCGGCGCCTCGGCCAGCAGCTCCTCGCGGCTGCCGAAGCCGTAACCCACGGCGGCGCAGGCCAGGCCGTTGTGACGGGCGCCGATCAGGTCGTGCTTGCGGTCGCCGATCATCAGCGTGCTCGCCGGGTCCAGCGCTTCGCTTTCCACCAGGTAGCCGATCAGCTCGCGCTTGTCGGTGCGCGTGCCGTCCAGCTCGCTGCCGTAGATGCGCTCGAAGTGCTGGTTGAAGCCGAAGTGCCGGGCGATCTCCGCCGCGAACACCGTGGGCTTGCTGGTGGCGATGAACAGGCGGCGGCCCTGCCCGCGCAGTTCTTCGAGCAGCGTGCCGATACCGTCGAACGGGCGGTTCTCGTACAGGCCGGTAACGCGGAAGCGCTCGCGGTAGTGATGCACCGCCTGCCAGGCCCGTTCCTCGTCCATCCCATAGCTGCTCATGAAGCACTGCAGCAGCGGCGGGCCAATGAAATGCTCCAGGGCGGCCAGGTCCGGCTCGTGGATGCCCAGTTGCGCCAGGGCGTGCTGCACCGAGCGGGTGATGCCCTCGCGGGGGTCGGTCAGGGTGCCGTCGAGGTCGAAGAGAATGGTGTCGTGGTGCATTAGCGGTCGTACCCTTCTGCCAGGTGCTGATCCTTCAGCTTCACGTAGTTGCCGGCGGTGTAGCTGAAATAAGCCTTTTCCGCGTCGCTCAGCGGACGGGCCTGCTTCACCGGGCTGCCCACATACAGATAGCCGCTTTCCAGCCGCTTGCCCGGCGGCACCAGGCTGCCGGCGCCAATCACCACCTCGTCCTCCACCACCACGCCGTCCATGACGATGGCGCCCATGCCCACCAGGATGCGGTTGCCCAGGGTGCAGCCGTGCAGGGTCACCTTGTGGCCGACGGTGACCTCGTCGCCGATGGTCAGCGGATAACCCTCCGGGTTGTATGGCCCGGCGTGGGTGATGTGCAGGACGGAACCGTCCTGGATGCTGGTGCGCGCGCCGATGCGGATGCGGTGCATGTCGCCGCGGATCACCGCCAGCGGCCACACCGAGCTGTCCGCGCCGAGTTCGATGTCGCCGATCAGCACCGCGCTGGCGTCGACGAAGGCCCGCTCGCCGAGGCGGGGCGTGTGGTTGCGGTAGGAACGAATGGCCACGATAGGCTCTCCTGAGCTGCGAGAGTGGGCGATTGTAATTAAGATGCCGGGCAAGTGGACGTTGCCTACCCTGTCCCACATCACTTCCTCCACAGGTAAGAACGCAGTGACCAGCAATCCCCTCCTGCAGGATTTCGACCTGCCGCCCTTCTCCGCCATTCGACCCGAGCATGTCGAACCGGCGATCGACCAGATCCTTGCCGACAACCGCGCGGCGATCGAGCGCCTGCTCGACAGCCAGCGCCAGAACCCGAGCTGGAGCGGCCTGGTGCAGGCCCTCGACGAGCTGGGCGCGCGCCTCGGCCAGGCCTGGAGCCCGGTCAGCCACCTCAACGCGGTGTGCAACAGCCCGGAACTGCGCGACGCCTACCAGGCCTGCCTGCCGAAGCTCTCCGCGTACTACACCGAGCTGGGGCAGAACCGCGCGCTGTTCGAGGCCTACCGGACGCTGGCGCAGAGCGCCGAGGCCGCCACCTTCGACGTGGCGCAGAAGACCATCCTCGAACACAGCCTGCGCGACTTCCGCCTGTCCGGCATCGACCTGCCGGCCGAGCAGCAGAGGCGCTACGGCGAGATCCAGCAGCGCCTGTCCGACCTGACCAGCCGCTTCTCCAACCAGTTGCTGGACGCCACCCAGGCCTGGACCAAGCTGCTCACCGACGAGAACGAACTGGCCGGCCTGCCGGAGTCGGCCCGCGCGCAGATGAAACAGGCCGCCGAGGCCAAGGAGCTGGACGGCTGGCTGATCACCCTGGAATTCCCCAGCTACTACGCGGTGATGACCTACGCCGACAACCGCGCCCTGCGCCAGGAGGTCTACACCGCCTACAGCACCCGCGCCTCCGACCAGGGTCCGAACGCCGGCCAGCATGACAACGGCCCGCTGATGGTGGAAATCCTCGACCTGCGTCAGGAACTGGCTCGCCTGCTGGGTTTCGCGCACTTCGCCGAGCTGTCGCTGGCCACCAAGATGGCCGACTCCACCGAGCAGGTGCTGAGCTTCCTGCGCGACCTGGCGGTGCGCAGCAAGCCGTTCGCCCGGCGCGATCTGGAAGAATTGCGCGCCTTCGCCGCCGAGCGCGGCGTGGACGACCTGCAGAGCTGGGACACCGGCTACTTCGCCGAGAAGCTGCGCCAGGCGCGCTACGACCTGTCCCAGGAAACCGTGCGCGAGTGGTTCCCGATCGACAAGGTGCTGTCCGGCCTGTTCACCATCGTGCAGAAGCTCTACGGCATCGAGATCAACGAGCTGCATGACTTCGAGCGCTGGCACCCGGACGTGCGCCTGTTTGAGATCCGCGAGCACGGCGAGCAGATCGGCCGCTTCTATTTCGACCTCTACGCCCGGGCCAACAAGCGCGGCGGCGCGTGGATGGATGGCGCGCGCGACAAGCGCCGCAGCGCCGATGGCCGGCTGGTCTCGCCGGTCGCCTACCTGGTGTGCAACTTCACCCCGGCGACTACTGGCAAGCCGGCGCTGCTGACCCACGATGAAGTGACCACCCTGTTCCACGAGTTTGGCCATGGCCTGCACCACCTGCTGACCCGCGTCGAACATGCCGGTGCCTCTGGCATCAACGGCGTGGCCTGGGATGCCGTCGAGCTGCCCAGCCAGTTCATGGAGAACTGGTGCTGGGAGCCGGAAGGCCTGGCGCTGATTTCCGCCCACTACCAGAGTGGCGAGCCGCTGCCCCGGGAGCTGCTGGACAAGATGCTGGCGGCGAAGAACTTCCAGTCCGGGCTGATGATGCTGCGCCAGCTGGAATTCTCGATCTTCGACTTCGAGCTGCATGCCAGCCATGGCGACGGCCGCAGCGTGCTGCAGGTGCTCGAGGCGGTGCGCGACGAGGTGGCGGTGATGCGGCCGCCGCAGTGGAACCGCTTCGCCAACGGCTTCGCCCACATCTTCGCCGGCGGCTACGCGGCCGGTTACTACAGCTACAAGTGGGCCGAGGTGCTGTCCGCCGACGCCTTCTCGCGCTTCGAGGAAGAAGGCGTGCTCAATCCGGAAACCGGTCGCGCGTTCCGCGACGCCATCCTGGCGCGCGGCGGCTCCCAGGCGCCGATGCAGTTGTTCGTGGATTTTCGTGGCCGCGAGCCGGCCATTGACGCGCTGCTGCGCCACAGCGGCCTGACGGAGAATGCAGCATGAGCGAAGTGAAGAAGCGTTTCATCGCCGGCGCCGTGTGCCCGGCCTGCGAAGCCCAGGACACCATCAAGATGTGGGACATCGACGGCGTGCCGCACCGCGAATGCGTGGCCTGCGACTACGCCGACACCCTCAACGAGCAGGGTATTTCGGTACCCAAGGAGCTCGGCACGCGGGTCAACCAGGCCAAGCCAGCGGCGGCCAAACCGCAGAGCGGCCAGGCCATGCAGTTCTTCCCCAACCCGAAGCTGAAGAAGTCGGAATAAGGCCCCGGGGCGTTCTATTCGCGAAAGAACTCCCCCGGCGTGCAGCCGAACTGCTGGCGAAAGGCGGCGATGAACGCCGAGGTGGAGTCGTAGCCGCAGGCCAGCGCCACGTCGGTGACCCGTTCGCCGCGCTCCAGCGGCGCCAGCGCGCCGAGCAGGCGCAGGCGCTGGCGCCAGGCCCGGAAGCTCAGGCCGGTCTCGCGCTGGAACAGCCGGCTCAGGGTCTTTTCCGACAGGCCCAGACGCTGGCTCCAGTCGCCGAGGGTGGTTTGTCGTTCCGGATGGGCCTGCAGGCTGCGGCACAGCGGGCGCAGGCGGCTGTCGTGGGGCAGCGGCAGCATCAGATCCACCTCGCGAGCGGCGGCCAACTGGTCGAGCAACACCTGCGCCAGCCGGCCGTCCGCACCGTCTTCGTCGTAGGCTTCCGGCAGCAGGCTGAAAGTGCGGATCAGCTCGCGCAGCAGCGGGCTGACCTCCAGCACCCGGCAGCCGGGCGGCGCCCAGGTGGTGATGGAACCATCCAGGTACAGGCTGCGCATTTCCGTGTGCGGCGAGCGGTACACCCGGTGCGGCATGCCCGCCGGCACCCACACCGCGCGCTGGGGCGGGGCAATGAAACGGCCGGCCGCCGTTTGCACCTCCAGCACGCCCTGGCTGGCGTAGGAGAGCTGCGCCCACGGGTGGCTGTGGCGGTAGGCGAGCGCCAGGTTGGCCAGCGATTCGACGCGCCCGTAGAGCGGGCGTGGCAGGCTGGAAAGCGCGGCCATGCTGGGATTCAGGGACTGTTCCTGTCCGTTTGGCGACATTGGTGGGCTCATTGGCGTTAGTCGGTCGTCGGCGAACAGGGTAGTGTCCGCCTCCACCTGCCGACAACCACGAGAACTCCAAATGGCACTGACCCGTTTCCTGCCCGATGCCTACACCCAGATCCTGATTGGCGTGGTGCTGCTGGCCACCGTCCTGCCGGCCAGCGGCCAGGGCGCAGTGGCCTTCGCCTGGATCACCAGCCTGGCCATCGGCCTGCTGTTCTTCATGCACGGCGCCAAGCTGTCGCGCGATGCGATCATCGCGGGCGCCACCCACTGGCGCCTGCACCTGCTGATCTTCGCCTGCACCTTCGTGCTGTTCCCGCTGCTCGGCCTGGCGCTCAAGCCGCTGCTGTATCCGCTGCTGGGCAACGAACTGTACCTGGGCATGCTCTACCTCTGCGCGCTGCCGGCCACCGTGCAATCGGCCATCGCCTTCACCTCGCTGGCGCGCGGCAACATTCCGGCGGCCATCTGCAGCGCGGCGGCCTCCAGCCTGCTGGGCATCTTCCTCACCCCGCTGCTGGTCATGCTGCTGATGGGCGTGGAGGGCGAAAGCGGCTCGACCCTGGACGCCATCGGCGCGATCGTGCTGCAGTTGCTGGTGCCCTTCGTCGCCGGTCAGCTGGCCCGCCCGCTGATCGGTGGCTGGGTGGCGCGCAACAGCAACTGGCTGCGCCGGGTGGATCAGGGCTCGATCCTGTTGGTGGTCTACACCGCCTTCAGCGCGGCGGTGATCGGCGGGCTCTGGGAACAGATCCCGCTGGCCCGTCTGCTGGCGTTGACGCTGGTCTGCACGCTGTTCCTGGCCTTGGTGCTGGTGCTGGTCGAGTTCATCGGCCGGCGCGTGGGGCTGAACCAGGAGGACCGCATCACCCTGCTGTTCGGCGGCTCGAAGAAGAGCATGGCGACCGGTATCCCCATGGCCCAGGTGCTGTTCGCCGGGGGGGCCGTCGGCACGCTGATCCTGCCGCTGATGATCTTCCACCAGATCCAGCTGATGGTCTGCGCGGTGCTGGCCCAGCGTTACGCGCGGCGGCCGGAGGGTGACGAGGTGGGGCTCGGCGCCGAGACGTGAGGCGGTAGAAACGTCCGCCGAACGGCTTTTGCCAAAGCGAAAACTCCGGATACTGTATATAAAAACAGTATCCGGAGTTTCAATGACCGTATCTCCACCGCCACGCGGCCGTGGCACCACCGACAATCCTGACAATCGCTATGCGCCGACCCGTTGCGAAGCCTTCGATGACGGCTGGCATCAGGAGGTGCCGCCGAGCCGGGCCACCGAAGTGCGTCAGGAGCTGGCAAAAAGTGTCATCACCCGCAACCGCTCGCCGGATGTCGGCTTCGATCGCTCCCTCAACCCCTATCGCGGCTGCGAGCACGGCTGCATCTACTGTTTCGCCCGTCCCAGCCATGCCTACTGGGACCTGTCGCCGGGGCTGGATTTCGAGACCCGGCTGATCGCCAAGACCAATCTGGCCGAGCGCCTGGAGGAACAGCTGAGCAGGCCCGGCTACCTGCCGGCGCCGATCGCCCTGGGGGTGAACACCGACGCCTATCAGCCCATCGAGCGCGAGCAGCGCCTGACCCGCCAGGCGCTGGAAATCCTGCTGCGTTATCGCCACCCCGTGCACCTGATTACCAAGAGCGCGCTGATCCTGCGCGACCTCGATCTGCTGGAGCAGTTGGCCGCGCAGAACCTGGTCAGCGTGGCCATCAGCCTGACCACGCTGGACAACGAGCTCAAGCGCATCATGGAGCCGCGCGCGGCCTCGCCCGCCGCGCGGTTGCGCTGCCTGCGCGAGCTGCATGCCGTCGGGGTGCCGGTGTCGGTGCTGTGCGCGCCGATGATTCCGATGGTCAACGATGCCGAACTGGAACAGCTGCTGAAGGCCGCCCGCGACGCCGGCGCCCAAAGCGCCGGCTATGTGCTGCTGCGCCTGCCACTGGAGATTGCCGAGCTGTTCGAGGACTGGCTGCGGGCGCATTTCCCGCAGCGCGCCGAGCATGTGATGAGCCTGGTGCGCCAGTGCCGGGGCGGAGCGAATTACGACAGCCGCTTTGGCCTTCGCATGCGTGGCGAAGGGCCGTTCGCGGACCTGCTGGCGCGGCGTTTCCAGGTTGCCTGCAAACGCCTGGGCCTGAACCGGCGGGAACTGCGCGGGCTGGATTGCCAGCGCTTCGCGCCGCCGGGCGCGCAACTGGCGCTCTGGTGATCAGAGACTGCCCAGGCGCAATTCCATGCCCAGCTGGCGGCTCAGGCACGGCCACTGCTGCCAGGCCTGGCGGGTTTCTTCATCTTCCAGGCAGGCGCGGCAGGTCTGGCGCTCCTCGCTGGTCATGCGCGCCGGATCGAGCAGGCCGTCCACCGTCTCGAAGATCGCCTGGTCCAGCGAGTTGGCGTAGGGCTCGCCGATCAGCTGATGGGCGATCAGGTTGGCGGTGGTGTTGTCGAGGGGGATCAAGGGTCGGCCGAGCTGCACCAGGTAGCGGTCGTTGACCTCCTCGATCAGCCGCTGCGCCAGATAGGCGTCGTCCAGCAGCGCCGCCAGCCCCGCCTCGGCATGCCGGGGTGCCTGGAAAAACTCCTCGGCGACCCGCAGCAGCGGGTCGATGTGGGCCTGCAGCCCGGTTTCACCGGCCACCCGGGCGGCGGCCTCCAGCAGGTCGGGCACCTGCTCGATGTAAGCGCTGACGAACTGCAGCAGGCTCTGCGAGCCGTTTTCCAGCGGCAGGCGAATGGAGGGATGCAGCTGCGGCAGGCGATTGCCGAGCAGGCGAGCCAGACGCCCGCTGCGCTGCTCCTCCAGTTGAGCCTGGTGGATGATCGCGCGCATGGAAGACAGGTTCATGGCGGCTCCTGGAATACGCTTCATGCAAAACCTTAGTTGGCGCATCGAGACTGCGGTTGACCTTCACCCTCGTTATCGACAATTCGGGCGTATAGTTCAGGGGCCGACGACAGCCTGTGACTCTGCAGGGTCGGCGGCTCGTCTTGCAGTGCAAAATCCGTTCTAGAACCGAGGTTTGAAGAAATGCCGTACAAGCACAAGGCCATCCCGATCCAGGTTCGTACCGGCAGCGAGAGTGCCGAAGAGGCCCTGAACAGCATCGTCAGTGGCTTCCGGCGTTTCCGACAGGAAGTGTTTCCGCAACAGGAGGAACTCTTCAAGGCGCTGGCCACGGCGCAGAATCCGCGGGCGATGTTCATCACCTGCGCCGACTCGCGCATCGTGCCGGAACTTATCACCCAGAGTTCCCCCGGCGACCTGTTCGTTTCACGCAATGTCGGTAACGTGGTGCCGCCCTACGGGCAGATGATGGGCGGCGTTTCCACCGCCATCGAATATGCCGTGCTGGCCCTGGGTGTGCAGCACATCATCGTTTGCGGCCATTCCGACTGCGGCGCCATGAAGGCGGTACTCGATCCGCAGAGCCTGGAGCGCATGCCGACCGTAAAGGCCTGGCTGCGTCATTCCGAAGTGGCGCTGCGTGTGGTCGAGGAGAACTGCGGCTGCGGTCATCATGACACGCTGCAGGTGCTCACCGAGGAAAACGTCGTCGCCCAGCTCGACCACCTGCGCACCCACCCCTCGGTGGCGGCGCGCCTGGCCAGCGGCCAGCTGTTCATCCATGGCTGGGTGTACGACATCGAGAGCAGCGCCATCCTGGCGTACGACGCCGAGCGGGGCAGCTTCCTGCCGCTCGACGGCGACGTGGTGCCGATGGCCACGCCGCGCGCGCGCTTCTCCCGCGGCTGATCCTGCCGGCGGCCCTCCTGGCCGCCACGACCGCCGGTCGCCGGCGGTCGGCTCCCCTGGCGCCTTCCGCGCTCTGTCTATACTCCGAGGCGAACGACGTACTCCCGACCGGCCTGAGGCCAGCGCGGCGAAGTCAGCAGTCTCGTCCCGGCCCTCCGGTCCTGTCGGCAGATAACAAGAACGATAGGGGAGCGCAATGATGCGACATCCACGACTCTGGATGGGTCTGCTGGTTGGGGTGCTTCACTCGTCGGCCCAGGGGGCCTGGGACGTCAACATGCATCGGGGCGCCACCGAGGTCAGCCGCTCGGTGTTCGACCTGCACATGACCATCTTCTGGATCTGCGTGATCATCGGGGTGCTGGTGTTCAGCGTGATGATCTGGTCGATGATCATCCACCGTCGCTCAACCGGCCAGCAGCCGGCGCATTTTCACGAAAACACCCGCGTCGAGGTGCTGTGGACGGTCATTCCGCTGCTGATCCTCATCGGCATGGCGGTGCCGGCTACCCGCACGCTGATCGACATCTACGACACGTCCGAGTCCGATGTGGACATCCAGGTCACCGGCTACCAGTGGAAGTGGCACTACAAGTACCTGGGCGAAGACGTCGAGTTCTTCAGCAACCTCACCACCTCCCGCGAGCAGATGAACAACCTGGCGCCCAAGGGCGAGCACTATCTGCTGGAGGTGGACAACCCGCTGGTGGTGCCGGTCGGCGCCAAGGTGCGCTTCCTGATCACCGCGGCCGATGTCATTCACTCCTGGTGGGTGCCGGCGCTGGCGGTGAAGAAGGACGCCATCCCGGGCTTCATCAACGAATCCTGGACACGCATCGAGGAGCCCGGCATCTACCGCGGCCAGTGCACCGAACTCTGTGGCAAGGACCACGGTTTCATGCCGGTGGTGGTGGAAGCCAAGAGCCAGGAGGACTACGCCGCCTGGTTGGCCGAACGCAAGGCCGAGGCGGCGCAGCTCAAGGAACTGACCAGCAAGGAGTGGACCCGCGAGGAGCTGGTCGAACGCGGCCAGCAGGTCTATCAGACCTACTGCTCGGCCTGCCACCAGGCCAATGGCGAGGGTCTGCCGCCCATGTTCCCGGCGCTCAAGGGCTCACCGCTCACCGCCGGTCCGCTGGACGGGCACCTGAACATCGTCTTCAACGGCAAGCCGGGCACCGCCATGGCCGCCTTCGGCCGCCAGCTGTCGGAGGTGGACATCGCCGCCGTGGTGACCTACGAGCGCAACGCGCTCGGCAACAGCGTCGGCGACATGCTGACCCCGCAGGACGTGCTGGCCTTCAAACAGGCCCAGGAATGAGGACATGACGGACATGAGCGATGCAGTGATCGACCACGGTCATGCCGTGCATGACCACCACGGCCCCGCCAAGGGCCTGATGCGCTGGGTACTGACCACCAACCACAAGGACATCGGCACGCTCTACCTGTGGTTCAGCTTCTGCGCTTTCCTGCTGGGCGGCAGCATGGCCATGGTGATCCGCGCCGAGCTGTTCCAGCCGGGCCTGCAGATCGTGCAGCCAGAGTTCTTCAACCAGATGACCACCATGCACGGCCTGATCATGGTGTTCGGCGCGGTGATGCCGGCCTTCGTCGGCCTGGCCAACTGGATGATCCCGCTGATGATCGGTGCGCCGGACATGGCCCTGCCGCGCATGAACAACTTCAGCTTCTGGCTGCTGCCGGCGGCCTTCGGCCTGCTGGTCAGCACCCTGTTCATGGAGGGCGGTGGGCCGAACTTCGGCTGGACCTTCTATGCGCCGCTGTCCACCACCTATGCACCGGAATCGGTGACCTTCTTCATCTTCGCCATCCACCTGATGGGGATCAGCTCGATCATGGGCGCCATCAACGTGATCGCCACGGTGCTCAACCTGCGTGCGCCGGGCATGACACTGATGAAGATGCCGCTGTTCGTCTGGACCTGGCTGATCACAGCGTTCCTGCTGATCGCCGTGATGCCGGTGCTGGCCGGGGTGGTGACCATGATGCTGATGGACATCCACTTCGGCACCAGCTTCTTCAGCGCCGCGGGCGGTGGCGATCCCGTGCTGTTCCAGCACGTATTCTGGTTCTTCGGGCACCCCGAGGTGTACATCATGATCCTGCCGGCCTTCGGCGCGATCAGCGCGATCATCCCGGCCTTCAGCCGCAAGCCGCTGTTCGGCTACACCTCGATGGTCTACGCCACCGGCGCCATCGCCTTCCTGTCGTTCCTGGTCTGGTCCCACCACATGTTCACCGTGGGCATTCCGCTCACCGGCGAGCTGTTCTTCATGTACGCCACCATGCTGATCGCCGTGCCCACCGGGGTGAAGGTGTTCAACTGGGTGAGCACCATGTGGCAGGGTTCGCTGACCTTCGAGGCGCCGATGCTGTTCGCCGTGGCCTTCGTCATCCTGTTCACCATCGGCGGCTTCTCCGGCCTGATGCTGGCCATCGCCCCGGCTGACTTCCAGTACCACGACACCTACTTCGTGGTTGCCCACTTTCACTATGTGCTGGTGCCGGGCGCCATCTTCGGCATCTTCGCCTCGGCATACTACTGGCTGCCCAAGTGGACCGGGCACATGTACGACGAGACCCTGGCCAGGCTGCACTTCTGGCTGTCCTTCGTGGGCATGAACCTGGCCTTCTTCCCCATGCACTTCCTCGGCCTAGCTGGCATGCCACGCCGTATCCCCGACTACAACCTGATGTTCGCCAACTTCAACCTGGTGTCGAGCATTGGCGCCTTCCTGTTCGGCGCTACCCAGCTGCTGTTCCTGTTCATCGTCATCAAGTGTATTCGTGGTGGCCGTCCAGCCCCCGCCAAGCCCTGGGACGGTGCGGAGGGGCTGGAATGGAGTGTGCCGTCACCGGCGCCCTACCACACCTTTCAGGTGCCGCCGGAGGTGAAATGACCAGTACCTCGCGCCTGGTGACTCGCCTGCTGCTGCTGGTGGCGGTGATGTTCGGCTTCGGCTTTGCCCTGGTGCCCCTGTACGACGTGATGTGCCAGGCCTTCGGCATCAACGGCAAGACCGCCGGACAGTACCAGGGCACGCAGCAGGTCGATGACAGCCGCACGGTGCGGGTGCAGTTCCTGGCCACCAATGCCGAGGGCATGGCCTGGACGTTCGAGCCGCTGCAGGCGGAGGTGCGGGTGCATCCCGGGGCCAGCCACGAGGTGCGTTTCGTGGCGCGCAATCCCACCGACCGACCGATGACCGCCCAGGCCGTGCCCAGTGTGGCGCCGGCGCGGGCCGCCGCCTGGTTCCACAAGACCGAATGTTTCTGCTTCACCCAGCAGGTGCTGCAGCCGGGCGAGCAGATCGAAATGCCGGTGCGCTTCATCGTCGACCGCGACCTGCCGCGCGATGTCCATCACCTGACCCTCGGCTACACGCTGTTCGACATCACGGGCCGCCAGCCCCAGGACGGATAGGAGACTTCGATGGCCACACAACCGCACGAGCCGTACTACGTCCCCGCCCAGAGCCAGTGGCCGATCATCGCCTGCATCGGCCTGCTGGTGACTGTCACCGGGCTGGGCCACTGGTTCAACGACCTGTCCGCCGAACGCGACAGCGCCAGCGGGCCGCTGATCTTCTTCATCGGCGTGCTGCTGCTGATCTGGATGTTCTTCGGCTGGTTCGGTTCGGTGGTTCGCGAGAACCGCGCCGGGCTGTACAGCGCGCAGATGGACCGCTCGTTCCGCTGGGGCATGAGCTGGTTCATCTTCTCGGAGGTGATGTTCTTCGCCGCCTTCTTCGGCGCGCTGTTCTACATCCGCTACTGGGTCGGCCCCTGGCTCGGTGGCGAAGGCGACAAGGGCATCAGCAACATGCTCTGGCCTGGCTTCGAGTACAGCTGGCCGTTGCTGCAGAACCCCGATCCCAAGGTGTTCCCGGGCCCCAGCGAGGTGATCGGCCCGTGGGGGCTGCCGCTGATCAACACCCTCCTGCTGGTCACCTCCAGTTTCACCCTGACCTTCGCCCATCACGCCCTGCGCCGTGGCCAGCGCGGGCCGCTCAAGCTGTGGCTGGGACTGACCCTGTTGCTGGGCTTTGCCTTCCTGGCACTGCAGGCCGAGGAATACATCCACGCCTATACCGAGCTGGGCCTGACGCTGGGCTCGGGCATCTACGGCGCCACCTTCTTCATGCTCACCGGCTTTCACGGCGCCCACGTGACCATTGGCGCCATCATGCTCAGCGTGATGTTCGTCCGCGTGCTGCGCGGGCATTTCACCGCCGACGATCATTTCGGTTTCGAGGCGGCGGCCTGGTACTGGCACTTCGTGGATGTGGTGTGGATCTGCCTGTTCGTGTTCGTTTACGTGCTTTGAAGCTGGCCGCTGTAGAAACCCCAGGCGATCAGCGCCAGGGCCAGTGCGGAGAGCGCGACCCGGGCATAGAGCGCATAGACCATGCGATTCGAGCGGCCCGTGTCTCTGAGCATGAAGTACAGGGCGGAAAAGAGGCTCGTCAGGATGGCCAGCAAGAGCAGGAGAATCGCTGCCTTGAGCACGCGCAACTCCATGGGGAGGTGAAGTGGGGAAGCAGTATAGACAGCCCGGGCCCCGCTTTCGGCCCGGCTGGTTGCCGAGCCTGGTGGTGCTGATGCTGCTGCCGGTGCTGTGCAGCCTGGGCTACTGGCAACTGTCGCGGGCCGAGGAGAAACGCCAGATCCTGGCGGCCGAGGCGCAGCGGCGCGTGGCGCCGCCGGTCCCGGTGCAAACGCTATTGTCCGAGCCCGAGCCGGCGTTCGTGCGAGTCCGTTTGCGTGGCCGCTTCGATGCCGCCCACAGCCTGCTGCTCGACAACCGCGTGCAGCAGGGCCAGGTGGGTGTGGAGCTGGTGCAGCCGTTCATGGACCACCCCAGCGGGCGCTGGGTACTGGTGAATCGCGGCTGGCTGCCCTGGCCGGACCGGCGGCTGCCTCCGCAATTCGAGACGCCCGCCGGCGAGCTGCAGCTCACCGCCTGGACCTATGTACCGCCGGGCCGCAGTCTGCTGGCGGTGGGCAACGCCACGGGCTGGCCGCGACTGGTCAACCGCCTGGACCCGCCGGCGATCTGGCAGGAACTGCGTCGCCCCGGCGTGCTGCTGGAACTGCGACTCGAGCCGGGACCGGCGGCGCTGATCCCCAACTGGCCCAGCGTGTCCATGGAGCCCCAGAAACATCAGGGCTACGCGGTGCAATGGTTCGGCCTGGCCGCAGCGTTGCTGGCGCTGTTCATCCACCTCGGGATTCATCGGGCACGGGAGGCTCGTCATGCATCAATCGCTGCACCTTGAACAGCAGGCTCGGCCAGTGGGGCGTGGCCGCCTGCAGCTGTTGCTCATACTGCTGGTGGTGATTGGCCCCATGGTGCTGGCCACCGCCATGTACCAGTGGCGTTTCTGGGTGCCGGAAGCCCGCACCTTTCACGGCCAACTGCACGGCGGCGGCCAGACCCTGGCCGATCTGGGCGTCGCCGGGGCCGAGCGTGCGGGCTGGCAGTTGCTGGTGACCGACGCCGGCGAATGTCCGGTCGCGTGCCGCGAACTGGTTTATCTGGCGCGGCAGATCCATATCGGCCTTGGTCGCGAGGCGGGACGCGCCAGCCATGCCCTGGCGCTGGGTGGCAGCCTGGATGCAGCGTATGCCGACCAACTGGCGCGTGAATATCCACAGCTCCGGCAGCTGGTGCTGGATGCGACACGCTATGGCCGGTTCAGCCCCGGCGCCCGGCTGTGGATCGTCGATCCGCTCGGCAATCTGGTGCTGAGTTATCCACAGGGCGTTGCCGGCAAGGCGGTGCTCGACGACCTGCGCCATCTGCTCAAGCTGTCGCGCCTGGGCTAGCGCTTCAAGGAGGAAGCCATGAGTCGACCCGGATTCGCCCTGGCCATCTTCGCTACCCTGCTGGCGGCGGTGGTGGTCATGCTCGGCGCCTACACGCGCCTGACCCATGCGGGACTCGGCTGCCCGGATTGGCCTGGCTGCTATGGCTTCCTCAGCGTGCCGATGAGCGAGCGGGCCCAGGAGGTGGCGGCCTTGCGTTTCCCCGACGCACCGCTGGAGATCGACAAGGGCTGGAACGAGATGGTCCACCGTTACGTGGCCGGCCTGTTGGGCCTGGTAATCCTGATCCTGGCGCTGCGTGCCATCCAGTGGCGCTCGCGCTCGGGGCAGCCGCTGCGCTTGCCGATCCTGCTGCTGGGCCTGGTGATCCTGCAGGCGGCCTTCGGCATGTGGACGGTGACCCTCAAGCTCTGGCCCCAGGTGGTGGTGGCGCACCTGCTCGGGGGTTTCGCAACGCTGGCGCTGCTGTTCCTGCTCAGTCTGCGGCTGTCCGGTCGGCTGCCCGCCCTGCCGGCCGCGCCCGTTTCGCTGCGCCTGCTGGCCTGGCTGACGCTGCTGCTGGTGGTCGGTCAGATCACCCTGGGTGGCTGGGTCAGCGCTAACTACGCAGCCATGGCCTGTGTCGACCTACCGACCTGCCAGGGCCAATGGTGGCCGGCGATGGACTTCCACAACGGCTTCCGCGTCGCCCAGGAAAAGGGGCCGAACTACCTCGGCGGCCAGTTGGATGGTGCCGCACGTACCGCCATTCATATGACCCATCGGCTGGGTGCCCTGCTGGTGGCGCTGGTCGGGCTGCTGCTGGCCTGGCGCCTGTGGGTAGCCGGCCTGGGCGGGCTGGCCCTTTTGTTACTGCTGGCGCTGGGCGCCCAGCTGGCGCTGGGTGTCGCCAATGTGCTGCTGCACCTGCCGCTGCACCTGGCGCTGGCCCATAACGCGGGCGGCGCGCTGCTGTTGCTGGCGGTCGTGCTGGTCCATTTCCGCCTGCGCCGCCCGGCCGGCGTGCTGCTGGTGCGGCCGCTGCCGAAACGATTTGAACCCGCCCGGGAAGGAGCCTTGCCATGACCAGCCTGCAGCGCGTTGAACCGCACCCCCCGGCTAGCTGGCGCGATTACCTGGAGCTGACCAAGCCCCGGGTGGTGCTGCTGATGCTGATCACCTCGCTGGTGGGTATGTTCCTGGCCACCCGCGCCGGGGTGCCCTGGACCGTGCTGCTGTTCGGCAACCTGGGCATCGCCCTGTGCGCCGGCGCGGCCGCCACGGTGAACCATGTGGTGGACCGACACATCGATGGGCTGATGGCGCGCACCCGGCGGCGCCCGGTGACCAGCGGCCGCGTCTCGCCCGTGGCGGCCCTGGTGTTCGCGTTGCTGCTGGCATTGGCCGGGCAACTGCTGCTGCTGGCCTTCACCAACCCCCTCACCGCCTGGCTGACCCTGGCCTCGTTGATTGGCTATGCGGCGATCTACACCGGGTTTCTCAAGCGCGCCACCCCGCAGAACATCGTCATCGGCGGGCTGGCCGGGGCGGCGCCGCCGCTGTTGGGCTGGGTAGCGGTCAGCGGCCACCTGGGCGCCGAGCCGCTGCTGCTGATGCTGATCATCTTCGCCTGGACCCCGCCGCACTTCTGGGCGCTGGCCATCCACCGCAAGGCCGAGTACGCCCGGGCCGACATTCCCATGCTGCCGGTGACCCACGGCGAGCAGTACACCAAGGTGCATATCCTGCTCTATACGCTGATCCTCCTGGCGGTCAGCCTGTTGCCCTTCGTCATCCGCATGAGCGGACTGCCCTACCTGATCTGCGCCCTGCTGCTGGGTGGGCGATTCCTCTACTGGGCCTGGGTGCTGTACCGTGACAGCCGGCCTCAGGCGGCGATCGGCACCTTCAAGTACTCTATCGCCTACCTTTTCCTGCTGTTCATCGCTCTGCTGGTGGACCATTACCTGCCGTTGATCCCATGACCCGAACGCATACAACCGTAATCGCCCTCGTCGCCGTGGTTGCCCTGGTGATGGGGCTGACCGTCTACAAGGCCCTCAATCGCCCGAACCAGCTGGACCCCGCGCGGCTGCTGGACGCCGGCATCGTGCAGCTGCCGCAGAGCCGGGAGCTGCCGGCGCTGACCCTCACCAACCAGGATGGCCAGTCGCAGGCGGTGGACGCCCTGACCGGCCGCTGGACGCTGCTGTTCTTCGGCTACACCTTCTGCCCGGACATCTGCCCGACCACGCTGGCCGAACTGCGTCAGCTGCAAGGCCTGCTGAGCGAGGAAGACCGCCAGCGCCTGCAGGTGGTGATGGTCACGGTCGATCCGGCCCGCGACACGCCCGAGCAACTCAAGCAGTACCTGGGGTTCTTCGATGCCGGCTTCCGCGGGCTGACCGGCGAGCTGGACCAAATCCAGGCGCTGTCCGGGCGGGTGGGCATTCCCTTTATCCCCGGCAACGAAAGCCTGCCCAACTACACCGTCGACCACAGCGGCAACCTGGCCCTGCTCGGCCCGGATGGTCGCCAGCAGGGCTTCATCCGCGCCCCGCTCAAGGTGCAGAAACTGGCCGAGGCCCTGCCCGCGCTGCTGGCCAGCCAGCCCTGAGCTGAACAGTTCGGCCCGTCCCGGGTCACACATCCAGAACCCGCCGCCCGGCATCGCACGGGCATTGTTCTGGAGGGACCCGGATGCCGTGGCTCAAACTGCTGCACTTCGCCGCCCTGCTGTGCTGGTGCGGCAGCCTGCTCTACCTGCCGGCGCTGATTGCCAGCAGCGCTCAGGGCGCGCATTCCCGGCTGCATCCTGAAACCGATTACCCGGTGCGAGTGGTCTTCACCCTGTTCGCGACACCCGCCGCGTTACTGGCCATCGGCTCCGGAACCCTGTTGTTCCTGGTCGCCGGGCAGTGGGCCGGCTGGCTGATACTGAAACTCGCGGCGGTGTCGGGCATGGCGCTGTGTCACGCCCTGTGTGGTGTGCTGGTGCTGCGCCTGGAGCGCCAGCCGGAGCGCGCGCTGTCACTGGAATGCTCCGCCCTGGGAGCGCTGGCGGCGGCGCTGGTCGGTATCACCCTCTGGCTGGTGCTGGCCAAGCCGCAGTGGGGGCCGGCATGAGCCTATTCCTGTGCCACCACGGCCACCGCGTGCTCGTAAACCAGGCGGCCGCCGAGAAAGGCCGCCAGGCCGATCAGCCCGGCCGTCAGCAACGACAGGACGAGACCCCAGAGCACCACCGTGTCGGCCGCCTCGCTGCCGACGCGCAGCACCCAGTTCAGCGAGGCGAGCGACAGCATCATCACCGCCAGCAGGGCGTGGCACCAGGCAGTGATCTTGCGGCGGATCAGCGGCACGCTGAGCAGGTCCACCAGTCCGGCGGTGCTGGCGATCCAGCCGCCGAACGTGCCGACGCCGGACAGCCACAGACCGGCGCGCCACCAGAAGGGGTCCAGCGTCCAGAGGAACGCCAGGTCGGTGGCCACCAGCCCGAGCAGGGCGGCCACCGGGAAGTGGATCATCATCGGGTGCAACGGGTGGCCGGCGATGGCGGCGTTGCTGGGGATCACCTCGGGGGTTTCGCGGGGCATGGGAAGTCATCCGTGTCGCCTGTCCTTGAGTGGACAGCGCTGGCGCTGGCAGTTCCCCTGCTGGCCGGCTGCCAGGGTCCGCAGTCAGCGCTCGACCCGGCCAGCGCCACCGCCCGCGAGCTGGCGCGCCTCTGGTGGGTGATGAGCAGCGTGGCCGGGCTGGTGCTGCTGCTGGTCAGTGTGCTCTGGCTGTACGCGCTATTCCGGGCGCCGCGCCAGTATCCGCAGCCGCAGGCACGGCGTATCCAGCGCCGCCTGCTGATCGGCGGCGGGTTGCTGTTGCCCACGCTGAGCGTCAGCGCGCTGCTGTTCTACGGCGTCAACGCCGCCCGCGGGATGCTGCCGCTGGGCGAGGCACCGCTTCGCCTGGAAATCACCGGCCATCAATGGTGGTGGGAAGTGCGCTATCCGCAGGGCGACGTGGTGACCGCCAACCAACTCATCCTGCCGGTCGGCGTGCCCGTGGATATCGAGGTGAGCAGTGCCGACGTGATCCACGCGTTCTGGGTGCCGCGCCTGGGCGGCAAACTGGACATGACGCCGGGGCGCCGGCATCGGGTGCGCCTGCAGGCCGATCGCGAGGGTGTGTTTCGCGGCCAGTGCGCCGAGTTCTGCGGCACCCAGCATGCGCACATGATCCTGCACGTCGAGGCCCTGCCTCCCGAGCGCTTCGACGTGTGGCTACAGGCGCGGACACAGCGCGCGGCCATTGCACCGGCGCCGGGTGCCGCCGGCGAGCTGTTCGCCAGCCGTTGCGCGCTCTGTCATCGGGTCGCCGGCGTGTCTGACGGACGGCGCGGGCCCGACCTGACCGACCTGGCCTCGCGCCCCACCCTCGGCGCCGGCGTGATCGCCAACGATGCCGCCGGCCTGCGCCGCTGGCTGCGCGAGCACCAGCGCCTCAAGCCGGGCAACGGCATGCCGAACCATGATGACGTGGACGATACGACGTTGGACGCCCTGGCGGCCTGGCTGGAGGGACTCGCGCCATGAAACGTCGCTCGTCGCATCCGGATCCGGCGCGTCTGCACGCGCAGTTCGAACGGGTGTGGGGCAGCCCGTCGGGCTGGCGGGCGCTGACCGTCGTCAACCACACCGCCATCGGCCGCCGCTTCCTGATCACCGGCGCGGTGTTCTTCCTGATTGGCGGCCTGCTGGCGATGCTGATCCGCGCCCAGCTGGCCGTGCCCGGTTACGTGCTGCTGGAGCCGGACCTGTACAACCAGGTGTTCACCATGCACGGCACGTTGATGATGTTCCTGTTCGCCGTGCCGATGATGGAGGGTCTGGCGGTCTACCTGATCCCCAAGATGCTCGGCGCCCGCGACCTGGCCTTCCCGCGCCTGTCGGCGCTGGGCTACTGGTGCTACCTGTTCGGCGGCATCATCCTCACCGCCAGCCTGGTGCTGGAGATCGCCCCCAAGGCCGGCTGGTTCATGTACACGCCACTGTCCAGCGCCGCGCATACGCCGGGCATGAACTCGGATTTCTGGCTGCTGGGCGTCACCTTCGTGGAAATTTCCGCGGTCAGCGCCGGCGTCGAGCTGGTGGTGTCGATCCTGCGGGTGCGGGCGCGCGGCATGGCCCTGCACCAGATGCCGATCTACGCCTGGTACATCCTGGTCATGGCCGGGATGATCGTGGTCGGCTTCCCGCCGCTGATCCTCGGCAGCATCCTGCTGGAGCTGGAGCGCGCCGCCGGGCTGCCGTTCTTCGATCCCGGCCGCGGCGGCGATCCGCTGCTCTGGCAGCACCTGTTCTGGCTGTTCGGCCATCCCGAGGTGTACATCATCTTCCTCCCGGGGGCGGGCATCGTCTCCACGTTGCTGCCGGTGTTCTGCGGTCGGCCGCTGGTCGGCTACCGCTGGGTGGTGCTCAGCGTGCTGGCCACCGGCTTCATCAGCTTCGGCCTGTGGGTGCACCACATGTTCACCGTGGGCATTCCGCAGCTGGCGCTGGCCTTCTTCTCCGCCGCCAGCATGCTGGTGGCGATTCCCACCGGGGTGCAGGTGTTCGCCTGGCTGACCACCCTGTGGCTGGGCACGCCGCGCTACCAGGTGCCGATGCTCTGGCTGGTGGGCTTCCTGATCGTGTTCGTGGCCGGCGGGCTGACCGGGGTGATGCTGGCGCTGGTGCCCTTCGACTGGCAGGTGCACGACACCCATTTCGTGGTGGCACACATGCACTACGTGCTGGTCGGCGGCATGTTCTTCCCGCTGATGGCCGGGCTCTACTACTGGCTGCCGCACTTCTCCGGCCGGCTGCCATCGGAACGCCTCGGCCGCTGGGGCTTCTGGCTGGTGTTCATCGGCTTCAACCTGACCTTCCTGGTGATGCACTGGACCGGCCTGCTGGGCATGCCCCGGCGCGTCTACACCTACGACACCGGCCTGGGCTGGGACTGGCCGAACCTGGTGTCTTCCATCGGCAGCTTCGTGATGGCCGCCGGGGTGGCCACCTGCCTGCTCGACCTGCTGCTGCATGTGCGCTTCGGCAGGCCGGCGGGCGTGAATCCCTGGCAGGCCGATACGCTGGAATGGGCCACGGACTATCCGTCGGCCTCCTACAACTTCCTCAGCCTGCCCGACGTGAACAACCGCCATCCGCTGTGGCGCGAGCCCGACCTGCCGCAGGGCATCGCCCGCGGCGAGCATGCCCTGGTGGAAATCGACCATGGCCGTCGCGACACCTGGGGCGTGGAGGCGCTGAGCGGACGGGTGCGCGACATCACCCAGCTGCCCGGCAACACCTGGATACCGCTGATTGCCGCGCTGCTGTTGGCCGGCCTGTGTCTGAGCCTGCTGCTCAAGCAGTACGGCCTGGCGCTGGGACTGAGCGGTGTGATCCTGCTGGTGCTGCTGCACTGGTCCTGGCGCAATGGCCCGTTGCTGAGCCCCGGGGCGAATCTAACCGTGCAGGCGAACCAGCCGCCGCTGCACTGGCAGACCCATGACGGCCCTGGGCTGTGGGGCATGGCGGTCACCCTGGTGGCCGATGGCGCCCTGTACCTGTCGCTGCTGTTCGGCTGGTTCTACCTGGGCATCGTCACGCCCGTTGCCGGGCCGACCACGGTGAAAGTCGGCGCGGGCTGGCTGCTGGGCAGCGCCCTGCTGCTCACGGTCGGCACCTTGTATCTGGGCGGACTGTTGCGTCGGTTGCGGCGGGGCAGCGAGGCGCGCCTCGGCATCCATCTTCTGCTGCTCACCTTGCTGGGGCTGCTGCAAGTGACGCTGCTGCTCGGCGCGCTGCAGGCTGCCGAGCTGCAGCCGCGGGCCCGCGCACTGGATGCGGTGGTGCTGGTGATGCTGCTCTACAGCCTGATCCATTGCGCCCTGGCGACAATCCTCACCGCCCTGCAGGCCTGGCGTGCGCGGCTGGGTTACGTCAGCGCGCGCCAGTCGTACGAGCCCCGGGTGGTGGCGCAGCTGTGGCTCTACAACCTGGGCGTGCTGTGGATCAGCTACCTGGCCATCGTGCTCTTCCCGCTGGGCTGGGGGAACGGGTCATGAGTCGCCTGCGCGAGCATCCGCTGCACAGCATCCTCGGGCTGGTGATCTGGAGCCTGTGGTTCGTGGCGCTGTATGCCGGCCAGGGGCTGGGCTGCGCCCTCGCGCCGCCAGCGCCGGCAGACGGGGCGGCCACCTGGCTGAACGCCGTGCTAGGGGTGTTTACCGGGCTGACCGTGCTGCTGCTGCTGGGACTGGCGCTGTTCAGCTGGCGCTCCGCCGCCGCCGGCTCGCCGCAGCGTTTCGTGCTGCGCCTGGCCGCCGGCGTGCATCTGGTAGGGGCTGCGGCCACGGTCTTCATCGGCCTGACGTTGCTGGGCCTGCCGCCGTGCGCCTGATGCTCGGGCTGCTAGTGTGGCTGCCGCTGCCGGTGGCGGCGCACGGGCTGTTCGACCATGGACTGGTTGAGCGCCTGCCCCTGTGGCTGACCGGCCTGCTGATGCTGGCGGCCTGGGCGCTCTATCTGCTGGGCTGCCGCCGGGTACCGCCCAGGCGGGCAGACGCGGCCTGCTTCCACCTGGCGCTGCTGCTCGCTGTCGTGGCCATCTTCGGGCCGCTGGATGACTGGGCGGAAACCAGCGCCGCCTGGCACATGACCCAGCACATGCTGTTCATCCTGGTGATCGGCCCGTTGGCGGCGGCGGCCCGGCCGCTGCCGCAATGGCGCAGCGTGCTCGGTCGCGCGGGACAGTCGCTGTGGAACCCGCTGCTGCGCAGCGCCCGGCATCCGGGGGCCCTGGCGCTGCTGCACGGCGCGGTGATCTGGGTCTGGCACGTGCCCCGGCTGTATCAGCTGGCGCTGGACAACCTCTGGTGGCACGCCATCGAGCATGCCTGCTTCCTGCTCAGCGCCTGGCTGTTCTGGTGGGCGGTGCTGCGCGCCCCGCCTCGCCAGGCACCCCAGGCGCTGCTGGCGGTGCTGCTGACCCTGATGCACACCGGCCTGCTCGGCGCCCTGCTGACCTTCGCGCCGGTGTCTTTCTATGGCGATGCGCGCAGCGTGGCCGACCAGCAACTGGCCGGCCTGCTGATGTGGGTGCCAGGCGGGGTGCTCTACCTGCTCGGCGCTGGCTGGGTGGCCTGGCGCTGGCTGGGGCGCGCTCCCCAAACACAACAAAGCCCGCACGGGGCGGGCTTTGTCAGGGCTGCGGGCGATGTTAGAACGCCGGCACCACGGCGCCCTGGTACTTCTCGGCAATGAACTGCTTCACCGCGTCGCTATGCAGGGCCTTGGCCAGTTTCTGCATGGCCGGGCTGTCCTTGTTGTCCTCGCGGCTGACCAGGATATTCACGTAGGGCGACTCACTGCCCTCGATGACCAGCGCATCCTCGGCCGGGTTGAGGCCGGCTTCCAGGGCGTAGTTGGTGTTGATCAGCGCCAGGTCCACCTGGTTCAGCACGCGCGGCAGGGTGGCGGCTTCCAGTTCGCGCACGCGGATGCGCTTGGGATTGTCGGCGATGTCGCGCGGGGTGGCGGTGATGCCGGCTTCCGGCTTCAGCGTGATGATGCCCGCCTTGGCCAGCAGCAGCAGGGCGCGGCCGCCGTTGGTGGCGTCGTTGGGGATCACCACGTTGGCGCCGCTGGGCAGGTCTTCGATGTCGTTGATCTTGTGCGAGTAGGCGCCGAACGGCTCGACGTGCACGCCGGCCACGCTGACCAGCCGGGTGCCACGGCTCTTGTTGAACTCGTCCAGGTACGGCTGGTGCTGGAAGAAGTTGGCGTCCAGGCGCTTCTCGGCCACCTGCACGTTGGGCTGCACGTAATCGGTGAACACCTTGATGTTCAGGGTCACACCTTCCTTGGCCAGCTGTGGCTTCACGAATTCCAGCAGCTCGGCATGCGGCACGGCGGTGGCCGCCACGGTCAGGGTTTCCGCCGCCTGGGCGGAAAAGGCCGCGACGGCGGCGAAGACGGCAAGCAGTTTCTTCATGGTGTAACTCCTTTACGGATAACGGACGCGGCTCCGACGACACGGTCGCCGCAAGGGTTCACTTGCGGGAAAAATGCACCACCAGGCGGTCGCCGACAGATTGCAGAATCTGCACCAGAACCAGCAACAACACCACGGTCACCACCATCACGTCGGTCTGGAAGCGCTGATAGCCGAAGCGGATGGCCAGGTCGCCCAGGCCGCCGGCGCCGACCACGCCGGCCATCGCGGTGTAGGACACCAGGGTAATGGCGGTGACAGTGACGGCGGCGATGATGCCCGGTCGCGCCTCCGGCAGCAGGGCGCTGACGATGATCTGCCGGGTGCTGGCGCCCATGGCCTGGGTGGCCTCGATGATGCCGCGATCCACCTCGCGCAACGCGGTTTCCACCAGGCGCGCGAAGAATGGCGTGGTGCCCACCACCAGCGGCGGAATGGCGCCGGCCACGCCCAGCGAGGTGCCGGTGAGCACCACGGTGATGGGGATCATCACGATCAGCAGGATGATGAACGGCAGCGAGCGCAGCACGTTGACCACGAACGACAGCAGCGCATACAGCGGACGGTTGTCGAACAGCTGCCGCGGCCCGGTAAGGAACAGCAGCACGCCCAGCGGCAGGCCGAACACCACGGTGAACAGGAGCGAGCCGCTGAGCATCAGCAGGGTGTCCAGGGTGGCCAGCCAGATCTCGTACCAGTCGATATTGACGAAGAAGGCGTCCATCAGCGCAGTACCTCCACATGAACTTCGGCGGCTTGCAGGCGGCTCAGCGCGGCGTCCAGGTCGCCGCCGGTCAGGGCCAGGGTCAGCTGGCCGTAGGGGGTGTCCTTGATGCGGTCGATGCGTCCGGCCAGGATGCTGTAGTCCACCCCCGTCTCGCGGGCCACGGTGCCCAGCAGCGGCTTGTAGGTGGCCTCGCCCTGGAAGGTCAGACGCAGGATGCGCCCCGGCACCTGGGCGAAGTCCTCGTGCAGCTCGCCTTCGTCGATGGCCTCGTCTTCGAGCACGAAGCGCCGGGTGGTCGGGTGCTGCGGGTGCAGGAACACCTCGGCCACCGCGCCCTGCTCGACGATGCGCCCGGCATCCATCACCGCCACGCGGTCGCAGACGCGGCGAATCACGTCCATCTCGTGGGTGATCAGCACGATGGTCAGACCCAGCTCGCGGTTGATCTCGGCCAGCAGCTGCAGCACCTGGGCGGTGGTCTGCGGGTCGAGGGCGCTGGTCGCCTCGTCGCACAAGAGGATCTTCGGGTCGGTGGCCAGCGCGCGGGCGATACCGACGCGCTGCTTCTGGCCACCGGACAGCTGCGCCGGGTACTTGCGGGCGTGATCCTGCAGGCCGACGCGGCGCAGCAGCTCGTCCACGCGGCGGTTGATGTCGGCGGCGGGCAGCTCGCCGGCCAGGCGCAGCGGCAGGGCCACGTTGTCGGCCACGGTGCGCGAGCTGAGCAGGTTGAAGTGCTGGAAGATCATGCCGACCCGGCGACGGAAGGCGCGCAGGCCGTCGGCATCCAGCGCAGTGACGTCCTCGCCATCGACCCGGATGCGCCCGCCGCTGGGGTTTTCCAGACGGTTGATCAGGCGCAGCAGGGTGCTCTTGCCGGCGCCGGAATGGCCGATCAGGCCGAACACCTCGCCCGTTTCGACCACCAGATCGGTGGGTTGCAGGGCCGGTACGTCGCGGCCGGCGACGCGGTAGGTCTTGTGGACTTGCTGGAACTCGATCACGTGTGCGGACCTTTTGGGTGCATGACGTGCCCCTGGCGTGCGGGCAAAAGTGGCGCATTTTAGCCGATTGTGGCGTGCGGGCCACGCAGGCTGTTGGTAAGCGGCGAGGAACATCCGATTCCGGCACCGGTCCCTTGCAGACCCGTGCGCCCACCAGGAGGGACCAGCCATGGCCCAGCAACCCACCGGCCCCAGCGAACTGGCCGGCACCGACACCACCGACCGGCAGAACAGCAGCGACAAGCTGGACGCCCTCGAGCCTTACCGCTCGGACGCCACCGGCCAGGCCCTGACCACCAACCAGGGCGTGAAGATCGCCGACAACCAGAACACCCTGAAGGCCAGGGATCGCGGCCCGTCCCTGCTCGAAGACTTCATCATGCGGGAGAAGATCACGCACTTCGACCACGAGCGCATTCCCGAGCGCATCGTGCATGCGCGTGGCACGGCGGCCCACGGCGTCTTCCGGGTCTACGCATCCCAGGCGAAGCTGACCAAGGCCGCCTTCCTGCAGGACCCGGCCAAGGTCACCCCGGTGTTCGTGCGCTTTTCCACCGTGCAGGGCCCGCGCGGTTCGGCGGACACGGTGCGCGACGTGCGCGGCTTCGCGGTGAAGTTCTACACCGAGGAAGGCAACTTCGACCTGGTGGGCAACAACATGCCGGTGTTCTTCATCCAGGACGCCATCAAGTTCCCCGACTTCGTGCATGCAGTGAAGCCCGAGCCGCACAACGAGATCCCTACCGGCGCCTCGGCCCACGACACCTTCTGGGACTTTGTCTCGCTGGTGCCGGAAAGCGCGCACATGGTGATGTGGGCCATGTCCGACCGGGCCATTCCCGCCACCCTGCGCGCCATGCAGGGCTTCGGGGTGCATACGTTCCGCATGATCGATGCCCAGGGCGCCAGCCGCTTCGTCAAGTTTCACTGGCGGCCGCTGTCGGGGGTGTACTCGCTGCTCTGGGACGAGGCGCAGAAGCTGGCCGGCAAGGATCCGGACTTCAATCGTCGCCAGCTCTGGGAGGACATCGAAAGCGGCGACTATCCGGAATGGGAACTGGGCGTGCAGGTGGTCGAGGAGGCCGACGAGCACAGCTTCGACTTCGACCTGCTGGACCCGACCAAGATCATCCCCGAGGAGCAGGTGCCGGTGCAGCCGATCGGCAAGCTGACCCTCAACCGCAACCCGGACAACTTCTTCGCCGAGACCGAACAGGCGGCCTTTCACCCGGGACACATCGTGCCGGGCATCGACTTCAGCAACGATCCGCTGTTGCAGGGCCGGCTGTTCTCCTACACCGACACCCAGTTGCTGCGCCTGGGCGGGCCGAACTTTCACCAGATCCCGATCAACCGCCCGGTCTGCCCGTTTCACAACAACCAGCGCGACGCCTACCACCAGCACCAGATACACAAGGGGCGCGCGGCCTACGAACCCAACTCCATTGATGCCGGCTGGCCAAAGGAAACCCCGGCGGGGCCGGCAGGCGGAGGTTTCGAGAGCTATCCCGAACGCATCGAGGGCCACAAGATCCGCAACCGCAGCGAATCGTTCGGCGACCACTTCTCCCAGGCGCGGCTGTTCTGGAGGAGCATGAGCGAGGTGGAGCAGGCGCACATCGTCGATGCCTACAGCTTCGAGCTGGCCAAGGTGGAGCGCATGGCCATCCGCGAGCGCGAGGTCAACGAGATCCTGGCCAATATCGATCTGGACCTGGCCCGGCGGGTGGCCGCCAACATCGGCGTGCAGCCACCCGCCGCCGGCACGGTGGAACTGCCCAAGGTCCGCCAGGAGCAGTCGCCGGCGCTGAGCCAGATGAACCTGCTGACCGGCAACATCCGCTCGCGCAAGATCGCCATCCTGATCGGCAACGGCGTGGATGCCGCCGCCGTCAGCGCCGCCCAGGCTGCGCTGAAGGGCGAAGGGGCGGCCTGCAAGCTGGTGGCGCCGAGCGCCGCGCCGGTCCAGGGCAGCGACGGCAGCCGCCTGGTGCCGGATGGTTCGCTGGCTGGATTGCCGTCGATCATGTTCGACGCGGTGCTGGTCCCCGGCGGCGAGGCCGCCATGCAGGCCATGATGGCGGACGGCACCGCGCTGCATTACCTGCTGGAAGCCTACAAGCACCTCAAGCCGATGGCCTTCCTCGGCCAGGCGCAGACCCTGCTTGCGCAGCTGCGCCTGGATGAGGATGAGGGGTTGCTGGTGGGCAGCGATCTGTCGGCCATCCAGGCCTCGTACTTCGCTGCCATCGCCAGGCACCGGGTATGGGCGCGGATGCCCAAGGCCATGAGCGTGCCGGCGTAGAGGCCTGCTCCGGCCTTGCAGGGTGGCAGCCGCGATGCGTTCGTGCGGGGCGCAAGGAGACGCTCGCGGTTGAAGCCGCTCCTACGGGCCGCGCAGACATAGGGCGCCCGAGGCTATTCCTGGGCACCACCCCCGATCAGCAGCAGGCGCGGCACGCGCGAGGCGATGTGGCTGACTTCCACTTCCGAGGCGTCGCCCAGGCGTGTGCGCAGCAGTTCGGCGGCGCGGTTGGACTGCCAGCTGCCGCGGGCCTCCAGCACGATGCGGCAATTGCAGGTCCGCAGTTCGTCGGCCAGGCTGTCGAACTGCTCGGCCAGGGCGGCGTAATCGCCCTTGTCCAGCAGCGGCAGCATGATGCTGCGCACCTGCGGGTCCAGCTGGTCGCCGAGGTCGGTGGTCAGCGCCGGCGCGGCCGGCAGCAGGCTGCGGGCCCGGCTCAGCGCCGTGGTGGCAGTGTTCAGGTCGCCGGCCTGCAGCGCATCCTGTCCCTGGCGCAGGTAGGCGTCGGCCAACTGGCGCTGATACGGGGCCAGGCGCTCGGCGTCGACGCCCCGCTTGCCGGCATCGGCCAGCAACTGGTCCGCCTGTGCCAGCTGGCCCTGGGCCAGGTAGCTCTGGAACAACTGCCGCTGGGTGTCCTGCACCGGCGCACTCTGGCAGCCGGCAAGCACGACAACCAGGCCGGCAAGGGTCAGGCAACGGAACATGGGCATGTGAAGGGACCTCGAGGAAGCGGTCGACGGGATTCTAACCCTGCCCGTCTCGGGCGCACAGGACGACACGCGTCAGCGCCGCCGTGGCAGGGCAAAGCTAAGCAGAAACAGGGCGGCGGCGCTCACCACGATCGAGGGCCCGGCCGGGGTGTCCTGGAACCAGGACAGGCTCAGGCCCGCCGACACCGCCAGCAGGCCGAGCAGGCTGGCGCCGACGGCCATCTGCTCCGGCGTGCGCGCATGGCGCTGGGCGGCGGCGGCAGGAATGATCAGCAGCGAGGTGATCAGCAGCACGCCGACGATCTTCATGGCCAGGGCGATCACCAGGGCGATCAGCAGCATCAGCGCCAGGCGCAGACCGGCCACCGGCAGGCCTTCGACGCGCGCCAGCTCCTCGTGCACGGTAATGGCCAGCAGCGGGCGCCACAGCGGCAGCAGCAGCAGCAGCACCAGCGCGCTGCCGCCCAATACCCAGTACAGATCCTCGCGGCTGATGGCCAGCAGATCGCCGAACAGATAGCCGAGCAGATCGACGCGCACCTCCAGGAGGCTCATGGTCACCAGGCCCAGGGCCAGCATGGTGGGCGCCAGCATGCCCAGCAGGGTGTCGGAGGCCAGCGCCTGGCGACCTTGCAGGCCGAGCAGCGCCAGCGCCAGCAGCAGGCACAGGGCGATGATTGCCAGTGTCGGGCTGATCGCCAACCACAGGCCCAAGGCCAGGCCGAGCAGCGCGGCATGGGACAGGGTTTCGCCGAAATAGGCCATGCGCCGCCAGACCACGAACGAGCCGAGTGGGCCAGCCACCAGCGCCAGGGCGAGGCCGGCGAGCAGCGCGTGAAGCAGGAAATCAGCCATGGTTGCAGTTCGGACCGTGGGTATGGGGTTTCTTCAGGACCACGCCGCCGTGCAGATCGTGGGCGTGGTCGTGGCGGTGCTGGTAGATCGCCAGGCTGCGTGCATCACGGCCGAACAGTTCGACGAACGCCGGATCGCCGCTGACCTGTTCGGGATGTCCTGAGCAGCACACATGCCGGTTCAGGCACACCACCTGGTCGGTGGCGCTCATCACCAGGTGCAGGTCGTGGGAGACCATCAGCACGCCGCAACCGTAGCGTTCGCGCAACGTGCCGATCAGCCGGTACAGCGCCGCCTGGCCGGCGACATCCACACCCTGCACCGGCTCGTCGAGCACCAGCAGTTCGGGCTTGCGCAGCAGGGCGCGGGCCAGCAGTACGCGTTGCAGCTCGCCGCCGGAGATCTTCTGCAGCGGGTGGTCGAGCACGTGGGCCGCGCCGACTTCTTCCAGCGCGGCCCGCGCCATGGCGGCGCTGACGCCAGGCACCAGGCGCAGGAAACGCTGCACGCTGAGCGGCAGGGTGGCGTCCACCTGCAGTTTTTGCGGCATGTAGCCGATGCGCAGTTTCGGTCGGCGCCAGACCTCGCCGCTGTCCGCCTTCAGCAGGCCCAGCACGACACGAACCAGGGTGGTCTTGCCGGCGCCGTTGGGGCCAATCAGCGTGACGATTTCGCCCGGTCGCACGCGCAGGTTCACCGCGTCCAGGGTGTCCTGGCCGTTGAAGCGCACGCTGACCCCGCTCAGGCGCAGCAGGTCATCGCTCATGCGGCCTCCTGGCAGCGGGCGCAGAGACCGACCACCTCGACCGTCTCGGTTTCCACGCGGAAGCCGACGCGCTGCGCACCGGCGACGATCGCTTCGCTGATGGCCGGGTGTTCCAGCTCGATGGCCGTGCGGCATTCGCGGCAGATCAGGAACTGACCCTGATGGCTGTGTTCCGGGCGGATGCAGCCGATGAAGGCGTTCAGCGAAGCGATGCGGTGGATCAGGCCGTTCTCCAGCAGGAAATCCAGGGCGCGGTAGACGGTCGGCGGCGCGGCGCGGCGGCCGTCTTCCTCGCTGAGGGTGCCAAGGATGTCGTAGGCGCCGAGCGGCTTGTGGCTCTGCCAGACCAGCTCCAGCACCCGCCTGCGCAGGGCGGTCAGGCGCACGCCCTGGCGCGCGCAGATGCTGTCGGCGTCGGCCAGTGCGTTGTCGACGCACTGGGAATGGTCGTGCGGCAGGCAGGCCAGCGGTGTGTCGGGAAGGGGTCGATACATGGCGGCGACGTCGAGTGGAAGAGACGTTATTCTATAACCCTTTCCACCCAGAGTGTCGCTGTCGTGCTGCTACGTCTGTCCGCCGTTGTGCTGTTGTGCCTGGCTTCTCTGACCGCCCGTGCCGAAGTCGCCCTGCTCACCAGCATCAAACCCCTGCAACTGATCGCCGCCGCCGTGCAGGACGGTGTCGGCACGCCCGACGTGCTGCTGCCGCCGGGGGCGTCCGCGCACCATTACATGCTCAAGCCTTCCGAGGTACGCCGCCTGCGTCAGGCCGACCTGTTCTACTGGGTCGGGCCGGACCTGGAGAGCTTCCTGCCCCGCCTGCTCGACGGCCGCACAAACCCCAGCCTGGCCGTGCAGACCCTGGCGGGCCTGCAGTTGCGCCACTTTGGCGATGATCACCACGCTGACCATGACCATGACCATGACCATGACCATGACCATGACCATGACCATGACCATGACCATGACGCCCCGGTCGCGCATGACGATCACGACCACGACCACCGCCCCGGCAGCCTGGATGCCCACCTCTGGCTGCTGCCGGCCAACGCCCGGGTGATCGCTGCGCGGATGGCTGACGACCTGGCCGCGCGCGACCCGGCCAATGCCGCGCGCTACCGGGCCAACCTGGCGGCGTTCGAGCAGCGCCTGGACACGCTCGACCAGCGCCTGCGTACCCGTCTGGCGCCGCTGGCGGGCAAGCCGTACTTCGTGTTCCACGAGGCCTACGACTATTTCGAGGCGGCCTATGGCCTGCGCCATGCCGGGGTGTTCAGCCTGGGCGAGGTGCAGCTCGGTGCGCGGCAGGTGGCCCAGCTGCGTGAACGCCTGCGTGCCGCCGGCGCGACCTGCGTGTTCTACGAGCCGCCGCAGGCACCGCGCCTGGCCCAGACCCTGATCGAGGGGCTGCCGGTGCGCCTGGCGTCGCTGGATGCCCTGGGCTACGACCTGTCCGTGGATGCTCGCGGCTATGAGCGGCTGCTGGAAAGCCTCGGCGAGCAGTTGGCCGGCTGCCTGACGCCCGCCGGCGTCCAGTAGGACGGCTTCGTACCGGCCAGCAAAACCGCGGCAAGCGCGGCAGGTGCGCTCCGACGAGCGGTCCCGCGCACCAGCCGTTTTTGTCTTTCAGACCAACTGCCGGCACGCACCCAGCCCGCCTGGCGTCTGAGTCTTGGCGACGCGGCGCACATTTCGAGCGACTGCGGCATTTGAGCGATTGAACCGTAGCGCAAGGCAGGTATTGTGTTCGCCTGTTTGTGCACCCACAAGATGAAGTATTCGACAAGATATCCCGGGACTGTCGCTCGGGCTGTTTTGGCGTACAATCCGCAGCCTTTTTTTCCATCCCCTTGCGAATGAGGCACACGCGCATGGCGAAGACCAATGGGCCGATGACGGCGGGCAAACAGGCTTTTGAGATCGCCCTGCAGGCGGCTTCCGAAGATATCTGGGCGCAGAAGTACCGTCTGACTGACAAGGATGGCACCCCCATCGATGGTGATGTGGACGACACCTGGAAGCGTGTCGCCCGTTCCCTGGCGGAGGTGGAGGCGCCCGAAAAGCGCGAGTACTGGCATGAGCAGTTCCTCTGGGCGCTGCGCAACGGCGCGATTCCCGCCGGCCGCATCATTTCCAACGCCGGCGCGCTGGACTACAAGCCGGCCACCTCGACCATCAACTGCACCGTATCGGCGACCATCCGCGACTCGATGGACGACATCCTGGGCAAGGTCCACGAAGCCGGGCTGACCCTCAAGGCCGGCTGTGGCATCGGCTACGAATTCAGCACCCTGCGTCCGCGCGGCTCGTTCGTGTCCGGCGCCGGCGCGCACACCAGCGGCCCGCTGTCGTTCATGGATATCTTTGACAAGATGTGCTTCACCGTTAGCTCGGCCGGCGGCCGCCGCGGCGCGCAGATGGGCACCTTCGACGTCTGTCATCCGGATGTGCGCGAATTCATCCGCGCCAAGCGCGAGGATGGCCGCCTGCGCCAGTTCAACCTCAGCCTGCTGATCACCGACGAATTCATGCAGGCGGTGGAGAACGACGGCGAATGGCCGCTGATCTTCCCGGTGCACCCCAAGGAGCGCCACGAAGTCGACCTCGCCGACGCCTCCCAGGTGGTCTGGCGCGAATGGCCGATCCACGACGACTACATCGTGCGCGAGGACGGCCTGGTGGCCTGCCGCGTCTACGGTCGCGTCAAGGCGCGTCACCTGTGGGACATGATCATGGTCTCCACCTACGACTTCGCCGAGCCGGGCTTCATCCTCATCGACCGCGTCAACCAGCTGAACAACAACTGGTGGTGCGAGGCGATCCGCGCCACCAACCCGTGTGGCGAGCAGCCGCTGCCGCCCTACGGCTCCTGCCTGCTGGGCTCGGTGAACCTGACCCGCTTCGTGATCGACCCGTTCGGTCCGGACGCGCGCTTCGACTGGGACAAGTACCGCAAGGTGGTGCGCATCTTCACCCGCATGCTGGACAACGTGGTGGAGATCAACGGCCTGCCGCTGGAACAGCAGCGTCACGAGATCATGCACAAGCGTCGCCACGGCATGGGCTTCCTCGGCCTGGGTTCGACCCTGACCCTGCTCAAGATGCGCTACGGCAGCCCGGAATCCTGCGTGTTCACCGAGGAAGTGGCCCGCGAGATGGCCCTGGTCGGCTGGGAAGAGGCGCTGGAACTGTCCCGCGAAAAGGGCCCGGCGCCGCTGCTGGCCGAGGAATTCACGGTGACGGCCGAGATGCTGCGCAAGCGTCCGGAAATGGCCAAGGACGGCTACCAGGTGGGCGACAAGGTGCCCGGCCGCGTGCTGCACGCCAAGTATTCGCGCTACATGCAGCGCCTGGCCGAATACGCGCCGGAGCTGATCGAGGCGCTGGCCGAGCAGGGTGCGCGCTTCACCCACCACAGCTCCATCGCGCCGACCGGCACCATCAGCCTGAGCCTGGCCAACAACGCCTCCAACGGCATCGAGCCGAGTTTCGCCCACAAATACTCGCGCAACGTGATCCGTTCCGGGCGCAAGGCCAAGGAAAAGGTCGACGTGTTCAGCTTCGAGCTGCTGGCCTACCGCACGCTGGTCAATGCCAAGGCCGAGCCGGGCAGCGAGGACCCGGCGCGCAAGCTGCCGGACTACTTCGTCGCCGCCGATGACATCGGCCCGACCCAGCATGTGGACATCCAGGCCGCCGCGCAGAAGTGGGTGGATTCCTCGATCTCGAAGACCGCGAACGTACCCACCGACTATCCGTTCGAGGCGTTCAAGGACATCTACCGTTACGCCTGGCGCCAGGGCCTGAAGGGCTGCACCACCTTCCGCTTCAACCCCAAGGCCTTCCAGGGCGTGCTGGTCAAGGAAGCCGACCTGGAGAACACCCTGTACCGCTTCGAACTGGAAGACGGCAGCGTGGTCGAGCTCAAGGGCAATGCCATGGTCGAGTACGACGGCGAGGTGAACACTGCCGCCAACCTGTTCGATGCCCTCAAGGAAGGCTATTACGGCAAGTACTGAGGCCGTTTCATTTTTGCAGGGCCGGACGCCGGGGGCGTCCGGCCGGGAGTAGATTGCTATGACCGTGAAGATCGAAAAACGCATCAAGGGCTTCAAGGTGGTCGACCAGGCCCTGGAGCGCCCCGCCGCCCAGGGCAGCGAAGCGGCTGCCGCAGCCCAGCCCGCGGCGCCCGCCGTTGCGCCGGTGCAGATGGATGAGACGCTGCAGCGCCCCGAAACCCTGGTCGGCATGACCTACAAGATCAAGTCGCCGCTGTTCGAGCACGCCCTGTACGTGACCATCAACGACGTGGTGCTCAACGCCGGCACGCCGTTCGAGCAGCGCCGGCCCTTCGAGATCTTCATCAACTCGAAGAACATGGACCACTTCCAGTGGATCGTGGCGCTCACCCGCATCATGTCCGCCGTGTTCCGCAAGGGCGGCGACTGCACCTTCCTGGTGGAGGAGATGAAGGCGGTGTTCGACCCGCGCGGTGGCTACCTGAAGAAGGGTGGCATCTACATGCCGTCCATCGTCGCCGAGATCGGCGGCGTGGTGGAGCGCCACCTGATCAGCATCGGCATGATGGAAGGTCAGGGGCTGGACGAGGCGCAGCGCCAGTACCTGGCGGAAAAGCGCGCCGCCTACGAGGCCACCCAGGGCGCGACGACCGCCGAACCGGGCGAAGGCTTCCCCGCCGGCGCGCAGCTGTGCGGCAAGTGCAGCACCAAGGCGGTGGTGCAGATGGATGGCTGCGCCACCTGCCTGAATTGCGGGCACTCCAAGTGCGGCTAGTTCGCGCCTGAAACCCCAGAGCCCCGGCACGCCGGGGCTTTTTGTGCGTGCCTCGTAGGGTGGCCAACGCGTTGCGCTGGTTACCGTGGCACCCCGCACCAACTTCCGCCGGCGATCAGCCCAGCGCGGTATCCAGGAACATCATCACCCCGAAGCCGGCCATCAGGCCGATGGTCGCCGGCGTCTGGTGACCGTTGCGGTGGGTCTCCGGAATCACCTCGTGGGAGACCACGAAGATCATCGCCCCGGCCGCCAGGCCCAGGCTGATCGGGTAGGCGACCGCAAAACCGCTGGAAATGCCCAGGCCGACCAGCGCGCCCAGCGGCTCCATCAGGCCCGAAGCGATGGCCACCAGCACCGCGCCGAACATCGACATGCCCACCACCCGCAGCGCCAGCACCACGGCCATGCCCTCGGGGATGTCCTGGATGGCGATGGCCGAGGTGAGCGGCAGGCCGACGCCGAGGTCGCCGGCCGAGAAGCTGACGCCGATGGCCATGCCTTCCGGGATGTTGTGCAGGATGATCGCCAGCACGAACAGCCACACCCGGTTCAAGCGCTCGCAATCCGGGCCGCAGGGGCCGGTGCTCTCGTGCTCGTGGGGGGTGAAATAGTCGAGGCCGAGCATCAGCAGCACGCCCAGCGCCAGGCCGGTCACCACGGTGAACGCCGCGGCCGGCGCGTTGCCGAAAATGCCTTCGGCCGCCTCCAGGCCCGGCAGGATCAGCGAGAAGGCGCTGGCCGCCAGCATCATGCCGGCGGTGAACCCCAGCATGCTGTCCTGGGTACGTACATGGATGGTGCGCAGCCCCGCTGTCAGCAGCGCGCCCAGGGCGGTGGTGGCAAAGCCGGCGCCGCCCCCGAGCAGCGCGTAGTTGAGGTGTACGCTGTGGCCGTTGCGCAGGGCGTAGACGATGCTGGCGATCAACAGGCCGATCACCACGGCGGCGGCTGCCAGCAGGCCATAGGTAATCAGCGGGTTGGCCCTGGCACGGGCGGCCCAGCCGCTGCGCAGTTCGGCATACAGGCTGTTCGGCAACGACTGGCTTTGGTCCATCGCAACGACTCCGCACGAAACGATGCGTCGAGCTTGCTCCGCTCAGAGCGCGAAAGGCAATGCCGAGTCGACCTGCTGCCGCCGGGCGAGCAGCCGGCGGAACTCGTCCGGGTCCTTGATCAGCACATCACGCCCGCGGTTCTCCTCGGCGGCGATCAGGCGCGACAGCCAGAATCGCAGGCAGGCGACGCGCAGCATGGTTGGCCAGAGTTCGGCTTCGGCCGGATGGAAGCGCCGTCGCGCCGAGTAGGCGCCCAGCAGCGCCTCGGTGCGCGCCGGGTCAAGATGCCCGTCGGCGTCCGAGCACCAGTCATTCACGCTGATCGCCAGGTCGTAGAGCATCGGGCCCGAGCAGGCGTTGTAGAAGTCGATCACGCCGGTCAGGTGGCTGCCTTCGAACAGTGCGTTGTCACGGAACAGGTCGGCGTGCAGGTTGGCCCTCGGCAGGGACCGCAGGCGGCCGGCCTGGTCGTGCAGTTCGGTCAGCGCGCCACGCAGCAGTGGCAGGTGCTCCTCGGGCAGGCCCAGGGCCAGGCTGGGACCCTGCTCCAGCATCCAGGCCAGTCCGCGGTCGCTGGGGCGCTCCAGGGGGGCATCGCAGGTCGCCAGGTGCAGGCGCGCCAGCCAGTCGCCCAGCTCGGCGCATTGGTGCGCATTCGGCGCATGCACGTGCCGGCCGGGCAGGCGCGGTTGCAGCAGCGCGGGCTTGTCGGCCAGCCGCCGCAGGGCTTGACCCTCGCGGGTACGCAGGGCGAAGGGCACCGCCAGTCCGGCGTCATGCAGCACGTCGAGCAGCTGGATGAAAAATGGCAGCTCGTCCTGCGCGCCGCGTTCCACCAGGGTCAGCACGAACTCGCCCTGCTCCAGGCTGACGAAGAAGTTGCTGTTCTCGGTGCCTTCGGCGATGCCCTGGAAATCCACCAGGCGACCTAGCCCATACGGGGCCAGGAAGTCTTCCAGTTCGTGGTGCTCGAGCGGGGTGAACACGGACATGGCGGCACTACCAGCGGAAGATTTCCCAGGCGGGGATCAGCATGTCGGGCTTGTCGGCGCGTACGAAGTTGTCGCTGCCGTCGGCGCGCACCAGGTAGTAAGGCTTACCGTTCTTGGGCGTTATCTTGATCGCGTACAGGAAGCCGTTGACCCGGAATTCCTCGACGCGTTTGTCGCCCTCCTGGCGGATGGTGACGTCCGGTTCGGCATCCACCGAATCCTGGGCCGCAGCGTACAACGGCAGGGCCAGCAGGCCAGCCAACAGCAGGTGATTGAAAGCGCGCATGGTACCCTTTGCCCCGACATTTCCATAAACAGGTACGGACATTCTAGCGCCGTGCCCGCGCAAAAGGTCTGCACATGAGTCAAGCGCCCCTCGTCCTGGTGGACGGTTCGTCCTACCTGTACCGCGCCTTTCACGCCCTGCCGCCGCTGACCACTTCGACCGGCCTGCCCACCGGGGCGGTGAAGGGTGTGCTGAACATGCTGCTCAGCCTGCGCAAGCAGTACCCGGACAGCCCCTTCGCGGTGGTCTTCGACGCCAAGGGCCCGACCTTCCGCGATGAGCTGTTCGAACATTACAAGTCGCACCGCCCGCCGATGCCCGACGACCTGCGCGTGCAGGTCGAGCCGCTGCACGCCACGGTGCGCGCGCTGGGCCTGCCGCTGCTGTGCGTGGACGGCGTGGAGGCCGACGACGTGATCGGCACGCTGGCGCGGCGCTGTGCCGACGCCGGCCGCGACGTGGTGATTTCCACCGGTGACAAGGACATGGCGCAGCTGGTCTGCCCGCGCGTGTGCCTGGTCAACACCATGACCGGCAGTGTCTATGACGTGGAAGGCGTGAAGAGCAAGTTCGGCGTCGGCCCGGAGCTGATCATCGACTACCTGGCGCTGATGGGCGACAAGGTCGACAACATCCCCGGCGTGCCCGGGGTCGGCGAGAAGACCGCGCAGGGCCTGCTGAACGGTATCGCCGGCGGGCTGGATGGCCTGTACGCCAATCTGGATCAGGTTGCCGCGTTGCCGATCCGCGGCGCCAAGACGCTGGGGGCCAAGCTCGCCGAACACCGGGAGGCGGCCTATCTGTCCTATCAGCTGGCAACCATCAAGACCGATGTGGCGCTGGAGGTGGACATCGAGGCACTGCATCCGGGCGAGCCGCAGCGCGAGGCGCTGATCGAGCTGTATCGCCAGCTGGAATTCCGCGCCTGGCTGGACGCACTGCTGCGCGAGGCGCCGGCTGCACCGGTCGCTGCAGGCGCCACGGACGACCTGTTTGCCGAGTCGGCGGGCGCTGAGGAAGCCGCCCCGGTGCAGTACGTGACCCTCACCGATCCGGCCGACTTCCAGACCTGGCTGAAGCGGCTGGGCACGGCCGAGTACATCTCCTTCAATACCAAGCTCAACGGCGCCGACCCGCAGCAGGCCGAGCTGGTCGGCCTGGCCTTCGCCGTGGCGCCTGGCGAGGCGGCCTACCTGCCGCTGGCGCACAGCTACATGGGCGTGCCGGCGCAGATCGATCGCAGCGAGGCGCTGGCCGCGCTCAAGCCGCTGCTGGAGGATCCGGCGCGGCCGAAGATCGTCCAGCACGGCAAGGCGGACATCGAGGTGCTGGTGCGCTACGGCATCGCCCTGCGCGGCGTGGCCTTCGACACCATGCTCGAATCCTACGTGCTGGACTCCACTGCCACCCGCCACGACCTGGACAGCCTGGCGCTGAAGTATCTGGGGCGCAGCACCACACGCCTGGAAGATATCGCCGGCAAGGGCGCCAAACAGCTCAGCTTCGACCAGGTGGCCCTGGAGCAGGCCGGTCCCTACGCCGCCGAAGGCGCGGACGTGGCGCTGGCGCTGCATCGGGTGCTGTGGGAGCGCCTGCAGGCGATTCCCAGCCTGGCCGGCGTGTTGCGCGACATCGAGATGCCGCTGATGCCGGTGCTGGCGCGCATCGAGTGCAATGGCGCCTACGTGGATGCCCAACTGCTCGGCAAGCAGAGCCTGGAGCTGGGCGAGCGCATGGTGGAGCTGGAGCGCGAGGCCTACTCGATCGCCGGTGAGGAGTTCAACCTCGGCTCACCCAAGCAGCTGTGCGCCATCCTCTACGACAAGCTGGGCCTGCCGGTGCTGGCCAAGACGGCCACCGGCCAGCCGTCCACCGCGGAAAGCGTGCTGGCCGAGCTGGCCGAGGACGGCTATCCGCTGCCGCAGGTGATCATGTACTACCGCCAGGTCAGCAAGCTGAAGAGCACCTACACGGATCGTCTGCCGGAGCAGATCAATCCGCGCACCGGGCGCATCCATACCAGTTATCACCAGGCGGTGACCGCCACGGGTCGCCTGTCCTCCAGCGACCCGAACCTGCAGAACATCCCGATCCGCACCGCGGAGGGCCGCCGCATCCGCCAGGCCTTCGTCGCGCCGCCCGGCTACCGGCTGCTGGCCGCCGACTACTCGCAGATCGAACTGCGCATCATGGCGCACCTGGCGCAGGACGCCGGTCTGCTGAACGCCTTCCGTCAGGGACTGGACGTACACCGTGCGACCGCCGCCGAAGTGTTCGGCGTGCCGCTGGACCAGGTCAGCGGCGAGCAGCGCCGCCGGGCCAAGGCGATCAACTTCGGCCTGATCTACGGCATGAGCGCGTTCGGCCTGGCCAAGCAGCTCGGCGTGGACCGCAAGGAGGCCCAGGCCTACATCGACCTGTACTTCGCCCGCTACCCGGGCGTGCTGGCCTACATGGAACGCACCCGCGAGCAGGCACGCGAGCAGGGCTACGTGGAAACCCTGTTCGGCCGCCGCCTGTATCTGCCGGAAATCCAGTCGCGCAACGGCGCCATGCGCAAGGCCGCCGAGCGCACCGCGATCAACGCGCCCATGCAGGGCACTGCCGCCGACATCATGAAGCGCGCCATGGTGGCGGTGGACGGCTGGCTGAGCGAGAGCGGCCTGGACGCCCGGGTGATTCTCCAGGTGCACGACGAACTGGTGCTGGAGGTGCGCGAGGACCTGCTGGCGCAGGTACGCGCGCCGCTGATCGGCCTGATGAGCCAGGCTGCGGAGCTGTCCGTGCCGCTGCTGGTCGAGGCCGGCGAGGGTGCGAATTGGGACGAGGCGCACTAAGGATGTGGTCGGCCGCGAAAATTTTTTCGCGGTCGGCTGAACTTATTCCGAAGAGGGTGTGTCAGAGCCTCTGAATGGGTGAAGCCGTTCAATGCTCCTTGTTGTGTTTAGTGTTGGCAGATATCTGATCGCCGCTTGGCGAGTCGGAGTTGAACCTCGAACTTCCCCCTCCCCATACGAAGTTCGAGGTTTTTTTTGCCTGCGATTCTGCTCCCGCGTCAGGCGTCCGCGCGGGCTTCTTCACCCAGGCCCAGCCAGCGGGCCAGCACGGCCTGGGCCTCCTCGATGCCCTGGCGTTTGGGGGCGGAAAACAGCTGCACGCTGATGCCGTCCCCCCAGCCCTGGCGCACGTCCTTCTGCACCTTGAGCAGGGCGTTCTTGGCAGCGCCGAAAGCCAGCTTGTCGGCTTTGGTGAGCAGGATATGCAGCGGCATGCCACTGGTGTGCGCCCAGTCGAGCATCATGCGGTCGAACTCGGTCAGCGGGTGGCGGATATCCATCATCAGCATCACGCCGGCCAGGCTGGCGCGGCTGCCCAGGTAGGCCTCCAGGTGCATCTGCCAGTGCTGCTTGAGCGGGATCGGCACCTTGGCGTAGCCGTAGCCGGGCAGGTCAACCAGGCGACGCTCATCGTCCAGGCGGAAGAAGTTGAGCAGCTGGGTGCGGCCCGGCGTCTTCGAGGTGCGCGCCAGGTTGGCATGCGTCAGGGTGTTCAGGGCGCTGGACTTGCCGGCGTTGGAACGGCCGGCAAAGGCGGTCTCGCGGCCGAGGTCGGGCGGGCATTGATCCACCTTCGCAGCACTGATGAGAAAGGTGGCCTGTTGGCACAACCCGAGGATCGGATTCTTGGTAGACATGAGGATTTCCAAGGTGCGACCCGGGGTCGCAGGGGGCGGTTTCGTTTCCGTTTCAGCGGCGCAAGTATATAATGCCGCCGATTTTGTGTGCGCTTTGCTCCACTGCCGGAGCGAAGCCGAACGGGACCATGACGCCAGAACGCGCACAGACGCGGGCCTTCGGACCGAGCTCCCTCTCACCCTTAGCCGTTATTGGATTAGCTGATGAACAAAGTACTCGTGAGTCTGCTGTTGACCCTGGGCCTGACCGGCGCCGCACAGGCCGCCGGCGACGCCGCAGCCGGTCAGAACAAGGTCATGCTCTGCTCCGCCTGCCACAACGCGGACGGCAACAGCGCAGCGCCGAACTTCCCGAAGCTGGCTGGCCAGGGTGAGCGTTACCTGCTCAAGCAGATGAAGGACATCAAGGCCGGTTCCACCCCGGGCGCCCCCGAAGGTGTAGGCCGCAAGGTGCTGGAAATGACCGGCATGCTGGATACCTTCAGCGATCAGGACCTGGAAGACATCGCCGCCTACTTCGCCAGCCAGAAGGGCAGCATCGGTGCCGCCGACCCGGCGCTGGTCGAGCGTGGCGAGGCCCTGTGGCGCGGTGGCAAGCTGGCCGAGGGCATGCCCGCCTGCACCGGCTGCCACGCCCCGAACGGCATCGGCAACGCCGCCGCCGCCTATCCCAAGTTGAACGGCCAGCACGCTGCCTACATCGCCAAGCAGCTGACCGACTTCCGCGAAGGCGTACGCACCAACGATGGCGACACCATGATCATGCGCGCCATCGCCGCCAAGCTGAGCAACAAAGACATCCAGGCGCTGTCCAGCTATATCCAGGGCCTGCACTGATTGTCGTGAAGACGGAAAAAGGGTGGCGCGAGCCGCCCTTTTTTTTTGCACCTGTGGTTAAAATCCGGGCAACGCACCGGCGGCACAGCGGCCAAACGGCCGACGCCGATTTTTCAGTCGAGGAGTTCTTTGCATGCGCACGCTGCTTTTCAGTGCCCTGCTGGCCGTTGCCAGTCTGCTTTCCGTCCCCGCCCACGCCGCCGACTACCGTGCCGGCAAGCACTATGTCGAACTGAACAGCCCGGTCCCGGTGTCGCAACCTGGCAAGATCGAAGTCGTCGAGCTGTTCTGGTATGGCTGCCCGCACTGCTACGAATTCGAACCGGTGCTCAACGCCTGGGTGGAAACCCTGCCCGATGATGTGAATTTTGTCCGCGTGCCGGCCCTGTTCGGCGGCGTGTGGAACACCCATGGACAGCTGTTCATCGCCCTGGAGGCCATGAAGGTCGAGCCACAGGTGCATGAGGCGATCTTTGCCGCAGTTCACCGTGAAGGCCGCAAGCTGGCCACGCCGAAGGAGATGGCCGAATTCCTGGCGGCCCAGGGTGTCGATTCCGAGGCATTCCTCAAGACCTACAACTCCTTCGGCGTAAAGAGCCAGATGGAAAAGGCCAAGAAGCTGGCCATGGCCTACCAGGTCACTGGCGTTCCGGTGCTGGTGGTCAACGGCAAGTACCGGCTGGACCTGGGCTCGGCGGGCGGTCCCCAGCAGGCCGTTGCCCTGGCCGACCATCTGATCGCCCGCGAGCGGGCAGCGCAGTAGAGACGCCCGAGTGGCGCGGTTCCGATCATGCTCAGACAGCGTATCGTGAGAGCTCCTTCGCAACGTGAACCGCGCGTCAATCCCCGCAGCGGCAAGCCCGCGGGCCTGCCGGCGGACGGGCGCCTGCGCCTGCTCAGCTTCAACATCCAGGTGGGCATTTCCACCCAGCGCTATCACCACTACCTGACCCGCGGCTGGCAGCACCTGCTGCCACACGCCGGGCGCGGGATGAACCTGCAGCGCATCGGCGAGCTGCTGGCCGATTACGACCTGGTGGCCTTGCAGGAGGTGGACGGCGGCAGTCTGCGCTCGGGTTTCGTCAACCAGGTCGAGCACCTGGCGCAGCTCGGCGATTTCCCCTACTGGTATCAGCAGCTCAATCGCAACCTCGGTCGTTTCGCCCAGCACAGCAACGGCGTGCTCAGCCGCCTGCGCCCGCAACATCTGGAGGACCATCCGCTGCCCGGCCCCGCCGGGCGCGGCGCCATGCTGCTGCGCTTCGGCGAGGGTCCGGACGCCCTGGCGGTGGTGATGATGCATCTGGCACTGGGCGCGCGCGCGCGCACCCGCCAGCTGTCCTACATCCGCGAACTGCTCGGCGGCTTCCGTCACATGGTGTTGATGGGCGACATGAATACCCAAGCGGTGGAGCTGCTCGAGCATTCGCCGCTGCGTGATCTCGGGTTGATCGCTCCCCAGGTGTGCGCCACGTTCCCCAGCTGGCGCCCGCAGCGTTGTCTGGACCATATCCTGCTCAGCCCGGAGCTGGGGCTGGAGCGGGTCGAGGTGCTGGACGCGCCGATTTCCGACCACCTGCCGGTGGCGGTGGACATTCGTCTGCCGCACGGTTCGGTCGACCAGCTTCCCCAGCGGCGCGAGTGACCCGCATGACGCGCACCCTTGACGGCCAGACTGCCCACCCGTCCCTTGAACAGCAGCAGCGCCTGCGCGAACAGGCGCTGCTGACCGAAATCGACCTGCTGCGCCGCACCCTGGTGCGTTGCACCCTGGCCATCCGTGATCCTGCGCCGGCCATCGAGCTGTGCCTGCGCGACCTGCGCCAGGCGCTACGCGGCAAGGAAACGCTGTCCGGTCTGCGCGCCCTGCTGCCCCGCCTGGAAAACGTGCTGGCGGAAAGCGAATACCTGCGAGCCAGTCGCATGAGCCGGGAACTGGTGGCGCTGTCCGCCCAGGTGGCACGCCTGGAGGGGCAGTCGCTGCCACCGGCCTTGCGCGAGGCCATCGGCGAGTTTGCCCGCAACCTGACCGGGGCGCTCCCCCAGCAGGTCGAACTGGTGGCGCTGCACAAGGCCTTCGGCGACCTGCAGTGGCAGGTGATCGAACACTCACTCGCCCAGCGCAACCCGTCGGCGGGCCTGTTCAAGCGCTTGCTGGGCAGCCAGGAGGCCACCCCGGTCCTCGCTATCACGCCGCAGCCCCTGATTGATGGTTTCGCCGAGGTCTTGCGCGCCCTGCTCAGCCAGTCGGCGCTGCCCATGAAGTACCAGATCCAGTTGCGCCGGCTGCTCGGGCGGTTGCACGGCGAGGTCGAGACGGACGCGCTGATCGGCCTGGTCGATGGGTTGGGCGAGCTGGTACTCGAGGCGGGCGAAGATCAGCTGCAGTTGCTGGATTTCCTGACCGGACTCAACGAACGCCTGGCTCAGTTGCAGACCGGCCTGGAAAGCCTTGGCGCCGAGAGGGCGGAGGGCTCCGCGTTGGCCGAGGATCTCGACCAGTCGCTGCGGCGCCAGGTGGACGACATGCAGGCGGCCGTGAGCGGTGCGACGGATCTGGAGGCCCTCAAGCAGAGCATCTCCTGTCGGCTGGAGGCGCTGCTGGATGGGCTTGCCGAGCAGCGTTCGCAGCGCGAGGTGCGCGACCTGGCCCTGACGGCATCGTTGCAGCAACTGTCGACGCGCATCATGGAGCTCGAGCGCGAGGCGGAGGTCTGTCGCGACCAGCTCAACGAGCAGCGGCGCGAGGCGCTGCGTGACCCGCTCACCGGGCTGGCCAACCGCACGGCCTGGAACGCCGAGGTACAGCAGGCGCTGGAGCGCCGGCGCAAACAGGGCGGCGAGCTGGCACTGGCGGTCCTGGACGTGGATCACTTCAAGCAGGTCAATGACCGCTTTGGCCACCTGGCCGGTGACAAGGTGCTCAAGCTGATCGCGGAAATCATCAAGCGGCGCATGCCGACGGGTGGATTCCTTGCACGGTACGGTGGCGAGGAATTCGTGTTGCTGCTGCCCGGCTACGATCTACCTGCCGGCCGCCTGCTGCTGGAGGACCTGCTGTCGAGCATCCAGACCTGTCCCTTCCACTTCAAGGGTGAGCGGTTGCCAGTCACCCTGTCCGCCGGTCTGGCCTGCTTTGGCCCCGATGAAGAGGCGGCCGACGAGGTCTTCCAGCGTGCCGACCTGGCCCTGTATCGGGCCAAGCAGCTGGGGCGCAACCGCCTGGTGGTGGATGGTCTGGCGGAGTCGCCCGACCCCTGAGGCTCAGAGGTCCGGCTGGCCTTCGCGCAGCGCCTTGTAGCGCTGCTCCAGTTCGGCGCGGATGCGCCTGCGCTGTTCGGCCTGGGCAAAGCGGCGGCGTTGTTCGCGGGTCTTGAGTTCCAGCGGCGGCACGGCGGTGGGCTTGCCGCTGCTGTCGAGCGCCACCATGGTGAAGAAGCAGCTATTGGTGTGGCGTACCGAACGCTGGCGAATGTCCTCGGTGATGACCTTGATGCCGATCTCCATGGAGGTGCGGCCGGTGTAGTTCACCGAGGCCATGAAGGTCACCAGTTCACCGACATGCACGGGCTGGCGGAACATCACCTGATCGACCGACAGGGTCACTACGTAACGGCCGGCGTAGCGGCTGGCGCACGCGTAGGCCACTTCGTCCAGGTACTTGAGCAGCACGCCACCGTGCACATTGCCCGAGAAATTGGCCTTGTCGGGGGTCATCAGCACCGACATCGAGAGTTCGGAGACTCCGGCGGGGTAGTCCATCGTGGTACACCAGCTCTATTGCGGAAAACGGGCGGAACAATACCTGAGGTGCGGCATTCTGTCGCCTGTCAATTGCCTATCAGTCTTATAGGGCTGTCATGCCGGCCAGCCGTCACGCCTGCCCGAGGTACCAGCGCCAGTCCTGTTCGCCCACTTCGGCCATGAACTGCCGGTACTCCTCGCGCTTGATGGCCAGGTAGACACGCAGATAATCGGCTCCGAGCGCCTGCCGCGCCCAGGCGGAGGCCTCCAGGCTGTCCAGTGCGCTGAGCCAGTCGCAGGGCAAGGCGGGCTGGTCCTGGGCATAGCCGTTACCGGTCACTGGCTCGCCGGGATCCAGGCGTTCGCGGAGGCCGAGATGCGCGCCGGCCAGCACCGCCGCAGCGGCCAGGTAGGGATTGGCGTCGGCGCCGCAGATGCGGTGTTCGATATGCCGGCTGGCGGGCGGGCCGCCGGGGATGCGCAGGCTGACGGTGCGGTTGTTGACGCCCCAGCTGCAGTTCAGCGGCGCGTAGCTGTGGGCCTGGAAGCGTCGGAACGAGTTCGCATGCGGGCAGAACAGCGCCAGGGACTCCAGCAATGTGGCCTGCATGCCGGCCAGCGCCTGGCGCAGCAGCGGCGTGCCGGCCGGATGCTCGCTGGCAAACAGGTTGCGTCCTGCGGCGTCGGCCAGGCTGACATGCAGGTGCAGACCGTTGCCGGCACGTGCGGCGAACGGCTTGGCCATGAAGCAGGCCTGCTTGCCGTGCCGATGCGCCACGCCCTTGACCAGGCGCTTGTAGCGCACGGCTTCGTCCATCGCCTGCAACGCATCGAAGCGATGCTCCAGGGTCAGCTCCAGCTGGCCCGGTGCGTACTCGGGGATCGCCGTGCGCAGCGGCAGGCCCTGTGCCTCGCAGGCGGCGTACAGGTCATCGAGAAACGCCTGTTGCTGCTCCAGCTCGTAGACCCCATAGACCTGCACGCTCTGCGGGCGCAGGCCGTTGTCCTGGCGGGCCGGCTGCGGCTCGGCCTGCGAATCCTCGCGCCGATCCAGCAGGTAGAACTCCAGCTCGGCCGCCATCACCGGCTGATAGCCGTCGGCCTGCAGCGCCTCGACGACCCGGGCCAGCACGTGGCGCGGGTCGGCGTGGCTGGCCGGGCGGCCCTGCTCGGGATGCATGCTGACCTGCACTTGGCCGGTGGGCTGAGTGCGCCAGGGCTGCAGGCAGAGGCTGCCCGCCAGCGGATAACTCCAGCAGTCGGCATCGCCGACTTCCCAGACCAGCCCGGTCTCCTCGACATCCTCACCGTTGATGGTCAGGCCGAGGATGGTGCTGGGCAGCGGCCGACCGTCGCGGTAGATCGCCAGCAGCTCGTCGCGGTGCAGCAGCTTGCCGCGGGGCACGCCGTTGCTGTCGATGAGGAACAGTTCGACCAGGCGCACCTCGGGATGCGTGGCAAGGAAGGCTTCGGCCTCCGCGGGATCGGCAAAACGCATGGGACCTCCTGTCCGCTCCGGTTCAGCCTCGGGCGCCGGGGAGTGCCAGCAGCTCGCCAAGCCCCTCGTCGAGCGCGCCCAGCAGGCGCTGCACCTCGTCGGGCCCGGTTTCCGGGCTGCACAGCAGCATGTTGTGGAAGGGGGTGATCAGCACGCCCCGGTTGATCAGGTAGAGATGCAGCGCCTGCTGCAGCGCGTCGTGGAAGGCGGCTTCGGCCTCGGCCCCATTGCGCGGTGGGTGGACACGGAACTGGAACTCGCAGCGTGCGCCGAGCTCGCTGGTCGTCCAGTCCAGCCGGTGGGCGGCAAACAGATCGCGCAGTCCCTCGGCCAGCTGCGCGGCACTGCCCAGCATCCGCTGGTAGGCGGTGTCGGTCATCACCTCCTCCAGGTTGACCCGCAGGCAGTGCATGGCCAGCGCATTGGCCGCCAGGGTAGTGCCCATGCCGCTGTGACCGTGGCCATTGATCTCCGGAGCGGCCAGCGGCTCGCGGGCATGCTGTTGGGCCAGCTGCATGGCCTGGGCCATGGCGCGGCTGAAACCGTACACGGCGCAGGACACACCGCCGGCAATCGCCTTGCCGAGGGTGAGGAAGTCCGGCTTCAGGCCCCAGGCACGGGTGCAGCCACCCGGGCCGGCCGACAGGCTGTGGGTTTCATCGAGGATCAGCAGGCTGCCATAACGGCTTGTCAGCTCGCGGGCCTGCTGCAGGAAGCCCGCCTCGGGCAGCACCAGGCCGATGTTGGTCATCGCGGGTTCGCAGAGCAGCGCGGCGATGTCGCCCTGGCTCAAAGCGGCTTCCAGGGCGGCCGGGTCGTTGAACGGCACCACGCGGGTGTGCTGGGTCAGGTTGCGTGCCTGGCCGATCAGCCCGGGGCGATGCACCGTGCGGCCTTCGCGGCCGCGCACCAGGGTTTCGTCGACGCTGCCGTGGTAGCAGCCGTCGAACACCAGAATCACCTTGCGGCCGGTGATGGCTCGCGCCCAGCGCAACACGAAGCGGTTGGCGTCGCTGGCCGACCCGGCTACCTGCCAGCAGGGCAGGCCGAAGCGCCCGGCCAGTAGTTCGCCGGCGCGCACGGCGTCCTCGCCGGGCAGCATGGTGGCCAGTCCCCGGGCACCCTGCTCGGCCAGCGCGCGGGCGATGGGCGCCGGCGAATGGCCGAACATGCTGGCGGTGTCGCCCAGGCAGAAATCCAGGTATTCATGGCCGTCCACGTCGAGCAGGCGAGCTCCGCGCGCCTCGGCCACGAACAGCGGCGCCGGGGTGGACCAGTCGCTCATCCAGTGCATGGGCACGCCGCCATACAGGCTGTGGCGCGCGCGCTCGGCCAGCCGAACGCTGGCGGGATGGCTATCGAGAAAACGCTGCCGCTCGCGGGCGGCAAAGCGTTCAACGGCGGAGTCGGCAATCCCACTGGCAGTCATTTTGAACGCCTCGTGCGTTTTTTTGCACATGCTGGGAGCGCCACCGGGAGCTGTCAAGCGCTCGCTTCCGGCCGGGCGTCGCGGCGACGCCCGGCCCGGCGATCAGGATAGCTGGATCAGGGGTTCCTGCTGCTGGCCGAACAGGGCGCGCAACTGGCGGGACAGCTCGTGACCCTCGCTGATCAGCAGGACGTTGCGCAGGCTCTGGATGATGCGGCTGGTGTAGCCGAGGTCGTTCATCAGCGAACTGGTCTGCAGGCCGTCCAGTTCCCCGGAACGGATGCCGGCGAACAGCCGCTGACGGAAGCGGGCGTCGAAGTTCGCCGCGGTGTCGTCGAGCAGACGCAGCCGGGCGTTCCACTGTGCCTCCGGCAGGTTGGAGCGGTTCAGCTCATTCACCTCGCGCAGCGCGTTGAGCAGATGCCGGCGCAGTTCCACATAGGCGCGGCGCATGGCCGAGTCCTCGCGACCCAGGTGACGACCGAGGTTCTTCTGCAGGTGCTTGGCATCCTTGACCGCATCCACCAGCTGCAGGGCGGCGACCTGGCCGGAGATCCAGAAGGCCTGGTGAGGTTCGTCCAGGGGCAGGTCGAGGCGGCCCATGAAGCTCAGCAGGTCGGCATGCACGCCCTTGATGTGCCGTTGGTAGAGGCCGTCGGCATCCAGTCCGTGCAGGTCCGGGCGCGCGGCGACCAGTGCTTCGTCTATCTGCGCTCCATAGAGCTGATCGACCGGCAGGTACAGGGCGTGACAGATCACCTCCAGACTCAGGCGTTCGAGGTGCTGCAGCTCCTGAGCCACGGCACTGGCGGCGGCATCCGCGGAGTTCAACGCGCCCTCCACCAGGTAGCGGGCACGGGTGCGCTCCGGTTCCGCCTGGGCGGACGCCATCTCGGTGATCAACACGCGCGGTTCGGGTAACTCGGGCAGCAGGCGCGCCAGCAGCTCGGCGAACGCCTTTTGCCACGGCCAGAACAGCAGCACGCCCAGCACGTTGAACAGCGTGTGGAACAGCGCCAGCTGGATCAGGCTGTTATTGCCGAGGCCGAGCAGGCCGGTGCCCCAGAGCACCAGCCAGGTCAGCGGCACGAACAGCGTCAGGCTGACCAGGGCGCTGCTGACGTTGAAGATGACGTGGGCCAGGGCCAGGCGCTGACCGCTGCGGTTGCCGCCCAGCATGCCCATGGCGCCGGTGGTCACCGCGCTGCCGACGTTGGAGCCGATGGCGATCGCCAGGCTCTGTTCCAGGCCGACCTGGCCGCCGGCCAGGGCCGCCAGGGTCAGCATCAGGGTGGCGTGGCTGGACTGCAGCACCACGGTGATGGCAATGCCGATGCCGGTGAACAGCAGCGTGCCGAGCAAGCCGCCGCCGCTGTAGGCGGTCAGGTCCATGGCATCGCCGAAGCTGGCGAAGCCGCCCTTGATCTGGTCGATGGCCAGGAAGATGAAGGCGATGCCCAGCAGGATGCGGCCACCGCCCTTGCCGGCCGGGCCGGTGAAGCTGGCCAGCACGCCGAACACCAGCAGCGGCAGGGCCAGCGGCGACAGACTGAGGTTCTGGCCGGCCATGGCCAGCAACCAGATGCCGCTGGTGGCGCCCAGGTTGGCCCCGAAGATCACCGCGATGCCGCCGGCCAGCTGGATCAGGCCGGTACTCAGGAAAGCGATGGTCAGCAGCGACACCAGGGTGCTGGACTGCAGCAGGAAGGTGGCGCCGGTACCGAACAACAGGGCTCGGAAGGGCGTCGAGGTGCTGCGCCCGAGCAGCTGTTCCAGCTTGCCGCCGGCCAGCTCCTGCAGCCCTTCCTCCAGGCACTGCATGCCGAACAGAAACAGGGCCAGGCCAGCGCACAGCTGCAGCCAGCCCGAACTGGACCAGAACGACCAGCCAAGGGCCGCCATGCCCGCCAGGATGAGAAGGGATTTCGAATACTGCTTCACGTCGCCAATCCGCCGAAAAAGGAACGCCCACGAAACGGGCGACGCACAGCCTAGCCGGGAAGTGTCGGGGCGGGAAGCGCCCGGCCAGAGCGGGCGCGTAGGCTTTGGGCTAAGTGCGCTGGGCGGCGGAACGTGCGTGGCTGATCAGTCGCGCTTATAGCCGCTCTCGGTGCAGCCCAGGCAGCGCACGAAGGCGGCCTTGGCCGGCTCGACCACCAGCGCCTGGCCTGCGTCGCCGACATTGCCGCCGAGCAGGGTGAACGGCAGGCTGACGATGAACACCCCGGTGCCGATGACGGTGCCGGCGATCAGCAGCGGCCGGGCGATCAGCAGGTCGCCGATCATCGCGTAGGCCGGTGGGGCATCGGCGTTGTAGAGGGGGTCGCCGCTGGGGTTGGCCTGGGCCGGCAGGCTCAGCAGCCCGGTGGTCAGCGCCAGGGCGGCGGCCAGGGAGCGAAACGGGGTCATGGGGCGGTCCTTCGGCGGGTGATGGGTGCCGCGACTATAGCTCGCTCACCCGTGCGCCAGCGTGACGCCCTTCAATCGCCGTGGAACGCGTACTCGGGTTTTTTCGGCACGTAGGGTTTGAAGAACGCCAGCAGGCTGCGCAGGTCGGCCTTTTCGTCACCGGTAGGCCAGAACGGCGCGCCGATGACGATGCGCTTGTTCACGTAGTCCAGTGCGCCGGGCACCACCGGTACCCCGGCGCCGCGGGCGATATGGTAGAAGCCCGTCTTCCAGCGCTCCACCCGCTTGCGGGTGCCTTCCGGAGACAGGATCAGGATGAACTGGGCGTGCTCGCGAAAGCTCTGCACGGCCTGCTCAACCACGTTGGCCGCCTGGTCGCGGCGGATGGGAATGCCGCCCCAGCGCCGCAGGATGCCGCGGAACGGCCAGCGGAAGATGCTGTGCTTGCCGAACCAGCGCGCGTTGACGCGCAGCACGAACTTGGCGGCGATGAACACCACGAAGTCCCAATTGGAGGTGTGGTGGGCGCCGATCATCACGAACTTGTCGAGCGCCGGTAGTTGGCCTTCGACCCGCCAGCCCATCAGTTTCAGCACGCAGCGGCCCAGTGTTTCGGCGAACGGATTGGGCGGCAGGAAATTACCGGACATCCAACGACCTCGGTTCTTCTTGTCAGGTGGCCATCATAATGCGCGGCTCAGCGCTGGCAACGCCCGCAGTACACGCTGGAACGCTGGCCGAGACGCACCTCGCGCAACGTGCCGCCGCAGACCTTGCAGAACTCTCCGGCACGCCCGTAGACGAACAGCTCCTGCTGGAAGTAGCCGGGTTGGCCGTCACCGCCGACGAAGTCGCGTAGCGTAGTGCCGCCGCACTCGATGGCGATGGCCAGGATGCGCTTGATCTCGGCGGCCAGGCGCTCGTAGCGGGGCCGGGAAATCGTGCCGGCCGGCTTGCGCGGGTCGATGCCGGCGGCGAACAGCGCCTCGCTGGCGTAGATGTTGCCGACGCCGACCACCACCGCGTTGTCCATGATGAACGGCTTCACCGCAATGGTCTTGCCGCGTGACAGCTCGAACAGCCGGGCGCCGTCGAAGGCCTCGGTCAGCGGTTCCGGGCCGAGCTTCTGCAGCAGCACATGCTGCAGCGGTTCAGGACTCCACAGCAGGGCGCCGAAGCGGCGCGGGTCGGTGTAGCGCAGCGCCAGTCCGGACTCCAGCTCGATGTCCACATGCTCGTGGCGACCGGCGGGCAGGCCCTGCTCCACCAGGCGCAAGCTGCCGGACATGCCCAGGTGGACGATCAGCGTGCCGGCCTCGGCCTCGATCAGCAGGTACTTGGCGCGCCGGCCGACCCGCAGGATGCGCTGGCCGGACAGGCGCACGTCGAGATCCTCGGGAATCGGCCAGCGCAGTCGGTGCTCGCGCACCAGCACGCGGCTGACACGCTGACCGAGCAGGTGCGCCTCGATGCCGCGGCGGGTGGTTTCGACTTCGGGTAGTTCGGGCATGGCGATACGACTGTGAAATGCGGGCCGGCAGTGTACCGAGGGTGTACGGCTCAGTAGTAGCTGCCGCCGATGCCCGCCTCTTTCACCGCCTCGCGCAGGTTGTCGAAGTCGTACTCGCTCAGGCCGACATAGTCGAGCACCAGCGCACTCAGGCTTTCCCACTCGTGATCCACCTCCTGGCGGCCCAGGATGCGGTAGCAGCCACAGATGTGCTCGGCCATCTTGAGGATCGCCAGCAGGTTCTTCAGCTGGGTGTGCCGGGTGGAGTCGTCGGTAAAGATCGAACGGGCGTTGTGATGGTTGGCAATCGCCTCGCAGACTCGCTCCGGCAGCCGCCAGGAACGGGCGATGAAATAGCCGACCACCGAATGGTTGGTGTTGAGCAGGCGGTTCTCTGTGTCTACCACGCGGTTGTCCCCCGACGCGCGGAAATACGCCTCCTCCTGGACCTCGAAGTAATTGGGGAAGCGCTGGAGCATCAGCGGAATGCCGCAGTTGTGGAACAGCCCGAGGGCATAGGCCTCGTCCGACGACTGGAAGCCGATGCGCTTGGCCAGCATCAGGCAGGTCTGCGCGATGTCCTGGGCGCTGTCCCAGAAGCCGTTGAGGGCAACGATCTCGTCGTCGTCCAGGGCGCCCTTGATGGCCTGGGCGTTGATCAGGTTGATCACCGTGTTGGTGCCCAGCAGGTTGATGGCGCGCTGGATCGAGCTGATGCGGTTGGACAGGCCGTAGAACGGCGAATTGACCAGCTTCAGCAGGGCGCCGGACAGGCCCGGGTCCTGGCTGATCAGGCGCGCGATGTTGTTGACGTCCGGGTAGGGCTGCATCTGCTCCATCTGCAGATCGACCATGATCTGCGGCTGGGGCGGAACACTGATGCCCTGCAGGATGCCCCGAAGCTGTTCGGTGGAGATTTCAGGCGACATGGCGGCTAGTCCGAAGAGAGATGCGCGGCATTTTATCCTGCCTCGGCGGGGCTGGCGCTCTGATGTTATGTCACTGAATGTCCGGGCATACGGGCCTACGGCACACCGGCGCGCGGCCCGGCATGCAGGGCCTGTATAATGCCCGCCCCCCACTCGGAGCCGCGCCCATGTCCCTGCCCAGCCTACGCCTCAAAGCCAATGCCGAACGCCGTCTGCGCGCCGGCCACCTGTGGGTCTACAGCAACGAGGTGGACGTGGCGGCCACGCCGCTGAACGGCTTCCAGCCCGGCGACCAGGCGATCCTGGAAATGGCCAACGGCAAGCCGCTGGGCATCGTCGGCGTCAGCCCGAACAACCTGATCTGCGCGCGCCTGCTGTCGCGCGACACCGGCCACACGCTGGACAAGTCCCTGCTGGTGCACCGCATCCAGGTGGCCCTGAGCCTGCGCGAGCGGCTGTTCGAGCAGCCCTGCTACCGCCTGGTGTACGGCGACTCCGACTTCCTGCCCGGCCTGGTGGTGGATCGCTTCGGCGACCACCTGGTGGTGCAGCTGGCCAGCGCCACCATGGAACGCAACAAGGACGCGGTGATCGAGGCGCTGGTGCAGGTGCTCAAGCCACGCGGCATCCTGTTCAAGAACGACTCCGCCGCCCGTGACGCCGAAGGCCTGGAGCGCTACGTGGACACCGCCTTCGGCGTGGTGCCCGGGTGGGTCGACCTGGAAGAGAACGGCGTGAAGTTCCAGGCGCCGGTACTGGCCGGGCAGAAGACCGGCTGGTTCTACGATCACCGCCTGAACCGTGCCCGCCTGGCCGGCTACGTGAAGGGCAAGCGCGTGCTCGACCTGTTCAGCTACATCGGCGGCTGGGGCGTGCAGGCCGCCGCCTTCGGCGCCAGCGAGGTGTTCTGCGTGGACGCCTCGGCCTTCGCCCTGGACGGCGTGGAACGCAACGCCGCGCTGAACGGCGTGGCCGAAAAGGTCACCTGCGTGGAAGGCGACGTGTTCGCCGCCCTCAAGGAGCTCAAGGCCGCCGAGGAGCGCTTCGACGTGGTGGTCGCCGACCCGCCGGCGTTCATCAAGCGCAAGAAGGACCTGAAGAACGGCGAGGCTGCCTACCGCCGCCTCAACGAGATGGCCATGCGCATGCTCAACAAGGACGGCATCCTGGTCAGCGCCAGCTGCTCCATGCACCTGCCCGAGGACGATCTGCAGAACATCCTGCTGCAGAGCGCCCGCCACCTGGACCGCAACATCCAACTGCTCGAGCGCGGTGCCCAGGGCCCGGACCATCCGGTGCATCCGGCCATCCCGGAAACCCGCTACATCAAGAGCCTGACCTGCCGGATCCTGCCCAACGCCTGATCCACCCTGTCGCTGCGCCTCGGAGCGAGCCCGAGGCGCGCCGGCGTCGCTGGTCTAGTCTTAGCCGGAAACGGACCGCTGCCGGCACGGCTTGCCGGCAGCCTGAGGGCGATGACGGATCATGGCGAGCCACGGCGCGGATACGGCGTTCCTGACCTTCTCCAACGTGAAGAAGACCTACGACCAGCAGACGCTGGTGGTTAAGGACTTCAGCCTGGAGGTGGCGCGCGGCGAATTCATCACCCTGCTCGGCCCTTCCGGCTCCGGCAAGACCACCTGCCTGATGATGCTTGCCGGCTTCGAGGACGTTACCAGCGGCGAGATCCTCATCAACGGCCGCAACATCACCAGCATCCCGCCCTACCGTCGCAATATCGGCATGGTCTTCCAGCAGTACGCGCTGTTCCCGCACATGACCCTCCGCGAGAACCTCGCCTACCCGCTCAAGTTGCGCAAACGGCCGGCCGCCGAGATCCGCGCGCGGGTCGACGAGTACCTGGCGCTGGTCGAGCTGCAGGGATTCGCCGGGCGCTATCCGGCGCAGCTCTCCGGGGGACAGCGGCAGCGCGTGGCGCTGGCGCGTGCGCTGATCTTCGCCCCGGACATCGTCCTGATGGACGAACCGCTGGGCGCCCTGGACAAGAAGCTGCGCGAGCAGATGCAGTTCGAGATCAAGCGTCTGCACGCGCAGCTGGAGTTCACGGTGATCTACGTGACCCACGACCAGACCGAGGCGCTGACCATGAGCGACCGCATCGCCGTGTTCAACGAGGGCGTGGTACAGCAGTGCGCGCCCCCCAACGTCCTCTACGAGCGGCCGGCCAACCTGTTCGTCGCCGACTTCATCGGCGAAAGCAACAAGCTTGGCGGGGTCATCGAGGCGGTCGAAGCCGACAGCGTCAGCGTGCGCCTGGACGACGGCACGCGGGTGCGCACCCTGAAGGCCAATCGCACCACGCCGGGTGCCGCCACCACCGTTTCGGTACGCCCCGAGAAGCTCACCTTCACTGACCGCCTGGGCGCCGTCGGCAACCGCATCCAGGCCCGCTTCGTCGATCGCCATTACGTAGGCGAATTCATCCGCTACCACTTCACCACCGCCGGCGGCACGCCGCTGGTGGTCAAGAGCCTGAACGACGGCTCGGCACCGCACCTGCGCGCACGGGAAGAGGTCACCCTGGCCTGGCTGCCGGAAGACAGCCAGGCGCTGGACCGACCGGCAGTCGCCACGACGCCCTGACTACCCCCCCACACGGCCTCCCGGCCAAGGAGTCACCGCAATGGCTAGACCACCGAAACACCTGCCCCATCTGCTCCTGGCCGTGGCGCTCGCCACCGGCAGCGGCGCCGCACTCGCCCAGGAATCGCTCACCGTGGTGTCCTGGGGCGGCGCCTACGGCGCGGCGCAGAAGAAGCACGTCATCGACCCGTACCAGAAGGAGACTGGCGTGCGCGTGCTGTTCGAGGACTACACGGGCGGCGTGGCCGAGATCAAGGCGCAGGTCGAGTCCGGCAACATCCAGTGGGATGTGGTCGACTTCGAGGTCATCGACCTGGAGCGCGCCTGCTCCGAGGGCCTGCTGGAGGACATTCCGCGCGACATCCTGCCGCCCGGCGTCGATGGCACGCCGGCCGCCCAGGATTTCATCCCCGAGGCTTTGGCCAGCGAATGCGCGGTCGGCAACATTGTCTGGTCGGTGGTGTTCGCCTACAACGAGCGCACCATCGGCGGCGCCAAGCCGGCCAGCCTGGAGGATTTCTTCGACACCGCGAAGATTCCCGGCAAACGCGCGCTGCGCAAGCGCCCGCAGGTCAACCTGGAGTGGGCGCTGATGGCCGACGGCGTGGCGCCCGAGGATGTTTACGAAGTGCTGGCGACCGCCGAGGGCCAGCAGCGCGCCTTCGACAAGCTGAACAGCATCCGCAACGATCTGGTGTGGTTCGACTCCTGGTCGCAGGCGCCGCAACTGCTCAACGACGGCGGCGCGGTGCTGGTGCAGTCGGCCAACGGGCGCTTCTACGACGCCATCCGCCAGGAGAACAAGCCGTTCGTGATCGTCTGGGACGGCCATGTCTACGACCTGGACGCCTGGGCCATCGTCAAGGGCTCGCCGAAGAAGGAACTGGCGCTGAAGTTCATCGCCTATGCCACCGGCTCCAAGCCGCTGGCCGGCATGCCCGACGTGGCGTACGGCCCGACCCGCAAATCCTCCATGCCACTGGCCGACCAGAGCGCCACCCCGCACCTGCCGACCGCGCACCTGGACCAGGGCATCCAGGCCGGCTCCGAGTTCTGGGCCGACTACGGCGAATCGCTGGGCGAGAAGTTCAACGAGTGGTTGTTGCGCTGAACCGTGCCGGCCTCGCCGCCCGCGGCGGGGCCAGGGAGACGCCATGCCCAGTCGTAGCGCGCTACTGCATGCCCTGACCGCCGGCGAAGCCCGCCAGGCCGCCGTCGTGCGCCGCCGCAAGCGGCTGCTGGCGCTGGCCTTCGTGCTGCCGCTGCTGCTGTTCATCCTGCTCAGCTTCGTGGTGCCCATCGGCAGCATGCTGTGGCGCAGCCTGTACCACCCGGCGGTGGCGGAGATGATTCCGCACACCCTGGTCGAACTGCGCCAGTGGGATGGCCAGGGCCTGCCCGGCGAGCCGGCGTTGCAACGGTTCGTCGAGGAGTTGTACGCGCTGAACCGCGAGCGCCAGTCCGGGCGCCTGGCCGAGGAGTTCAACCGCGCCTATGCCGGCATGTCCAGCGTGGTGAAGAGCACCGCGCGGCGCCTCGGCCGGCTGGATGAGCCGGCGCTGGCCACGGAGGGCGTGGCCACGCTGCTGGACAGCCACGCCAACTGGCGCAAGCCGGAACTGTGGCGGGCCATCGAGCGGGCCGGCCGCGTCTACACCTATGACTACTACCTGACCGCGCTGGACCTGGAAGTGGACGCCGAACAGGGCCTGCGGGTCCGTCAGGACACGCAGATCTACCTGCAGCTGTACGCCAAGACCCTCAAGCTGGCGCTGGTCATCACCCTGCTCTGCGCGCTGCTCGGCTACCCGCTGGCCTACTACCTGGCGAGCCTGCCCGAGCACCGCGCCAACCTGCTGCTGGTCCTGGTGCTGCTGCCGTTCTGGACCTCGCTGCTGGTGCGCACCACCGCCTGGATCGCGTTGCTGCAGACCAATGGGGTGATCAACACGCTGCTGACCGGCAGCGGGCTGCTCGACCAGCCTCTGGAAATGCTCTACACCTCGTTCGCCACCGTGGTGGCCATGACCCACATCCTGCTGCCGTTCATGATCCTGCCGCTGTACAGCGTGATGCGCGGCATCGACCCCAGCTACCTGCGCGCCGCCCTGTCGCTGGGCGCCCGGCCGTTGCCGGCGTTCGCACGCATCTACTTCCCGATGACCCTGCCGGGGCTGAGCGCCGGCACGCTGCTGGTGTTCATCATCTCGGTGGGCTACTACATCACCCCGGCACTGGTCGGTGGCACCGACGGGCAGATGATAAGCAACATCATCGCCTTCCACATGCAGCGCTCGAACAACTGGGAGCTGGCCGCCGCGCTGGGCTCGCTGCTGCTGGCGCTGATCCTGCTGCTCTACTGGCTGTACGACCGCCTGGTCGGCGCCGGCAACATACGACTGGGGTAGCGCATGGCGAGCACACCCGCGTACTACGGTTTCTGGCATCACCTGGGGCGTCTGCTGCTGAGACTCGGCGCCTGGCTGGTGCTGCTGTTCCTGATCCTGCCGATCCTGGTGATCGTACCGCTGTCGTTCAACGTCGAGCCGTTCTTCAGCTTCACCGAAGGCATGCTCACCCTGCAGCCGGAGGCCTACTCGCTGCGCTGGTACGAGCAGGTGTTCAGCGATCCGCGCTGGCGTCTGGCGATCAGGAACAGCTTCATCATCGGCCTCTTCGCCACGGCGTTGGCCACCGTGCTGGGTACCTGTGCGGCGCTCGGCCTGGCGCGCGCCGACATGCCGATGCGCCGGCTGATCACTGCCCTGCTGCTCTCGCCGATGATAGTGCCGCTGATCATCACCGCCGCCGGCATGTTCTTCTTCTATTCCAGCCTGGGCCTGGCCGGCACCCACCTGGGGGTGATCCTTGCGCATGCCGCGCTGGGCACGCCGTTCGTGGTGATCACCGTGACTGCCGCACTGACCGGCTTCGACTACAGCCTGGCGCGCGCCGCGCTGGGCCTGGGCGCCACGCCGTGGCGCATGTTCTTCGACATCATCGTGCCGCTGATCCGGCCCGGAGTGATCAGCGGCGCGCTGTTCGCCTTCATCACCTCGTTCGATGAGGTGGTGGTCATCCTGTTCCTCGCCGGGCCGCAGCAGCGCACCATTCCGCGGCAGATGTTCTCGGGGCTGCGCGAGCAGATCAATCCGAGCATTCTGGCCATCGCCACCCTGCTGATCCTGTTCTCCATCGCCCTGCTGGTGACCATAGAGCTGCTGCGCCGGCGCGCCGCGCGCCTGCGCCTGGCCCCCGCCGACTGACCGGGCGGCGCTCAGTGGCTTCCGCCCGCGCGGTGCATGGGCTTAGAATCCCGGGCATCCTGTCCATCCAGGCGGACCCGTGAGCCCGCGTGGCCCGGTCGGCGGCGATCCCGCTCGACCACCAGGCCCCCCGTCCTCGGCAACTCGTCACCGTTGATTGCCCTTCGGCGCCTGTCGCGCTCACCTTACGCAGAACAATGCGGCCAGCCGTGCCGCGCCGATTAGCCTTCAGCAGGACCCCGTCATGCCCGATTACCGCTCGAAAACCTCCACCCACGGCCGCAACATGGCCGGCGCCCGCGCCCTGTGGCGCGCCACCGGGATGAAGGACGAAGACTTCAAGAAGCCGATCATCGCCATCGCCAACTCCTTCACCCAGTTCGTGCCCGGCCACGTGCACCTGAAGGACCTCGGCCAGCTGGTCGCCCGCGAGATCGAGAAGGCCGGCGGCGTGGCCAAGGAATTCAACACCATTGCCGTGGACGACGGCATCGCCATGGGCCACGACGGCATGCTGTATTCGCTGCCCAGCCGCGAAATCATCGCCGACTCCGTGGAATACATGGTCAACGCCCACTGCGCCGACGCGCTGGTATGCATCTCCAACTGCGACAAGATCACCCCCGGCATGCTGATGGCCGCCCTGCGCCTGAACATCCCGGTGGTGTTCGTCTCCGGCGGCCCGATGGAAGCCGGCAAGACCAAGCTGTCCGCCCACGGCCTGGACCTGGTGGACGCCATGGTGGTCGCCGCCGACAGCTCCTGCTCCGACGAGAAGGTCGCCGAGTACGAGCGCAGCGCCTGCCCCACCTGCGGCAGTTGCTCGGGTATGTTCACCGCCAACTCCATGAACTGCCTGGCCGAAGCCCTGGGCCTGGCCCTGCCGGGCAACGGCTCCACCCTGGCCACCCACGCCGACCGCGAGCAGCTGTTCCTGCGCGCCGGCCGCCTGATCGTCGAGCTGTGCCAGCGCTACTACGGCGAGGGTGACGAATCGGCCTTGCCGCGCTCGATCGCCAACTTCAAGGCCTTCGAGAACGCCATGACCCTGGACATCGCCATGGGCGGTTCCACCAACACCATCCTGCACCTGCTGGCCGCCGCCCAGGAGGCGGATGTAGCGTTCGACCTGCGCGACATCGACCGTCTGTCCCGCCGTGTGCCGCAGCTGTGCAAGGTGGCGCCGAACATCCAGAAGTACCATATGGAAGACGTGCACCGCGCCGGCGGCATCTTCTCCATCCTCGGCGAGCTGGCCCGTGGCGGCCTGCTGCACACCGACGTGCCGACCGTGCACAGCAAGACCATGGCCGAGGGCATCGCCCAGTGGGACATCACCCAGACCAGTGACCCGGCCGTGCACGAGTTCTTCAAGGCCGGTCCGGCCGGCATCCCGACCCAGACCGCGTTCAGCCAGAACACCCGCTGGCCGAGCCTCGACCTGGACCGCGCCGAAGGCTGCATCCGCTCCGTGGCGCACGCCTATTCCACCGAAGGTGGCCTGGCCGTGCTGTACGGCAACATCGCCCTGGACGGCTGCGTGGTGAAAACCGCCGGCGTGGACGAATCCATCCACGTGTTCGAAGGCACCGCCAAGGTGTTCGAAAGCCAGGATGCCGCCGTGAAGGGCATCCTCGGCGACGAAGTGAAGGCCGGCGACGTGGTGATCATCCGCTACGAAGGCCCGAAGGGCGGCCCGGGCATGCAGGAAATGCTCTACCCGACCAGCTACCTGAAATCCAAGGGCCTGGGCAAGGACTGCGCCCTGCTCACCGACGGCCGCTTCTCCGGCGGCACCTCGGGCCTGTCCATCGGCCACGCCTCGCCGGAAGCCGCGTCCGGCGGCGCCATCGGCCTGATTAAGGACGGCGACAAGATCCTCATCGACATCCCGCAGCGCAGCATCAACCTGCTGGTGTCCGATGACGAGCTGGCTGCCCGCCGCGCCGAGCAGGACAAGAAGGGCTGGAAACCCGCCCAACCGCGCGCCCGCAAGGTGTCCACCGCTCTCAAGGCCTATGCCCTGCTGGCCACCAGCGCGGACAAGGGCGCGGTGCGCGACAAGGCGTTGCTGGACGGCTGATAGCCAGCCCGTAAGGCGCTTCAGAGAAAGCCCGGCGTTTGCCGGGCTTTCTTCTTTCTGGTCCGGTTGCTGCCCTTGTGGTAGCGCAGGGCTGTCCCCGAAAATCGCTTTGCGACGAATCGGCAGGCTTCGTTCCGCCAGGCTTTGCGCACTATCAAAAGGAACTCGGCATGGGCGGATCCCGCCGCTGGCTCACCCTCGTCATCGTTTCCGCCGCCCTGTTCCTGGTGGTGATCGACATGACGGTGCTGTACACCGCGCTGCCCAGCCTGGCGCAGGCTCTGCAGACCACCGCCTCGGAAAAACTGTGGATCCTGAATGCCTATTCGCTGGGCATGGCCGGACTGATGCCGGTGTTCGGCGCGCTGGGTGACCGCCTGGGGCAACGGCGGGTGTTCGTGTTCGGCATGCTGGCGTTTGGCGCGGCGTCCCTGCTGGCGGCGTTCGCACCGTCGGCGCGGGTGCTGATCCTGGCGCGGGCGTTGCTGGCGATTGGCGGCGCGGCGATGATTCCCGCCACCGTGGCGCTGATTCGTCTGACCTTCCACGATCCCAAGGAGCAGGCGCTGGCCATTGGCATCTGGGGCTCGATTGCCTCGGGCGGCGCGGCGGTGGGGCCGCTGCTCGGCGGCTTTCTGCTGGAACACTTCTGGTGGGGCTCGGTATTCCTGATAAACGTGCCGGTGATTGCCGTGGCAGTGACCAGCACGCTGCTGCTGGTGCCGGCCTACCCGGGTCAATCGAGCCAGCCGATCGATGGGCTCAGTTGTGTGCAGAGCACGGTCGGCATGGTGGCGCTGGCCTTCGGCATCAAGGAATTTGCCCAGCCCGAACCCAGTCTGGCGCTGGCGGCGGGCGCACTGGGCCTTGGGGTCCTGGGCCTGACGGTGTTCGTGCGCCGCCAGTTGCGGCTGCCCTTCCCGCTGGTAGACCTGCGCATCCTGGGGACGCCGCAGATCGCCACCGGCATTCTGGTGGCGCTGGTCGCGTCATTGACGCTCATCGGCTTCGAGCTGGCGCTCAGTCAGCGGCTGCAACTGGTGCTGGAGAAAAGCCCGCTGGCTGCGGGCGCGTTCGTGTTGCCGGTTTCGCTGGGTTCGTTTATCGCCGGGCCGCTGGCGGGCTTCGTTATTGGCCGCATCGGTGTGCTGCGGGTGCTGCTGGCCGGGTTGTTGATGACCGTCCTGGGGCTGGCGAGCTATGTGCTGCTGCGGGACGGCGCGGTCGGCCTGCAGATCATCGCGCTGGCGCTATGTGGCGTTGGCGTCGGCTCCAGCCTGACGGCATCCGGCTCGCTGGTCATCAGCCATGTCAGCGCCGAACGGGCCGGCATGGCTGGCTCGTTAGAGGGTGTGGCCTTTGAGTTCGGTGGTGCACTGGGCGTGACGCTGTTTGGCTCGCTGATGACCGGCGTCTATCTGGCCGTGCTGCGGGGCAGCGACTATGCCGTTGCCGCTGGCAGCAGCCTGGATGAGGCGCATCTGGCCGCACAGGGAATGGCGCAGGGGCAAGCCATGCTGGCGTTCGCCAAGCAAGCGTTCGAAACCGGGTTCAATGCGGTCAGCCTGGCTGCGGCGGCGGGATTGCTGATGCTGACGCTGTGGATTTCGCTGCGGCGCAAGCGCATCGTCAGCGAGGGTTCACTCATCAGCAACAAAAAGCCCGCCATCAGGCGGGCTTTGGTGTCCCGTGCCGGGCTCAGGCCTTGCCGGTGATGATCAGGTACTTCTGCATCAGCTCGTCCTTGCTCTCGACGTTGTTTTCGTCGAGCGGGATGCAGTCCACCGGGCACACCTGCTGACACTGGGGTTCGTCGTAGTGGCCGACGCATTCGGTGCACAGGTTGGGGTCGATGACGTAGATCTCCTCGCCCTGGGAGATGGCGCCGTTGGGGCATTCGGGTTCGCAGACGTCGCAGTTGATGCAGTCGTCGGTGATTTTCAGGGACATGCTACAGCTCCCGTCACGGCGCCCAGCCGTGACTACGTGACCAGTTTGCGGCGAATTGTGCCGGATTGGCGCGCGGTGCGCAGCACCGGCGCCGGGTATCAGCCCTTGAAGCGCTGGGCCAGCGCCTCGGCCACCGCCGGGTGGACGAAATTGCTGATGTCGCCGCCAAGGCAGGCGATCTCGCGCACCAGGGTCGAGGAAATATAGGAGTACTTCTCCGACGGGGTGAGGAACATGCTCTCCACGTCGGGCACCAGCTGGCGATTCATGTTGGCCAGCTGGAATTCGTACTCGAAGTCGGACACCGCGCGCAGGCCGCGCAGCAGCACGTTGGCCTGCTGTTCGCGGACGAAGTGCGCCAGCAGGGTGGAGAAGCCCACCACCTGCACGTTCGGCAGGTGCTTGGTGACTTCCTTGGCCAGCTCTACCCGTTGCTCCAGGGAGAACAGCGGGTTCTTCTTCGGGCTGGCGGCGACCGCGACGATCACCTGTTCGAACAGCCGCGAGGCGCGCTCGATGAGATCGCCATGGCCTCGAGTAATGGGGTCGAAAGTGCCCGGGTAAAGCACACGGTTCATCGCGACGTCCTGCTGGGTTGAGAAGCGCGGATGGTAACGCAGGGGATTTGTCCCGCAAAGCGCCGGATGCGCCGCGTTGCCGTGAGTCTGTGTGCGAGAAAAGCGGGGTTTTCGGTGCGCCGCGCGGCCCCACAGGGGAAGTCGAGCCGAGCGGCGTTCCGTAATCAGGCGCCCAGCCGCTCCACCAGCGCGGCGCTGAGCTTGGCGGTCAGGGCGTAGATGGACAGCTGCGGGTTGGCGCCGATGCTGGTGGGGAACAGCGAGCCGTCGTGAATCGACAGGTTCTCCAGCTGATGGTGGCGACCGAGGCTGTCCACCACCGCCTGGCGGGGGTCCTCGCCCATGGCGCAGCCGCCCATGACGTGGGCGCAGCCCAGGCGGGTGCGGTATTTCTCCAGGCGCAGTCCATCGATCAGCGTGCGCGCCTCGCCGAGGCTGCTGACGTAACCGGCGTCGGCATGTAGCGGCAACACCGCCTTGGCGCCGGCGGCGAACTGGATCTCCGCCATGTGATGGAAGGCGCGGCGCAGACCATCCCACGTGTAATCGGTGATGCGGTAGTCGAGTACCGGCGTGTCGTCGCCGCGCAGCTCGACGGTGCCTTCGGCGCTGTTCGGGTGGAAGCCGTCGCGCATCAGCGCCAGCATCATGTTGGTGTGTGGCAGCTGCTCCATGCGCAGAGCGTTGTCCACGCCGAAGCGGCCGAGCAGTGTGCTGGCCAGCGCCGGGTGCAGCGGCGGCACTTCCAGCTTGTAGGACATGCGGCCGCTGACGCCGTCCTGCCACTGGAAGTGATCCGAATACACCGATTGCGGCGCGCCGTAGAAGGGGTTGATGACCTGCTCGAACTGCGCCGCCGAGAAGTTCACCAGATGCAGGAAGGTGCGCTTGCCGGTGCGCTGGTACGGATCCGGCGCGGCGGAGCGCATGAGCAGCCCGGGGGTGTTGATGCCGCCGCAGGCCAGCAGGTAATGACGCGCCTTGATCAGGACGCGCCGGCCGCGGGGTTCGACGCAGCGTGCGTCCATGCCTTGGCATTCCAGGCCGACCACCCGCTCGCCGTCGATCAGCAGACGCTGGGCGCGCGCCATGTAGAGCAGCTCGCCGCCCTGTTCCAGCGTCGCCGGCAGGGTGGTGACCAGCATCGACTGCTTGGCGTTCACCGGGCAGCCCATGCCGCAGTAGCCGAGATTCCAGCAGCCCTTAACGTTGCGAGGGATCACCGCCCAGTGGTAGCCGAGCTTCTCGCAACCGGCGCGCAGCACATCGTTGTTGGCGTTCGGCGGCATGGCCCAGGGTTGCACGCCCAGGCGTTGCTCCATGCGCTCGAACCAGGGGGCCATTTCCGACGCGCTCAGGCCACGTACGCCATGTTCGCGGGCCCAGTGTTCCAGGGTCGGCTCGGGGGTGCGGAAACTGGAGGTCCAGTTGATCAGCGTGGTGCCGCCCACCGCGCGGCCCTGCAGGATGGTCACGGCGCCGTCCTTGCTCATGCGGCCGATGCCTTCCTGGTAGAGCGCCGGATAGGCCTCGCTTTCCTGCATGCGGAAGTCGGTGCTGGTCTTCAGCGGGCCTTCCTCGACGATCAGCACCTTCAAACCGGCGGCGCTGAGGATTTCCGCGCTGGTGCCGCCGCCGGCCCCGCTGCCGACGATCACGACATCGGTTTCCAGGGTCAGGTCGTTTTCCAGACGCGAGCCGTCGTGGGTTTTCCAGCCGCGGGCAATCCCGTCGGCGAACAGATCGGGTACAGGCATGGCAGAGGCGCCCTCGTGTTCTTGTTATGGCCGGGATTCAGACGGTCGGCGGGCCGGGGTAGCCGCAACGCGCCCAGGATTCCGGGCGCGCGTACCAGGCCATCATCACCAACTGCAGCAGCGAGGCATGACCCATGCGCAGCAACGCCAGCGAACTGTTTTCCCAGCGGGCGAGAAAGTTGCGGACCGCCTCGGGGCTGGCCGTTTCCCAGCCGCCCCAGATGCCGGTCAGCGGCCCCCGGGTGACCGGCAGTGCCAGCACGTCAAGCATCTGTCGGGTGAGCTTGAGCATTTCCGGCGACAGGTGGGCGAGCTGATGATCCAGCCCCTGAACGGTGGCGGCCGAGGCGTCCGCCAGGCGGGGCAGCTCCACGGCGCCCTCCAGCATCACCGGCACCAGGGCGGCGAGGACCGGCAGGTCGGCGGGGCGCAGCGCCTGGTAGCCCTCGGCAGGTGCGCTGGCGAAACGATCCACCAGCGCGACGGTGACGCCGGCGGTGGCCAGCACGGCGCCGCCGAGCAGGCCGATCTTGAGCAGGCTGCGGCGGCCGATGACAGGTGCGGTCAGGGTGGTCATGGTCAATCCTCCGGCTCAGCGGATGAATAGCCGGTAGACCAGCTTCTGCAGCAGCTTGCCGTACGGCGGGTAGATCAGCCGGGCGGCGTTGAAGCGTTGCTTGCTGAACACCGTGCGCGCGGTGCTGAAGGTCAGGAAGCCCTCGCGGCCATGGTAGTGGCCCATGCCGGAGGCGCCGACGCCGCCGAATGGAGCGTCGTCCTGGGCCACGTGCAACAGGGTGTCGTTGAGGCACACGCCACCCGAGCGGGTGTTCTCCAGTACGCGCTGCTGCTCGGCCTTGTCGTAGCCGAAGTAGTAGAGCGCCAGCGGGCGCGGGCGGTCGTTGATGTAGTCCAGCGCCTGGTCGAGGCTGCGGTAGGGCAGCACCGGCAGCAGCGGGCCGAAGATCTCCTCCTGCATCACCTGCATGTCATCGCGGGTGTCAAGCAGCAGGCAGTGCGGCAGGCGGCGGGCCTGGTGCTCGGCGAACAGCGGCACGCGACGGGCCCCCTGGGCTTCGGCGTCGCTCAGGTAGCCCTCCAGGCGGCGCAGCTGGCGCTCATTGATGATCGAGGTGTAGTCGGGGTTGTCCGCCAGGCGCGGGAAAAACCGCTGCACTGCTTCGCGGTAGCAGGTAACGAACTCCTCCACCCGCGATTCGGGCACCAGCACATAGTCGGGCGCGATGCAGGTCTGCCCGGCGTTCAGGGTCTTGCCCCAGGCGATGCGCTCGGCGGCGTGCTTCATCGGCACGTCAGTGGAGACGATTGCTGGCGACTTGCCGCCCAGCTCCAGGGTCACCGGGGTGAGGTTCTCCGCGGCGGCGCGCATCACGTGCTTGCCGACGCTGGTGGCGCCGGTGAACAGCAGGTGGTCGAACGGCAGCCTGGAGAAGGCGACGCCGACATCCACCTCGCCGGTGACCACCGCCACCAGGTCCTCGGGGAAGATGCGCGCCAGCAGCTCCTTGAGCACTTGGGAGAAGACCGGAGTGGACTCGCTCATCTTGATCATCACCCGGTTGCCGGCGGCCAGCGCGCCGGTGAGCGGGCCGATGGCCAGGAACAGCGGGTAGTTCCACGGCACGATGACGCCGACCACGCCCAGCGGCTGGTAGAGCACTCGGGTGGCGGCCGGCTGGAACGGCAGCCCGACACTGCGTTTGGACGGCTTCATCCAGCCCTTGAGGTGCTTGCTTGCGTAATGGATGCCCAGCACGCTGGGCATGATCTCCGCCATGCGGGTTTCATCGGCGCTGCGGTTGCCGAAGTCCTGGCTGATGGCGGCGATGATTGCTTCCTGCTCGTCCACGAGCAGCCGGCGCAGGGCGTTGAGCCAGGCGCGGCGCTGTTCGGCGCTGGGGTTGGGATCGGCGAGGAAGGCGCTGCGCTGGCGAGCCAGCAGACCCTCCAGCGAGGCTTGGGTCGAGGCAGCGGCGTCCGCGGCAAAGGCCAGATCGGCAGGCATGGCACGTCTCCTTGTTATGTGGCGGCCGGCAGGCGCGCCTGTGTATGCCTGGTTTAGAGTAAATGCTCTAGACTGTCAATTCAGCATGCCAAGCCCTGTGATGGATCACAGCCCAACGAAAAGCTGGCCGTCGGCGTTCGGCTGCCGTTCGCAACCCGACGAGTGCGGACGGTGTAACGTAGCCCGACCGCTTTGCTACCGAGTCCGCCATGTCACCAGCCCTCAGCACCCGCGAGCGCATCGTCCAGGCCAGCCTGGAGCTGTTCAACAGCCAGGGCGAGCGCAGCGTTACCACCAATCACATCGCCGCCCACCTCGGCATTTCGCCGGGCAATCTGTATTACCACTACCGCAACAAGCAGGCGATCATCGCCGAGCTGTTCGCCGCCTATGAGCAGGAGGTGCGGACCTTCCTGCATGTGCCCACCGGGCGCGGGCTGACCCTGGACGACAAGGCCGGCTACCTGCAGGCGCTGCTGGATGCCATGTGGCGCTACCGCTTCCTGCACCGCGACCTGGAACACCTGCTGGACAGTGACGCGCAGCTGGCCGAGCGCTACCGGACGTTCGCCGCGCAGAGCCTGGAACACGCCCGGCACGTCTATCAGGGCTTCGTCGATGCCGGCATCCTGTGCATGACCGCGCGCCAGGTGGACGCGCTTGCCCTCAACGCCTGGATTCTGTCGACGTCCTGGGTGCGTTACCTGTGCACCACGGCGTCGGCGGCCAGCCTGGATGAAGCCGAGCTGCGGCGCGGGCTCTATCAGCTGCTTGCCCTGGAAGAAGGCTACCTGAGCGATGGGTTTCGCGAGGCGGTGCAGGCGTACATGGAGCGGCTGCTGGCCGCCTGAGCAGGGTCAGGCAGGTCGCTCGCTGGCGCTGGGCAGGCGTTCGGGTGCCTGCGCGCGCCCATGCACTTCGCCCAGCCAGGCGGGAATGCGCCGCTCCAGATAGTAGTCGGGCTGGCGGGGCGTGCCTTCGATGAAACCGACATGCCCGCCCTGGCGGCTGAGCTCGAAGCGTGTGGTAAGGGACAGCTCCCCGGTCTCCGGCAGGCTGTGGCGAAACACGAAAGGATCGTCCTCCGCCTGGATCAGCAGCGTGGGCACGCGGATACCGCCCAGGTAGTAACGGCTGGAGGCGCGGCGGTAGTAGTCGGCGGCGTCGGCGAAGCCATGCAGCGGCGCGGTCACCCGGCCGTCGAAGTCCCAGAAGGTGCGCAGCTGCGTGAGGGGTCCGAGTGCCTCCAGGCACCGCAGATGTTCCTGCAGGCCCTGTTCGCGGAAGTGTTGCTGCTTGGTCTGCACATAGGCACGCATGGCCTGCATGAAGTGGCGCTGGTACACGCGTGAAAAGCCCAGGGCGATGCGGTCCGCGCACTGGTCGAGGCGGTATGGCACCGACACCGCCACCGCGCCTTGCAGTGGGCAGTCGCTGCCGCTTTCGCCCAGGTACTTGAGCAACACGTTGCCGCCCAACGAATAGCCGGCCGCGTAAAGCGGAGCCAGCGGCCGTTGCGCGCGCAGGTGGGCGACAACCTCGGCCAGGTCGTCACTGGCGCCGGAGTGATAGGCGCGCGGCAGGCTGTTCGGCTCGCCGGAACAGCCCCGCCAGTTCAGCGCGACGCTCGCCCAGCCTTGCTCCGCCAGGCGCTGCTGCAAGCCGAGCACATACAGCGAGGACGACGACCCGGTCAGTCCGTGCAGCACCAGCACCAACGGTGCCCGGGCATCGTGGGGGCCGTGCCAGTCCAGATCGAGGAAGTCGCCATCCGCCAGCCACAGCCGCTCGCGCTGGCGCGCCAGTTGCGGTGGTGTACGAAAGAACGGCGACCAGAGGGTCTGCAGATGCGGGCCAGGTAGCCACCAGGCGGGACGGAACGGGTGCATGTCGGAATCTTGAATCGTTCGTGCTCGGAAGTTCAGCGTAGAAGCGCAGCGGAGTGAGGGGAAGCGCGGTTGTCGGCGCGGCGGTCTATGTCTTTGGAGAGATGGGGACGGTCGGGGCCGGATGCTAGAGTCTCGCTGCCCGCTTCCAAAGAGAATTTCCTGCATGAATATCGTCGAATTTGCCGATCTGCTGCGCGCCGCCGAGCAGCAGGCACAGCCGCAACGTCTGCTGATGGTGTTCGTCAGTGCGGAGCTGCCCGCCGATGCCACGGCCGAGGAGCGTCGCCGTTTCGAGGCCGGCGCGGGTGGCAACCTGCGCCCGGTGCTCTGTGTGGACAAGTTGCCCGCCGAGCTGACCGACTTCCCCGCCTTGCGCGACGAGGCCGCTCGCACCGGCATCAGCTGGGACCTGGTGTTGGTCGCCGGCCTCTCCGGGCGCGGTGGCGTCGCGCCCTCCAGCGACGCGGCCGAGCAGCCGCTCAAGCAGATGGTGGCCGCCATTGAGAGCGGCAGCATTGGCCAATTCCTGGGGTTTGATCGGGATGGGCAGGTGGTGGCGTTCTACTGAGCCCCTGGGGCGGCATAGGCGTTCCGGAGTCACCCGTAGGCACGCTCTTGCGGCACCGGCAAGCGGGCCAAGCGCTCGGCATGGTGGTTCTCCTTCGCCGCCCGCCACTGCGAAACCAGCTCCGGTAGATCGGGCCGCTGAGCGAATTCGCCGAACACGGCCTGCGGAGTAATCAAGCGTTGGCCTTGCGTCTGCAGGCGCAGCAGGGTGCGCGTTAGCTGTTGCCGCTGGCTGTGGGCCAGCTGGCTGGCCAGCAGGACGCCTTGATTGTAAAGGCGACGCAGCTCCTCCTCGCTTTTGTTGTAGAAGCGGCGGTCTTGTCGCAAGCGGACTGCGCGGCGGAACTGCAGGTAGCTCCCAGGCCTCCAGTCCGCCAGTGCGCGCTCGAGCGCCTTAACTTGCTCGGCCAGGTCGTCGGCTTCCTCTCGGCTGAACAGTTCGCCGTCCCGCTCCAGGCTGGCGGTCCAGCGCAGCAGGGTGGTCAGAGCCGCCCGACTGTAGCCGGTATCGCTGGAGTGTTCCGCCAGGGAGGGCTGTCCGCGTTGCGGCATGTCGCCCTGCAAGTCGAGAAGGCCAGCGTATTGGGCGCAGGTCAGGCTTTCCAGGGCTTCGCAACCCGGTTGCCAGAGTATCGAGGCCTCGCTCCTGGCGTCCTTCTTGCGGGGCATGAAATGCCGTTGCTCGCCATGGTGCTCGTAAGGGTCACCCTCCAGGTTGAGGAGTCCAGCCAACAGCAGCGTGACCCCGCCCAGGGGGGAGAGATGCAGGGTTGCGGTGCCCGCCATCAGCAACTTCCACTCGGCATCCAGCCATGGAGTGGGTACGCCCGGAATCAGGTCGTTGTGGTTGACCAGGCGGTGGTGAATCAGCTCCTGCGCGCCCTGTACGAAGGTCCGGTCGCCGGCACGGGGAGCACCGAAAGTGTAGAGCTGAACTTGAGGTTGTTTCGGTTCCCGCCGTAACCACTCTGCGAGTAACAAGGCGATGGCGCCGCCCAAGCTGTGGCCGCAGACCATGATGCTGTGGTCGGGGTGATAAAACGCATCCAGATAGCGTTGCACAAAGGCCTGAGCAGCTTTGAAGCCGCCATGAAACCCTCGATGTGCCTGCCCCACGCCCCCGCTGAATGGTTCCTGGCGGCCATCCAGGTCCGTCAGAATGTCCTTGAGGCCCTGGGTGCCACGTATGGAGATCAAGATCACCCGGTCGCTGTGGGTAATGAACCCCTGAGTTCCGCTGTCCTCGTGGTAGAGGAAATGCACATCCTCCGGGTTATTCCAGCCTCGCAGTGCCTCGTCCCGGTAACGGCTGGGGTCGTAAGGCATGACCTCCAGGCGCTTGGAATAAGGAACTTCCTCATACAACAGGTGATACGGCCCTGCGGTATTGAACTGAGTCGGCCGCTTTCCGCATGACAGGCCTTCGCGCAGCACGTGACCAATACTGCCGGGCTCCTTGTAAGGAGGTGGAGCGGATTGGTACGGCGTGCCGAACGGTGCTTCCTTGCTGAACGGGGCATAGACGAAGGTGCTCATCACCGCCAGGTGATAGGCGTTCAATGCACAGAAAGCCTTGTCCCGGGAGAGCAGTGGGCGGTAGGCGCGTAAGGCCTTTACTTCCAGTACGTGATGTCGATTGGGCTCCAGATCAACGCCTAACTGCTGCTGGTCTGTGGCGTTTATCAGTTTCGGTGGCCTGGGGGCCCATCCGGAGTCCGGGTCCGGCAGATGCGCCGCCGCTTCGACGAAATCGCTGACTTCCACTCGAAAGAACTTGGCGCCTTCGGCGACCGCGCGCTCCTTGGCCAGATAAGTCTGGCCGTTATGGCGCGGGCCGAAGGGAGACTGCTCGGCGGCGACTTGCAAGGCTGAAAGGGGAACATTGAACGTCTCCCTGTTGGCCAATACGTCATGCCATGAGTCGGGAGAACTGGTGTAAGGCGTAGACAGATCTAGCACCGAAACGCCGCCACAGAGATTGACGACTCGGGCATAGCCGTTTCTATCCAGGGTTCCTGTATGACTCTGGCCTTCCTTATCCTGCAGGCGGTAGGCAAGTCCCGCATAAGGCAAGCCTTGGCCATGTTCGTCCACCAAGCGGAAACTGACCCAGTGGTTGCATAAAGGGCATTCCAAGGCCTCGACCTGGTTGGCTGGTGTAGGCATCCGTACTTACTCCGTGCAGTTGGGGTAAACGGTGCATTCTCGTCCGTTCATTTCAAATGTTTTGAAGACGGGAGGACTCTGGCAGCTGACCCAACCACCGGGTTTGGGTAGGCAGGGCTTCCAGCCTTCGGGGAATTGGATCCAGCTATTGCGATAAGAAGGCTTCTCCTGCCGATCCACCGAAAAATCCAGGCGCAGCGTCTTGCCCGGCAGGTCCTCTCGCCGCAGATACGCGCCAGCCCCCTTGCAGTTCAGCAATTTGGATATGTCGTAGCGCAGCGCGCTGATCTGAAACAACCAGCCGCACACCGCCTGCTTGTTGAGGTGGCCGTCAGGCTGGAAGGTCGCCGCGCCTTCCGGCAGCACATCCACCACGCGTAGCTCGCCGTTGTCGTAGGTCTGCTGCCAGCGCTCATCGCCGTAGCGCCCCTTGATGTACAGGCCGACCCGCGCGAGCCTGGCCTGGCATATCCCCACCCGATAACCCACCGGAATGGCGAAGCGGTAGCCGTGCGGTTCGGAGTGGAACGCCGTCTCGAAGCTCTTGGTCAGCTGGCTGCGCGACACCAGCCCCGGGCAATTGGACTCGGCGACGTAGTAGTGCGCCTGGGCGCGCAGGGCGAAATCGGCGGGCAGTTCGCCTTCGAAGGTGAAGCGCTCGGCAAACAGGCTGCCGAGGGTTCCGCAGCCGCCCAGGGGCGCAGCCAGCAGGGCCAGCCAAAGGGGGCGTAACAGGTATCGGTTCATGCCATGGCCTCGGAAAAGGTGCGGCGGCAACGCGCCAGATGAGCCTCGGGAAGCTCGCCTTCGCGCGGTGACCAGGCGGCGTGCCCGGCCCACGCGGGCTGCAATTGATGGGCCAGCAGAAACTTCACCGCTTCGTTGGTGTGCCAGCCCCAGATGTCGGCCTGGGCCAGCTGTTCGTCCAGCCAGGAGACAAGGTCCTGCTTTTCGAGCAGGCGGCAGAGCGCAGCGCAGTGGCTTTGCCACAGCCATTGCTCGAGGTTGTGGCGGCGGATGGCCTGGGCGACCGCGCCGGGCTCTGGCAGCTGCAGCCAGGGCGCGTCACCCGGCACCGGGTAGTGGCCGGGCGCGGGGTTGTCGAAGCGCTGCCAACGCTGGCCGTCCCAGGCCAGGCCACTGGCAAAGGGGCCCAGCAGCAGGGGGCGCTGTTCGGGCTCGAGGGCTTGCAGGTGGCGGGCGATCACGCGGTTGTCCTGGAAGCGGTACAGCACATGCCGGCCCTGCTCCCGCACCACCGACCGTTGCGTCCAGTGCCCGGCCAGTCGCTGGAGGTCGAGCGGCTTGGCGCTGAGCAGCCATCCCCAGTTCCGCTCCGGCTGCGTCAGCCAGGCTAGCAGCCAATCCGCCTCGGCATCCTCCACGCCGACCAGACGGGGGCCGATTGCCGCCAGGTGGGACACCTCGCTGCCCTCATAGAGGTTAAGGCTCGTTCCAGACGCCGGGCGGCTGGCCCTCAGCTCGGCCTCGGCAAGCGGGTCGAGGATGAGGTACAGGTCGCGGCCCAGACGTTGTTGTTCACTGAGCCAGTGGGCGGGCGAGGTGGTCATGGCTGGCACTGTCCCTCGCCGCAGGATTCACATACCGGGCAGCGGCTGGCGCCCAGCTCCCGCGTGATCCGCGCGGCCGCCATCTGGCTCTGGGAGGGTTGCGGAGGTGCCGAAGGCGCCGGTGGGCGCTCGGCCGAGCAGGATGGGGTGGCTACGGCTGTGGCTGTTTGCCCCATCTGCGGGGGTGTGGGCAGCCGCGGTTGGGCGGTACGGGCCTGTCCTGCGCTGCCTCCTGCGTTCAGCTTGACCTGCGGCCCGACCAGGCTCACGCCCCCGGCATCCAGCCGGATGAAGCTGCCGCCGGCCTGCACGGTCAGTTCGCTGCCCGCCTCGATCACCAGCCTTTCCCCGGCGTTCAGGTGGATCTCCCGGCCCGCCTCGATGAACTGCCCCTGCCCCAGCTTCACGTGCTGGCTGCCCTGCGTGCTCAGGTGGTCGTCGGCGTTGAGTTCCACCAGGCGGTTGCCGTGGATGATGCGCTGCTCCTCGCCCCGGCGTTCGCTGTGACTGTTGGCCTGCACCGTTTCCCGATGTCGGTTGCCGATGCGCATGCTGAGGTTGTGGCGCACATGCTGCTCCCAGTCACGCTGGGCGTGCAGGTAGAGCTGTTCGGCACCCGCACGATCATCGATGCTCAGCTCGTTGCCCGCTTGGCCGTCCGGCGTGCTGCGGGTCCGCAAGACACTGCGGGTCTTGTGCTCGGGCAGCGGATAGGGCGGCATGTGCTCGGCGTCATACAGGCAGCCGGTGATCAGCGGCTGGTCGAGCTCGCCGTCCAGAAAGCCGACCAGCACCTGCATGCCAATCCGGGGCACGAGCCAGGCGCCGTAGCGGTTGCCGGCCCAGCCGCTGGCCACGCGCAGCCAGGCGCGTGTGTTCAAGTCCTGCGGCTGGCGCTCCCAGTGGAATTGCACCTGCACGCGGCCTTCGGCATCGCAACGGATTTCCTCGTTCTCCGGGCCAAGCACTGTTGCGCTTTGCGTAGCCGGCACGCGTGGTCGCAAATGCCGAGGCGCCAGGCGAACCGGCACGTCCCAGGGTATGGCGGTGAAACGGTTGTGGTAGCCAGGCTGGCCAGCGGTTCCCTGCGGGTCGGCTTCGGCATATTCCTCCAGTACCTGCGGCTGGTAGCCGTGGTGCTGCAGCCCGGTCAACAGCCAGAGCTGGTTGCAGTCTTCGCGCGGGTGGTTGCGTACGTCCATGAAGTGACCGCAGGCCAACAGTGGCTGGTCGCTGCTGCCCTCGGCCTGCCGGCAGTTCAGGCGCGTGGCTTCCAGCAAACGGCGGGCGCGCAGGCGGCCCTGACTGCGGTCATCGAAACGGCCCGGATAGGCGTACAGCTCCAGGCCGGCTGCTTGCCGGTCTTCAACCGAGGCTTGGGCCTCCAGCAGCAGGCGCGGCTGGTTGAAGTCGTGGTCGCGCAGGGTGACGCTGGCGCTGCGGGTTTCCAGGCGCACGCCAAAGCGCCTGAGCGAGGGAGCGCCGGCTTCGGGCTGGTAGCACTGGGTGGCTTCAAGCCGCGGAAAGACGGTCTGGTCGTCGCCGAACACCAGTGCGTGGCCGGTTGATTGGTGCTGGAAGTGAAAATGCAGGCCTTCCTCTTCACACAGGCGCTGCAGGAAGTTCAGGTCGCTCTCGGCGTACTGCACGCAGTGCTCGCGCGGAGGATACTCGCTGCCCAGGGCGAAGCGGCAGGCGTCGCCCTGAATGCCATGCTCGGCCAGCAGCGCGGCGAGAATCTGCGGCACGCTGCGCTGCTGGAAGATCCGGCAGTTGTGGCGCTGCTCCAGCCACGCCAGCGCCGGGCGCAGCTCGATGCGGTAATGGCTCAGGCGCTTGCCGGTTTCTTCTTGCGTGGCGCGCCAGACCAGGCCGTGCAGGCCACGACCCTTGCCGAGGTCGAGCCAGGCGGGCTGGCGCAGCAGCGTGTCCAGCGGCAGGTCGGAGTGCTCGGCCACCAGGCGCAGCACTATGCGGTACGGCTCGCCGATGGCTTCCTGGGCCTCGAAGGCGAGGACTCGCCAATCCCGGTCGGCCAGTTGCACAGAAAGGCGGGTGCTCGACATGACTATCCCTCGTCGCAGAAACGCCCCGTTCCATGGGCGCGATCAGGCGGGCGGAGTCACGCGCTCCGTTCGCCGGATGCCGAGCGGATCGCTCGGGAACCAGGCTGGAGTTGAGTCAAGGAGCGTGCCAGCTTCCCGTATCCCTCGCGGTTCAAGGGCTTGGCCGACTTCATCGGCCGGCGTGGGCGGGCTTTTGCGCGTGGCCGCACTCAATTGTGCGCAACGCATTGCTCAGGCCCAGCGGATTGTTGCGCAGCAGCGCGCAGGCCATGGCCGCCACGCTCCGGTGCGATGGACCGGCCGGGCGCTGTGCAAACGCTTGCACGCTGCCGGCGTTACGCCTGGCGCTGCCAGAGGCTGTAGTACACCTGCCCGGCATGCTTCTCGCGGTGCAGTCGCCAGTTGGCCGGCAGGCCGAGGGCCGAGGGGACGGCTTCGCTTTCGGTGTAGATCCAGGCGCCGGGGGCCAGCCAGTCGCGTTCCTCCAGCAGCTCGCAGGCTGGCACCAACAGGTTCTGGTGGAACGGCGGATCGAGAAACACCAGGTCATACGCCTGCGCCGGCTGCTCGGCCAGGTAACGCAGCGCATCGGCCTGCTGCACCTGGCCATCGGCACACTGCAGGGTCTGCAGATGGCTGCGCAGGGAGGCTACCGAGGCGGGGTTGAGGTCGAGCGCCAGAGCCTGTCCGGCGCCGCGCGACAGGGCTTCAAGGAAGAGTGCGCCGCTGCCGGCGAACGGGTCGAGCACCCGGGCGCCCGGCACATACGCGGCCAGCCAGTTGAACAGGGTTTCGCGCACCCGGTCCGGAGTCGGGCGCAGGCCGGGGCCGTCGGGGAAGCTGAAACGGCGGCTGCGCCAGTCGCCGGCGATGATGCGCAACTGGCCCGTGCCGCCGTGCGCCTTGGGCGCGGGGGTGTTCGGTCGGCGCATCAGTGCGGTACTCCGGCGGGCTGCGGCTGGGTCGACCCGGTGGGCGGCGGCAGTTCGCTCTGCGCCACCGTCGGGCCGACGGTGACCACCACGAAGGCGTCCGGATCCAGGTGGCGGTTCATGGCCGCCTTGACCTGTTCTGCGCTCAACCCCTGCACCTCTTCCACGAAACGTTCCAGGTGGTCCAGCGGCAGATCGTAGAAGCCGATAGCGCCCAACTGGCCGACGATGGCTGCGTTGCTGGCGGTGCTCAGCGGAAAGCTGCCGGCCAGCTCGCGCTTGGCCTGCTGCAACTCGGTTTCGCTCGGGCCCTCGGCGAGGAACTGGCGCACCAGCTCCTTGATCAGTGCCAGGGAGCCTTCGCTGTAGTCGGCGCGGGTCTGCATACTGATCATGAAAGGCCCGCGCGCCTGCATGGGGCTGAAGCCGGAATAGATGCCGTAGGTCAGGCCGCGCTTCTCGCGCACCTCCTCCATCAGCCGCGACCCGAAGCCGCCCCCGCCAAGCACCTGATTGCCCAGATACAGCGCCGCGTAGTCCGGGTTGCCACGGGCGATACCCAACTGGGCGATCTGCAGGTGGGTCTGGTTGGAGGGGAACTCGACATGCCGATGGCCGGGTGCGGGCGCCACGGGCTCGGCGGTCCGGGGCCGTGCCGGACCTTTGGGCAACGCCTGCGACACCTGGGCGGCGATGGCCTCGGCCTCGCTGCGCGACAGGTCGCCGACCAGTGCGATCACCGCATTGCTGGCCGTGTAGGCGCGGCGGTGGAAGTCACGCAGCTGGGCCTGGCGGATGCCGTTCAGCGACCGGGCGGTGCCTTCGCTGGGATGCGCGTAGGGATGCGCGCCGTAGAGTTCCTCGAACAGCGCCTGGCTGGCCAGCTTGCCCGGATTCTTCTTGTTGAACTCGATGCCCGACAACAGCTGGTTGCGGATACGTGACAGGGCATCGTTGGGGAAGGTAGGGCGGCCGACCACGTCGGCAAACAGGGTCAGCGCCGGCTCGCGGCGCGCGGGGTCGCTGAGGCTGCGCAGGCTGGCCACCGCCATGTCGCGGTAGGCGCCGTTGCCGAACTCGGCGCCGAGGGACTCGAAGCCGGCGGCGATGGCGTCGGCATCCTGGCCCCGGATGCCCTCGTTGAGCATGGCGTTGGTCAGCAGGGCCAGGCCGTGTACGCCGCGGTCCTGACTGCTGCCGGCGGCGAAGGTCAGGCGCAGGTCGAACATCGGCAGCTCGCGCGCTTCGACGAACAGCACCTTGGCGCCTTCGGCGGTGCGCCATTGCTGAATGTCCAGATCACGTCGGGCGGGGGCTTCATCCTTCAGTGCGGCCAGCGACGCCAAGCGCGGCTCGGTGCCGCTGGCGCAGCCGCCGAGCAGTGCCAGGGCAAGCAGCCCGCACAGGCTGCGACTCACAAGCGATTTCATCGGGCGGCCTCCTCGGGCAACACATGGGCGACGCTGAGGCGCGTGCGGGTGAAATAGGTGCGCGCGGCGCGCTGGATGTCCTCGGCGGTCACTGCCTCGAGTTCCTCCAGTTCGCGTTCCATCAGCCGCCACGACAGGCCGACCGTTTCCAGGGTGCCGATGGTGGTGGCCTGGGCGGTGATCGAGTCGCGCTCGTAGACCAGCCCGGCGATCAGCTGGGCGCGCACCCGCTGCAGTTCCTCGGTCGAGGGCGCCTCGCGCTTGAGCAGGTCGAGCTGCTCCCACAGGGCTGCCTCTACCTGTTCCAGGGTGCGCTTCTGCTGCACGTTGGGGCTGGCGGACAGCACGAACAGGCTGTCGCCACGGGCGTGGGCGTTGTACCAGGCGGAGGCGCCGCTCACCAGCTCGGCGCCGCGCTCCAGGCGGCTGGCCAGGCGGGCGCTGTAGCCACCGTCGAGCAGCGCGGCGATCAGGCGCAGGGCGTGCACGTCGCGGGGATTCTCGGCGGTGGCCAGGGCGGGCACGTTGAAGCCCATCAGCAGGCTGGGCAGCTGGGTCTTGAGGTGCAGGGTCAGGCGCCGCTCGCCCGGCTCGGTCAGTTCCAACGGACGCTTGGCCGGAACGAGGTCGCGGGCCGGAATCGGGCCGAAGTAGCGGCGGGCCAGCTGCTGCACCTCGTCGCGGGTGACGTCGCCGACCACCACCAGCGTGGCGTTGTTGGGCGCGTACCAGCGCTGGTACCAGGCGCGCAGGTCGTCGACGGTCATGCGCTGGAGATCGGCCATCCAGCCGATGGTGGGAATCCGGTAGCCGCTGGCCGGATAGGCCATGGCCTTGAAGCGTTCGTAGGCCAGCGAGCTGGGCCGGTCATCGGTGCGCAGGCGGCGTTCCTCCTGGATGACCTCGATTTCGCGGGCGAACTCGTCGGCGGGCAGTTGCAGGCTGGCCAGGCGGTCGGCCTCCAGCTCGAAGGCCACCGCCAGGCGATCCTTGGCCAGCACCTGGTAATAGGCGGTGTAGTCGTCGCTGGTGAAGGCGTTTTCCTCGGCGCCCAGTTCACGCAGGATGCGCGAGGATTCGCCCGGGCCGAGCTTCTCGCTGCCCTTGAACATCATGTGCTCCAGGGCATGAGACAGGCCGGTCAGCCCGGCCTGCTCGTAGCTTGAGCCAACCTTGTACCAGAGCTGGGAGACCACTACCGGCGCACGATGGTCTTCGCGGACGATGACCTTAAGGCCGTTGTCGAGGATGAATTCATGGGTGGGTTGGGGCGCTGCCCCAACAGCCATCAGGGGCCAATACAGGCAGCCGAGCAACAGCGCGGCGCGGCGCAGGATCACATGCTTCATGAGGAGACCTTGAAAGGGACCTGTGCGGCGGCCCGGGAGGTTTAACGCCGCCGGGCGATGAGGTGCTAGGATACCCAATCCCGTTTCCCGGCGGCCATGCCCGAGCGTGGCGCACCTTTGAGATAGTCCGGCAATGTTTGGTTCCAACGACGACAAGAAGCCCCAGCCCGACGCTGGCGAGAAGAAAGGCCTGTTCGGCTGGTGGCGCAAGAAACCGCAGGACGCAGCGAAACCGGAAGCTGACACGCCTGCCCCCGAGCAAACCCCGATCCCCGAGGCCGAGCCGGTTGCCGTCCCCGTGGAGCCGGTGGCTGAGATCATGCAACCCGAACCCAGTGCTGCCGTGGAGCCTGAGCCGGAAGCGCCCGCGGCTGAGCCGGTCAAGCCCGCCGGGGACAAGGTGGGCTTCTTCGCACGGCTGAAGCAGGGCCTGTCCAAGACCAGTTCCAGTCTGGGCGAAGGCATGGCCAGCCTGTTCCTGGGCAAGAAGGCCATCGACGATGACCTGCTCGACGAGCTGGAAACCCGCCTGCTGACCGCCGACGTCGGTGTCGAAGCCACCACCGCCATCGTGCAAAACCTCACCAAGCGCGTCGCCCGCAAGGAGTTGGCCGACAGCGAGGCCCTGTACAAGGCGCTGCAGGCCGAGCTGGGCGCCCTGCTCGCTCCGGTCGAGCAGCCGCTGGTCATCGATACCGCCAAGCATCCCTACGTGATCCTCGTGGTTGGCGTGAATGGCGTCGGCAAGACCACCACCATTGGCAAGCTCGCACGCAAGCTCCAGCAGGACGGCAAGAAGGTCATGCTCGCTGCCGGCGACACCTTCCGCGCTGCCGCGGTCGAGCAGCTGCAGGTGTGGGGTGAGCGCAACCGCATCCCGGTGGTCGCCCAGCACACCGGCGCGGACTCCGCATCGGTGATCTACGATGCGGTGCAGGCCGCCAAGGCCCGCGGCGTCGACGTGCTGATTGCCGATACCGCCGGCCGTCTGCACACCAAGGACAACCTCATGGAAGAGCTGAAGAAGGTGCGCCGCGTGATCGGCAAGCTGGACGAGACGGCGCCCCATGAGGTGTTGCTGGTGCTGGACGCCGGTACCGGTCAGAACGCTATCAACCAGACCCGCCAGTTCGACCAGGCGGTGACCCTGACCGGCCTGGCGCTGACCAAGCTGGACGGCACCGCCAAGGGCGGGGTCATCTTCGCCCTGGCCAAGCAGTTCGGCCTGCCGATCCGCTATATCGGGGTCGGCGAAGGCATCGACGACCTGCGCGACTTCCGCGCCGATGACTTCGTGCGCGCTCTGTTCGCCGAAAAGGAAACTGGATGATTCGCTTCGATCAGGTAGGCAAGCGCTACGCCAACGGCCACATCGGCCTGCACGAGCTGTCCTTCCAGGTCGAAGCGGGGGAATTCCTGTTCATCACCGGGCATTCCGGCGCGGGCAAGAGCACGCTGCTGCGCCTGCTGCTGGCCATGGAGCGGCCGTCCACGGGCAAGGTGCTGCTGGCCGGGCAGGACCTGTCCACCATCACCACCGCCGAGATCCCCTTCCTGCGCCGGCAGATCGGCGTGGTGTTCCAGAACCACAAGCTGCTGTTCGATCGCAGCGTGTTCGACAACGTGGCCCTGCCCCTGCGCATTCTCGGGTTGTCCCGCCAGGAGATCGCCGAGCGCGTGGATGCGGCGCTGGCCCGGGTAAGCCTGCGCGACCGGGCCAAGGATTTCCCCAACGATCTGTCCACCGGCCAGCAGCAGCGCGTCGGCATTGCCCGCGCGGTGGTGCATGAACCGGCGCTGCTGCTGGCTGACGAGCCCACCGGCAACCTGGACCCGCGCCTGGCAGCCGAAATCATGGGCGTGTTCGAAGACATCAACGCACTGGGCACCACTGTGCTGGTGGCCAGCCACGACTTGGCGCTGATCGCGCGCATGCGTCACCGCATGCTGACCCTGCAGCGTGGCCGCCTGATCGGCGATGGAGCCGCCGAATGACTGTCCACCGCCAACCCAACTTGCGACCCGCCGGACGTGGCGCCACTCGCCGTACGGACGCTGGCGCCGATAAACCCGTACGCCGTGGCCCGAGCCTGTCCAGCCAGTTGCACGGCTGGCTGGACAGCCATCGCGGCAGTCTGCGTGACAGCCTTGGGCGTCTGTGGCAGCAGCCGTTCGGCTCGTTCTTCACCTGCCTGGTGATGGCCATCGCCCTCTGCCTGCCCATGGGGCTGGCGTTGCTGCTGGATAATGTCGAACGGCTCAGCGGCACCTGGCAGCACGCCGCGCGCATATCAGTGTTCCTGGAGATGAGCGTCAGCGACGCCGAAGGCCAGACGCTGCGCGACGACATCGCTGGTATGCCGCAGGTGGAGCAGGCCGACTGGATCAGCCGCGAGCAGGCACTGAAGGATTTTCAGGCGGTTTCCGGTCTCGCGGAGGCGCTACGCGAGCTGCCGGACAACCCCTTGCCGGGCAGCGTCCTGGTCACGCCGTCCACCGTGGACAAGACCGAGCTGGAAACCTTGCGCCAGCGTCTGGCGGAGCTACCGGGGGTGGAGCTCGCGCAGCTCGATCTGCTGTGGGTGGAGCGCCTGGGTGCCATCCTGGCGCTGGGCGACCGTTTCCTGTTCGGCGTGACCGTGCTGCTGGTGCTGACCCTGCTACTGGTAATCGGCAACACCATACGGCTGCACATCGAGAATCGCCGTACCGAGATCGAGGTCATCAAGCTGGTGGGGGGAACCGATGGCTACGTGCGGCGTCCGTTCCTCTACCTTGGCGCCCTCTACGGGCTGGGGGCGGGCCTGCTGGCCTGGGCGGTGCTGGCCTTCGGGCTGGCCTGGCTCAACGCGGCGGTGGTACGCCTAGCCGGGCTTTACGACAGCGACTTCAGCCTGGTCGGTGTGCCGCTGGCCGATGGCGTATCGCTGGTGCTTGGTGCGGTGCTGCTGGGCTATATCGGCGCCTGGTTGGCGGTGGCCCGGCACCTGCGGGATCTGGCGCCCCGCTAGCCTGGAGGGCCGGGCCAGACGGGTCGGCCGCCCTTGCTTCGGGAACTTTTGGGGTCAATTCACTGTCTCAGCGCTCGGTGCTACACTGCCCCGGCATCGTCTTTGGAGGACCTGCATGTCAACTTCTCTGCAACCTGTCTATGCCCTGGCTCCTGGCGCGAACCTCGAGGCCTACGTGCATGCTGTCAACAGCATTCCGTTGCTGTCGCAGGAGCAGGAGCGTGAATTGGCGGAGCGTCTGTTCTACCAGCAGGATCTGGAAGCGGCCCGGCAGATGGTGCTGGCTCACCTGCGCTTCGTGGTACACATCGCCAAGAGCTACTCCGGCTATGGCCTGGCCCAAGCCGACCTGATCCAGGAAGGCAACGTCGGCCTGATGAAAGCGGTCAAGCGCTTCAACCCTGAGATGGGCGTGCGCCTGGTCTCGTTCGCCGTGCACTGGATCAAGGCCGAGATTCACGAGTTCATCCTGCGCAACTGGCGCATCGTCAAGGTCGCCACCACCAAGGCGCAGCGCAAGCTGTTCTTCAACCTGCGCAGCCAGAAGAAGCGTCTGGCCTGGCTCAGCAATGATGAAGTCGAGCGGGTGGCCGACAGCCTGGGCGTCGCCCCGCGCGAAGTGCGCGAGATGGAAAGCCGCCTGACCGGCCACGACATGGCCTTCGACCCGGCCAACGACGCCGACGACGACAGCGCCTACCAGTCGCCGGCACACTTTCTCGAAGACCACCGCTACGATCCGGCCCGCCAGCTGGAGGATGCTGACTGGAGCGACAGTTCCACCGCCAGTCTGCACGAGGCGCTGGAGGGGCTCGATGAACGCAGCCGCGACATTCTCTACCAGCGCTGGCTGGCCGAGGAGAAGGCCACGCTGCATGAACTCGCCGCCAAGTACAACGTTTCCGCCGAGCGCATCCGCCAGCTGGAAAAGAACGCCATGAACAAGCTCAAGGGTTCGTTGGCGGCATAAGGTTGGCTGTTATGGAAAAACCGCGCTTCGGCGCGGTTTTTTATTGGCTGGTCCGCAGGGGCGGCGGCCGGAACGGCGCTGACCGCCCTATGTCCGGCTTCAGAACGAATGGGCGTTCTGTCGACGCTGCCAGCTCCGCATCCGCTCAGCCAGGCGCCCGACGTTTTCTATTTGCTGGCGCACCGCCCGGTTGAACAGCACCAAGGCTAGTTCGGCGCTGACCAGTGCGTCGGCGCAGGCATTGTGGCGTTGCTGCACCTGCAGGCCGAAGAGCTCCAGCCAGTCGTCCAGGCCGGCCTGCGGCTTGCTCATCTGCGGACAGAGCATCGGCGCCATCTCGGCCAGATCCAGGAAGGGGTGGCGGAACTTGTAGCCCAGGCTCTCCTTCATGGCGCGGGTCAGCATCTGTTGATCGAAGCGGGCATGGAAGGCCAGGAGCGGGCTGTCACCCACGAACTCCATGAAATCCAGTAGCACTTCGGCTGGGTCGTCACCGGCGGCGATCTCGCTGGGGGCGATGCCGTGAATCAGCACACTGGGTCCCGGGGTGCGGTATTCGCGCATCAGGGTGCGCTCGAACTGTTGGCCCAGCGGAATGCCGCCCTGGTCGATGACAACCGCCCCGATGGACAGGACTTGGTCGCGGCTGACGTTGAGTCCTGTGGTTTCCACGTCAACCACCACGAAACGCTGTTTCAACAGGGGCTGCTCGGCAAGCGGCGCGGGGTCGCGCAGGCGGTCGAGACGTTGTCGCTGGCTGTCGGTCAGGCTCGCCGTGCTGCGCCGGCTGAACCAGGTGGCAAGTGAATTCATAGCTGGTACCGAAGGGCCAGGCTGCTCTGCAGGCGCTGAGCCTGGCGGAAGGATTCTCGCAGGATGCGACGATCCAGGTGGTTGAGGGTTTCCGGGTCGAGGCGGTTGGAATACGGCAGCCCGGCCCGGCTCTGCTTCTGGTGCAACTGCAGGCGCACCTGCTGGATGAAATGGTAGGCCTCCTCATAGGCCGCGCCATCCTTCTCGTCGATAACTCCTTTGAGCACCAGCAGGTGCAGGCGCTCCAGGGTGCTGGTCGCGTCGATGCCGTTGGCCAGGGCCAGCAGGCGGGCGCCGTCGACGAACGGCGTGAGGCCCTGCACCTTGACGTCCAGGGTGTCCTTGTCGGCGCCCTTGCGCACCACCAGGAAGTCGCGGAAGCGACCGACCGGCGGACGATGGCGCAGGGCATTCTCGGCCATCAGGCGCTGGAAGGTGCTGTTGCTGGCGATCAGTGCTAGCAGCTCCTTCTGCAGCGCCTGGCAGCCTTCCGTCGGCCCCCAAAGCACCCGCAGGTCGAAGTAGATGGTCGAGCTCAGCAGGTTTTCCGGCGTCGCCTCGCGCACGAAGCTCTGGAAGCGGCGCGACCACTCGCTGCGCGACAGGCACAGCTCGGGGTTGCCGGCCATGATGTTGCCCTTGCACAGGGTGAAGCCGCAGGTGGCCAGGTGCTGGTTGATGCGCTGGGCGACCGGCAGCAGCTTGCCGCGCAGCAGGGCCGCTTCGGCAGCATCGCGCGCCTCGAAGAGAATGCCGTTGTCCTGATCGGTGTGCAGGGTCTGCTCGCGGCGCCCCTCGCTGCCGAAGCACAGCCAGCTGAACGGCACGCCGGGATCGCCCATCTCTGCCAGGGTCAGCTCGATCACCCGGCAGACGGTGTGGTCGTTGAGCAACGTAATCAGCTGGGTAATCTGTGTCGAGCTGGCGCCGTGGGCCAGCATGCGCTCCACCAGGCGACCGACTTCCTCGCGCAGGTCCGCCAGGGCCTGCACGCTGTCGGCATGGCGCAGGGTGCGGGCCAGGTGCACCAGGTCGATACGCTGCAGGGAGAACAGGTCCCTCTCGGACAGCACGCCCACCAGCCGGTCGTTCTCGACCACGCAGACGTGGGCGATGTGCCGCTCGGTCATTGCCATGGCCGCGTCGAAGGCGGTGGCCGAGGGCGGCAGGTGGAAGGGGTTTGGGGTCATCATGTCGCGCAGCGGATGCTCCAGGCTGGCGCTGGCTGCGGCGATCACCCGGCGCAGATCGCGCAGGGTGAAGATGCCGACGGGGCTGTGCTGGTCGTCCACCGCGATGATGCTGCCGACGTTCTGCTCGTGCATCAGGCGCACGGCGTCGCGCAGCGGCATGTCCGGCGAACAGGCCACCGGGTCGCGGTGCGCCAGTTCATCCAGGCGGGTATCCAGCGAGTAGTCTTCGCCGAGGCTTTCCACCGCGTGCAGCTGGACGCGCTGCTTGACCTTGTCGAGCAGGCTGCTCACGCCGCGCAGGGCGAAGTCGCGAAACGGCGCGGACAGACTGAACAGCTCGACGAAGATTTCCCGCGGCAGCAGCAGGCAGAAGCAGTCCGTGCCGGCCACGTGGGCGGTCCGGGTCGCCCGTTCGCCGAGCAGCGCGGCGATGGGGAAGCACTCACCGGTGCTGATTTCGAAGGTGGTGTCCTGGCGGCCGCCCGGATGGCTGCGTTTGCCCTGCACACGGCCCTGCTTGACGATGTGAAAATGCTGCACCGGGCCTTCGTCCGGATGCAGGATCGACTCCCCCTGGGCATAGAAACGCAACTGGCAGTTTTCCACCAGGCGCAGCAGATGACCTTGCTGCATCTGGTCGAATGGCGGGTGCTTCTGCAGGAATTCGATGGTGCCCTGAATGTTCTGCAGAACGGCAGTCTTGCCTGCCTCGGCAAAGGCATCTGCCTTGCTCATGGAGCCTCCGGGTGTCTTCTTGTCGTTTCGCATGGTGGTGCGTCGACCCGCGCATCGACATTGGACGTAAGTCTAGAGCCCGGATATTGGAACCCCGGCCACTGGCCGGGGTTCTGGGTGGCTCACGGCAGCGTGAACAGCACCTTGACGGCCGGCGTCACGGCGGCGGCATCGACGTAGCCGATGGCATTCGCTTCCGCGGCGATCTGGGCGACCATCGCGGCATCGTCAGCCACGCTGGCCAGCGGCTGACCCTTGCCGGTGAAGATCAGGCCGGACCAGTAGGATTTCAGCTGGGCTTCGTTCTTGCTGGTGACCTGCCCGTAGAATTTCTCCTTGGTCGAATTCCAGCCCTTGAGGTCAAAGCCCTTCAGGGATTTGTCCTTGCCGAGGAAGATGTTTGCGACTTCGGCCTGGGTTGGCGCTTTGGGCGCGGCGGGATTAATGATCACGGCGACCTGGGCCTGGGCTGCGCCGGCCAGCGCGCTCAGCGTGATCACGCCAAGAATGCGGGAAATAAGCGACATGGTCGGTCTCCTCAGAATACGAAGTCGATGCCGAGGCTGATGATCTCGCCGTCGAAGTCCGGAATGTTCTGGCTAAGCACTTCGAGGGCTGAGGGCACGAACATGCCTTCGAAGCCGTTCTCGGTCTTGACCTGCTTGTACTCGCCCTTGAGCGTCACGTTCGGCATCAGGCTGTAGTTCAGGCCCAGGGTCCAGGACGACTGGCGTGCGCCCTTCTCCTCGTCCAGCTGCGCATAGGTGAGGTGTGGCAGGAAATCGCCCAGGCGGCGGCCGCCCATCAGGTAGAACGCGTTCTGGTCGGGACTCATCGGGCCGTCGATGGTACGCCGAGTCCATTCGTTGGCACTGATCCAACTGCCGTCATCGTACTGGTAACCGACGCTGAGGAAGCTGCCCTTGCTGTCGGCGATGCCCAGCAGCGGGTTGTCGATGGTCAGCTTGGCCTGGTTGTAGGCCACGCGCAGGGTGCCGTAATCGTTGCTGGCCAGGCTAAGGCTGGCGCCCACCAGATTGTCCCAATCGGTGTCGTAGAACTCATCAAACAGGTAATAGTCGCGATCCTTGGCCTGACCGGCGAGGGCCTGGATATTCAGGGTGGCGAAGGACAGCGGCAGGCTGTAGACCACGTCGACACCTTCGTAGTTGGACAGCTGGATCTGTCCATAGACCTCGTCGGGCAGCCGCAGCCAGGGGTAGCTGAAGCCGACGTCGAGGGTTTCCGAATACATGTAGGTCGCGGTGCGCAACCGGCCGGCACGCAGCAGGACGTGATCATTGGCCTGCCAGGCCAGGTATGCCCACTCGAGATTGGCTTTCCAAGAATCCTGCTCGGCCTTGGCGGTCAGTTGGGCGGTGGCATTCAGGCTGTCAGTGAGGCCATAGCTCATCTGGGTGCCTAGCTTGGACAACTGGTCGCCGCGCCAGGAATCGGTGGTCTGGCCATTGATGCCGTAGTTGCGGCCCTCTGCTTCGCCACCCAGGTAGGTGACGGCGGCAGTGCCGAAGGCATTGAAGCGGTAGTCGCCTTGTTCCAGCGCGAAGGCTGGGGTGATGGCCAGGCAAGCGGCTGCCAGGCCAATGGCTCGAAATGCAGGCATGGAAAGTCCCCGAAGGTTTGAGAGTTAAACGCGAAATTGAGCGGTGGCTGCGTGCAGATGGTCGCCGGTGCTGACCAGTTGCTCGCCGAGCCGGGTGGTGGTGCCGGCACCGTGAGCGGTGGCCTGGGCGCCTTGCTGCAGCACCCGGGTTTCTTGTTGTATCGAGCTCGACAGGCCGATCTGCTCCTGGGTGAAGCGGGCAATGGCCGCGTTCAGGGTGTCGATCTGACCGACGGTGCGGGCGATGTCATCCAGCAGGCGGGTTGCCTCGCTGGAGCGTTCGATGCTGGCGCGTGCTTTCGCGCCATTGGATGTCATGGCATCGAGTACCGCGTTGGCGCTGCGCTGCAGGCGCTGGATGATTTCCTGGATCTGTTCCGTGGAGCTGGCGGTCTTCTGCGCCAGGTTGCGCACTTCATCGGCAACCACGGCGAAGCCGCGACCCTGTTCGCCGGCGCGCGCCGCCTCGATGGCGGCATTGAGGGCCAGCAGGTTGGTTTGTTCGGCGATGGTACGGATCACCGTGAGAACCGAGCCGACTTCCTGGGTTTCCTGCTCCAGCTGCGTCATGGCGGTGACGGAAGACATCACACTGTTGCCCAGGTCCTGGATACCGCCGGCGAGAGCCCCGATGTTTTCCCGGGCGGCATTGGCCTGTTGCGAAGCGGCACCCGCCTCGTCGGAGGCCTGGCGGGAGCGTTGAGCAACTTCTTCGATGCGCTCCGACATGGTCAGGATGTCACGGCCGATGGAGTCGGTGTGCTCCTGCTGGGATTGGGCGTTGCGCTCCGCCTCGCTGGTCAGCCGGTAGAGGTCCTGCGACATCTGCGCCAGAGGGCTGGCCGCCTCGACGATCTGGCGGATCGTGGCCTGCAACTTGTCGAGGAAGGCGTTGAACAGCTGGATCATGGTACCGATTTCGTCATTGGAGACGCCTTCGATACGCCGGGTCAGATCGCCATCGCCGCTCGCGATGGCGCGCAGGGAGGCGATGACCCGACGCACATTGCTCATGATGTTGGCGGTCACCCACCAGGCACCGCAGCCCACCAGGATTATCAGCAAAATGCTGAGGCCGATGCCCAGCTGGGTGGTCGCGACGTTGTCGCTGCGCGTGGAGGCCAGTGTCCGCTGGAAGTCCTGGTAGGCGCTGGTGCGGAAGACGGAGGCCAGGGCCTGGGCGCGCTCGAGATCGGCAGTCATGCGCTGCAGGTTGTCGCCCAGGTCGCCGAACGAAGCCGAACCGTCTATCAACTGACGCGAGACTTCGAGAGCGTTCTGGCCATACGCCGCGACCGCCTCGCGCCAGGCCCGCAGTTCCCCGCTGCGCTGCGCGTCACTCAGCAGGGTGCCCAGTTGCTGTTGTTGCGTCTCGATGTCCGCGAGTAGTTGGCGAGCCTCATCGACCAGCGTCGCTTCGCCCGCGCTGACGGCATTGTTGAGCAGCCCCGGCAGGCGTGAGAACTGAAAGATCACCGCATCGCTTTGTTCCAGAATCGGATAGCTGCGACTTTCCAGTACCAGCAGGCGATCGTTGGTCTCGGCAAGCTGGAGAGAGGTGTGACCGACGAAGAGAATCAGGCCCAGCAGGGCCACGGCTGGTACCAGGGAAAGCTTGGCAGTCAGCGACAGACTCTTGAACACGAGGAACTCCATGGCGGCGGGGGCTGCCTGAACACTGCGATGTCATAATGACATTATACGTCGCTTTATGACTAAAAGCTAAGTGCGCGTCAGGTGTATCGGCCCGGATCACCCGATCTTCAGCGTCGACAGGCATAAAAAAACCGCCCCGTGGGGCGGTTTTTTCACAGCGTTTGCGGGTTACAGACCGTTCCGGGCCTTGTACTCGCGACGGCGGCGGTGCAGCACCGGCTCGGTGTAGCCGTTGGGCTGCTTGGTGCCTTCGAGGATCAGCTCCAGCGACGCCTGGAAGGCGACGTTGTCGTCGAAGTTCGGCGCCATCGGCTTGTAGGCGGCGTCGCCGGCGTTCTGGCGGTCCACCACCACGGCCATGCGCTTCATGCTTTCGATGACCTGCTCCTTGCTGATCACGCCGTGGCGCAGCCAGTTGGCCAGCAGCTGGCTGGAGATGCGCAGGGTGGCGCGGTCTTCCATCAGGCCGATGTCATTGATATCCGGCACCTTGGAGCAACCCACGCCCTGATCGATCCAGCGCACCACGTAGCCGAGGATGCCCTGTACGTTGTTGTCGATCTCGTTCTGCTTCTCTTCCGCGGTCCAGTTGGTGTTCTCGGCCAGCGGAATGGTCAGGATGTCGTCCACCGAAGCGAACTGACGCTTGGCCAGTTCCTGCTGACGGGCGAACACGTCGACCTTGTGGTAATGCAGCGCGTGCAGCGAAGCGGCGGTCGGCGACGGTACCCAGGCGGTGTTGGCGCCAGCCATCGGGTGGCCGATTTTCTGTTCCAGCATGGCGGCCATCAGGTCGGGCATGGCCCACATGCCCTTGCCGATCTGCGCGCGACCGGACAGGCCGCAGTTCAGGCCGTGGTCGACGTTCCAGTTCTCGTAGGCGGCGATCCACTTCTGCGCCTTCATGGCGGCCTTGCGCACCATGGCGCCGGCTTCCATGGAGGTGTGGATCTCGTCACCGGTGCGGTCGAGGAAGCCGGTGTTGATGAACACCACGCGCTCGCTGGCGGCCTGGATGCAGGCCTTGAGGTTGACGGTGGTGCGGCGCTCCTCGTCCATGATGCCGACCTTCAGGGTGTTGCGCTTGAGGCCCAGCACGTCTTCGACGCGGTTGAACAGCTCGTTGGCGAAGGCGACTTCTTCCGGGCCGTGCATCTTCGGCTTGACGATGTACACCGAGCCGGTGCGGGTGTTCTTGCGGCTGGTGTTGCCGTTCAGGTTGTGGATGGCGATCAGGCTGGTGATCAGGCCGTCCATGATGCCTTCCGGTACCTCGAAGCCATCCTTGTCGATGATCGCGTCGTTGGTCATCAGGTGACCGACGTTGCGGATGAACAGCATGGAGCGGCCGTGCAGGCTCAGTTCGCCGCCGTTGGCGGCGGTGTAGCTGCGGTCCGGGTTCATGGTGCGGGTGAAGGTCTTGCCGTCCTTGCTGACCGACTCGGCCAGGTCGCCCTTCATCAGGCCCAGCCAGTTCCTGTAGGCGATGACCTTGTCATCGGCGTCCACGGCGGCCACGGAGTCTTCGCAGTCCATGATGGTGGTCAGCGCCGCTTCCATCAGGATGTCCTTCACGCCGGCCGCGTCGGTCTGGCCGATCGGGCTGTTGCGGTCGATCTGGATTTCGAAGTGCAGGCCATTGTTCTTCAGCAGCACGGCCTTCGGTGCGGCGGCTTCACCCTGGAAGCCCACGAACTTGGCGGCGTCCTTCAGGCCGGTAGTGCTGCCGTTCTTCAGGGACACCTGCAGCTGACCGCCGACGATGCTGTAGCCGGTGGCGTCGACGTGCGAGCCGGTGGCCAGCGGTGCGGCTTCGTCCAGGAAGGCGCGGGCGAAGGCGATGACCTTGTCGCCGCGAACCTTGTTGTAGCCCTTGCCCTTCTCGGCGCCGCCTTCCTCGCTGATGGCGTCGGTGCCATAGAGCGCGTCGTACAGCGAGCCCCAGCGGGCGTTGGCGGCGTTCAGGGCGAAGCGCGCGTTCATGATCGGCACCACCAGCTGCGGGCCGGCCATGGTGGCGATTTCTTCGTCGACGTTGGTGGTGGTCACCTTGAAGTCGGCGGGTTCGGGCAAGAGATAACCGATTTCCTGCAGGAACGCCTTGTAGGCGACCGCGTCGTGGGCCTGACCCTTGCGCGCCTGATGCCAGGCATCGATCTGGGCCTGCAGCGCGTCGCGCTTGGCCAGCAGCGCGCGGTTCTTCGGCGCCAGGTCATGGATGACGCTCGCAGCGCCGGCCCAGAAGGCATCGGCGCTGACGCCGGTGCCGGGAATGGCTTCGTTGTTCACGAAGTCGAACAGGACTTTGGCGACCTGCAAGCCACCGATTTGAACGCGCTCAGTCATCACTTGCCTCACTTGAATCTCTGCGATTTAACCCGGACGCGGGAGTAGTTTCGTTCTTGTAGTCCGAGCCGCGGGATACTACATGAAGCATTCGGGAATTGCAGCGCTGCCTTCGTCGAGTCCGGGAGTGATCTATACCTAGGTTCTTGGATGTCGGGAGGAGCCCTGCATGGAACATCTGGTACTGACGGTCATCGCGCGTGATCAGACCGGACTGGTTGAGCGCATCGCCACCTGCGTCGGCGAACATGGCGGCAACTGGCTGGAAAGCCGCATGGCGCGCATGGCGGGACAATTCGCCGGCATCCTGCGCGTGGCGGTGCCGGCCGACTCACAGGACGAGCTGCTGGACGCGCTGGAGGCGCTGGCGCTGCAGGATATCCACGTGCAGGGCGCGCCGGCCGGGGCGGAGCCGGTGTGCAACTGGCGCCCCATGCGCCTGGAGCTGGTGGGTGATGATCGGCCGGGCCTGCTGCGCGAGGTGACCCGGGTGCTCGGCGAACAGGGCGTGAATATCGAGGTGCTGGATACCGCCGTCAGCGAGGCGCCCATGGGCAGCGAAACGCTGTTCCGCGCCCAGGCCCTGCTGGCGGTGCCGCTGCCGGTGGCCCCGGATGCGCTGCAGCACAGCCTGGAGCGCCTGGCCGACGACCTGATGGTGGAGCTGCGCATTGAGGCGCAGCAGGTCGAGCCGTCCGTGTAGCCGGAGCGGCCGTCGACTACCGGCGCCGCAGCGTCAGCCAGGCGTCCAGGCTGTAGATCGCCAGCGCGACCCAGATACAGATGAACGACAGCAAGCGGGCCGAATCCAGCGGCTCGCCGAACAGCAGCACGGCCTGCAGCAACACCAGGGTCGGCGCCAGATACTGGAGGAAGCCCAGCGTTGCATAGGGTAGGTGGCGCGCCGCTGCGTTGAAGCACACCAGTGGAATCAGCGTGATCGGACCCGCGGCGGCCAGCAGCCAGAGCTGGCTACTGCTCCAGAATGCCGCTTGAGCACTCATGGCCGCCGGATGCCAGGCTAGCCACAGCAGTGCCACGGGCAACAGCAGCCAGGTCTCCACCACCAGGCCGGGCAGCGCCGCCACGGGAGCCTGCTTGCGGATCAGCCCATAGAACCCGAAGGTCAGCGCCAGAGCCAGCGAAACCCAGGGCACGCTGCCGAGCAGCCAGATCTGCTGGAGCACACCCAGCGCGGCCAGCCCGACCGCCAGCCATTGCAGACGGCGTAGCCGTTCGCGCAGCACGACCAGGGCGAGCAGCACGTTGACCAGGGGATTGATGTAGTAGCCCAGGCTGGCTTCGAGCATGCGCGCGTTAATCACCGCCCAGACGTAGATCAGCCAGTTGGCGGCAATCAGCAGGCCGCACAGGGCCAGCACCGCCAGGCGTTGCGGATGGGCGCGCAGCTCGGCCCACCAGCCGGGGTGCTTCCACACCATCAGCAGGGCGGCACCGAACAACGCTGACCAGAGCACCCGGTGCACGATGATCTCGCTGGCCGGAATGGCTTCGAGCAGCTTGAAGTAGAGCGGGAACAGGCCCCAGATGACATAGGCGGCCAGGCCCAGCAGGTAGCCGCGCCTCAGATCGGTGGAAGACATGGAGGTTCCGCAGGCCGCGCTGTCGTAGGCGGCCGTAGAAAAGGGATTCAGCCGCAGGAGATCAGCTTGATCCTGCCTTGTTCATCGGTGTACAGCGTCAGGCGCTGGGCATCGTACTCCAGGGTCACCACCATGCCTGGCGCCACCACCCGCACCCGTTCGGCGTTGGCCTGCTGGCGTGCTTTCTCCAGTGTGGCCTCGTCCGGCATCCTGCCAACCAGGTGCGCCAGGCGGGTGGCGTTACAGGCCTGTGCGCCAGGGCGCTCGGCCGGCTGGGATGCACACCCGGCCAGCAGGGCCAGCAGCGTTGCGGTCAGCAAAAGGCGTGATTGCATGGAGCTCTCCTGAAAGTGTCCTGAGCACAGACCTGCATCAGGCGTGCTCGTCATCACCGCCGGTCAGACGAGCCAGTGCGCGGCGCACCATGTTGGCGTAGGGTGGCGGGTTCAGCCGGTAGAGCTCGCTCGCCACCCAGGTCAACCAGCGCGCACCGAGCACCTCGCGTTGCGCGAACAGGCGCAGGGCGTCGGCCTCGGCACGGTCCTGGTGGGCCTGGTGGAAGTCGGCGCGCGACTCAGTCTGGCACACGGGCTTCAGAGTACCCTGCTGGTGAACCGCGACAGTCCCGGCAGCTCCAGAACCATCTCGTCGCCCACCTGCAGGGGGCCCACTCCCACCGGCGTGCCGGTGAGGATCACGTCGCCCGGCAACAGGCTGAAGTGACCGGCCATGTGGCGGATCAGCGGCAGGATGGGATTGAGCATCTCGGCGCTGTTGCCGTCCTGGCGCACTTCGCCGTTGAGGCTCAGGCGAATGCGCAGGTCGGTCAGATCGGCCACCGCGTCGGCCGCCACGAACGGCGCCAGGACACAGGCGCCGTCGAACGATTTGGCGATCTCCCAGGGCAGGCCCTTCTCCTTGAGCTTGCTCTGCACGTCGCGCAGTGTCAGATCCAGCGCCGGGGCAAAGCCGGAGATGGCGTCCAGCACTTCCTCGTCACCGGGGTTGGGCGACAGCGGCTTGCCGATCAGCACGGCGATTTCCGCCTCGTAGTGCACGGCGCCACGGTTGCGTGGGATCTTGAAGCCGCCTTCCAGCGGCACGGCGCAGCTGCCCGGCTTGATGAACAGCAGCGGTTCGCTGGGCACCGGGTTGTTCAGCTCGGCGGCGTGTTCGGCATAGTTGCGGCCCACGCACACCACCTTGCCCAGCGGGTAGTGGATGCGGGTACCGTCGACATACTGATGCTGGTAGCTCATGGGGCTCTCCTGAGCGGGTGTCTCTTGTTCTGGTCAGGCAAAGATCTTGCCGGGATTCATGATGCCGTTCGGGTCGAAGACCGCCTTCACCGCCTTCATGCAGGCGATCTCGGCCTCGGAGCGGCTGTAGCCCAGGTAGTCGCGCTTGGTCATGCCCACGCCGTGCTCGGCGGAGATCGAGCCGTTGTATTTGGCGACGGTCTCGAACACCCAGGTGTTCACCGTGGCGCACTTGGCGAAGAATTCGTCCTTGCCCATGTTGTCCGGCTTGAGGATGTTCAGGTGCAGGTTGCCGTCGCCGATGTGGCCGAACCAGACGACTTCGAAGTCCGGGTAGTTGGCCTCGACGATGGCGTCGATGTCCTTGAGGAACGCCGGCACCCTGGAGACGGTGACCGAGATGTCGTTCTTGTACGGCGTCCAGTGCGAGATGGTCTCGGAGATGTACTCGCGCAGCTTCCACAGGTTCTGCAACTGCTGCTCGGACTGGCTCATCACGCCGTCCAGCACCCAGCCCTGCTCCACGCAATGCTCGAAGATCGCCAGCGCGTCATTGGCTACCTCCTCGGTGCTGGCCTCGAACTCCAGCAGCGCGTAGAACGGGCACGGGGTGTCGAACGGTGCCGGCACGTCGCCGCGCGCCAGCACCTTGGCCAGCGCCTTGTCGGAGAAGAATTCGAAGGCGGTCAGGTCCAGCTTGCTCTGGAAGGCGTGCAGCACCGGCATGATGGCGTCGAAGTCCGGGGTGCCCAGCACCATTGCGGTGAGGTTCTTCGGCGCGCGTTCCAGGCGCATGGTGGCTTCCACCACGAAGCCCAGGGTGCCCTCTGCGCCGATGAACAGCTGGCGCAGGTCGTAACCGGTGGCGTTCTTGATCAGGTCGCGGTTGAGTTCGAGGATGTCGCCGGCGCCGGTGACCACCTTCAGGCCGGCCACCCAGTTGCGGGTCATGCCATAGCGGATCACCTTGATGCCGCCGGCGTTGGTGCCGATGTTGCCACCGATCTGGCTGGAGCCGGAGGAGGCGAAGTCCACCGGGTAGTACAGGCCTTTCTCTTCGGCGGCCAGTTGCAGCTGTTTGGTGACCACGCCGGCCTGGCAACGGGCGGTGCGGTCGAATTCGTTGATCTCGAGGATCTGGTTCATGTAGTCGAAGGACACGACCACTTCACCGTGGGCGGCCACCGCCGCGGCGGACAGGCCGGTACGCCCGCCGGACGGCACCAGGGCAACCTTGTGCTGGTTGGCCCAGCGCACGATGGCCTGCACCTGCTCGATGCTCTTGGGGAACACGATGGCGCTGGGCGCGGGTGCGAAATGCTTGGTCCAGTCCTTGCCGTAGGCTTCCAGCGAAGCGGCATCGGTGAGGACCTTGCCCGGTTCGACCAGGGCCTTCAGTTCTTCGATCAGGGCGGCGTGCAGCATGGCGGAACTCTCGAAACGTTCATGGTCACCCTGAGGACACTTCAGGACGCGACCGAGCATGGAAAAAGGAGATCATGCTAGCATACGCCCCCCGTTAATCGCGCGCTCCGGCCGATTTCGGGGTCGGCCGCGCGCCGGCCCGGCCAGCCACTCCCGCTGACCATCCCCCTGCCTATTTCATACGGGATCACAGGTACGCAGATGAGCAAGACCAGCCTCGACAAGAGCAAGATCAAGTTCCTTCTTCTGGAAGGTGTCCACCAGAACGCCGTGGACACCCTGAAGGCCGCCGGGTACACCAATATCGAGTACCACACCGGTTCGCTGCCGGAGGCGGAGCTCAAGGAAAAGATCGCCGATGCACACTTCATCGGCATCCGCTCGCGCACCCACCTGACCGAGGAAATCTTCGACTGCGCGAAGAAGCTGGTCGCGGTCGGTTGCTTCTGCATCGGTACCAACCAGGTCGACCTGAACGCCGCCCGCGAGCGTGGCATCGCGGTGTTCAACGCGCCCTATTCCAACACCCGTTCCGTCGCCGAGCTGGTGCTGGCCGAAGCCATCCTGCTGCTGCGTGGCATCCCCGAGAAGAACGCTGTGTGCCATCGCGGCGGCTGGATCAAGTCGGCGGCCAATTCCTTCGAAATCCGCGGCAAGAAGCTGGGTATCGTCGGCTACGGCTCGATCGGCACCCAGCTCTCGGTGCTGGCCGAAGCGCTGGGCATGCAGGTCTACTTCTATGACGTGGTCACCAAGCTGCCGCTGGGCAACGCGCAGCAGGTCGGCAGCCTGCACGAGCTGCTGGGCCTGGCCGACATCGTCTCCCTGCACGTTCCCGAGCTGCCGTCCACCCAGTGGATGATCGGCGAGAAGGAAATCCGCGCCATGAAGAAGGGCGCCATCCTGCTCAACGCCTCGCGCGGCACCGTGGTGGAAATCGAGCCGCTGGCCCAGGCCATCAAGGACGAGCACCTGATCGGCGCCGCCATCGACGTGTTCCCGGTCGAGCCGCGTTCCAACAACGAAGAGTTCATGAGCCCGCTGCGTGGCCTGGATCGCGTGATCCTGACCCCGCACATCGGCGGCTCCACCGCCGAGGCGCAGGCCAACATCGGCCTGGAAGTGGCCGAGAAGCTGGTCAAGTACAGCGACAACGGCACCTCGGTGTCTTCGGTGAACTTCCCGGAAGTGGCCCTGCCGTCGCACCCGGGCAAGCACCGCCTGCTGCACATCCACAAGAACATCCCGGGTGTGATGAGCGCCATCAACCGCGTGTTCGCGGAAAACGGCATCAACATCTCCGGCCAGTTCCTGCAGACCAACGAGTCGGTGGGCTACGTGGTGATCGATGTCGACGCCGCCTACTCCGACCTGGCCCTGCAGAAACTGCACGAAGTGGAAGGCACCATCCGCGCCCGCGTGCTGTTCTAAGCGCCGGCTTATGGAGGTGAAAAAGGGAGGCTTCGGCCTCCCTTTTTCGTTGCGGTCTTTCCCTCTTTTTGTAGGAGCGGACTTGTCCGCGAGCTTCGGTGTGTCCTGCACGAAAAGCTCGCAAATGAATTCGCTCCCACAGGGCGGTGGTCCCTACGCCTGCTCCAGATCGCGCAGCGCCTCGGCGGCGGCGTCCAGCTCGTTCTCGTTGAACACCTGCACGCCGGCCTGGCGCAGCGCGGCGGCAGTCACGCCTTCGCCGTCGATCAGCGTGCCGCTGAAGCTGCCGTCGTAGTTCTGCCGGTTGCCGCAGGACGGGCTGCGCGCCTTGAGGATGGCCAGGCGGATGTGCCGCTCGCGCACCAGGCGCAGCGCGGCCTCGGCGCCAGCGCGAAAGGCATCGCTGACGTCCAGCCCATGCACGGTGATGACCGGTGCACGGCCGGCCAGCACCTGGCGACCGGCGCCGCCGGGGATTTCCGCCGGCGGGCGGGGCGTGGGCAGGCCGCCGGCCATTTCCGGGCACAACGAGACCAGCCGGCCTTCCGCCTGCCACTGGCGCAGGCGCTCGAACGGGCCATGGCTGCCGCCGTCGTAGCGCACGGGCTGACCGAGCAGGCAGGCGCTGACCAGGATGCGTTCCATGGCGTTCAGATCCGCCGGCGAATCCAGCCGGTCAGCGCCAGGCGCTGGCGGCGGGCGGGCAGGACCTCGTGCGGAATCCGGTCGGACATGAAGCAGACCAGCGTGCCGCCCTCCGGCAGGATGTCGCGCTCGCCCTCGGGCAGGTACATGCGCAGCTGCCCGCCGTCGGCCTCGCACCAGTCGGGGTCGTTCAGGTAGACCACCACCGTCACGGTGCGCCGGTCGTCATCGCGGAAGCGGTCCAGGTGGCGCTGATAGAAGCCGCCCGGCGCATAGACGGCGAAATGACTTTCCAGATCCTCCAGACCGAGGAACAGCTCGCGATTCAGGGTCAGGCGTAACGCATCGATGGCTGCCAGGTATTCGTCGCAGGCCGCCGACTGACCCGGCTCCAGCCAGAGGATCGAGTCGCTGCGGATGGACTCGTTTATCAGCTTGCCGTCGCCGCGACCGATTGCGGCGGGCAGCAGTTCGCCGGCCGCATGGCGGGCGCGGCACTCTGTGGCCAGTTGGAGGGTCAGAGAGTTCGCAAGGAAGTGGGGCTGCACTGACCAGCCACGCGCGACCAGATCATCGATGATATTCGCCAGCACGGGAGTCCCCAGGGGTGTCAGAGGCGCGCATTCTATGCCTGCGCGGGGGGGCGCTGAAAAGTACTTTTTGCGGCGCTCGACAGCCGTGATTTTCCTTCTGAAAATGCGCGCTTTCGCGCGTCTGCCTGGAGTTTTCATGCCCGCGTTCATCTGCCTGCTTCTTGCCCTCCTCAGCCTGCCGGTCGTGGCCGAGGCGGAGCCGCACGTGCGACTGTTCCAGGCCGCCGGGTGGCCGCAGCAGCGCGAGCATTTCCATGCCGCGCTGCGCCAGGCCCAGCAGCGCTATCGCGACACGTTGCCGGCCGGTGTCTTCCAGACGCTGGTGGCCAACAGCAACCAGCGTTTTCAGCCCCGGGGAATGGACGAGCGGGCGCTGGAGACGCTGCGCACGCGACTGACCGACCCCGCTCCGGCGCTGGACTTCTTCGAGTCACCCCTGGGACGCAAGGTGGTGGCCGCCGAAGTTCAGGCCAGCAGTCCGGCCAGCCTGAGCCGGGCGCCGCAGGCGCTGCCGCTGAGCGAGCCGCGGCGTGCCACCCTGCGGCGCCTGGCGGATGCGCTGCCGGCGAGCGAGGCGGGCGTGGAGGTCAGCCTGGCCCTGGCCGGTGTGGCCGCCGACAGCCTCAGCCAGATGATTCCCGGACTGCCCATGGGCATGGCCAGCCAGGGCGTACTGGACAGTCAGCGCGCCCGTTTGCGGCAACAGATGGAACCGCGCCTGGTGGAGGGACTGGCGCGGGTCTACCAGCCGTTGAACGACGCTGAGCTGGAACGCTTCGCCCGCTTCGCCGAGTCGGCCGAGGGGCAGCGCTATTACCGGGCGGCACTGGCCGCGCTGCGCGCCAGCCTGCGCGTGGGCAACTGACGCGGGCTCAGCCCAGTTGGCGGGTCAGGAACTCGAAATACTGCTGACGCAACGCCTCGCGCTCGTTGACCAGGTGATGCCGTGCGTCGGGCAATAACAATCGGCGCGGCTGGTTGAACTTGTCCTCCAGCACGTCGAGGTTGTGCTGCCATTCCACCGTTGCATCCTGCTCACCCTGCACGATCAGCGGGCTGTGCGCGCTGCGCCGGGCGCCCTCGATGCGCGGGATCCAGCGCGCCAGGGCACCGACCCAGGCGGTGGGCAGGATGCGCGGCTGCAACGGGTCGCGGTGGTGCACGAAGTCGATGAAGTCGGCGTCGCTGGAGTTCACGCTGAACCGCCGGGGAATCGCGTCGACGAACGGGCGCACCAGGTGGTAGCTGAGCTGTGAGCGTTTCCAGGCGCGCGGCCGTACCAGCGGGGCGAGCAGGATGGTCTCGCCCAGCTCGGGGCGTGGTCGGCCATGCAGCAGGTAATCGAGCAGGATGGCGCCGCCGGTACTCTGTCCGCACAGGTGCCAGGGGCGGGGCAGGCGCAGGGCCTCGGCCTCGGCAAACAGCCCGTGCAGCACCGCCTGGTATTCGCCGAAGTCGTCGATGCTGGCGCGCTTGCCGCTCGACAGCCCGTGCCCGGGCAGGTCGCAGGCCAGTACCGCGAAGTTCAGGCTCAGCGCCCAGTCCACCAGGTTGCCGTACAGCCCCATGTGGTCGTAGTAGCCATGCAGCATCAGCAGTGTGGCCACCGGCCGCTCGGGCAGCCAGACCTGCGCCGCCAGGCGATAGGGGCCGGCCCGGAAGCTGCCCAGCCGGCTGCGCACGCCGGCACGTACCGCGTCGAGCCCGTAGAAGCTGCGGTAGTGGCCGCTCTGCGCGGGCTCCTGGCCGGCCGCCGCCAGCGGTGGCAAGGCTGCGAGCAGGTGTTCGGGCTGGAAAGTGGACATGGCGTACCGAATGCGGGAAAGGGCGGACCCGGTATACTGCGCGGCGCCGCACCCGGCAAGCCCCACAGCCAAGGTCGCCGTACCATGTCCCTGACGCGCAAGTCCCTGCTCGCCTACCTGCTCGCCGGCCTATGGCTGGTGGCCATGGTCTGGGCCTTCTGGTGGTATCAGGCCCGCTACCTGCGGCCCTTCGATACCTCGCCCACGCTGTTCAGCGGCGAGCACCTGCAACTGCCCGCCGCCATCGCCGGCCCCGGGTCGGTGCGCCTGGTGCATTTCTGGGATCCGGCCTGCCCGTGCAACGTGGGCAACCAGCAACACTTGGCCGAGATGCTCGAACGCTATGCCGGGCAGGTGCAGTTCTATGCTGTGCAGCGTTCCGGTAGTCGCGGCCAGTTGCCGGCGCCGCTGGCCGCGCTGCAGCCGCTGAGCGGGCTGCAGGGCGCCGAGGACCTGCCAGCCAGCCCGGCGGTGGCCGTCTGGGACAGCCTGGGCCGGCTGGCCTACTTCGGCCCCTACAGCGAAGGTGCGGTATGCACCTCGGCCAACAGTTTCGTCGAGCCGGTGCTCGATGCGCTGCTCGCCGGTCGCCCGGTGCTGGCGCCGCAGACGCTGGCCAGTGGCTGTTTCTGCGCCTGGCGGGACTGAATCGCGCAGGACGGGGGACAGCCGGCAGTCCGCGTGGCAGAATGCGAACCACTTCACAGGGGGTTTCCCATGCATGCATCCGAGGATGACGAACTGTACGCCGGCCAGGCGCTGATCGAGGCCATTGAGGCGCAACTGGAAGGCGGCGAGCCTCCGGCGACCCGGGCGGTCTATAACAAGCTGAGCCTGGTCGGTTACGAGCGTGAGGAAATCCTGCAGATGATGGCCCTCGTCCTGGCGGATGAGGTGCGTGTGATGCTGAACGACAACCGTCCCTTCGATGGCGAGCGTTACGAGCGCCTGCTGCGTGCATTACCCGAGCTGCCCGACGAGGCCGCCGAGCACTGAATCCCGCCCTACTACAAAGGAAGCAGCCATGTCCTATACGCCAGAGCGCATTGCCGAGTTGCACCTGCTGACCCACTTCAACCTGGCCAACCACCAGGAAGGCCTGAAGCTGCACAGCGACGCCGACCCGCAGTTGCTGGGCGCCGCCGCCCGTCTGCATGCCCGTGGCCTGCTCACCCAGGTCGACGGTGGCTACCTGACCAGCCTCGGCCTCGATGCCGCCGAGCACGCCCAGGCCCTGCTGACCATCCTGACCCCCGCGGAAGGCTGATCCGCGCGCACAGGCGCCACCGCCGGCTGTGCCGGGCGGTGGCCCGTTCTCCGATTCGCACATGTCCTCGAACGATTGCAGCGCCCCACCTGGCGTCCCTGGTCCGTTGCCGGATCGCCGGGGCCTGGAGCTGCTGCGCCAGCGTTTTCTGACACTGAATGCGGGGCGTCTCGAACGCGCCCACCAGTTGCTGTCCACCCGCCAGCAGCGTGTCCTGCATCTGTTGCCGCTGCTGTTTCATGTCAATCATCCGGGTCTGCCCGGCTACGTCTCGACCAGCGCGCCAGCGGGCCTGAGCGACTACGAACCCACCGAAGCCGCGCTGAACGAGGCGCGCCAGCTGGCTCGCTCGTTCCGCTACTGGGCGCTGCCGCAGCAGCAGGTTGCTCCGCTGCATGGGCTGTTCCTGATGGGCAGCCTGGGCACCCTGGCGCAGACTGAGCGCAGCGACATGGACCTCTGGCTGTGCCATGACCCGGCGCTGGACGAGGCGGCCCTGGACCTGCTGCGGCGCAAGGCGCGCGCGGTGGAACACTGGGCGGCCAGCCAGGGCGCCGAGCTGCACGTGTTCCTGGTTGACCCGGAGCGCTTCGCCAGTGGTCGGCGTGATGCCGAGCTGACCGGCGAGGACTGCGGCAGCAGCCAACACTACCTGCTGCTCGATGAGTTCTTTCGCACGGCGCTGTGGCTGGCCGGCCGCACGCCCACCTGGTGGCTGGTGCCCGCCGAGCAGGAGGAGCGCTACCCGGACTATGTCGCCGCGCTGCGTTCGTGCGGGGTGCTGACGGCCGAGCAGGAGCTGCATTTCGGCTACCTGGGACGCATCCCGGCCCGGGAGTACCTGGGCGCCGGCATGTGGCAGCTCTACAAGGCGATGCAGTCGCCCTACAAGTCGGTGCTCAAGCTGCTGCTCAACGAGGCCTACGTCAGTGCCCACCCCGGTGGCGAGGCGCTGGCCCTGCAGTTCAAACGCGACGTGCTGTCCGGCGTGGATGGCCTGGACGATCTGGACCCCTACATCCGACTCTATCGGCGTCTGGAAGACTATCTGCGTGACGACGCCGCGCGCCTGGAGCTGGTGCGTCGCTGCCTGTACCTGAAGGTCGACCGGCAACTGAGCCGGCCGGCGTCTGCCCTCGGGCGCACCTGGCAGCGTCAGCTGCTGCGCCAGCTGTGTGCGGGCTGGGGCTGGGGCGAGCCCCGCCTCGTCCTGCTCGACAGCCGCCCACGCTGGAAGCTGCGCCAGGTGGAGAGCGAGCTGCGACTGCTGGTCGCCGCGCTGATGCGCAGCTACCTGAGCCTCAAGGCATTCGCCGAGCAGCAGCACGTGCTCAACCCACTGAGCGAGCGCGACATGCTGGTGCTGGCCCGCCGCCTGCGCGTGCTGTTTGCGCGCAGCGGGGCGAAGATCGATACCGTCAACCCGGGCATTGCCAATAGCCTGGCCGAGCCCAACCTGACCCTGCGCCGCGTGGAGCCCGAGCAATGGGCGCTCTACGACGGCAGCCTGACTGCCAGCCAGTGTCAGGACCGGGTGCCGCTCAAGCGCAGCCGGCACCTGATTGCCCTGCTGGCCTGGGCGCAGCGCAACGGCGTACTCGATAGCGCCAGCCGGGTGACCTTGCACCCTGGTCAGAGCCACCTGCGCGACTTCGAGCTGCAGGGGCTGCGCGCCTGCCTGCAGACGCTGCCCGGACCGCAGGCCGAGGTGGCAGATGCCCTGATGCTGGAGAAGCGGCGCGCCGAGCGGGTACTGGTGCTGATCAATGTGGGGATAGACCCACTGCAAGGCCTGTCCCGCGCCCAGATGGTCGGCGGGCGCAACGATGTGCTGGACTATGGCGGCAGCCAGGCCAATCTGGTGCAGAGCCTCGACCGTATCACCCTGACCAGTTGGAACGAGGTGACCCACCAGCGCTACGAAGGTCCGCAGGCGGTGTTCGAGTGTCTGTGCGAATTGCTGGGCGAGGGTGTGCACGCCCACCGGGTGCAGTTCCAGTGTTTCGCCCAGAACCGTGCGCAGGCCTTGGCCCAGCGTCTGGAAGGGTTGTACGCGCAATGCGCCGACGTGCTGTGCGAGAGCGAGGCGCGACTGCTGGTGCGCATCGCCGGCCACTACCGGATCTGGCAGCGTCGCGACGGCGAGGTGAGCGAGCAGGTGCTGGGCGAGCTGCCCGGCCTGCTCGCCTGCCTGGGCATGGCGCAACCGAGCCTGCCTCCGCTGCATCTGGATTGCCAGGTACTGACCGATCACAGCCTCGGCCTTGTGCTGCGTCATGCGGAGCCCGGTTGCCTGCAGGTCTTTTACCAGAGCGGCGAAGACACCCAGGTCTACCTGCTCGATGAGTGCAATGCGCTCTGGCAGCAGACCCTGCCGGGGCGCCCGGAAGCCGTGCTGCCAAGGCTGCAGCATTTCCTCGAAACGGTGGCGGGCAGCCCGCAGAATCGCCCGGCGATGCTCGGCCAGGGGCCGGTGCGCTATTACCAGTTGCTGCCCGGCGCACCGCTGACCGCCACCGAGCTAGTGCGTCGCCTGCCACCGCAGGCCACGCCGGGGCCGATGCCGCTGTATGCCCGCATCAGCCGGGATGCGCAGCAGCAAGAGCAGCTCACCCTGTATTGCGGCTGGGAGGATTTCCACCAGCGCAAACTCGGCGACCGGCTGTACCGGACGGTGGTTGCCCAACTGCGTGCGCGTAGCCTGGTTGGCCCGTTGATGGTCGCCGAGCTGGAACTGAGTGGGGCATTCGAGGCCGGCCAGCTGCAGACGCTGCATTACCTGGAGTACAAGCGAAGCATCGAGCAGGCGCTGCGGGCTGTCGAAGGCTTTATTGATAATGCTTCTCAACACGGGTAGGATCGCTCGTCCTGCACCTGCTGTTGCGCCGAGCCGTGCCATTCCCCCGCCTGCAACTTTATCTGTCCCACCGCGAGGCACTGATCAAGTATGCCGCCCGCCTGCTGGGCAGCCCCGCCCAGGCCGAGGACATCGTCCAGGAAGCCTGGTTGCGCTTCGACCGCGAGGCCGCCTGCCAGCAGCCGGCCGGCTACCTCTACCGTATCGTGCGCAACCTGGCCATCGACAGCAGCCGGCACCTGCAGATCGAGCAACGGGTCGACGACGCTGACGAGCACTTGGCGTCACTGGCCGCGCCCCAGCACTGCCCGGCCAGCGCCGCGCTGTATGCCGACCAGCTGCGGGCCATGCAACAGGCGCTGGATCGGCTGCCACCACGTACCTGCGACGCCTTCTACCTGCACCGCATCGAGGGCCTGACGCTCAGCCAGATCGCCACGCAGCTGGGCATTTCCGTGGGCCTGACTCATCAATTGGTGCGCGAAGCACTCACCCGCTGTGCCGAGTGCCTGGATGAGTGAGCGAATCGCTGGGGCAGCGCTCCTATCTACCGGGTTTGGCGTTCATGCCCAACGTGGAACTTGCAGACCGCCATGTGGCGCCCGCTTTGATCTGCGCAGTCCTCCAGGTGATCCGCTGAGCCCCCTTCGGAAAAATTTCCTCGGACAAGTCTGAAATTTTTTCTGCCCCGTTCGTCATTACAGCAAGCGAGCCGAATGATAGGCGTTCGCATTTTCTTTTGCCCCGACCTTGGGGCGGCTGTATGGGGAACGATTCATGTCTCACGCTTTCCAGCCAAGGCCACTGGCCCGCCTGCTGACCGGTTCCGGTCTGCTGGCGTTGCTCAGTCTGGCTCCGGTCATGCATGCCGGCGCGGCCAACCCGCCCAGCGCGGCGCACAGTGCGCTGCGCATCTATGACATTCCCGCGCAGGATCTGGCCGGTGCGCTGCTGGGGTTCGGCCAGCAGTCCGGCCTGCAAGTTGGGGCGCCGAGCCCGCTGCTGGCGGGCAAGCAAGCACCCCGGGTGCAAGGACGGATGAGTGCGGTGCAGGCGCTCGACCAGATACTGGCCGGCTCCGGGCTGGTCTGGCGAGTCGAGGCGCAGGGCGTACGCATCGTTGCGCCCGAGCGCGAGGCCGGCATGCTGGAGCTGGGCAACACGCTGGTGCAAGGCCGGCAGACCCTGCCGATGGGCACTCAGGTGGTGGGCCGCCAGCAGATCGAAGGTCTGCCTGCCGGCAACGGTGACATCACCAGCCTGCTGAAGCTCAATCCCAACGTGCAGTTCGACGACGCCCAGCTGAGCAGTAAGACGCCAGGGGAAATCGCGCCGGCGAACATCAGCATCAACGGGGCGAAGTTCTACCAGAACGCCTTAGTGGTCGATGGCATGAACATCAACAACAACATCGACCCGGCCGCTTCGAATCCCAGCCTGCTCGACTCGGTGCCCGGCCGCAGCCAGGGCCTGGCGCTGGACACCGATCTGCTCGAAGAAGTGAAGGTGCTCGACAGCAACGTCCCGGCGGCCTATGGGCAGTTCACCGGCGGGGTGGTCGAGGCGACCACGCGCATGCCGAGCAAGACGCTGCACGGCAAGCTCTCCTACCAGATGACCCGGTCGGAATGGACCGAGTACCACATCGCCCAGAGCCAGGAAGAGAGCTTTCGTTACTCCTCCTCGCATGACGAGCAACCGAAGTTCGAGAAAACCATCGTGCGCGGCACCCTGGAGGGGCATGTCACCGATACCTTCGGCCTGCTGGCGAACTTTACCCAGAAGCGCTCGATCATCCCGCTCAGCCTCTATTCCGCCCACCACGTCGAGAACATGGGATTTCATGAGGAAGAACAGCAGCGCCAGATCGACAACTATTTCCTGAAGGCGGTCTGGCAGGCCAGCGATGCCTGGCAGATCGAGTCCAGCCTGACCTATGCCCCGGAGGAGAACCACTACTTTCGCAGCAACACCCTGGATTCCGGCTTCGATACCCAGCTGGGCGGCCTGCAGACGGGACTGAAAGCCATCTGGCGCGGTGATCTGGCCAAGGTGGAGCAGCAGCTGGCCTGGGGGCGGATCGAACAGTCGCGCGAATCCGACAGCGCCGACTACTTCTCCTGGAGTTATTCCGAAAGCAAGGATTGGGGCACCGTCGGCAGCAACCCGCTGACCCGCATGAGCCTGCAGGGTGGTTACGGCGATATCGAGCAGCGGCAGGACAGCTGGCAGTACCGGGTCAATGCCGACTGGAGCGCGTTCCTGCTGGGCGATACCCGTCATGCCGTGCAGTCCGGCCTGGAGCTGGGCTACCAGGACACCCATTACCGGCGCCTGACCGACACCCATGTCTACGTAACGGCGAAATCCACCAGCACCTGCACCAATGCGCTGGGTGTCACTGACACCGTGGCCTGCGCCCTGGGCACCACCGCCCGGGGCTGGCCGGGTCAGTACCTGTCCTCCGCCACCTACTATCGCCAGGGTGAGTTCACGGTCCAGACCACCTCGTGGGGCGTGTGGCTGCAGGATGAAATCCAGTGGGGCCGCCTCAGCTTGCGCCCGGGCATCCGCGTCGACGGTGACGACTACATGGACGAAGTCACCGTGGCCCCGCGCTTCGCCGCCACCTATGACGTCTTGGGCGACGGCGCGACGCTGGTCACCGCGGGCGCCAACCGGTACTACGGTCGCAACGCCGCTGCCTGGCAACTGGAGGATGGGCGCAACATGCTGCGCAGCACCCTGAAGCGCAACACGCTGAACGATGCCTGGACCGAGACCGCCCAGGCCGCCAACACGGTGAAGTTCAACCAGCTGGACATCGCCTACGACGACGAGCTGGTGCTCGGCCTGACCCAGCAGTGGTCCGGGGTGGAGTACGGGCTCAAGTACGTGAACCGCAAGGGTCGCGATCAGGTCATCCAGGTTGCGGGCGAAACCCTCGGTCAGCCCTCCCAGGACACGGAGGCGCTTTCGCGCACCTACACCACCTACACCAACGACGGTCGCAGCGACGCCCAGGTGGTCAGCTTCACGGCGACCCCGCTGCAGCCGATCCGTTTCGCCGGCACCCGAAGCAGCCTGCAATTGGCGCTGGACTGGACCGAGGTGGCCAGCAACCACGCCGACTACAGCGAAGAGCTGGACGAGGACTACTACCACAATCCCTACATTCGCTACGACGGTGAGTTCATCCGTTACGCCGAGCGCCCGGCCGGCAACTACGCGCGGCCCTGGACCGCACGCCTGAGTGGCGTGACGGAGATTCCGGGCTGGAACCTCACGGTCAGCAACTTCTTCCGCTACCGCGCCGGCTACCGGGATATCGGCAAGGTGTCCGGGGTAATGGATGAATACCAGGGCGTGGCGGTCGAGGTGTGGGAAGAAACCGACTATGGCGCGGCCCTGACCTGGGATTTGCGGCTGGGCTGGGAGATTCCCACCGGCAAGCAGCAGGCGTTGTTCGTCAATCTGGACGTCTTCAACGTGCTGGATGAGCAGGTGGTGAGCAGCGTGCAGAGCAGCGCCGTAGCGACCACACCGAGCTACGACGTAGGCCGCCAGTACTGGCTGGAAGTCGGCTACCGCTTCTGACCATCGCGCAATCCATCGCCCGGCCGGGACTGCTCTCGCCGGGCGCGTTCGTTTCTGCCCGTAGTGAGTGACAGACATGAAAATCGCACGAATCGCGGTGTTGGCTGCGGGCCTGCTGGCCGTGCCCGCCCTGGCCTGCGAGCTGCCCCCACCCGGCGGCACACCCACTTCCGAGCAATACGCCTGCCTGCGCCAGGTCTATTCCGGGCCTGCGGATCAGTGGCCTCCTCCCCACGTGGACCCGGACGTGGCCTGGAAGGAGCTGGGGCCGCTGCCCGAGCGGGCCCCTGCGCCGGCGAACAATCCGCATACGGAGGAGAAGGCCAGGCTGGGCGAAGACCTGTTCTTCGACCCCAGGCTGTCGCGCTCCGGGCAGATCGCCTGTGCTTCCTGTCACGAGCCGGACCTGGCGTTCGCCGACGGGCGCAAGGTGTCGTTCGGCCACGACCGCGTCGCCGGCCGGCGCAACTCGCCGAGCGTGGTGATGAGTGGCTTCGCCACCTCGCTGTTCTGGGACGGACGCGCGTCGACCCTGGAAGCCCAGGCGCTGAGGCCGATCGAGGACCCGCTGGAAATGGCCTTCACGCTGCCGGAATTGCTGGAACGCCTGAACGCCAGTACGGCGTACCGCCCGCGTTTCCAGGCAGTGTTCGGCCGGCAGACCATCGACGCCGAGCAACTGGGCCAGGCGCTGGCCACCTATCAGCGCACCCTGGTGCGGGTGGCGCGCGCCACCCGCTTCGAGCGCTTCTTGAACGGTCGCCACAACCAGCTCAGCAATCAGCAGATCCACGGCCTGCATCTGTATCGGACCCAGGCGCGCTGCCTGAACTGCCATTTCGGCCCGGAAATGACCGATCACCAGTTCCACAACGCCGGCATGACCTACTACGGGCGCAAGTACCAGGACCTGGGGCGTCATGAGGTGACCGGCAAGGTGGAGGATGTGGGCCGCTTCCGCACCCCGTCGCTGCGCCTGGTCAGCAAGACAGGGCCGTGGATACACAACGGCCTGTTCCCTGATCTGCAGGGGGTGCTGAATTTTTACAACGTCGGCATGCCGCGCCCGCAGCCCCAGGGCGAGCAGGTCAACGACCCGCTGTTCCCGAAAACCTCGGCACGCTTCCAGCGTCTGGGGCTGAATGTCGAAGAGTTGCGCGCGCTGCGCAGCTTCCTCGACACGCTCTGAGCATCAGGCGTTCGTGGCCAGCAGGCGGCACAGCTCATCGCTGCGCTGGCGCAGCTCCGGCTCCAGGGCGCTGCGCACCGCCGGACTCAGCTGACGGCAGATGTCCGCCTGGCGGCGGGCCGGCAGGCCGCTGAGCACCGATACGGACAGCGGCAGATGGCCGTTGGGAATGGACACCTCGGTCAGGGTGCGCAGGTAGCTGCTCGACATGCCCTGCAGGCTCTGCACCAGCAGCGGCACGTCGCCGAAGCGGGCGCCGATGCGCAATACCGGCAGCGGATCGTTGAGGCCCAGGATCAGGTTGCGCAGCTGTTGTGGCGCCAGGCATTCGGCGTAGCGCGCCGCGGTGGCGAAGTCCCTGTTGCGGCACAGGACCTTGGCGATCTGCAGGTGCAGGTTGTCCGGCAGGTGCAGCCAGGTGTCGAGGATGCTGTGCGGCTCCAGATGGCGGGCGGTCTGCGCGAGCAGCTCGACAGGCAGCGCCTGGATCAGCACACGCAACCGATGGGGTTCGGTATGTGGCGCCATCAGGGCGATCTGCCGGGGGCTGAGGCGCTGCAGCACGGCAGTCTGCAGCACCAGTGGGGTCACGTTTTGCAGGCGGAGCAGCAGTCGCAGACCGCGACCCGGTTGTTTGCGCGTATCCATGCGTCGTTCCTCGCGATGTCCGTTGCCGGCGAGGACAGCAGTACGGCGAGGCCGCGCATAGCCAGCCTTTGATGGGTGCGCGTCAGGGTGCGACCATCATCTCCTGCTCGCGCAGCAGGGAGGCGAAATGAATCGCTTCGATCGGTCGGCTGATCAGGAAACCCTGGATCTCGTCGCAGCCCTGGGACTTGAGGAAGTCCAGCTGCTGCTGTTCCTCGACGCCCTCGGCTACCACCTTGAGTTCCAGGCTGTGGGCCATGGCGATGATCGCCCGGGTGATGGCGGCGTCCTCGCCGTCCTCGGTCAGGTCGCGCACGAAGGTGCGGTCGATCTTCAGGTAGTCGACCGGCAGGCGCTTGAGGTAGCTGAGCGAGGAATAGCCGGTACCGAAGTCATCGATGGCCAGCTTGACCCCCAGTTCGCGCAGCTGGTTCAGGGTGTGCAGCACGCTCTCGACGTTGTCGAGCAGCTGGCTTTCGGTCAGCTCCAGTTCCAGCAGGTGGGCCGGCAGGCCGGTCTCTTCGAGCACCCGGCGGACCAGGGTGGTGAGGTTGCCCTGGCGCAGCTGGTGCACGGAGACATTCACCGAGACACGGATGTCGCCCAGGCCTTGCTGCCGCCACTCGCATGCCTGGCTGGCGGCGCGGCGCAGCACGAATTCGCCGATGGCGCCGATCAGACCGGTCTCCTCGGCCAGGGGGATGAAGTCGGCCGGCGACACCAGGCCGCGCTGCGGATGACGCCAGCGCACCAGGGCCTCGGCGGCCTGCAGGCTGTCCAGGCTCAGGTCCAGCTTGGGCTGGTAGAAGACCTCCAGCTGGCCGCTGTCGATGGCCTTGCGCAGCTGGTTCTCCAGTTGCAGCCGCTCCAGGGTGCAGGCCTGCAGGTTGTCGGTGAAGAACTGGAAGTTGTCGCCGCCCAGATGCTTGGCGTGCTGCATGGCCATGTTGGCCTGGGTGATCAGCGCCGAGACCTCGCGGGCATTTTCGGGCAGCAGGCTGATGCCGATCGAGGCGCTGATGACCAGCTCGTGCCCGTCCACTGTCATGGGCGCGCGCAGCTTGGCCAGCAGCTGGCTGGCCAGCCGGGAGAGGCTCGACAGGTTGCTGTACTGGTCGAAGAGCACCACGAACTCGTCGGCCGCCAGCCGCGCCAGGGTATCGGCCTCGGCCAACTGCTCGCTGAGGCGCCGGCCCATGTTGCGCAGCACCTGGTCGGCCACTTCATGCCCCAGGCTGTCGTTGAGCAGCTTGAAGCGGTCCAGGTCGATGTGCAGCAGCGCCAGGCTGCGTCCGGTCTGGCGTGAGCGCTGGCCGGCCTCGTGCAGGCGTTCCTTGAACAGCATGCGGTTGGCCAGGCCGGTCAGCGCATCGTAGTTGGAAAGGTAGCGCAGGCGTTCCTCGGCCTGGCGGCGGGCGCTGAGGTCGGCGAAGAAGCCGACCATCTGGGTGATGCGCCCGTTACGGTCGCGCACCGCGTTGATCTGCAGCCACTGCGGGTACAGCTCGCCATTCTTGCGCGTCTCCATCATCTCGCCCTGCCAGCGGCCATGGGCGAGCAACTGGGCGTGGATCTGCCGGTACTGGCGATGGGTGTCCGGCGAGCTGACCAGCTGGGTGACGTTGCGCCCGACTGCTTCCTCGCGCCGGTAGCCGGTCATCACGCAGAATGCCCGGTTCACCGCCAGCACCTGGTAGTGCCGGTCCAGCACGACAATGCCTTCGCTGGCGGTCTCGAACACCGTGGCGGCGAGGCGCTGTTCTTCCTCCCGGCGCTTGCGGGCGGTGATGTTGCGCCGGGTACCGAGCATGCGCACCACGCGGCCGCGCTCGTCGCGCTCCATGACCCGGCCGCGGTCCTCCACCCACACCCAGTAGCCGTCGGCGTGACGCACCCGGTATTCCACGGCGTAACCGTCGGTGCGCCCGCGCATGTGCGCGCTGAGGGCATGCAGCAGCAGGCGGCGATCGTCCGGATGCAGCAGTGGGCGCAGGTCGCGGCGCATGTTGAGGGTGCCGGTCGGGGCCAGGCCGAACAACTCCTGCAGCTTGGAGTGATGCACTTCGTCGGTCCGCAGGTTCCAGTCCCACAGACCCAGTTCGCTGGCTTCCAGGGCCATGGCCAGGCGCGCCTGGCTCTTGCCCAGCGCGTATGTGGCTTCGTCCAGTTCCTGGGTACGTTCGGCGACCCGTCGCTCAAGCTGGCTGTGGGCGGCGCGCAGCTGGCGTTCCGCCTGGCGGCGCTGTTCAACCTCGCGGGCCAGCTTGTGATTGAGTGCCTCGCTGTGACGCTGGGCTTCTTCCTGGCGCTCCAGCAGCGCCTGGTTGTAGAAGCGCTGCATCAGGCTGCGCTGCACCAGCCGGTTGACCTGCCAGGCCATCACCAGCAGCGCGAGCAGCAGCAGCAGGCTGAGCTGGCCCCAGCCATGCAGCAGTTCGCTGTCGCTCAGCAGCAGAAACACCGAGGTGGGCAACAGGCACGGCAGGATGAAACTAAGCAGCGCCGGCAGGCTGATGGCATAGGCGATGGTGGCGCAGGCCACCGAGACGGCGATCAGGCCGTACAGGGGCACCTGGGCGAGGAAGCTTTCCGCCGGGGCCAGCATGATGGCGGCGAAGCTCAGGGTCACGCCGGACGCGGCGGCGCCCAACACGAACATGCGTATCCAATAGGGATCGGCCTGCCGCTCGGCGCTGGCGCGTTCGAAGGCGCGTACCTGCAACAGGCGCAATAACCCGAGGACCAGCAGCGCGCCCAGCCAGCCCAGCAACAGCAGCGGCGACGCGAGGAATGGCCAGAGTGCCCAGGCCGAGACCAGGCCACAGATCAGCATGAACAGCGTCGGCAGCCGCGATCCCTCATACAGCAGGCGGGTCCGCTCGATGGCGATCTGCGAAGCGTACTGTTGCTTGACGGACTGCGCGGCGGAGACCGGCAGACTGAGAGCCGAGTCTAGGGATGCGGTCATAGGCGTTTTTTAGTGGAGTTGGGGCCCAGGCGTTGGGCGAGCATACCCGAGCCCATCGGCCGGCCCAAGCCCTGCCGGTGGCGTTTTGCAAGCAGTGGAGTTCCGCCGGCGGTTCTGGTGGGAGCGGACGCGCCCGCACAGCGCCGTCACTCGCCCTCGCGGCATGCAACCTCTAGAATGCCGCGATGCTAGAAGACCTCTCCCCCCTGCTGAATACCCTCAACGACGCCCAGCGTCAGGCCGTCACCGCCCCGCTGGGTCGCCAACTGGTGCTGGCCGGTGCCGGATCGGGCAAGACCCGTGTCCTGGTGCACCGCATCGCCTGGCTGATCGGCGTGGAAAACGCCACGCCGCACTCGATCCTGGCCGTCACCTTCACCAACAAGGCCGCCCACGAGATGCGCGAGCGCATCGGCCGGCTGCTCGGCCACAGCCCGCAGGGCATGTGGGTCGGCACCTTCCATGGGCTGGCCCATCGCCTGTTGCGCGCCCACTGGCGGGAAGCCGGCCTGGCCGAGAATTTCCAGATCCTCGACTCCGACGACCAGCAGCGCCTGGTCAAGCGGGTGATCCGCGAGCTGGGCCTGGACGACAGCAAGTGGCCGGCGCGCCAGGCCCAGTGGTTCATCAACGGTCAGAAGGACGAGGGCATCCGTCCGCAGCACATCCAGGCCGGTGGCGACCTGTACCTGACCACGATGCGCTCCATCTATGCCGCCTACGAGGCGGCGTGCGCACGGGCCGGAGTGATCGATTTCTCTGAGCTGCTGCTGCGCGCCCTGGACCTGTGGCGTGACCAGCCGGGCCTGCTGGCGCACTATCAGCAGCGCTTCCGCCACCTGCTGGTCGACGAGTTCCAGGACACCAACGCCGTGCAGTACGCCTGGCTGCGCCTGCTCGGTCAGGGCGGCGACAGCCTGATGGTGGTCGGCGACGACGACCAGTCCATCTACGGCTGGCGCGGCGCCAAGATCGAGAACCTGCAGCGCTACGGGCAGGACTTCCCGGATGTGCAGTTGATCCGCCTGGAGCAGAACTACCGCTCCACCGGCACCATCCTCAAGGCCGCCAACGCGCTGATCGCCAACAACAGCGACCGCCTGGGCAAGGAGCTGTGGACCGACGGCGGCGACGGCGAGCCGTTGTTGCTGTACGCCGCCTACAACGAGCACGACGAGGCGCGTTACGTGGTGGAGAGCATCGAGCGTGCCCAGAAGGAAGGGCTCAAGCGCCGCGAGATCGCCATCCTCTACCGCTCCAACGCCCAGTCGCGAGTGCTGGAGGAGGCGCTGCTGCGCGAGCGCATCCCCTACCGTATCTATGGCGGCCAGCGCTTCTTCGAGCGCGCCGAGATCAAGAACGCCATGGCCTACCTGCGCCTGCTGCAGACCCGGCACAACGACGCCGCGCTGGAGCGGGTGATCAACCTGCCGGCGCGCGGCATCGGCGAGAAGACCCTGGAAACCCTGCGCGACTTCGCCCGCGCCCATGAACTGTCGCTGTGGGGCGCCATCCACCAGGCCATCGGCGTCAAGGCCATCGCCGGCCGCGCCGCCAGCGCATTGAACGGCTTCGTCGAGCTGATCGACGAACTGGCGCTGCGCGTCGAGGGCCTGCCCTTGCACAGCATGACCCAGCAGGTCATTGAGCGCTCCGGCTTGCTGGCCTACCACCGCGACGAGAAGGGCGAGAAGGGCCAGACCCGGGTGGAAAACCTGGAGGAACTGGTGTCCGCCGCGCGCGCCTTCGAGTACGAGGACCTGGCCGAGGGCGAGACGCACCTGTCGGCGTTCCTCGACCACGCCTCGCTGGAGGCCGGCGAGCAGCAGGCCGCCGAGGATGAGGACAGCGTGCAGCTGATGACCCTGCACAGCGCCAAGGGCCTGGAATTCCCCCTGGTGTTCCTGGTGGGCATGGAAGAAGGGCTGTTCCCCCACAAGATGAGCCTGGAGGAACCCGGGCGCCTCGAAGAGGAGCGCCGCCTGGCCTACGTCGGCCTGACCCGGGCCATGCAGCGGCTGGTGATGACCTACGCCGAGACACGCCGGCTGTACGGCAACGAGACCTACAACCGGGTGTCGCGCTTCGTGCGCGAGATTCCGGCCGGGCTGGTTCAGGAGGTGCGCCTGTCCAACAGCGTCAGCCGGCCCTATGGCGGGTCCACGGCCGGCAACGCCTCGCTGTTCGCCGGCGCCGAGGTGCCGCAGACCGGTTTCAGCCTGGGGCAGCGGGTCCGCCACGCGCTGTTCGGCGAAGGGGTGATTCTCAACTTCGAGGGCTCCGGGGCCCAGGCGCGGGTGCAGGTGAATTTCGACGAGGGCAGCAAGTGGCTGATGCTCAGCTACGCCAAGCTGGAGGCGCTGTAGTCACGAGGTGGCGGGGTTGCCCACCCGCCGCCGTCGTCCTGTGGGAGCGGACTCGTCCGCGAACTGTTTAGCGGCCGGCCAGCCTCTGACAGCAAGGTGCGCGAATGAATTCGCTCCCACAAGCACGGCGCGGGCTGCGGCATTCAGCTTCCGCCCGTCAGATATGGTAAAAAGCCATGCTGCCTGGCTACAGGCTACCCCCCATCAAAAAAAACAACCCGCAAGGGTCCGACCTCCAAGGGAGACACCATGAATCGTCGCCATCTGTTCGGCGCCGCCGCTGCCCTGCTTGCTACGCTGGGTCTGGCTGGTTGCAAGGACGACACCGCCCCCGCTGCCCAGCAAGCCGCTGCAGCCCCCGCGCAAACCTTCCAATGGAAGATGGTCACCTCCTGGCCGAAGAACTACCCGGGCCTGGGTACCGCGGCCGAGCGCCTGGCCGAGCGCATCAACACCATGAGCAACGGCCGCCTGAGCGTGAAGGTCTACGCGGCGGGCGAGCTGGTTCCGGCGCTGGAAGTGTTCGACGCTGTTTCCCGCGGTACCGCCGAGATGGGTCACGGCACCCCCTACTACTGGAAGGGCAAGGTGCCGGCCGCGCAGTTCTTCACCTCCATTCCGTTCGGTTTCTCCACCCTGGAGATGAACGCCTGGATCCACAAGGGCGAAGGTCAGGCCCTGTGGGATGAAGCCTATGCGCCCCACGGCGTGAAGCCGTTCAATGCCGGCAACACCACCATGCAGATGGGTGGCTGGTTCAACAAGGAAATCAACAGCGTCGACGACCTCAAGGGCCTGAAGATCCGCATGCCGGGCCTGGGCGGCGAAGTGCTGGCCAAGCTGGGCGCGACCACCGTCAACCTGCCGGGTGGTGAAATCTTCACTTCCCTGCAGACCGGCGCCATCGACGCCACCGACTGGGTCAGCCCGTACAACGACCTGGCCTTCGGCCTGAACAAGGCCGCCAAGTACTACTACTTCCCGGCCTGGCAGGAGCCCCAGGCGCTGGTCGAGCTGCTGGTCAACAAGTCCGCCTACGAGAAGCTGCCGGCCGACCTGCAGGTTATCGTCAGCGAGGCCGCCCGCTCCGCCGCACTGGACATGATGGACGACTACACCTTCAACAACGCCAAGGCGCTGCCGGTCCTGCTGGAGCAGGGCACCGTGCTTAAGCGTTTCCCGGACGCGGTTCTGGCTGCGCTGCGTGAAACCTCCGCGCAGGTGCTGAACGAAGTGGCTGCCCAGTCCGATCTGAACACCCGCATCCATGCCTCCCAGGAAGCCTTCCTGAGCAAGATGCGTGAAACCATGCAGATCACCGAGAAAGAGCTGTACAACTGGCGCTAAGCGCTTGGGGTTGATAAAGCGGAGCCTCCGGGCTCCGCTTTTCGTTTCCGGCCCACCTGCCTTTGTGTCGTTTCCAGGCAGCTCGCGACTGAAGCCGCTCCTACAGGTTTCCCAGCGGGCCGCCATCCGACGGTTTTTTGATCCGGCCTGCAAAAAAGCATTTAAGGTTTGCCGTAATTTTGTCGCCTCTGTTAATCAAGCGAACCCGTTTTCTGGAATGCATCATGGAAATCAGTCGGTCCCTCAAGCCCGTCCAGCTCGGCACCGTGGAAACCGCAACCGCGCGCGCCCAGGCGCCGGTCGGCAAGCGCGAGCGCCAGCAGGCCGGCGAGCCGCAGATGAGTCTTGAACCTCTGCAGGAAAGCCTGAATGCGCTGCCGGACGTTGATCTGGCGCGAGTGCAGGAGATCAAGCAGGCCCTGCAGCGCGGCGAAATTCCCCTCGACACCGAGGCGCTGGCCGCCAGCATCCTGGCCTATCACGGTGGTCAGCAGGCGTGAGTCAGAAGGCCAAGCTACTGGCGGTGATCGAAAGCGACATCGCCGCCGATCTCGAGGCATTCGGCCAGGTTCTGCCCCTGCTGGACGAGCTGCATGACCGACTGCTGGCGCACGACGGGCTGGCCATCGAGGCCCTCAACCGGCGCCTGGACCCCTGGCTGGCCGCCATTGCCGAGCGTGACGCACGGCGCGGCAAGATTCTCGGCGCCTTCGGCCTGTCGATGGATGCCGCGAGCATGGCACGTCTGCTGGCTGCGTACCCTGCTTCCCAGCGTGAAGCGCTGACCCGCCAGTGGCAGCGGCTGGGCGAAATCGCCCACGACTGCCGCCAGCGTAACGAGCGTAATGGCCGGCTACTGGCCATGCACAACGAAATTCTCAGCCAGCTCCTGACCGGGGCCGGCCAGGAAGTCACCGTCTACGGCCAACAGGGCTACTGACGGATCCACGGTGGCCGGCAGCATTGCTGGCCGCCAGTGACTTGCCCTCATCCCGCGCTCCCCTACCTCTGCCTGTCAGGCTTTTGGCGCTTAAGTTCGCGTCCCGGCGGGTCGCTCTTATGGAGCAGACGAAGCAACCGGAAAGCCGGAAAGGTTTTTTCCGCCCTGCGCTGCGCCTGGGCCGGGCGGAAACTCCGTTTCTGCGGATTGGCGCGCGAACCGCGAATATTCCACACGTGGCAATTTGGCATCGTAATTGCCTGCCTACGAACCAGAGGTGCTCAGACATGACGACTTACGATTCCAATTACGCCTATACCATGGCCACCCAGCTGGCCCAGTACGACACCCAGTACAGCTATACGCGCCTGGATCGCAACAAGACCAACTACACCGCACAGCAGACCGCGCTCAACTCGCTGAGCTCGGCGCTGAGCACCTTCCAGACCAAGCTGAGCAGCCTGAACAGCGTCAGCGGTTCGATCCTGCAGAACAAGGCCACGCTGAGCAGCGAGGGTTATGCCACGGCGGATGTGACCTCCAAGGCGCAGGCTGGCAGCTACCAGTTCTTCGTCAAGCAGCTGGCCAGCAAGGATCAGGTTGCCCTGCAAAGCCTGCCGGCGAGTGGCAGCCTGCAAATTGGCCAGCCTGGCAACGCCGAGGCCACCGGATTTACGGTTGATCTCGCCGATGCTGCCTACCAGACCGACGGCACCCTGGATCTCAGCAAGCTGGCGGCAGATATCAATGCCCAGGCCAAGACCAACAAGCTTGGTGTCAGTGCCACGCTGGTGCGTAGTGGTGGTGTAACCAACCTGGTGCTGACCAGCGAAAAAACCGGGGTGGCGCAGAAGATCTCGCTTAGCCTGGACGGCGCCGACGAAGCCACGACCGCCGCCTCGCTGGGCTCCAAGCAGCTCTCTGCAGCCCAGGACGCGATTGTCTACCTGGGTGCCGACGAAGCGAGCGGTATTGCGCTGACCAACAGCTCCAATACCTACGACAACATCATTGATGGTGTCAGCCTGACCTTCAGCAAGGCCCACGCAAGCGGCGAAGCACCCCTGTCCATCGACATCGCCCAGGACAACGACGGCACCAAGGCCAAGGTTCAGGAGTTCGTCGATGCCTATAACGCCCTGGCCGGCGAGCTGAAGAAGCTCACCGCCAGCGGCTCGGAAGACGCCAAGCGTGGCGCGTTGGCCGGCGACGGCACGGTACGGTCGATCAAGGGCATGATCGACAACATGATCCGCAAGGGTGTGACCGTCGACGGGCAGCAGGTTTCGCTGGTTTCCCTGGGCATCAGTAATACCCGCGAAGGCACATTGACCCTGGACAGCGCCCGCCTGGAGAAGACCCTCAGCAGTAATCCCGGGGCTCTGGACGCCCTGTTCAAAGGCGACGGTGGCACCGACAAAGGCATCCTCGGCGGCCTGCTGGACCGTGAAACCGGCCTGGCCAAGTACACCAGCAGCGTCAACGGCATCCTCAAGAACCGCAAGGACAGCATCGCCGACTCGCTCAAGCGGGTCGAGAAGGAGCGCGAGCGCGTCGATACCCAGTACGACAACCTCTACCAGCGCTACCTGAAGCAGTACACCAACCTGGTCACCATCATGAGCCAGATGGAACAGACCTCCGGTCTGTACTTCACCTGATACGGAATCGCCATGTACCAAGAAGACACCTACGACAGCTACCGCATGGTCGACCTGGAATCCCGGGTCGCAGCGGCCTCGCCCTACGATCTGGTTCTGGTGCTGTTCGACGGCCTGCTCGACGAACTGGAGCGTATGCGTGGCCATATCGAGGCGAAGCGTTATCTGGAGAAAGGCCGTTCCGTCGAGAAATGCGTGAACATTCTCAACGGTCTGTCCAGTGCGCTGGATTTCGACAGCGGTGGCGACGTGGTGACCGGCCTGGCGCGCCTGTATGACTACATGATCTACCGGTTGACCGATGTCAGCGTAACCCTGTCCCTGGAAGGCGTCGACGAAGTTGTCGGTTTGTTGCGCGAACTGCGCGAAGGCTGGGAGGGCGTGCGTGACGCCCGCCGATGACCTGCAACGCTTGCTCGACCTGCGTGTGCGCTTCGAACAGGTGCTGCACCGAGAGGCCTGGGACGATCTCAAGGCGGTCGATTCGGCACTTCGCGAGCTGCTGATCGACCTGCGCCGCCACCAGCCCCTCTCGAAGGAGGTGCTGGACGCCTGCCGAGATGTTCAGCAGATCCACGGCCTGGCGCTGCAGCGCTGCCAGGACGAGTGTCAGCGCCTGCGCATTCTGATGAACCATTCCGAACAGCCCGCGGACGGCCCAAGTGCCTACGCATGGGTGGAGAGCCTGCGGTGAATACAGCCACTCAACTCGGCAACGCCCAGCCGCTGGCGGGGAATCCCCTGCTGCAACAGGGTGCCGCGGCCGCAACGCCGCAACTCGCACCGTCGGCCAGTGAGCACGGTAGCCCGAATCCCGAGACCCTGCCGTTCGATGCAGAGCTTCAGGCGCTGCTCGCCACCCTGCCCGGTCTGCAGGGGAGCGAGTCCGCCGAAGGCGATGCCGCCGCCCAGGCCCCAACTCCCGCAATCCCCGCTCCAGTCGAACAGGGCCCCGAGCACGCCGAGGCGTTGCTCGGCCTGCTGTCCGCTCAGCAGCAACAGCAGGTACACGCACAGCAGGTACCCCAGGCATCCGTGAGCAAGACGTCGGCTCAGGCAGCGCGGGTGCCTGAAACGCTGCCGGGACTCCAGACCGCTGTGCCGCCGCAGGCCCCGGCTGACGCCGCGCTGCGGAATGCGCAGTCCCTGCCGGCGCAGTCGATGCCGGCGCAACAGCTTGCCGACGGGCCGGGCCCGGTCGCACTGCGAGCTGAGTCATTCATGGTCCTGGGTAGCAGCGAAGGCGCAGGTCCGCTGGAATCACTGCATTCGGCAGCCGCAGTGCGTGCGCCTGCTGACGCAGCACCCGTACCGGGCGCCGGTGCACCGGCTGGCGCAGCCTCCGAACGCCTGCTCCGGCTCGAGGGCAACGACGCGCAGCGAGGCGAACAGATGATGCAGGCCTTGCGCAATAGCGTCCAACTGCAGGTCCAGCAGAACCAGCAGGTGGCCACCATTCGTCTCGACCCGCCGGAGCTGGGCAGTCTGGAGATCCAGGTCAGCCAGGAATCCGGACGAATTAGCATTCAAATCAGCGCGGCCCAGGCCGATACCCTGAGATTGCTGCAGCAAACCAGTGACCGGCTGCGCCACGAACTGCTCAACCAACAGTTCGTGCAGGTTAGCGTGCAGGTGGGTGGCGAAGGTCACTCGGGGCAACAGTCGCGCCAGAACCAGGGAGGTTCCGGTGAGGCGCTGGTGCGTGGCAATCCGCTGCAGGACAGCGGCGATGCCAGTTCGCACGCAGCGCCTCGCGACGTGCTGGCCACGGTTTGATGCCTTCCGTTCCATTGCAAGAGAAAGAATATGTCGTCCCGCGTTGTCGTCTCGCTCCTGGTGCTGAATATCCTGCTGGTCGTTGGCGGCACCGCCGTGAATTTCTTCTGGAAGAAACCCATCGCTGATTTCTTTGCTGCGGCGGGAGAGACGAATGGCGCAGTACGTCCTGATCCGGTAGACCTTTCCAAATTCCAGTTTCTGAACGTGGAAAAGATCTACGTAAACCTGCGGGGCAACCAGCGCGAGCACTATATGGTGATCGACCTGGCTGTACAGGTCAGCGCCAAGATCGACAAGAAGGAGCTCCAGCAGTTCGCGCCGGTGGTGCGCAATTCGGTCGTCGCACGCTTGTCCGGCATGCGTTACGAGGTGGTGCGCAGTCTGAGCATCGCGGAGCTGCAGCTACTGCTCGAAGAGGCGCTCCGTCAGGACATTGTCGAACGTAACCTGCGGGTGTCCTTCGAACACCTCCTGGTCAACAAGTTGCTGGCCCAGTAGCCATGAACGCCTCCTGCGCTGCCGAACCCGTCCTTCGTCACGAGCCCTCACCGATGCTCGCGCCGCAGGAAGAGCAGCGCTGGCTGTTGCGCTATCTGCCGCTGGTCAAGCGCATTGTCAGTCAGCTGTCGCTGCAGGCCAGCTCGGCACTGGATCGCGAAGACATGGAGCAGATTGGCCTGTTGGGGCTGCTCGACAGCCTGCGTCGCTATGGCGAGCCGGATGAGGGCTTTGCGCGCTTCGCCAGCCTGCGGGTGCGAGGTGCCATCCTCGACGAACTGCGCCGCCAGGACTGGCGGCCGCGGCCGGTGCGCCAGCAGACCCACAAGCTGCGCGATGCCGTGCGCGAGCTGACCCGCCGGCTGGGCCGCGAGCCCACCGACGAGGAAGTCATTGCCCATACCGGTTTGAGCGAGGAGGCCTACCAGAACTATCTGGTTGACCTGTCCTGCGAAGCCATCGAAAGCCTCGATGGCCTGCTGCAGGCTGGCCAGGAAAGTCGCTTCGGCGATAACGGATTCGAGGAGCAGGTGCAGCGCGAGCGTCTGCTGGCCCAGGTATTGGGTCTGCTGCCGGAGCGCGAGCAACTGGTCCTCACCCTGTACTACCAGCACGAGCTCTCCCTCAAGGAGATCGCGCTGGTTCTGGAACTCAGCGACGCACGCATCTGCCAGCTGATCAAGCAGGCCATCCAGCGCGCCTGCGCCTTGTTGAACGAGCCTAACAAGCCCTAACCAGTCGAGCCCGTCATGCAGAAGATACTTGGATCCCTCATCATCGTTGCCTGTGTTCTCGGTGGCTACGCACTGGCCAACGGCGAACTGGCGATGCTCTGGCAGCCGGCGGAAATGCTGATCATCGTGGGTGCCGCACTCGGCAGCCTGGTGGTCGGCAATCCCAAGGAAGTGCTGATCGAAATGGCCAAGCAGGCCAAGGGCGTGGTCGTCTACAAGCGCCGTGGCGAAGAGTTCCAGCGCCAGTTGCTGATGCTCCTCTACGAACTGCTGGAAATGGTCGAGATCGGCGGTCTTAAGGTGCTCGACGAACACATCGAGGCGCCCGAGCAGAGCAGCGTGTTCGGCAAGTACCCGATGATCATCGCCGAGCCCAACCTGATGGCCTTCATCGCCGACAACTTCCGCCTGATGGCCATGGGCAAGATCAGCGCTCACGAACTGGAAGGCTTCCTCGAGCAGGAACTGGAGGCCATGGAGGAAGCCCTGCTGCTGCCGTCCCGCTCGCTCAACCAGGTGGCCGAGGCGATGCCCGGCTTCGGTATTCTCGCGGCGATCATGGGCATCATCATCACGATGGGCAACATCGGCGGCTCGGTGGCCGAAGTGGGTGCGCACGTGGCCGCCGCGCTGGTTGGTACGTTCCTCGGCATCTTCTTCTGCTACTGCGTGATGCAGCCGCTGGCCAACGCCATGACCCAGCGCATTCGCACCGAGATCTCGGCGCTGGAATGCGTGCGTACCACCCTGGTCGCCCACGTCGCTGGCAAGCCCACCCTGTTGTCGGTGGACGCCGGCCGCAAGCTGATCGAGCAGGACGTCAAGCCCGCCTTCAGCCAGCTGGAAGCCTGGGTCAACCGCTATGAAGAAGAGCGGGACGCGGCATGAGCCTGAAAAAGAAGCGGGAGGGCGAGAAGGAAATTGTCGTCAGGCGGCGCAGCAAGAAAGGCCACGGCGAAGCCCACAGCGGTGCCTGGAAGGTCGCCTTCGCCGACTTCACCCTGGCGATGATGGCTTTGTTCATGGTGCTGTGGATCATCAACCCCAGCAAATCCTCCGCGCCGATCACCGCCGAAGACCCGGTCAGCAACCCCCTGATGGAAGGCATGATCAACATCTTCGACGGTTTCGATGCACCGGTGGAGCTGGAAGCCAGGCCCTCGCAGCCGGAGCCGCAGCCCGAGCCGAAAAAGGCCGACGAAGCCACCGAGGAGCCGATTCCCAGCAAGATCTACCGCACCCGTCAGGAGCTGGAGCAGCTGGCCGAGCTGATTGACGTACTGTCCGGCAAGCTGGACGCGCTGACCAACCTGGAGGTGGCGGTGGTGCCGCAGGGGCTGCGCATCCTGATCAAGGATGACGAACAGCGCTACATGTTCGAGCGCGGCAGCGCCAAGCTGAATCCACACTTCAAGACCTTGCTGGGCAACCTGGCAGAGGTTCTTTCCAAGGTGGAAAATCGCATCATCATCAGCGGCCACACCGACGCCACCCAGTACCGGCGCAGCGCGCTGTACAACAACTGGAACCTGTCCGGCGACCGCGCCCTGGTGGCCCGCAATGTCCTGGTGCAGTCCGGCCTGCCGGGCGAGCGCATCCTGCAGGTCACCGCCCTGGCCGATGTGATGCCGCTTAATCCGCTGGAGCCCACCGATGGGATCAACCGCCGCATCGAGCTGCTGTTGCTGACCGAGCGGGCCGAGGTGCTGTACCGCGAGCTGTTCGGCGAGAGCTATCCGCAAGCACGGTTGAATCGCCAGCTCACGCCGTCCGGTACATAAGAGATCGACGCTGTTCCGGCCGGCGGTTGGCTTACCCCTACCGCCGGCTGGAAATCACCCGAAGCGGCAGCCACGCATGCTCTCTCCGTAGGAGCGACTTCACTCGCGAGCGTCTGGGTTCGGCCGCACGCGGCTCAGGTTGTAGGGTGGACAACGCTTTGTTTGTCCACCGTTATGCGGCGCCCTCGGGCGACCCAAAAAACGCCGACCGCCCTACAGGTGCTCCGCGCACGTGGCCAGCAGGGGCGTCAGGGCCAGCAGGCCGCCCAGTTTCACCCAGTTCGGCAGCGTACGGCGCCTGCTCCTGACCAGCGTGGCAGAAGATGACACGTTCGGCGCTGATAGCGCCTCCTCCCCTGTCTCCGGTTCGATGAACTCCGGATTGAACAGATAGCCACGACGCGGCAGGGTCTGGATGATATTCCGCCCCTTCTCGTCGCCGAGAAGCTGCCGCAGCACATAGATCTGCTGGTTCAGGCTGCCCTGGCTGACCACACGGTCAGTCCAGCCGTACTCGAGCAACTCCTCGCGGCTGACCACCTCGCCCGGGCTGCGCAGCAGGCGTTCCAGCACGCGGCTGCCCGCGTAACCCAGTTCAATGCGTTGGTCGCTCCCCTGAGGACGCAATTGGTATTGGCGCGCCTGGAAAAGGAGACGGCAGTCACCCTGGCCGGTACGCAGGCGGATGACTTCGCGAGTCGATTGGCTTTGAGGGATCATGGCAATGAAGGACTGTCAGTGATGGAGGCGTCAAAAAAACCGTGAACTGCGTCGGTGAGTGACTTTTTGCAAGGTTCGTTCCGGGCGGTTGCCAGTCCCCTGTGGCCGGGTGACGAAAGGCGGCTTCTGCGAAGCGGGTCACAAATCGCCGACCAATAAAAAACCCCGCCGAAGCGGGGTTTTTTTGCCAGTACCGAACCCTCTGCAGCGGGTCCGGTATGACGGTGGCGCTTAGCCCAGCAGGGACAGGGCCAGGCCGCCCATCTGGCTGGTTTGCTTCAGCATGGCGACGCTGGACTGCATCAGCATGTTCTGCTTGGTCATCTTGGTCGACTCGGCGGCGAAGTCGGTGTCCATGATGCGGCCCATGGCAGTGTTGGTGTTGTCGGCCATGTTGGCCAGGTTGTTGATGGTGTGGTTCAGGCGGTTGATGTTCGCACCCATGGCGCCACGCGCAGCACCAACCTCGGTCAGCAGGGTGTCCAGCTCACCGATCATGGTACGGGCGGTAGCGCCGCCACTGGCGATGCTGCCGGAGACAGCAGTCAAGGCGGTGTCGATAGCGGTCAGCTCGGCGGACACATCCACGCTGAGGGTTTCAGCGCTGGAGGAACCGATCTGCAGTTCCACTGCTGCGGCCAGCTTGCCACTGGCGCCGAACAGGTTGTTGGTTGCGCCGTAGCTGGTGTTGTCGATGATGTTGGTCAGCTCGGCATTCAGCTCGGCGTACTCGGCATCCAGCGCGGTCAGGTCGGAGGCGCTGTTGGTGCCGTTGGCGGCCTGGGTGGCCAGGTCCTTCATGCGCAGCACGATGTTGGTGAACTCGTTCAGCGCGCCTTCAGCGGTTTGCAGCAGGGAAATGCCGTCCTGGGCGTTGCGCTGGGCAACGGCCTGGCCGCGGCCCTGGGCGTTCAGGCGAGTGGCGATCTGCAGGCCAGCGGCGTCGTCAGCGGCGCTGTTGACACGGAAGCCAGTACCCAGACGCTGCTGGCTTACACCCAGAGCAGAGTTGGACTTGGCCATGTTGGTTTGGGTCAGCAGAGCGGCGTAGTTGGTATGAATCGAGATGGCCATGTTGGGCCTCCTTCAAAGAAATCTGTCTTTTGGAAAGCTGGCTTCGATTGCCTGCTAATCCCTCAAGGCGACGCTTTCGCGAGGAGGCTTAAATGTTTTTTGAAAATAATTGCAGATGGCTATCACGGTGGCGCCGCGCACTTCACCTGTAGGGGCTCGCGGACAATTCGCTCCCGGTCGGCTTATTCCCCACCCATGGCAAAATTCGGCAGCCGATCCACTGGCTGGGTGAAGGCGAACGGAATGGATTCCAGCGCCATGCCGACGTTGCGCTGGATGACGAAGTGCAGGTGCGGGCCGGTGCTGTTGCCGGTATTGCCGGAGCGGGCGATGGGTTGGCCCTGGGCGACCCGCTGGCCCTCGCGTACACGAACCGAGCCCTGTTGCAGGTGCAGGTAGACGCCCATGGTGCCGTCGTCATGGAGGATGCGGACGTAGTTGCCGGACGGGTTGCCGGCCCGGCCGCTCTGATGGTTCTCCAGGCTGACCACCACGCCGGCACGGGCGGTCAGGATCGGCGTGCCGACGGGCATGGCGATGTCCACCGCATGGCGGCCCTTGGGGGTGAAGTGGCTGTAGCGACCGTTCGGCCCCTGTGACAGGCGAAACGGTCCGCCCAGCCAGGGCAGCGGGTAGCGGCTCTGGGTTGGCAGCAGGCGTGGATCGCCCAGCACATGGCGCAGGCGCGGGGTATAGCTCGGCGGCCGGGCGGGATCACGGGGCGCCAGGGTGAGCAGGCGGATATGGCTGCGTGGCGGCAGGATCCAGCGAATGGGCTGGTCCGGTACGCCAACGGCGTTGTCGACGTCTTCCAGGCTGAGCTCGATCTGCACCGGCGCATACAGCTCGTTGTGCACCCGCAGGGTTTCGCCGGCTGCGTGACGGCTGATGTCCAGATGGACCCGCGACTCCAGCCGCTCCTCGGCCTCGTTGTTCAGCCGCAGCACGGCCGCGCCGGGAACGGCGCGGTCACTGTAGGTGACCACGCCGGCGGCGTCGGTGTACTTATAGACCGTCAGGCTGCTGGCCTGGGCGGCGGTGCCTAGCAGAGCGGCGGCGATGACGAACAGGCGAAGCGGCATGGCATCGGCAGGGTGCAAGGGGGGCGAGCCGAGAGACTAGCGAGGCCGCTGTCCGATGGCGACAGGCAGGGTGTAAGGCTGTGAAGGGCTCGGCTTTACGGAGCGCCGTCGCGGACAAGTCCGCTCCCGCGAAGCGCGGCCTGCGCGCACCTGTGGGAGCAGACTTGTCCGCGGGCAGACGCCTCAGCCGCCCGGCACGAAATGCCGCTGGGCGGTTCCGCGGGCGATCTGCCGGGACAGGTACTCGAGCTTCTGTGGATCGCTGTCCACGAAGCGCACGATGAGTTGCAGCCACTCGCTGGTAGGCTTGGGCTCGGCGGCGGCAATGGCGTGCACGTAGCCGTTCAGACGGGCCACGTCGTTGTCCTCGCCGTGCTGCAGGTCCAGCACGGCGCTTTCCAGAACCTGTGGCACCAGTCCAGCGCGGTTGATCAGCAGCGAGGCATCCTTGAGGCTGAGGGCCTTGATCAGGCAGGGCAGCGTGCCGCCGGACAACCGCAGCTGGCCACGCGAGCGGTTATTGGCGGGTTTGGCGGGCTCGGCTGCCCTGGGGGCCGGTTTCGGCCTGGGTGCGGGGTCCGCAGGGGCGGCTGCCATGGGGGGAGCCTCGACAGCAGGCTCCACCGCGATCGTGCTGGCGGCAGGCGCAGAGGATGCTGCCGCGCGTCCCGCGGTCAGCGTGCTGACGGAGTCATTGGCGAGGGTGCTGGTAAAGCTGGGCGCGGCCTGGGAGTGCAGATCATCGAGACGGCCAGTGCTTTGCAGGGCCTTCTTGACCTTGGAAAGCAGTTGCTCGCTGGTGAAGGGCTTGCCGATGTAGTCGCTGACCCCAGCCTGTACGGCCTGAACCACATTGCTCTTGTCGCCACGGCTGGTGACCATGATGAACGGGGTTTTCTTGAGCCCCTCTTCGCTGCGGCACCAGTTGAGCAGGTCGAGGCCGGACATCTCCGGCATTTCCCAGTCGCAGAGAATCAGGTCGACGCTGTTGCGGCTGAGAAATTGCTGCGCCTTGCGCCCGTTGGCGGCTTCTTCGACGCGAATTCCCGGGAAATGGACGCGCAGACCCTTCTTAACCAGATCGCGGATGAACGCGGCATCATCCACTATGAGAACACTGACTCTGCTCATCGGCCCTTCCTTCAACTCGTGGGGGCAAGCATAGCGCCCTCTAATAGCCAAACGCCATGACTGTCGACGGAAGGCTGGAGGCATGGCCTGGCGCTTTGCACGATAAGCGTGCGCCCCGCTGGTTTCAGCGTATCGGCAGACTGCCCGTTCGCTTTAGGCGTTCGCGCCGGATGGCTGGCGGACAGGTGGGCTCATGTCAAATCGCCGACCAATGGGCGAGCAGCTGCGGCAGTTGATCGAGACGGCTGATCTGCGCGTCGGGCGCGGCCTCGCCCTGCCAGGCGAGGCCGCGCGGGTTGTACCAGATGGCGCGCAGGCCGGCGGCCCGGGCGCCCTGGATATCGTCCAGTGGATGATCACCCACGTGTACCGCCTCGCCGGGCGCCACCCCGGCGCGACGCAGCGCCTCGCGAAACGGTAGCGGGTCGGGTTTGCCCACGCCAAGCTCCTCGGCACACAGGGCGAACTGGAAATAATCGGCCAGGCCCAGGCGGCGCACATCCGCGTTGCCGTTGGTCAGCACGGCCAGCCGGTAACGGTTGGCCAACACTTCAAGGGTCGAGTGAACGTCAGGGAAGAGGCTGACCCGGTGCCGCGCGGCCAGGAACACCTGGAAGGCCTGCTCGGCCAGCTCGCGGGCTTCCTCGTCCTCATAGCCTGCATTGCGCAGGGCGCGCAGCAGTACGCGGCGGCGCAGCTCGCTGATGCGGTGCTTGAGCGGTGGCTCGGCGGCGACCAGTTCGGACCGGATGTGCCACAGCTGCTCGACCTCCGCTTCGCCGATGCGCGGTGCGGCGCCGAGCAGCCACTCGCGCAGCGCGGTCTCGGCGCTTTCCAGCACCGGGGCGACTTCCCACAGGGTGTCGTCAAGATCGAAGGTGATCAGTTGAATGCTCATGGCTTGTCACTGCTGCGGCGCCTGGCGCGGGGATGACTGCTGTCGTAGACCTTGGCCAGGTGCTGGAAATCCAGATGGGTATAGATCTGCGTGGTGCCGATGTCGGCGTGGCCGAGCAGCTCCTGCACGGCGCGCAGATCCTGGGACGATTCCAGCAGGTGGCTGGCGAAGCTGTGGCGCAGCATGTGCGGATGCAGGTGCTGGCCAAGCGTCCGGACACCGGCCTGGCGCATCTGCTGGCGAACCACGCGCGGGTGGATGCGTGCACCGCGCACGCCGATGAACAGCGCATTGTCCTGTGGCGCCAGCTGCGCTCGCTCACGCAGCCACACGCGCAGCGCTTCGCGGGCCTGCCGGCCGACCGGCAGCACACGGGTCTTGTTGCCCTTGCCGGTGACGCGCACCAGGCCGGCGTCCAGATCCAGGTCGGCAAGTTCCAGGCCGACCAGCTCACCCAGGCGCAGGCCGGAGGAATACAGCAGTTCGAGCATGGCGTGGTCGCGACGGGCGACGGCGTCGTCGCCCACTGTTGCGTCCAGCAGTTGCATGGCGCGGTCGGTATCCAGCGTGCGCGGCAGGCGACGTTCGCCCTTGGGGGGCGACAGGCCGACCGCCGGGTCATGGCGGCAGCGCCCTTCGCGCAGCAGGTAGCGGTAAAGGCCGCGCACGGCCGACAGGAGTCGGGCCAGGCTGCGTCCGGACAGGCCCTGGCCGTGCAGCTCGGCCAGCAGCAGACGCAATTGCTGCGGCGTCAGCGAAGCCCAGTCCGCAATTCCCTGTTGCGCACACCAGGCGAGCACCTTGCCGAGGTCACGGCGGTAGCCGTCCAAGGTATGCGCCGACAGCTGGCGCTCGCTGCGCAGCTGTTCGAGGTAGGTGTCGAGGTCGGTTTGCATGGGCGTCACCGGTGGGAGCGGACTGGTCCGCGAGCTCTTCTTGCAGGCCGCATCAAAGAGCTCGCGAATGAATTCGCTCCCACGGTGCGGGTCAGCGCACCTGGCGCAGCGGCGAGGCGCAGCGTGGCAGCACGCGGGCCAGCACTTCGGCGATATAGCCGAGGAACAGGGTGCCCAGCGAGCTCTTGTAGTGCTGCGGGTCGGGGCTGCCGATGGCCAGGACACCCAGTTGGCCCTGGTTGCCCAGGCCGATTACCGCGGCGGAGCCGATCTGCTCGCTGTCCTCGGCGAACAGGAACCTCAGTTCGGCCGGACGCAGCGCACCGCTGATGGCACGGCCGGCACTGAGCAGGCCGCCAATGGCCTGTTGGGCTTCGCCCAGCGGTATCACCCGGCCGACGTCGCACGGCGTGTCGCGAAACAACACCAGGCTGACGAACGGTACCTGGAAGTCGTGGCGCAGGCTGTCTTCCACGGCGCTGACCAGGTCCTCGAGGCTGCCGGCGTCCAGCAGGGCGAGCACCAGTCGCTTGCTCTTGTCGAACAGGCGGTCGTTGTCGCGCGCCACGTCCATCAGCTGGTTCAACCGCTGGCGCAGCTCGATGTTGCGCTCGCGCAGCAGCCGGACCTGGCGCTCGACCAGCGACACCGCCTGGCCGGGCTGGTGGGGAATGCGCAGCTCGGGGATCAGCTCCTCGAAGTCGACGAAGAACTCGGGATGCTGGCGCAGGTACTGGGCCACGGCGTCGGCATCGAGGGTCGGGAGCTGTTCGGTCATAGGCGGATCTGTCCTTCGTAAACACGCACGGCGGGGCCGGTCATGATCACCGGGCGGCCGGGGCCGGCCCATTCGATGCTCAGACGTCCGCCGGGCAGTTCGAGTTGCACGGGCGACTCCATCCAGCCCTGGCGAATGGCTGCGACAGCAGCGGCGCAGGCGCCCGTGCCGCAGGCCTGGGTTTCCCCGGCACCGCGCTCCCAGACGCGCAGGCGCGCCTGGTGACGGTCTACGACCTGCAGGAAACCGACATTCACCCGCTGCGGAAAGCGCGGGTGGTGCTCCAGCTTCGGACCCAGCGCATGCACCGGAGCGGTGTCGACATTGTCGACCCGCAGCACGGCATGCGGATTGCCCATGGAAACCGCGGCCAGCTCCACTTCACGGCCGTCGACCTCGACGCGGTAGCTCAGCGCCTCGGCCTCGGCCTGGAAAGGAATCTGCGCCGGCGCCAGGCGCGGCGCGCCCATGTCGACGCTGATCTGGCCATCGGAGCGCACGCGCAGCTCGATGATGCCGCTCTTGGTTTCCACGCGGATGCGCCGCTTGCTGGTCAGGCGCTTGTCCAGCACGAAACGGGCGAAGCAGCGGGCGCCATTGCCGCACTGCTCCACCTCCGAGCCGTCGGCGTTGAAGATCCGGTAGCGGAAATCCACGTCCGGGTCGCTGGGCGGCTCGACGATCAGCAGCTGGTCGAAACCGATGCCGGTATGCCGGTCGCCCCACGCCTTGGCGTGCTTGGGCTGGATGTGCGCGTGCTGGCTGACCAGGTCGAGGACCATGAAGTCGTTGCCCAGGCCATGCATCTTGGTGAAGCGCAGCAGCATGCGATGACCTCAGTTGGGCAGCAGGCTTTCGCCGGCGAACAGCTCGGTCAGGGTTTCACGGCGGCGCACTTCATGGACCTGTTCGCCATCCACCAGCACCTCGGCGGCGCGGCCGCGGGTGTTGTAGTTCGAACTCATCACGAAACCGTAGGCACCAGCGGAGCGCACGGCCAGCAAGTCGCCTTCGGCCAGGGCCAGCTCGCGGTCCTTGCCGAGGAAGTCGCCGGTCTCGCAGATCGGTCCGACGATGTCCCAGGGTTGCGGCTGCGCGTCACGCTTCTCGACCGGTACGATGTCCATCCAGGCCTGGTACAGGGCCGGGCGGATCAGGTCGTTCATCGCCGCGTCGATGATGGCGAAGTTCTTGTGGTCGGTGCGCTTGAGGAATTCCACCCGGGTCAGCAGCACGCCGGCGTTGGCGACGATGGAGCGGCCCGGCTCGAAGACCAGGGCCAGGTCGCGGCCGGCGATGCGCTCGCGCACCGCGGCGATGTAGTCCCCGGCCAGCGGCGGCTGCTCGTCGCGATACTGGACGCCCAGGCCACCGCCCAGGTCCAGGTGGCGAATGCGGATGCCGCGTTCGGCCAGGCGGTCGATCAGCACCAGCAGGCGATCCAGCGCATCCAGGAACGGCGACAGGCTGGTCAGCTGGGAGCCGATGTGGCAGTCCACGCCGATGATTTCCAGGTTCGGCAGCTCGGCGGCGCGAGCGTAGACGGCCTCGGCTTTGGCGATGTCGATGCCGAACTTGTTTTCCTTGAGACCGGTGGATATGTACGGGTGGGTGCCGGCGTCGACGTCCGGATTCACGCGCAGGGAGATCGGCGCGCGCTTGCCCAGGCTGGCGGCCACGTCCTGCAGGCGTTCGAGTTCTTCGGCGGATTCGACGTTGAAGCAGTGCACGCCTACGTCCAGGGCGCGGCGCATATCCTCGCGGCTCTTGCCGACCCCGGAGAACACGATTTTGCCCGGCTCGCCGCCGGCGGCCAGCACGCGCTCCAGTTCACCGCGCGAGACGATATCGAAGCCGGCGCCCAGGCGCGCCAGCACGTTCAGCACGCCCAGGTTGGAGTTGGCCTTGACGGCGAAGCACACCAGATGCGGCATTCCGACCAGCGCATCGGCGTAGGCGCGATACTGGGCCTCGATGTGGGCGCGGGAATAGACATAGGTGGGGGTGCCGAAGCGCTCGGCGATGGCGGGCAGAGCCACGCCTTCCGCGAACAGTACGTTGTCGCGGTAGTTGAAGGGTTGCATGCAGCCTCCTGGGCTGACCGGGCCCGCGTGCCGGGCTCCGGGCTCTAGAATTCGAACCGGTCCTTGCTATGCCCGGCGTTTGGCTCGTCCGGGTGGTACAGGGGACCCTTCTGACCGCAGCCACTGAGACCCACGCTGAACACGAAGAGCACCAGGAGCGATGGCAACAGGCGCTTCATGGCGAAAATCCTTGTAAAAGCGGTGATTGCGCCGGAGTATACCGGCCCCCCGGCAGCTTGCCTATGCGCCGCTCCGGGACTTGCCGGCGCGCGGGGCACTCGCCATCCTTGCCGGTATTTGAGGAGAGTGCCATGACGCTGAGTGAAGCCCGTTTCCACGATCTGGTCGACAGCCTGCAGCAGGATGTCGAGGATGTTTTCGACGACAGTGGCCTGGACGTCGACCTGGAAAACAGCAACGGTGTGCTCACCGTGCGCTTCGAGAACGGCAGCCAGCTGATCCTCAGTCGCCAGGAGCCGCTGCGCCAGCTCTGGGTGGCGGCCCGCTCCGGTGGTTTCCATTTCGACTACGACCAGATCAGCGAGCGCTGGATCTGCGACACCAGTGGCGAGCGGCTGGGCGAGTTGCTGAGCCGCGTGGTTAGCCAGCAGGCGGGCGAGGCGCTGGGCTTCGACGCCCTGTAACCCGGTCCTCTTGCTTATTTGCCCGGCTATGGTAGGTTCAGTCCGGTACGCAAAAAAACCCCGCCTTCCAGGCTGTGTGACACTGCGCATACGACGCATCGGCCGATCCGGCCTTATCTTCGCTTGCTCGCTCACACTGCCGCTTCGGCGGGGTTTTTGCTTTTCCGTGTTTTGCAATCGAACAACCAAGGAGTCAGCAGCAGGCCATGAGCAGCACACCCTCGATTACCGTCACTCGCCTCGATATGCAGCGTCTGGAAAAGCTGCTGGACAGTCTGGAGGATTACACCCCGGCCGCCGAGGCGCTGGAGGCGGAGCTGTCGCGCGCCACGGTGGTCGGCCACGATGAGGTGCCGGCGGGGGTGGTGACCATGAATTCCCGCGTGCATTGCCGCGAGGAGAGCACTGGCAAGGACTATCACCTGACCCTGGTCTACCCGCAGAACGCCGGCAAGGAAGGCACCGTGTCGGTGCTGGCGCCAGTGGGCACCGCGTTGCTCGGCCTGACCACCGGTCAGAAGATCGAGTGGCCGGCGCCCGGCGGCAAGACCCTCACGCTGACCCTGCTGGAAGTCGAGTACCAGCCGGAAGCGGCGGGCGACTATCAGTTGTAGGTAAGTCGTTCGCTCCCGCAGGGCCGACCTCTCTGCTGTTGGGAGCGGACTTGTCCGCGAGCCTTTCGTGCAGGCCACGCCCAGAAGCTCGCGAATGAATTCGCTCCCACCGACCCTTAGCCGGGGCCGTTTTTCCTGGGCGTGGACTTGTCCGCGCGCTCTTCGTGCAGGCCCCACATCATCGTTCAGCCCCGCGTGCTGCCGCCCTGCAGGTCACGCATCAGCAGGGCGTACTGCAGGTCGACGCTTTCCGGTACCGGCAGGTACAGGGTGTGGCCATCGCCCGGCGCCACGTCGCGGCGCTGGCCCTGGGCATCTTCCAGGGCCTCGAGGGTGAAGTTCAGGTTGCCCTGCGGAGTCATCAGTTCCAGCCGGTCACCGAGGGCGAAACGGTTCTTCACCTTCACCTCGGCCAGGCCGTTCCGGCGCTCGCCGGTCAGCTCGCCGACGAACTGCTGGCGCTCGGACAGCGAGAAGCCGCGCTCGTAGTTCTGGTATTCGTCATGCACGTGACGGCGCAGGAAGCCTTCCGTGTAGCCGCGGTGCGCCAGTGACTCCAGGGTATCCATCAGCGACTTGTCGAACGGCCGGCCGGCGACCGCGTCGTCGATGGCCTGGCGGTACACCTGTGCGGTGCGCGCCACGTAGTAGTGGCTCTTGGTGCGGCCCTCGATCTTCAGCGAGTGCACGCCCATCTTCACCAGGCGCTCGATGTGCTGCACGGCGCGCAGGTCCTTGGAGTTCATGATGTAGGTGCCGTGTTCGTCCTCGGTGGCCTCCATGAACTCGCCGGGGCGGGTCACGTCCTCGAGCAGGAACACCTCATCGGTCGGTGCGCCGACCCCCAGGGTCGCATTTGCCGGCTGCACGGCGATCGGTTCGTACTGGTGCACCACCTCGCCCAGCTCGTTTTCCTTGGCCTCGTGGGTCTTGTACTCCCAGCGGCAGGCGTTGGTGCAGCTGCCCTGATTGGGGTCGCGCTTGTTGATGTAGCCCGACAGCAGGCAACGGCCCGAATAGGCCATGCATAGCGCGCCATGCACGAATACCTCCAGCTCCATGCCGGGCACCTGCTCGCGGATCTCGCCGATCTCCTCCAGCGACAGCTCGCGGGACAGGATCGCGCGGGTCAGCCCCTGGCGGCGCCAGAACTCCACGCTGGCCCAGTTCACCGCGTTGGCCTGCACCGACAGGTGCACATGCATATGCGGGAAGTGCTCGCGCACCAGCATGATCAGCCCCGGGTCGGACATGATCAGTGCGTCCGGCCCCATCGCCACCACCGGCTCCAGATCCTTGATGAAGGTCTTCAGCTTGGCGTTGTGCGGCGCGATGTTGACCACCACATAGAACTGCTTGCCCTGGGCATGGGCCTCGGCGATGCCCAGCGCCAGGTTGGCGTGGTCGAACTCGTTGTTGCGTACCCGCAGGCTGTAGCGCGGCTGACCCGCATACACCGCATCGGCGCCGTAGGCGAAGGCGTAGCGCATGGACTTGAGCGTCCCGGCGGGGGACAGCAGCTCGGGGCGGAAGGTCTGGGACATCGGGCGACGGCTCGGGTAAACGTGGAGGGCCGGCATTTTACCCGCTTTTCCGAGTGGCGTACCGGGGCATTCGGTCGGCGACCTGAGGCGAGTCGGGCTGGGTGCGGAGCTGGCTGGGCCGTGCAGGTTGCGGGTAGAGGTTCGCGGACAGGTCGCTGCCACGGGTTCGTGCCATGCTGAGCCGGCGCGCTTCGTGGTCCACCTCTGGCCGGGCGACCTTAGGTGGGCGCACCTCGGCGGTCCCCCCTAGGCGGGCCCCCAAAAGCTCGGGAATGAATTCGCTCCTAGAGGTGTGACCATCCCGCCATTCCGACTGGCGGTGTTTGCCGGTATGTTCGGCGTCTGTTCCCGTCGATACCGTGTCCATGCAGCCCCTCGCCCATCCCCTGCCCGCCAGCCTGACCCTGCTCGCCGCGCTGTACGTCGCCCAGGGCCTGCCCTCCGGGCTGATGGCCCACGCCCTGCCGGTGCTGTTGCGCCAGCAGGGTGTCGACCTGGCGCTGATCAGTCTGCTCAAGCTGCTGGCGCTACCCTGGTTGCTCAAGGTGCTGTGGGCGCCGTGGATCGACCGCCTGGGCGGCTCGCCGCTCGGCCATCGGCGCGGCTGGATCCTGCCCCTGCAGGCCGGCGTGGCGTTACTGCTCATCGTGCTGGCCTGGCTGCCCCAGGCGCAGCTGTTCGGCCCCTGGCTGCCGCTGCTGCTCGGCCTGCTGCTGCTGATCAACCTGGCGGCGGCCACCCAGGACGTGGCGACCGACGGGCTGACCGTGCGCCTGCTGCCGGAGCGCTGGCGCGGCCTGGGCAACAGCCTGCAGGTGGGTGGCTACAAGGTCGGCATGCTGGCCGGCGGCAGCGGCCTGCTGCTGGTGGCTGATGATCTGGGCTGGCGCTGGACGCTGCTCGCTCTGGGCCTGCTGGTGCTGCTGCTGCTGATCCCGCTGCTGCGCTTTCCCGAGCGTCGCGTGCTGCCGTTCCACGCCGAGTGCGCCGAGCCGGCCGGTGTGACCCTGCCCTGGCGTCACTACCGCGGCCTGCTGGTGCTGCCGGGCATGGGGCTGTGGCTGCTGGTGCTGCTCAGCTTCAAGCTCGGCGATGCGCTGGGTTCGCCGATGATCAAGCCGATGCTGGTCGACCAGGGCTGGGGCGCGGCAGCGCTCGGGCAGCTCACCCTTCTCAGCAGCCTGCTCGGCATCGGCGGCGCGCTGGCGGGGGGCTGGCTGTACGGCCGAATCGGCGTCCTGCGTGCCTTGCTGCTCGGTGGTCTGCTGCAGGCCATCGGGATCGCCGGCATGGCCTTGCTGATCGGTCAGGCCGAGGTGGCGTCGGTGTACGCCGTGGCGCTGTTCGAGCAGTTCGCCGATGGACTGTCCACCGTGGTGCTGTTTGCCGCGATGATGCGTCAGTGCCGCGCAGAGCACGAAGGCGCCGACTTCACCCTGCAGGCTTCGGTGCAGTTGCTGCTCGGCGGCATCGTGGGTGCGTTCAGCGGCGTGCTGGCCAAACTGCTTGGCTATCCGGGGCTGTTTCTGCTGGCCGGCGGGCTGGGGGTGATGGCGCTAGGGGTGGTACTGACGGCCCGAGGGCCTTTGCGTGGGGGCCTGGTGGACAAGGAAAGCGTTGTCCACCCTACGTGACTGATGGCTGGGACCTGTTTTTTGTAGGAGCGGCTTCAGCCGCGACGCTTTCGGTACCGGCAGAAGCGCGCGACTGAAGTCGTGCCTACAAATGTGATTCCCCGCGCTCCGCCTTGCGCCACACGCTGGCCAGCCAGGGCTGCTGGTCGCGGGGCAGGCCGGTGGGGCGGTAGTAATGCTCCAGTTCCTCGAAGCCGGCGGACGTCAACAGCGTTCGCCAGTGCGGCCAGTCGTGCCAGACGCCGTAGCGCTCGCCCTGCCAGCCTTCCTCGTTGTGCCCGCGTGGATTGGAGCTGAACAGCACACCGCCGGGCTTCAGGCTGTCACGCAGTTCCGTAAGCACGCGGGGCAGCTCGGCGCCGGGGATGTGAAACAGCGATGCATTGGCGAAGATGCCATCGAAGCGTTCGGCGGGCAGATCGAGGGCCAGGAAATCCTTCTGCCAGATCTCGCAGCCGCTGGCCTGGCGGGCCAGGTCGACAAACGCGGCGCAGCCGTCCAGGCCGATCGGCAGGTGGCCCAAGGCCTTGAAGGTGAGCAGATCACGGCCCGGGCCGCAGCCGAAATCGAGGATCGCCAGCCCCGGTCGCGCCGGCAGGTGGCGCAGCAGCGCCTGGATGTTCTGGCTGACATCGTGGTCGCGGGTGCCGGCCTCGAAGGCCTGGGCGTTGCGCTGGTAGTGGGCGAGGGTGCGGCGGCTGGCGTCGTTCATCGCTTCAGCATGGCACGGATGCCGGCCAGCGCGTCGTTGCCCCGTGCGGCCTTCACTTCCTTGGGCGCTTCCTCCAGGCCTTCCCACTCCAGGTCTTCCTGGGGCAGTTCGTCGAGGAAGCGGCTGGGCAGGCAGTCGATGATCTCGCCGTACTGCTTGCGCTTGGCGGCGAAGGTCATCGCCAGGTTCTGCCGGGCGCGGGTGATGCCCACGTAGGCCAGGCGGCGTTCCTCCTCGATGGTGTCGGCCTCGATGCTCGAACGGTGCGGCAGCAGCTCCTCCTCCATGCCCATGATGAACACGTAGGGGAACTCCAGGCCCTTGGAGGCATGCAGGGTCATCATCTGCACGCCGTCGGCGCCCTCTTCCTCTTCCTGCTGGCGCTCCAGCATGTCGCGCAGCACCAGCTTGCCGATGGCCTCCTCGATGGTCATCTCACCGTCCTCGTCCTTCTCCAGCGTGTTCTTCAACGCGTCGATCAGAAACCAGACGTTGCCCATGCGGTAGTCGGCGGCCTTGTCGCTGGAGCTGTTGCCGCGAATCCAGCCTTCGTAGTCGATGTCCATGACCATGCCGCGCAGCGCCTCGATCGGATCGTCCTCGGCGCACTGCTGGCGCAGCTTGTCCATGTAGCGCTTGAAGCGGCTCAGGCGCTCGGTGTAGCGGCTGTCCAGGCGTTCGCCCAGGCCGATCTCCTCGCAGGCGGCGTACATGGAGATGCCCCGTTCGGTGGCGTAGTTGCCGAGTTTTTCCAGGGTGGTCGAGCCGATCTCCCGGCGCGGCACGTTGATCACGCGCAGGAAGGCGTTGTCATCGTCCGGGTTGACCAGCAGGCGGAAGTAGCTCATCAGGTCCTTCACTTCCTGGCGGGCGAAGAAACTGGTGCCGCCGGACAGTCGGTAGGGAATCTGGTGGTGCTGCAGCTTGAGCTCCATCAGCTTGGCCTGGAAGTTGCCCCGATAGAGGATGGCGAAATCGCTGTACGGCCGCTGGGTGCGCAGGTGCAGGGTGAAGATCTCCAAGGCGATGCGCTCGGCCTCGGCCTCCTCGTTCTTGCAGCGGATCACGCGGATCGGATCGCCATGACCCATCTCCGACCACAGCTGCTTCTGGAACACGTGCGGGTTGTTGGCGATCAGCACGTTGGCGCACTTGAGGATGCGGCTGGTGGAGCGGTAGTTCTGCTCGAGCATCACCACCTGCAGCGACGGGAAATCCTCCTTGAGCTGCATGAGGTTCTCCGGGCGCGCGCCGCGCCAGGCGTAGATCGACTGGTCGTCGTCGCCCACCACGGTGAAGTGCGCGCGCTCCTGCACAAGCAGCTTGACCAGCAGGTACTGGCTGGCGTTGGTGTCCTGGTACTCGTCCACCAGCATGTAGCGCACGCGGTTGCGCCATTTCTCCAGCACCTCGGGATGGTCCTGGAACAGCTTCACCGGCAGCAGGATCAGGTCGTCGAAGTCCACCGCGTTGTACGCCTTGAGCGTGCGCTGATAGTGCATGTAGACGATGGCCGCGGTCTGCTCCCGCGGGTTGCGGGCAGTGGCCAGCGCCTCCTCGGGCAGGATCAGGTCGTTCTTCCAGGCGCCGATGTAGCTCTTGATCTCGTCGACACCATCGTCGCCGGAATACTCCTTCTGCATGATGTCGCCGAGCAGCGCCTTGATGTCGCCCTCGTCGAAGATCGAGAAGCCCGGCTTGTAGCCCAGCTTCAGGTATTCCTTGCGGATGATGTTCAGGCCCAGGTTGTGGAAGGTCGACACCGTCAGGCCCTTGCCCTCGCCGGGCTTGAGCAGGGTGGCGACGCGCGCCTTCATCTCGCGGGCGGCTTTGTTGGTGAAGGTCACCGCCACGATGTACTGGGCGCGAATACCGCATTGCTGGATCAGGTAGGCGATCTTGCGGGTGATCACGCTGGTCTTGCCGGAGCCGGCGCCGGCCAGCACCAGCATCGGCCCGCCGATGTAATGCACCGCTTCCTGCTGTCGGGGGTTGAGTCGTGACATGGATCGCGCCCTGGAACCGAAAGCGGCCGATTCTAACAGGGGTGGGCAGAGACGGATTGGTCCGGGCGGCGGAACGGCTTAGACTACCCGGCAGGGCGTAATGCCATTATGGTTTTTTCAGGATCGAGACGAGCCGAAGAAATGCGTAAGTTCAGCCGCTTTCCGTTCATCAAAGGGATGCGAATCGATGTGCGTGATTCTGCCCGCAATGTATCGCTGGGCTACGCTGCCGACGTTTCGCTGGGTGGGTTGCGCCTGATTGGCGAGGAGACGTTCACTGCCGGGGAGCAGTACGAGATCGTGCTGGAGGTGCCCAAGAACGACCTGACGCCCGAGCAGCAGATCCCGCTCACGGTGATCTGCCAGTGGACGCGAAAGAATTTTCGCCGTGGCTACGAGCAGGGCCTGCGGGTGCTGGAGCCTTCGCGGGCATTCGAGAACCTGGTGAAAAGCCTCAGCCACAGCCTGGGGCTGTCGGAAACCAGCCTGCCGAAGCGGCGCGTCTGAGCGCCGCCGGTCGGCTGGCGCTATGACTTGCCCACCTGCGCCGCCAGCGCATCCTCGATGGCGAAGCGCAGGTGCGGCGTTTCTCCCGCCAGTCCACGCAGGAACGCCTGGATACGGGCGTCGGCGGGCATCTCGCCCAGCACCTCCAGTATGCGTTGCTGCACCAGGCGCTCCTGTGAGGGAAAGGCCTGCAGGAGCGCATCGAGGCTGCCCGGGTAGAAGGCCACCAGTGCCTGGCGACTCTGCCGGGGGAAATCACCGTCATCCAGATCGCCCAGCAACTGGATCATCAGGGCGACGGTCTGCGCGTCGGCGCGACCATGGCGGGTCAGGAAGGTGATCAGGTTGGCCTTCGTCTCGATGCGCCGATAGCCGGTGCGCTGCACCCTCAGTCGCTCCAGCTTGCGCACCACCTCTGCCTGCTGGCTGCCGGCCTGTGCACCGTGTGCCAGCAGCAGCACGCTGGCCTCGAAGGCCCCTTCGTCGCTGAACAGCTGGCGCGCGCACTCGGCAGGCGTGCAGGCCGTCGAGCCTGGTAACTGATAGCGAATGAACAGCCTGTCGCGCGTCAGGGCGTCGACGTGCGGGTAGGTTGTCAGCGTATTGGCAAACAACGTGCGGTGCCGGTCGATGATCTGCTGCGTCCCGGCTTCGTTGCGCGCGTCCAGTGAGCGAAGCAACTGGTGGACGTCCTGCAGCGGCTGGCGCTGCAGCCCTTGCCAGTCGTGGTCGAGGCGGGTCAGCAGGCGATCGAGCGCCTTCCCATGACCTCCCTCGGGCTCCAGCGGGGTGCTGCGCAGGAACGCCTCCGCGACATTTTTGAGCAGCAGGTCGGGCCGGCTGATGGTTGGCGCTTCCCGGGCCAGCAGCTCGGCGGCCAGCAGGGGCTGGTTGTGCCGGATGATCCGGTACAGCTCGTGGGCCAGCTCACCCCGTGACATTGGCGGAGTGGCGAGCCTCCCAGCGCCGGCCAGGCTGAGCAACTGCTCGATCTGCTCCGCCAGCCGCTCGGCCGGTTGCCGGTGGCCCGGCGCCGGGCGGGCATCGGCCTTCTGGCTTCGGGTGTGGTTGGACAGTGGCGCGAGACTGCGTGGCAGGTAAGTCGGCCGGACCCGTGCCAGCCCCTCGACAACCTGCTGCCACTCCGTTGCGGAAAGCTCGCTCTGGCGCAGCGCGGCGTCGATCGCCAGGGGCAGCACCAGCTCGGTTTCCTCGGGGCGGACGCTCTTCGACTGGGCGAACAGGTAGTCTCGGTAACCCGGCAGCGGATGCTGGCCGCGGATCAGCGCGGGCGCCAGATCGTACTGCCAGCGATGGCAGTCGTAGTCGAAGGGGACGGAAAGGGACAGCGCCAGCAGTTCAGCGGTGCGCTGCGCGCCGGGGAGTTTCTTGCCCAGGGTTTGATATTCGGCCGCCTTGGCGGCGCAGGGGTCGGTGCTGGTGCCCTTCTGCAGTCCCCGCAGCTGCTTGCCCAGGCCGTCGGGGTCGACTTCGATCTCCGCCTTGAGGAAGAAGTGCTCGCCGTCCCACTGTTCTTCCAGGATCCGCGTGCGGGTCAGCGCCTGGGCGAAGGACTGGATGTTGTTCTGTACGGTGCGGGAGAAGGTTTCGCCATCCAGGCGCTCGGTACTGTCCAGCGACGCCTGCACCTGCACGCCGACCTCCTCGATGGCCAGGGCCTGCAGCTGTTGCAGCGCTGCTTTGCGTGCGCTGACTTTCGAGTCGTTCTCGCTGGCCCGGTAGGTGTAGTCCCGGACCAGGGCCACGGGCGCCGCGTGCGCCGGCAGTGCCAGGGCGAGTGCCAGGGCGGAAATGACGAGACGGATGTACATGATCTTTCCTTTCAGAGCGGCGCGGGGCGCCAACTGGCGCCCCGCAGGCTCAGCCCAGCGTTCCGACGATATTGATCGCCACCTTCTCGGGGATCTCGTTCTGCGACAGCACGTGCAGCCCGGGGCTGAACACCCGTGCGTAGCGGGCGAGCAGCGGGCGCAGTTGCGGCATGACCACCAGGATCGGCGGGTGGCCGTCCTTGCGCAGGCGTTCCTTGACCACCGGCATGCTGGTCTGCAGCTGGTTGAGCAGCGCGGGGTCGACCGGAATGTTGTCCAGGCTGACGGTGCCCTGTTGCTGGGCGATGCCCAGGGCGCCCATCAGAGTGTTCTCCAGCGCATTTTCCAGCACGAACACGCCCAGCTCGCTGCGTTCGCCGGCGATGGCGTTGACCAGCGTGCGGCGCAGGGCGAAGCGCACGTCGGAGGCCAGCAGGATCGGGTCCTTGGTGCTTTCGCTGCCTTCCAGCAGGGTAGTGGCGATGGTCACGATGTCACGCAGCGGCACTTCTTCCTGCAGCAGCTGACGGTATACGCGGTGCTGCTGGGTGTAGCTGAGCGCGGTCTTGAGACTTTCCGCCAGCTTGGGGGCCAGGACGGTCAGGCGCTGCATCAGGTGATCGACGTCATCGTGCTTGAAGATTTCCGCCAGGTTCTCGCGGATGATCTTGTTCAGGTGGGTCGCTACCACGCTGGAGCAGTCGATCACCTGATAGCCGAGGTTGAGCGCCTTGCTCTTGAGCGCCGGGTCGATCCACACCACCTGCATGCGGTAGGCCGGGTCGGTGCCGAGGATGCCGTCGATCTCGCCGTACAGCTTGGCCGAGGGAATGGCCATCAGGCGGTCCGGGTACAGTTCGGCGCCGTCGATGCGCTCGCCGTTGATGTAGATGGCGTACTGCGAGGCCTTCAGGCGCAGGCTGTCGCGAATGTGCACTTCCGGCAGCAGAAAGCCGAGCTGCTCGGAGAGCGTCTGGCGCACCCCGCGAATGCGCAGCGGCAGCGGCGAGCCACCGGCGTCGTTGACCAGGCCGACCAGCTTGTAGCCCAGCGATACCGACAGCCGCTCGACCAGCGGGATGTCTTCCCAGGCCAGTGGCTGCGGCTTGTCCTGGCGCAGGTCGCGGCTCAGGGCAGCGACCTTTTCCAGGCTTTCGGCCTCCTCCACCGGGGCGAACTTGGCGGTGCGCCAGGCCACGAAGGCGATCAGCGCCGCGAAGCTCATGAAGGCCAGATGCGGCATGCCCGGCACCAGGGCGATGACGGCGATCACCCCGGCCACGGTGTAGAGCGTCGACGGCTGGGCGAGCATCTGCTTGCGCACCAGGCCGGTGATTTCCGCCGACTCGTTGGTGCGGGTGATGATGATCGCCGCGGCGGTGGACAGCAGCAGCGCCGGAATCTGCGCGGCCAGGCCGTCACCGATGCTCAGCAGCGCGTACAGGCGCCAGGCGTCGCCGGCCGACAGGTCGTGCACCAGCATGCCGATGGCGAAGCCGCCGATCAGGTTGATCAGCAGGATCAGGATGCCGGCGATGGCGTCGCCGCGCACGAACTTGGCGGCACCGTCCATGGCCCCGTAGAAGTCGGATTCCTTGGCCACGGCGGCGCGGCGCTGGCGCGCCTCGTCGGCGTTGATCAGGCCGGCGTTGAGGTCGGCGTCGATGGCCATCTGCTTGCCGGGCAGGGCGTCCAGGGTGAAGCGCGCGGTCACCTCGGCGATGCGCTCGCCACCCTTGGTGATCACCAGGAAGTTCACGATGGTGAGAATCACGAAGACGATGATGCCGACGATGAAGTTGCCGCCGATCACCACCTCGCCGAAGGCTTCGATCACCTTGCCCGCGGCGTCGGTGCCGTTATGGCCTTCCAGCAGCACGATGCGCGTGGAGGCCACGTTGAGCGTCAGGCGCAGCAGTGTGGTGACCAGGATCACCGTCGGCAGCAGCGAGAAGTCCAGCGGCGTGCGGGTCGAGACGCAGACCAGCAGCACCAGGATCGACATGCCGATGTTGAAGGTGAACAGAATGTCCAGCACCAGCGGCGGCAGCGGCAGGATGATCATCGCCAGGATGGACAGCACCACCACGGGGATGCCGATCTTGCCGTTGCGCAAGGTGGCGGAAAATTGCTGCATTGGGCTCATGTTGACGCTCGGTTGGCAAGTGAAGAGGGAATGGGCAGTTCCTTGGGCAGCACCGGGGCGGCGCGACGGGTGCCGCGCCGGTAGGCCTTGAGCTGCAGGACGTAAGTCAGTACGTGGGCCACCGCCTGATACAGGGCGGTCGGAATCTGCTGGTTGACCTGGGTGGTGAAGTACACGGCACGGGCCAGGGGCGGGATGGGCACCACCTCGATAGCGAGGTCCATGGCCTTCTCGCGAATGAACTGGGCGGTTTCGTCATGCCCCTTGGCCAGCACATAGGGGGCCTGGGCCTTCTTGAGGTCGTACTTCAGCGCGACGGCGTAATGCAGCGGGTTGGTGATCACCACGTCCGCATCCTTGAGCACCTTGCTGATCTGGCGCTGGGCCAGCTGGCGCTGCAGGCGCTTGATGCGGGCCTTCACCTCCGGCTTGCCCTCGCGGTTCTTGTACTCCTCCTTCACCTCCTGCTTGGTCATGCGCATCTTCTTCATGAACAGGAAGCGCTGCAGGGGGACGTCGATGGCGGCGAACACCACGAACACCGCCATCATCATGATCAGCATGTCGAAGGTCAGGGAAAAGGCGCTGCCCAGGGCCGTGGCCAGATCGGACTTCTGCAGGGCGATCAGGCGCGGCAGGGTATAGACCATCTGGATCCAGCCCATGGCGATCAGGATCAGCACCTTGAGGAAGGACTTGAGGAAGTCGGTGAGGTTCTGCATCGAGGCGATGCGCTTGAGGCCGGTCAGCGGGTTGAGCTTGCTCAGCTTGGGATGGAAGTTCTTGCTGGCAAACATCCATCCGCTGGGGATCAGCCCGAACGGAATCACCACCAGCGGCGCGATCAACAGCGGCAGCAGGATCAGGATGAAGGTCAGGATGCCGTTGAGCAGCACCTGGGTCACGTCATTGGGGGTCAGCTCGCTGCGCGCGAAGTTGATGTACGAGCCGGTGAAAATCTGGTCGAAGCCGTCGAGCATGTAGTCGAAGAAGATGCGCAGCAGCAGCAGGGTGGCCAGCAGCGAGACCATGGTGGCCAGGTCGCGCGACCGGGTGACCTGCCCGTCCTCCCTGGCCTTCTGCAGCTTCTGGGGTGTCGCCTGTTCTGTTTTTTCCTGACTGGACTGGTTCTCAGCCATCGAGGCCTCCCGGCAGCAGGATGGCCAGGTTGTCCAGCAGCTGGCGGCTGAGGTTCAGGTAGTTTTCCGGCAGGTGCGGCACCAGCAGCTTCAGACACAGCAGGCCGACCAGGATGGCCAGCGGGAAGCCCAGGGAAAACAGGTTCATGGCCGGCGAGATGCGGTTCAGCAGGCCGAAGCAGAACTGCACCAGGAATAGGCAGAACACCGCCGGCAGGGCGATCAGCAGTGCGGCGGCCAGCACCCAGGCCATGGCGTGCACGAAGGCCTGGAAGCCGAAGTAGTGCAGCCCGCTGCCCACCGGCCAGAGGGTGAAGCTCTTGTGCAGGATGCTGACCACCAGCAGATGGCCGTCCAGCGCCACGAACACCAGCATCAGCAGGATGAAGAACACCTGGTAGACGATCGACGTGGAAGACACGCCGTTCACCGGGTCGTTGTAGCGCGCCATGCCCATGCCCATCTGCGTCGAGATGAGCTCGCCAGTGATGGTGAATACGGCGAAGGCCAGCTGCAGCATCAGGCCCAGCAGCAGGCCGAAGAGGATCTGCTCGATGGTGGCCAGCGCGCCGGCCGGCGACAGCACGTCGATTTCCGGCGCGGGCGGCAGGGTCGGTAGCAGCGCGACGGTCAGTACCAGGGCCAGCAACAGGCGGGCGCGCACCGGCAGCGAGCGCTGGGCGAACAGCGGTGCGATGCTCAGCGCCGCCATGATGCGCACGAACGGCCACCAGAACAGCTGCAGGGCCAGCAGCCACTGGCTGGCCTCGAAAAGTGCCTGCCCGGAATTCATGCCTCAGCCGACCAGCCCGCCTGCCTGGCGGAAGGTCTGGATGAACAGGTCCATCAGCGTGCCGAGGATCCAGTGACCGCCGACCACCAGCATGGCCAGAGTGATCAGCAGGCGTGGCAGGAAGCTGAGCATCTGCTCGTTGATCTGCGTGGCGGCCTGGAAGATTGCCACCAGCAGGCCGCCGATCAGACTCGGAATCACCAGCACGCACACGATCAGGGCGGTGATCTGCACGGCGTGGCTGATCAGGTCGACGGCGATTTCCGGAGTGAGCACGGCACTACCTCTAGAGGGGCTGCAGGCTGGACGTCAGGGTGCCGACCAGCAGCGTCCAGCCATCCACCAGCACGAAGACCATCAGCTTGAAGGGCAGCGAGATCATCATCGGCGAGAGCATCATCATGCCCATGGCCATCAGCACGCTCGCCACCACCAGGTCGATGACCAGGAATGGCACGAAGATCATGAAGCCGAGCTGGAAGGCCGTCTTCAGCTCGCTGAGCACGAACGCTGGCAGCAGCAGGGTGAAGTCCAGGGTAGTGATGTCGGCGGGGCGCTCTTCGCCGGCCAGGTCGAGAATGGTGGCCAGCGCCGTCTCGTTGGTCTGCGCCAGCATGAAGCGGCTGATGCTCTGCTTGGCCTGGGACAGGCCCTGCTCGAACGTGATCTGGTCGTTCTGGAACGGCTCGTAGGCCTGGGTGTGGATCTCCTGCCAGACCGGGCGCATCACCAGCAGGGTCAGCGCCAGGGCGATGCCGACCAGCACGTTGTTGGGCGGGCTGGACTGCAGGCCCATGGCCTGGCGCAGGATGGCCAACACGATGATGAAGCGCGTGAAGCAGGTCATCAGCATCAGCATCGCCGGCACTAGACCCAGCAGGGTCATCAGCACCAGGATCTGCAGCTTGACGCTGAGCGTCTGGCCGTTTGCCGTGTCGTTCAGGTTGAACAGGGTGATCTCGCCGCCGCCGGCTTCCTGGGCGAATGCCGGAAACGGCAGCAGCAGCGTGACGACCAGAATGCCGGCCACGGCCAGCAGGCGCGCCATCATGGCTTCAGACCGGACAGACCGTTGCTGTTGAGTTCGACGATACGCAGCCCGTAGTTGCCGTTGAGCACCACCACCTCGGCCTTGGCGAAGGGTGCGCCATTGACCTTCACGTCCAGCGGCTCGCCGGCCAGCTTGTCGAGGGCGATGACGCTGTGCACGTCCACGGACATCAGGTCCTGCAGGGTGACTTCGCTGGAACCGACCTCCAGGGTGACATGCACGGGGATCTTGCCGAAGAAGCTCAGGTCCTGCTGGGGCAGGCGCTGCTGCGGCTCGGCGGGCTCGGGGAGGCTGGCAAGCGGCTCGGGATCGTTGAGGCTCAGGTCGGCGTCGCTGATCAGGGTGTCCAGGTCGCTGTTCGACAGGTGTCCGGTCATGGGTTCTTCACACTTTCCAGAGAGGTTAGAAACAGGCTGCCGCTTTCCTCGAAGATGCTGCCGCGGAACAGCGGATGCTGGTTGACGCAGACCTCGACCGGCTCGCGCAAGCGGGTCATCAGAATGTCGCCGGGGCGCAGCGCCAGCACGTCGGCCAGGCTCATCTGCAGCGAGGCGAGCACACAGTCCAGGTGCAGCGGTAGCTGCTTGATCTGTGCGACGGGATCGCAGTCCTGGCGCGGCGCGGGTCGATCGTTCACCTGGCTGGTCAGCTCGTCGACCACGTCGGGATCGAGGAACAGGAACAGCGATCCCTGCAGGCCGCTCGGCGCCTGGTAACGGAACTCCGCGACGTACTCCCAGTGCACTTCCTCGTAGGCGTTCTCGTAGCGCTCCAGCCTGCCGATGGACTTGCCGCCCAGCAGCATGCGCCCGAACAGATCGGCCACTTCCCGGCCCAGGCGCTCGCCCAGGCGCTGTTCGGAAGTGTTCGGCGGCGGCAGCTCGCCGGCCAGCGAAGTACCGCCGTAATAGCTTTCGAGAATTTCCGCCAGCAGGGCGCGGTCGATGGAAAAGCCGATGCGGCCCAGCGGGCTGTTCAAACGCAGCGCGGGCTCGTGCGGATATTCCTCGTGTACGTTGACCTGGATCAATTCCAGGGTGATGCGAAAGTTGCGCAGGAAATAATCGGCAATGATGCGCGGATGTTTGCTGGAACTTTCCTTAATGAAAATCGGCACCTTGTGGTAATGCCGGCCCAGCTTGTGCGGCTTGAGGCGGAGCAATTTGTCCGCCGGCACATCATGGAGCACTTTCGGGTTGCCAGTCATGGTGTGGAACATCCTGAATATAAGTAAGCGATCCGTGGTCGGGTCATGCTGTCCATCGGATTCGGGTCTCGGCGCGAGTCGCCGAGCCGCTGGCCGCGCCGTCTCGCCAGGCGCGCCTACCCCATTCCGCAACCCTATCGGCAGGGGTGGCGAAACCTTAAATCAAAAAAGATCAAAAGCCCCCGTTTCATTGATTTTGATGGCGGCTGAGGGTATTAATCGCGTCCGGTACTGGGCACAGTGGCAACTGGCTGCTAGCGTGCCACACTCGCTGCGTAAATTGCAGCCACGACCCGTACGAATAGATGTGCAAAACCTGCCGCCGCGGCAATCCCAGTTTGGCCGTTGGTCTTATTGCGCGGGAAAGAAGGTAGTCGTTGTACGTTCCTGAAACGTGACTTCCCTGGATTGGTATATGCATAACTTCAATGAGCGACCAGCAGCCGCTGAAATAACTTCGCCGGTGATCGGCGTGGTCGGCAGTCGGGACAATCACAGCTATGCATTGCTGCTGCAGCAGTTGCAGGCCGCCGGCTGCGCCGTCGAGCATTTCGCCGAGCTTCCGGCGCCGGCCGTTGCACATCAGGCACGGCTGGACATCCTCTTCCTGTTCGTTCGCGACCTGGATATCGCCGCCCTCGAAGTGCGCCTGCTGCCGCTGGTGAGCTGCCAGCGCCTGCATGTGGTGCCCATCGTCGAGTACGCCGACCAGGCCGTGGCGGCGCGCCTGCTCGAACTGGGCTGCATCGACTACCTGCTGGCGCCGTTCAGCGCCACCCAAGTCACCGCCCTGCTGCAGCGCCATGCCCAGGCCGGGCTGGCGCGCGAGGGCTTCGTCAGCCAGTCGGCCGCCGGCCGGCGCCTGCTGGCCATGGCCCAGCGTGTCGCGCTGACCCGCATGCCGGTACTGATCACGGGCGAAACCGGCACCGGCAAGGAGCTCATGGCCCGCTACATCCACAGCTTCGGTGCGACCTCCGGGGCGCCCTTCGTGGCGGTCAACTGTGCGGCGATCCCCGAGGCGATGCTTGAATCCCTGCTGTTCGGTCATGAGCGCGGTGCCTTCACCGGTGCGGTCAGCAGCCAGGCGGGCAAGTTCGAGCTGGCCAATGGCGGCACCCTGCTGCTCGACGAGATCGGCGAGCTGCCGCTCGGCCTGCAGGCCAAGCTGCTGCGCGTGCTGCAGGAACGCCGGGTGGAGCGACTGGGTGGTCGACGCGACATTGAGCTGGATGTGCGCATCATCGCCGCCACCAACCGCGACCTGCGCGAGGAAGTGGCCCAGGGGCGCTTCCGCGAAGACCTGCTCTACCGCCTCGACGTCCTGCCGCTGCACATTCCGCCGCTGCGCGAGCGCCGCGAGGACATCCTGCCGCTGGCGCGCAGCTTCATTCAGCGTTGCGCCCCCCACGAAGACCCCGATCAGTTGCTGACCGAAAGCGCCTGCCAGGCGCTGCTGCACCACGCCTGGCCGGGCAACGTGCGCGAGCTGGAAAACACCCTGCAACGCGCGCTGGTGCTGCGCAACGGCCTGTTCATCCAGCCGGTCGACCTCGGCCTGGCGGTCGCCGAGCCGGCCGCAGCGAGCCTCGCCAGCGCGCCGCTCGAAGGTACCGGCGGGCGGGCCGCGCTTAAAGCCAGCGGCAAACTGGCCGAATACCAACATGTGCTGGACACCATTCGGCGTTTCGACGGGCACAAGGCCAAGGCGGCGCAAAGCCTCGGCATGACCCCGCGCGCCTTGCGTTATCGCCTCAATGCCATGCGCGAGCAGGGCATGCAGATCAACATTTGACCGGCGGGAGACGGGCATGGATTCAATCACACAGGTGCGCATGGACATGCTCACGCGCATGCAGCAGTTCACCAGCGTCGCCCAGGGCGGCGCGGTGCGCGAGGCGCTGCGTTCGGAGGAGGCTCAGCCGGGCAGTTTCGGTGTGTCCTTCGAGCAACTGATTCGCGCGGTGGACGCCGATCAGCACCGTGCCAGTGCCGCCCAGCGTGCCGTGGAGATGGGCGAAAGCGACGACCTGGTGGGCGCCATGGTCGACAGCCAGAAGGCCAGCGTGTCCTTCTCCGCCCTGCTGCAGGTACGCAACAAACTGTCCACCGCCTTCGACGAGATCCTGAAGACGCCGCTGTAAGCGTCACGAGAGCCGACCCGTGCTGCAGAACCTACTGAACAAATTCCACGAGCGGGGCTTGAAGCTCGACCCCCGCTGGTTCCTGGCCAGCCTGGCCGCGGTGGCCGCGATCCTGGCGATGCTGGTGGTCTTCTACCTCTGGCGCGACAGCGAAACGCTGCGGCCCCTGTATGGCAGCGGCGAGACCTATCAGGTTTCCGACGTCATGCAGGTGCTGGACGCCGAGGGCGTGCGTTACCGGGTGCATCCAGTGAACGGCCAGGTGCTGGTCGCCGAGTCGGACCTGGCCCGCGCGCGCATGCTGATGGCCTCCAAGGGCATCAAGGTCAGCCGCCCGGCCGGTTACGAGCTGTTCGACAAGGAAGAGCCACTGGGCACCAGTCAGTTCGTGCAGAACGTGCGCTTCAAGCGCAGCCTGGAAGGCGAGCTGGCACAGACCATCATGACCCTGCGCGGCGTGAACTCGGCCCGCGTGCACCTGGCCCAGGAGGAGAGCCACTCCTTCGTGGTCGGCAAGCGCGCCCCGGCCAAGGCCTCGGTGATGGTGCAACTGGACCCCGGCTACAGCATGGAGCCCGACCAGGTCACCGCCATCGCCAACCTGGTGGCCGGCAGCCTGCCCAACCTCAAGCCCGAAGACGTGCACGTTGTCGACCAGTACGGCGTGCTGCTGACCCGCGCCCTGGCGGCGGGCGGCACCGGGCCAACCCAGCAGTGGAAGGCCAACGAGGAGTATCAGAAGAAGGTTGCCAGCAACATCGAGCAGGTGCTGGCACCGGTGCTGGGCCTGGGCAACTACCGGGTCAGCGTCGCCGCTGACATCGACTTCAGCCAGCGCGAGGAAACCCAGCAGGTGTACGGTGATACGCCGCGCCTGCGCAGCGAGGTGACCCGTGACGAGCGCACCCTAGACCAGTTGGCCCTGGGCGTGCCCGGCTCGCTGACCAACCGGCCGATCGCCAACGCGCCGAACGCCGAAGGCGATGCCGAGAACCGTGCGGCCACCTCCACGCGCCTGGAAAGCAACCGCCGCCACGACTACGACCAGACCATTACCCACATCAAGCACCCGGCCTTCCGCCTGCGCCAGCAGAGCGTGGCGGTGGTGATCAATGCCGACGTGGCGCCCGAGGGCGGCTGGCCGGCCGAGACGCTGACCCAGCTGGAAACCATGGTGCGTACCGCCGCAGGCTTCAACGCCGAGCGTGGCGACCTGCTGGCCCTGAGCACCCTGCCCTTCGCGCCCCTGTCGATCGTGGAGCCGGAGCTGGCCTGGTGGCAGGACGACAAGGTGCTGGAGTGGGGCAAGCTGGGCCTGGCCGGACTGGTCAGCCTGCTGATCCTGCTGTTCGGCGTGCGTCCGGCGATCCGCGCCCTCAGCCCGCGCAAGGACGACGCCGAAGCCGAGGCCGCCGCGGCACAGGCTGCCAGCGCCCAGGCCGCGCTGGTCAGCGACGATTCGCACCTGCTGGCGCCCGCTGCGCCCGAGGCACCGGCTCCCGCCCTGCCGAAGATCTTCAGCGAGCTCAACCCGCTGGCCGAGATCCGCCTGCCGGCGCCCGGCTCGGGCCTCGAGCACCAGATCGAACACCTGCAGATGCTTGCCCTGCACGAGCCCGAGCGGGTCTCCGAAGTGCTCAAGCACTGGATCGGCCGTAACGAGAAGAAAGCATGAGTACGCAAACCAGCGACAGCACCACCCCGAGCGAGCCGACGAGCCGGGTAGTCACCACGAACAGCCTGCCCAGCCCGGTCGAGCAGGCCGCCATCCTCATGCTCAGCATGGACAAGGAGGCCGCCGCCGGCGTGCTCAAGCACTTCTCCCGCGAGGAAATCATCGCCGTCAGCCAGGCCATGGCGCGCCTGTCCAACATCAAGCTGAGCCAGGTCACCGACGTGATCGGCCGCTTCTTCGAGGACTACAAGGAGCAGAGCAGCATCAAGGGCGCCAGCCGCAACTACCTGGACGACATGCTGGCCAAGGCCCTGGGCGGGGAGATCACCCGCACCCTGCTGGACAGCATCTACGGCGAGGAAATTCGCGCCAAGATGTCCAAGCTGGAATGGCTCGACCCCCGCCAGCTGGCCACGCTGATCGCCAGCGAGCACGCCCAGATGCAGGCGGTGTTCATCGCCTTCCTGCCGCCGGGACAGGCCACCGAGGTGCTGGAATCCCTGCCGGTCGAGCAGCAGGACGACCTGCTCTATCGCATCGCCAACCTCAACGAGATCAGCGGCGACGTGATTGCCGAGTTGGAGCAGCTGATCGAGCGCAGCCTCAGCGTGCTGTCCACCCAGGGCTCGCAGGTGCGCGGCCTGAAGCAGGTGGCGGACATCATGAACCGCTTCAAGGGCGACCGCATGCAGATGTTCGAACTGCTGCGCGGGCACGACGAATCGCTGGTCGACAAGATCGAAGACCAGATGTACGACTTCTTCATCCTTGCCCGCCAGAGCCAGGAAGTGCTGCAGACCCTGCTGGAAGCCGTGCCGCTGGAAGAGTGGGTGGTGGCCCTCAAGGGCGCCGAGCCCGAGCTGGTCAAGGCCGTGCTCGGGGCCATGCCGCGCCGTCAGGCGCAGCAGATGGAAACCATCAAGCGCCGCCAGGGCCCGGTGCCGATCAGCCGGGTCGAGCAGGTGCGCAAGGACATCATGTCCATCGTCCGCGAAATGGCGGCCGACGGCGAATTGCAGATCCAGCTGTTCCGTGAACAGACGGTCGAGTGACAGGTGAGCGCATGACGGTACGAGTGATTCGGGGCGACGCCCGTGGTTGGCGTGTCTACCGCTTTCCGCCGCGCCATCGTGGCGTGGCGGCCGGCGACGGCCAGGACGCGCTGACGGCCGATCCGGCCGCGCTGCAGCGCGCGCTGGCCGAGGGTTATCAGGAAGGCCAGGAACGCGGTTTCCAGGAAGGCCGCGACGAGGGCGTCGAAGTCGGCCGCGCCGAAGGCTACCAGCGTGGCCTGGAGGAGGGTCTGGCCAAGGGCCTGGAAGACGGCCGGCTGCAGGGGCGGCGCCAGTTCGAGCAGGCCTGCGCGCCGCTGGACCGCATGATGGAATCCTTCCGCGTGGCGGTCAGCGAATACGAGCGCGGCCGCCGCGAGCAACTGCTGGAAATGGTCGCCAAGGTGGCCAAGCAGGTGATCCGCGTCGAGCTGACGCTGAATCCGGCGCAGTTGTTGACCCTGGCCGAGGAAGTGCTCAATACCCTGCCCGGCAATCACGAGGACGTGCAGATCCACCTCAATCCAGAGGAATGCGCACGTATTCGCGACATCGACCCGGAACGCGCGCGGCGCTGGAAGCTGGTGCCCGACGACCGTCTGGCCCATGGCGAATGCCGCGTGGTTACCTCCGAGGCGGAAGCCGACATCGGCTGCCAGCAGCGCCTGGACGCCTGCATGGACACCCTGGCCGGGCACCTCAAGGTCGAGGACTGATCGGCCATGCTGCTGGACAGTGACGCCCTCGACGAGGCCCTGAAATCCCTCGACAGCGTTCAGTTGGCCAAGGTCAGCGGACGCCTGGTGCGGGTCTCCGGGCTGATCCTGGAAGGGCTCGGCTGTCACCAGCCGACCGGCCAGCGCTGCTACGTGGAGCAGACCGACGGCAGCCTGCTGGAAGCCCAGGTGGTGGGCTTCAACCGCGAAATCACCTACCTGATGCCGTTCAAGAAGCCGCTGGGCCTGGCCACCGGCGCGCGCATCTTCCCGATCCGCGAGGAAGCGCGCCTGCGCATTGACGATTCCTGGCTTGGCCGGGTGGTCAACGGCCTCGGCGAGCCCCTGGACGAGCAGGGCAAGCTGACCGGCCACGACCTGCTGCCGCCGCTGCCGCCGCCGGTCAACCCGCTGCGCCGGCGCCCGGTGGAAGAGCCGCTGGACGTCGGCGTGCGCGCCATCAATGCCATGCTCACCCTCGGCAAGGGCCAGCGGGTCGGCCTGTTCGCCGGCAGCGGCGTGGGCAAGAGCGTACTGCTGGGCATGATCACCCGGCAGACCAAGGCCGATGTGGTGGTGGTCGGACTGATTGGCGAGCGCGGCCGCGAGGTGCAGGAATTCATCCTGCACTCCCTCGGCCCGGAAGGCCTGCGCAAGGCGGTGGTGGTGGTGGCGCCGGCCAACGAGTCGCCGCTGATGCGCCTGAAGGCCGCTGATCTGTGCCATAGCATCGCCGCCTATTTCCGCGACCGCGGCCAGGACGTGCTGCTGCTGATGGATTCCCTGACCCGCTACGCCATGGCCCAGCGCGAGATCGCCCTGGCGCTGGGCGAGCCGCCGGCCACCAAGGGCTATCCGCCGTCGGTGTTCGGCATGCTGCCGGAGCTGGTGGAAAGCGCCGGCAACGGCGCCAGTCCAACGGGCAGCCTCAGTGCGCTGTACACGGTGCTGGCCGAGGGCGATGACCACCAGGACCCGATTGTCGACTGTGCCCGTGCCATCCTCGATGGCCACATCGTGCTGTCGCGCAAGCTGGCCGAGGTCGGCCACTACCCGGCCATCGACATCGGCGCCTCGGTGAGCCGCTGCATGGCCCAGGTGTCCGCTCCCGAACACCGCAACGCCGCGCGTCAGCTCAAGGAGCTGTACAGCACCTACGAAAAGATCCGCGAGCTGATCCCGCTGGGCGGTTACACCCCCGGCGCCGATGCGAAGACCGATCGCGCCGTGCAGCTGGCGCCCGCCATCGAGCGCTTCCTGCGCCAGGAAACCGGCCAGGATGCCGACCTCGACTTCAGCGTGCGCACGCTGCAGCAGCTGCTGGGGAGTCGCGGATGAAGGACCAGCTGAATACCCTCGGCAAGCTGGCCGCCATCCGCCAGATGCGCGTGCGCCAGATGCTCGGTCGCGTGCAGTACCAGCGCAACCTGTGCCAGCGCTATCGCAACAACATCAGCGGCCTGGGCCGCCTGAGCGAGTATGTCGGCGGCGCGGAGACCGGACTGCACCGCCTCAACCAGCAGCAGTACAAGACCAACCTGTACAAGATGATCGACCTGCAGCGGCGTGAGCTGGCGACCGCCGAGGAGCACCTGGAACGCCTGCAGAACGACCTGCTGCGCGCCATGCGCAGCGAAAAGGCGCTGGAGCAGTTCATCGACGCCAAGTCCGACGAGTGGAACCGCGAACTGGTGCGCCAGGAGCAGAAGATCCAGGACGCGATGGCCAGTCAGTCCTGGTGGCGCGGTACCGGGACCTAGCGGCAGGCTGGTACGGCGCCCGGCAGGAGCGAATTCATTCGCGAGCTGTTGGGTGCGGCCTGCACGAAAGAGCTCGCGGACAAGTCCGCTCCCACCAAAGCCGTGGCCCACGAAAGCGGCTACCGGCCACCCGTCGCGCTGCGCTGTCGCTCGCGCTTGGCCGACCATACTTGCCGGCGAGGTGATCGCCATGTCCGACACGAGCGCCGCGCTGATTCTTGACACCGCCCTGTCGCTTGCCGAAGCGCGCGGCTGGGAACGCCTGCAGCTGTACGAAGTGGCTGATGCGCTGGGCATCGGCCTGGACGCCATCGCACGCCATTACCCCGACAAGGACGCCCTGGTCGACGCCTGGTTCGCCCGCGCCGAACAGGCGATGCTGGAACGTGCCCGCGACGAGGACCTGGCAGCCCTGTTGCCCGCCGAGCGCCTCGAGGAGCTGCTGGTGGCCTGGTTGCGAGCGCTTGAGCCGCATCATGCGCTGGCAGGCCAGATGCTGCTCTACAAGCTGGAGCCGGGGCATCTGCACCTGCAACTGGGGGGCCTGCACAGCCTGAGCCGGGTGGTGCAGTGGTGGCGCGCCGGTGCTCGACTGCGGGGTGCGTGGCTGAACCGTATCGGCCAGGAATGCCTGCTCAGTGGCCTGTTCCTGCGCACCTTCTGCCGCTGGCTGCGCCGTCCCGATCCCGACCTGGCCCAGACCCGACGCTACCTTCGCCGTCGCTTCGAAAGCGCCCCGCTGCGCTACCTGCTGCATTGATCGGGCTGTCGCAGCCAGAAACATTCTGCGCTGGCAATCACCCTGGCCACTGGGCAAGATGACGCGCGTGAATCAATCAATAGGGACATCCCTGATGCAGCGTTTTCTCAGTATCGCCCTGGCTTTCTGCCTGGGCCTGACCTTTACCCTGGATGCCGACGCGGCACGTCTGGGTAACAAGAAGAGCTTCGGCTCCGCGCCGTCCCACCAGACCCGCCAGGCCGCTCCCGCCCAGCAGAATCAGGCGCAGGCGCCGGCTGCGCGTCCGGGCGCCGCGGCGCCCGCTGCCAGCGGCGCGTCCAAGTGGCTCGGCCCGCTGGCCGGCATCGCCGCCGGTGGCCTGCTGGCGGCCATGTTCATGGGTGACGGCTTCGAAGGCCTGCAGATCATGGACATGCTGATCTTTGGCCTGATCGCCTTCGTGATCTTCAAGCTGATTGCCGCGCGTCGCCGCAAGGCGCTGGCCAGCATGCCCCAGCAACAGCAGTACGCCACCGCCGGTGCGCCGCCGGTGATGCAGCGCGATGTGCCGAGCGAGGCTGCGGGCACCAATATCTTCGGTCAGTCGATCGGCGCGGGCGCCGCCGCGCCGGTGATCAATGCGCCGGCCTGGTTCAACGAGCAGCGCTTCATCGAGCAGGCGCGCACCCACTTCCTGGCGCTGCAGCAGCACTGGGACGCGGCCGAGATGGACAAGATCGCCGAGTTCGTCACCCCGCAGATGCTCGCCTTCCTGACCCAGGAGCGCGGGTCGCTGGGCGATGGCTTCCAGTCCACTTACATCGACAACCTGAGCGTGGTGCTCGACGGCGTGGATGACAACCCGGACAAGACCGTGGCCACCCTGACCTTCAGCGGCGTGAGCAAGACCTCGCGCTTCGATCAGGGCGAAGCCTTCAGCGAGAGCTGGCGCATGGAGCGCGAGCAGGGCGAGAACCAGCCCTGGTTGCTGGCAGGTATCCGCCAGAACGCGTGATCGATTGGGCAGTAGGAAGACCCGGGCTAGTCCCGGGTTTTTCTTTTGTGCGGCATTCGGGCGCGCTATAAAGCGCGCATTACCCAGAGGAGTCCCATCGATGGAAGATGTCATCGATCAGTTGCGTGAACTCAACGAGCCGGTGCCGGTGCCGCTGGAGCTGCCGGACGAGGAGACCCTGGTGGAGATCCAGGAGCAGATTCTCATCCACCTGCCCTACGAGCTGCGCGAGTTCCTGCTCAAGGTCAGCGATGTGGTCTACGGCCGTCTGGAGCCGGTGACCGCCAGCGATCCGCAGTCGCACACCTACCTGCCGGAAGTGGCCGCCAACGCCTGGGATGCCGGCGTGCCGCGCTATCTGGTGCCTCTGTGCCAGGACGGGCGCGATTACTACGCAGTCGACCCGGAGGGCGAGGTGTTCCTGTGGCGCGAGGACACCGGCGAGCTGGACGACGAGACCTGGGAGTCGGTGTGGCACTGGGTGCGCGATGTCTGGTTGGAGGGTGGGGCGTAAGCCGAAAAGCAGCGCTGTCCGCCCGCATGCCCTGCCTCGACCCGCTGGCGGCCAGAAAAGCGCTGACCGCCCTGCGTCGGGTGGGATTCCCCCAGTCAGCCGGCCCGTTGCGGAGCCGGCTGCTGCTGGGTGATGCAGTGGATGTTGCCGCCGCCGAGCAGGATCTCGCGGCCCGGCACCATCACCACCCGATGCTCCGGGAACAGTCGTCGCAGTAGCTGCTCGGCCTCGGCGTCGTGCGGGTCGTCGAACGAGGGCGCGATGATGCCGCCATTCACGATCAGGAAGTTCACATAGGAGCCGGCCAGGCGGATCGATGGATCGCGGGGCTGGCTGCCGACCGCACGGTCGACGCCGGCGCACTCCTCCTCGGTCGCGTACAACGGGCCTGGGATCGGCATGCGGTGGACCGTAAGCTGGCGCCCACGGGAATCGCGGCTGCGTTCCAGTACCTGCAGCGCCGCGCGGCAGCGGGCATGGTTGGGGTCGGCCGGGTCGTCCGTCCAGGCCAGCAGCACCTCGCCCGGGCGCACGAAGCAGCAGAAGTTATCCACATGGCCGTCGGTTTCGTCATTGAACAGGCCTTGCGGCAGCCAGATGATCGTTTCCACCGCCAGGTAATCGCGCAACACGGCTTCGATCTGCATGCGGTTCAGATGCGGATTGCGGTTCGGGTTGAGCAGGCATTCCTCGGTGGTCAGCAGGGTGCCTTCGCCGTCCACATGGATGGCGCCGCCTTCCAGCACGAAACCGGGCGTGGCATAGCGGGCGCAGCGCTCGATGCCCAGCACCTTGCCGGCCACCTGGCTGTCCCGGCTCCACGGCCAGTACAGGCCGCCGTTGAAACCGCCCCAGGCGTTGAAGTCCCAGTCCACGCCGCGTACCTCGCCGGTGGCGTCGATGACGAAGGTGGGACCGGTGTCGCGCATCCAGGCGTCGTCGCTGCTCATTTCCACCAGACGGATGTTCGGCTGATCACCCAGGCGGGCGCTGGCGTTCTCGTACTGGGCTTCGCTGACACCGATGCTCACCGGCTCGAAGCGGGCAATGGCCTGGGCCACGGCGCTGAAGGCGGCTTGTGCCGGCTTACCGCCCAGGCGCCAGTTGTCCGGTCGTTCCGGCCAGAGCATCCAGGTCTGGCTGTGCGGCTCCCATTCCGCCGGCATGCGGAAGCCGTCGGCCCGTGGAGTAGTCAGCGCCATGTCAGGACTCCAGGCTGCCGTCGAGGGTCTTCAGCGCGCCGTACAGGTTCGGCCGGCGATCACGGAACACGCCCCAGGCGCTGCGGATCTTCTCCAGCTCATCCAGATCGAAGCGTTGCACCAGGATGCCCTCTTCGGTTTCGTTCAGTTCCTGCAGCTTGGCGCCGAACTGATCGGCGATGAATGAGGAGCCGTAGAAGGTGATGTCGTAGCCGTCCTGCTCCTCGCGGCCGATGCGGTTGCTGGCGATCAGCGGCATCAGGTTGGCGCCGGCATGGCCCTGCTGCACGCGCTGCCAGTGGTCGCGCGAGCTGATGGTGGCGTCGTGGGGTTCGCTGCCAATGGCGGTCGGGTAGAACAGCAGCTCGGCGCCCTGCAGCGCCATGCTGCGCGCGCATTCCGGGAACCACTGGTCCCAGCAGATGCCTACGCCGATCTTCGCATAGCGGGTGTTCCACACCTTGAAGCCGGTATCGCCGGGGTTGAAGTAGTACTTCTCGTGGTAACCGGGGCCGTCCGGGATGTGGCTCTTGCGGTAGATACCCAGGTTCCGCCCGTCGGCGTCGAGGATGGCGATGCTGTTGAATCGGGCCCGGCCGGCCCGCTCGAAGAAGCTGATCGGCAGCACCACCTGCAACTCGGCGGCCAGCTTGCTGAAGTGGGCAATGGCGGGGTTCTGTTCGGCTTCGGTGGCCAGCAGCAGGTAATCGGGGTTCGGCTTCTGGCAGAAGTACGGCGTTTCGAACAGTTCCTGAATCAGGATGATCTGCGCGCCCTGCGCGGCGGCCTGGCGCACGAGACGCTCGGCATTGGCGATGTTGGCGTCGCGATCCCAGGAACAGGCCATCTGGGTGGCGGCGACAGTGACGATGCGGGACATGGCGGAAACCTCGCAATCCGGAGACAGGCTAAGCATGGCCCATGAAGGGCCGGTATGGATGGCAGGGATATATAGCCGATAAATATCGGTAAAAGAAGGCCGTCCGCCTGTCATGGGCGACTAATCGGCAGAAATTAACCGATAAATATCGATCTATGCGCCTGGGGCGCTCCGCTTGCTCAGCCAGGGCGGCAGGTAGAGACCCAGGTAGGCGATGACCACCCGCAGGCCTTCCTCCCGCCAGCGGGACGTGATCTGTCCGTGCAACTGGACCGAGCTGGCGTAGACCCGGTCGGCCAGCTCGATGGCCAGCGCGAAGATGTCGATCTCCTCCGGCAGCGCCGGCAGCACGAAATGGCGCTCAAACAGGGCACGCAGCAGCCGGCCCAGTTCCAGGTCATGCTGCTGGTCGGCCTGGGTCACTTCGCTCAGGCCGTGCTGGGCGAGGATCAGCTGGCGGGCCGCCGCATCCGCGGCGTAGATATCCACCATGCGCTGTTCGAGCTGTGCCGCCAGGTCATGCCAGCTGCGCAGCGTGGCGTGGTCCACGGGAAGGGTGAGCACCTCGCGAAAGGCGGCATGCACTTGGGTGGCCAGCGACTGCAACAACAGCGGCACGTTTGGGAAGAAGTGATAGACCGACGAGGGCGGAATGCCGGCGCGTTCGGCCACCGCGTAGATGCTTAGCTCGGCAACGCCCCCCTCGGCGAGCAGGGCGCGGGCTGCGGCATGGATGGCATTGATGCGCGTCTGGCTGCTGGCGCGGGGCTTGCGGGGAAGCGGGGGGCACGACATGTAAAGGCTCTGTAACTGGGTATTCGAGTGCTGGCAGGGTATCGCCCCGCCGGTCACTGGCTCGACGGGGGCGAATTGTCGGGGAAGCGACCGGGGCATGGTGCGATGCGTGTCGCATTGCCCGGCGGCCTCAGACGGTATGCAGGTACCAGTTGTACTCCAGGTCGGAGATGGAGTGCTCGAATTCCTCCAGTTCGCTTTCCTTGCAGGCGACGAAGATGTCGATGTAGTCGGGGCTGATGTAGCGCGCGAGGATTTCGCTGTCGTCCAGCGCGCGTAGCGCGTCGCGCAGGTTGTTCGGCAGGCTGGGCTCGAGCTGCTCGTAGGAGTTGCCCTCGATGGGTTCGCCCGGCTCGATCTGCTGGGTCAGGCCGTGATGCACGCCCGCCAGCAGGGCCGCCATGAGCAGATAGGGGTTGGCGTCGGCGCCGGCCACCCGATGTTCCAGGCGCACCGCCTCGGGGCTGCCGGTGGGCACGCGCAGCGCCACGGTGCGGTTGTCCAGGCCCCAGCTGGGGGCATTGGGCACGTAGAACTGGGCGCCGAAGCGGCGGTAGGAGTTCACGTTCGGGCAGAGGAAGGCCATGGAGGCCGGCAGGGTCTCCAGCACACCGCCGATTGCGTGGCGCAATGCGGCGTTCTGCTGGGGATCCTCACTGGCGAAGATGTTGTTGCCGTCGCGGTCGAGCAACGAGATGTGCACGTGCAGCCCATTGCCGGCCTGGCCCGGATAGGGCTTGGCCATAAAGGTGGTGTCCATCTCGTGGTCGTAGGCGATGTTCTTGACCAGCCGCTTGAGCAGTACCGCGTAATCGCAGGCCTTCAGCGGGTCGGCCACGTGGTGCAGGTTGACCTCGAACTGCGCCGGCGCACTTTCCTTGACGATGGCATCGGCGGGGATGCCCTGCACCTTGGCGCCCTCGAGGATGTCCTGCAGGCAGTCAGCGTACTCGTCGAGGTCATCGATCAGGTACACCTGCGTGGAATGCGGACGCTTGCCGGAAATCGGCGAACGCGGCGGCTGCGGACGGCCATTCACGTTCTCCTGGTCGATCAGGTAGAACTCCAGCTCGAAGGCGGCGCAGACCGTCAGGCCCAGCTCATCGAAGCGGTCGATCACCTGGCGCAGCACTTCACGCGGATCGGCAAAGAAGGGCGTGCCATCCAGTTCGTGCATGGTCATCAGCAGCTGGGCGGTGGGGCGCTTCTGCCAGGGTTCGTAGCTGAGGGTGCCGGCGATCGGCAGGCACACCCGGTCGGCGTCGCCGATGTCGAGGCCCAGGCCGGTGCTTTCCACCGTGCTGCCATTGATGTCGAGCGCGAACAGCGATGCGGGAAGATTGATGCCTTTCTCGTAGACCTTGGTGAGGCTGTTGCGCTCGATGCGCTTGCCCCGCACCACCCCGTTCATGTCGGCGATGAGCAGATCGACGAACTGGACGTCCGGATGCGCTTCGAGAAAGACGCTCGCCTCGCTGGGGTGAGCGACACGCGGAGGGGGCGACATGATCCGTACCTTTATTGTTAAAAATTTCAATCAGTCTGTGGCCTGGTTGTGAGTCAATCCCAAACCCTCGGGCCTGTCAATAGCCGGAAAAAACGCCCCGCGAGGGTGCGCGAAGGCCATTTTCGGGGCACGCCGGGTGGTCGCGTCAGATCCCTCCAGAGCCCATGGCTCGTGGGTTTCAGCCTGTATTGACGCCGTGCGGGGCGGAAGTTGTGTAAAAAAATGAACAGCGCTAAGCTCGGTAGCAAACCGAACGCGGATACGGATGTGTCCCATGCCCTGCCAGCCACTGAGCGTCGCCAACCCCTGCCACCGGCACCGGGGTGCCTGCTTCCGTCTGATTCCGGCGCTGCTCATCCCGGGGCCATGGTTACCCGTGCCGGCCCGCCTTTCAATTTCGCAACCCCCCACGACCCGCGCGCGGCTCGCCAGTCAGGCGTCTGGCCGCGTCACCGCTGAACCGGCAATTTCGGCTCGGCAAAACCTGAGGCCTTTATGAGTACCGACCTCGATCAGCTCACCGACTGGCTGAAAGAACACAAGATCACCGAAGTGGAATGCCTGATCAGCGACCTGACCGGCATCGCCCGGGGCAAGATCGCGCCGACCAACAAGTTCATCGCCGAGAAAGGCATGCGCCTGCCGGAGAGCGTGCTGCTGCAGACGGTCACCGGCGATTACGTGGAAGACGACATCTATTACGAGTTGCTCGACCCGGCGGACATCGACATGTATTGCCGTCCGGACCCCAACGCCATGTTCCTGGTGCCGTGGGCCATCGAGCCCACCGCCATGGTCATCCACGACACCTTCGACAAGATGGGCAACCCCATCGAGCTGTCGCCGCGCAACCTGCTCAAGAAAGTACTGAAGATGTACGCCGACCACGGCTGGATGCCCATCGTCGCGCCGGAAATGGAGTTCTACCTGACCAAGCGTAGCGACGACCCCGATTACCCGCTGCAGGCGCCGGTCGGCCGCTCGGGACGCCCCGAAACGGGGCGCCAGTCGTTCTCCATCGATGCCGCCAACGAGTTCGATCCGCTGTTCGAGGACATGTACGACTGGTGTGAGGCTCAGCGCCTGGACCTGGATACGCTGATCCACGAGGAAGGGCCGGCGCAGATGGAGATCAACTTCCGGCATGGCGAGGCCCTGCACCTGGCCGACCAGATCATGGTGTTCAAGCGCACCATGCGCGAGGCGGCGCTCAAGCACGACGTGGCCGCCACGTTCATGGCCAAGCCGATCACCGATCAGCCGGGCAGCGCCATGCACCTGCACCAGAGTGTGCGCGACGCGCAAAGCGGCAGGAACATCTTCTCCAACGAGGATGGCTCCCCAAGCGAGTTGTTCCTCAGTTACATCGGCGGCCTGCAGAAGTACATCCCCGAGCTGCTGCCGCTGTTCGCCCCCAACGTCAATTCGTTCCGCCGTTTCCTGCCGGATACCTCGGCGCCGGTGAACGTGGAATGGGGCGAGGAGAACCGTACCGTCGGCCTGCGCGTGCCGGAATCCTCGCCGCAGAACCGGCGCATCGAGAACCGTCTGCCCGGTGCGGATGCCAACCCGTACTTGGCGATCGCCGCCAGCCTGCTGTGTGGTTACATCGGCATGGTCGAAGGCCTGCGGCCCACCCAGCCGGTGCAGGGGCGCGGCTATGAGCGGCGCAACCTGCGCCTGCCGCTGACTATCGAGGATGCCTTGGAGCGCCTGGAAAACTGCAAGGCCCTGGAGAAGTACCTGGGCAAGAAATTCATCGCCGCCTACGTGGCGGTCAAGCGGGCGGAAAACGAGAACTACAAGCGGGTGATCAGCTCCTGGGAGCGTGAATTCCTGCTCTTTTCGGTATAGGTCGCGATGCTGCGGCGCGGGGCCTGGAGAAAGGTGTCGACACGATGAGCAAACAGACCGAACACTGGCAGGCCCTGAGCCGCGACCACCACCTGGCGCCCTTTACCGACTTCCAGGCGCTCAACCGCAAGGGCGCGCGCATCGTGACCCGCGCCGAGGGCGTGTACCTGTGGGACAGCGAGGGCCACAAGATCCTCGATGGCATGGCCGGGCTCTGGTGCGTCAACGTCGGCTACGGCCGCGAGGAGCTGGTCGAGGCGGCCGCCCGGCAGATGCGCGAACTGCCCTACTACAACCTGTTCTTCCAGACCGCGCACCCGCCGGCCCTGGAGCTCGCCCAGGAAATCGCCGCGCTGGCGCCGGCGGGCATGAACCATGTGTTCTTCACCGGCTCGGGCTCCGAGGCCAACGACACCGTGGTGCGCATGGTGCGCCATTACTGGGCAGTCCAGGGCCAGCCCGAGAAGCAGGTGATCATCGGTCGCTGGAACGGCTATCACGGCTCGACCATGGCGGGCGCGAGCCTGGGCGGCATGAAGGGCATGCACGCACAGGGCGGTTTGCCGATCCCGGGGATCGAGCACATTGACCAGCCTTACTGGTATGGCGAAGGCGGCGCACTGAGCCCCGAGGAATTCGGCGTCCGCGTGGCCGACCAACTGGAGGAGAAGATCCGCCAGCTTGGCGCCGACAAGGTCGCCGCTTTCATCGCCGAGCCGATCCAGGGCGCCGGCGGGGTGATCGTGCCGCCGGACAGCTACTGGCCGCGCATTCGCGAGATCCTCGCGCGCCACGACATCCTGTTCATCGCCGATGAGGTGATCTGCGGCTTCGGCCGTACCGGCGAATGGTTCGGCAGCCAGTACTACGACCTGCGGCCGGACCTGATGCCGATCGCCAAGGGCCTGACCTCCGGCTACATCCCCATGGGCGGCGTAGTAGTGCGCGACAAGGTGGTCGAGGTGCTCAACCGCGGCGGCGAATTCGCCCACGGCTTCACCTATTCCGGCCACCCGGTGGCGGCGGCGGTAGCGCTGGCCAACCTGCGCATCCTGCGTGACGAAGGCATCGTGGCGCGGGTCAAGGCGCAAACGGCACCCTATTTGCAAAGACGTTGGCGTGAGCTGGCCGCCCACCCGCTGGTGGGGGAGGCACGTGGCGTCGGCATGGTGGCTGCCATCGAGCTGGTGAAGAACAAGGAGACCCGCGAGCGTTATCGGGGACTGGAAATCGGCATGCGCTGTCGTGAGCACTGTTTCCAGAACGGCCTGGTGATGCGCGCGGTGGGGGACACCATGATCATCGCGCCGCCGCTGGTGATCAGCCCGGCGCAGATCGATGAGTTGCTCGAAAAGGCCTTCACCTGTCTGGACCTGACTCTCAAGGAGGTGCAGGGCCGGTAAAAAAGGCTCGAATCGGCCGAGCAGCCAGTTGTATCGACACGGGCTCCTTGCCAGACTTCGCGCGTGCGTAGGCCAGGCTCACCAGGGTGTGTCGCGGCAGCTCGCCAGCCACGCCATCTGAGTACTCAAAAAACAATCGGAGCAGTGAAGGCATGAAACTCTTCGGCAAGACCTTTCTCGCGCTATCCCTGACCGCGGCCGTGGCCGGTCTGGCTCAGGCCCAGGAAAAAGTGCTGCACGTCTACAACTGGTCGGACTACATCGCTCCGGACACCCTGGACAAATTCCAGAAGGAAACCGGCATCAAGGTGGTGTACGACGTGTTCGACAGCAACGAAGTGCTGGAAGCCAAGCTGCTCTCCGGTGGCTCGGGCTACGACGTCGTGGTGCCGTCCAACCCGTTCCTGGCCAAGCAGATCAAGGCCGGCGTGTTCCAGAAGCTGGACCGGAGCAAGCTGCCCAACTGGGAGAACCTCGACAAGAACCTGCTCAAGTCCCTGGAAACCAGCGACCCGGGCAACCAGTACTCCTTCCCCTACATGTGGGGCACCATCGGCTACGCCTACAACGTGGACAAGGTCAAGGCCGTGCTGGGTGACGGCGCCCCGGTGGATTCCTGGGACCTGGTGTTCAAGACCGAGAACATCGAAAAGCTGAAGAGCTGCGGCGTGTCCTTCCTCGATTCGCCCACCGAGATGCTGCCGGCGGCGCTGAACTACCTGGGCCTGTCGCCCGTCAGCGAGAGCAGTGCCGATCTGAAGAAGGCCGAGGACCTGTTCCTGAAGATTCGTCCGCACGTGGCCTACTTCCACTCCTCCAAGTACATCTCGGACCTCGCCAACGGCAACATCTGCGTGGCGGTCGGCTACTCCGGCGACCTCTACCAGTCCAAGTCGCGCGCTGAAGAGGCCGCCAACGGCGTCAACATTCACTATCAGATTCCGAAGGAAGGCGCCGGCTCCTTCTTCGACATGCTGGCCATTCCTGCCGATGCCAAGAACGTCGAGAACGCCCACGTGTTCCTGAACTTCCTGCTCAAGCCGGAAATCATGGCGGAAATCACCGATTACGTGCAGTTCCCCAACGGCAACAAGGCGGCTACCCCGCTGCTGGACGAGGCGATCCGCAATGACCCGGGTATCTACCCGCCGGAAGAGGTGATGGCCAAGCTGTACGCCTTCCCCGACCTGGATGCCAAGGTGCAGCGCGCCATGACCCGCAGCTGGACCAAGATCAAGTCCGGCCGTTGATTCATCGGCCGGCTGCTTCGGCAGCCGGCCGTTTTTCCCTGCCCACACCGACATGGCCATAAGGCCAGGAGCGTGACCGTCCGCCCCGCGCTGCATTTCAGGGGCACAGGAGAGCGACCGCCGGTCGCCGTTTCATCATTCTTGCCGCCTCTCGCGGCCCGCGCATGAGGACTTCACCATGCCCCATCGCAGTGCCCTGCTTGCCGCCTGCACCGTCCTGGCTCTGACCGGCACGGCCCAGGCCCAGGCCCAGTCCACGGTCCACGTCTACAACTGGTCGGACTACATCGGCGAAGACACCCTGGAGAATTTCCAGAAGGCCACCGGCATCCGTGCGGTCTACGACGTCTTCGATTCCAACGAAACCCTTGAAGGCAAGCTGCTGGCCGGTCGCTCCGGCTATGACGTGGTGGTGCCCAGCAATCACTTCCTCGCCCGGCAGATCAAGGCTGGCGCCTTCCGCAAGCTCGACCGCGACCAGTTGTCCAACTGGAACAACCTGGACCCCGCGCTGCTGCGCCAGCTGGAGGTGAACGACCCCGGCAACCAGTACGCCGTGCCCTACCTGTGGGGCACCAACGGATTGGGCTACAACGTCGAGAAGGTTACGGCCGCCCTTGGCGAGGATGTCGAGGTCGATTCCTGGGCGCTGGTCTTCGAAGTGGAGAACATCAAGAAACTCTCCAGCTGTGGTGTCGCCTTCCTCGATTCCGGGGACGAGATGCTGCCGGCGATGCTCAATTACCTGGGGTTGGACCCCAACAGCCAGAATCCCGATGACTTTGCACGTGCCGAAGCCCGGCTGCTGGAGGTGCGTCCCTACGTGACCTACTTCCACTCCTCCAAGTACATCTCGGACCTCGCCAACGGCAACATCTGCATGGCCGTGGGGTACTCCGGTGACGTGTTCCAGGCCGCCGACCGCGCCGAGGAAGCCGGCAAGGGCATCGAGATCGGCTATGTGATTCCCAAGGAAGGCGCCAACCTGTGGTTCGACATGTTGGCCATCCCGAGCGACGCGAAGAACGTCGAGCAGGCCCACGCGTTTATCAACTACCTGCTGGATCCCGAGGTCATCGCCGGGGTCAGCGACTACGTCGGCTATGCCAATCCCAACCTGGCTGCGCAGGAGCTGATGGACCCCGAGGTGCTGGCCGACGAGGCCATCTATCCGCCGCCGGAAGTGTTGGAAAAATTGTACATTTCGGCCGAATTGCCGCCGACTGTGCAGCGTTTGATGACACGCAGCTGGGCGAAGGTAAAGAGCGGAAAATAAAGCCGTAAAAAGGCGCGTCCAGCGCTGGCCCTGGACGCTGCTCGATGGTTCAATTGCGCCCCTTTGACCGGGGGTGCTCTCGGGGCCTATCGGCGTTGCGAAGCAGCCGAAACGGACCGCGAGGCTTCCGGCCTTTTAACGTGGTACTGGTTGTCTGGGCGCGGAATGCAATGCTGCCGGCGTTCCGCATCGAAACTTAACATCCGACCTGGCGCCACCAGGTAATGTCGGGGGAGTGTGCATATATGGCGGTGGCCTCGAGCGCCTTCAAGAAAGCCCTCAGCGGCGATCAGCAAGCCAAGGAAATTCTGGTCAGGATCGACCGTGTCACCAAGAAGTTCGACGAGACCGTGGCGGTCGATGACGTGTCCCTGACCATCCGTCGCGGCGAGATCTTCGCCCTGCTCGGTGGCTCGGGCTCCGGCAAGTCGACCCTGCTGCGCATGCTCGCCGGGTTCGAACGACCCACCGAGGGGCGCATCTACCTGGACGGCCAGGACATCACCGATCTGCCGCCGTACGAGCGGCCGATCAACATGATGTTCCAGTCCTACGCGCTGTTCCCGCACATGAGCGTGGAGCAGAACATCGCCTTCGGCCTCAAGCAGGACGGTCTACCCAAGGAGGAGATCGCCGAGCGCGTGGCGGAAATGCTGCGCCTGGTGCAGATGAGCCAGTACGCCAAGCGCAAGCCGCACCAGCTGTCCGGCGGCCAGCGCCAGCGCGTGGCCCTGGCCCGTTCGCTGGCCAAGCGCCCGAAGCTGCTGCTGCTCGACGAGCCCATGGGCGCGCTGGACAAGAAGCTGCGCTCGCAGATGCAACTGGAGCTGGTGGCCATTCTCGAGCGCGTCGGCGTGACCTGCCTGATCGTCACCCACGACCAGGAAGAGGCCATGACCATGGCCGAGCGCATCGCCATCATGCACCAGGGCTGGATCGCCCAGGTGGGCAGCCCGATGGACATCTACGAGACGCCGGCCAGCCGCCTGGTCTGCGAGTTCATCGGCAACGTCAATCTGTTCGAGGGCGAGCTGATCGAGGACCTGGAAGACCACGCGATCATCGCCTGCCCGCAGCTGGAGCGGCCGATCTATGTCGGCCACGGCATCAGCACCCGTGCCGAGGACAAGCGCGTCACTTATGCGCTGCGCCCGGAAAAGCTGCTGATCAGCACCAGCATGCCGGAGGTCGAGCACCCGGATTACAACTGGGTGCAGGGCACCGTGCATGACATCGCCTACCTGGGCGGTCACTCCACCTACTACATCCGCCTGGCGTCCGGGATGCTGGTGCAAGCGTTCCTGGCCAACAGCGAACGGCACGTGAAGCGACCCACCTGGAACGACCCGGTGTACCTGCACTGGATCGACGACAGCGGCGTGGTGCTGCAGTCATGAGCCTGGCGATGCTGAAGCGCTTCCTGCCCACGGGACGGCATGTCGTCATCGGCATCCCGTTCTTCTGGCTGCTGCTGTTCTTCCTGCTGCCCTTCGTCATCGTGCTGAAGATCAGTTTCGCCGAGGCCGAGGTGGCCATCCCGCCGTACACGGAAATCTTCGTGTGGGCGGAGAACCAGCTGCAGATCCTGCTCAACCTGGGCAACTACGTGTTCCTCAGCGAGGACGAGCTGTACCTGCTGGCCTACCTGAGCTCGCTGAAGATCGCCCTGGTCAGCACCCTGCTGTGCCTGCTGATCGGCTACCCGATGGCCTACGCCATCGCCCGCGCCGACAAGCAGGCGCAGACCATCCTGCTGATGCTGATCATGATGCCGACCTGGACCGCGATCCTGATCCGCGTCTACGCCTGGATGGGCATCCTCAGCAACAACGGCTTGCTCAACAGCGTGCTGATGGGCATCGGGCTGATCGACGAGCCGCTGCAGATCCTCAACACCAACCTGGCGGTGTACATCGGCATCGTCTACTCGTACCTGCCGTTCATGGTGCTGCCGCTGTACGCCAACCTGGTCAAGCACGACCTGAGCCTGCTGGAGGCCGCGGCTGACCTGGGGGCCGGGCGCATCGCCACCTTCTGGAAGATCACCGTGCCGCTGTCCAAGAGCGGCATCGTCGCCGGCTGCATGCTGGTGTTCATCCCGGTGGTGGGCGAGTTCGTCATCCCCGAGCTGCTCGGTGGCCCCGAGACGCTGATGATCGGCAAGGTGCTCTGGCAGGAATTCTTCAACAACCGTGACTGGCCGGTGGCGGCATCGCTGGCGGTGGTCATGCTGGCCATCCTGCTGGTCCCGATCATCCTGTTCAACCGCAACCAGGCCAAGGAACTGGAGGACAAGCCATGAAGCGCTGGAGCTTCTCCAACCTGATGCTGTGGGTCGGGTTGGCGTTCATCTACCTGCCGATGGTCATCCTGGTCATCTACTCGTTCAACGACTCGCGGCTGGTGACGGTGTGGGGCGGCTGGTCGGTGCGCTGGTACGCCAGTCTGCTGGACAACCGCCAACTGATGGGCGCGGTGATGCGTTCGCTGGAGATCGCCCTCTACACGGCCATTGCCGCCGTGGCGCTGGGCACCCTGGCGGCCTTCGTGCTGACGCGTATCCCGCGTTTCCGGGGTCGCACACTGTTCGGTGGCATGGTCACCGCGCCGCTGGTGATGCCCGAGGTGATCACCGGTCTGTCGCTGCTGCTGCTGTTCGTGGCCATGGCCCAGTTGATCGGCTGGCCGGCCGAGCGCGGCATGACCACCATCTGGATCGCCCACACCACCTTCAGCTCCGCCTATGTGGCGGTGGTGGTGATGTCGCGCCTGCGCGAGCTGGACCTGTCCATCGAGGAAGCGGCCATGGACCTGGGCGCCAAGCCCTGGAAGGTGTTCTTCCTGATCACCATTCCGATGATCGCGCCCTCGCTGGTGGCCGGCGGCATGCTGGCCTTCGCGCTGTCGCTGGATGACCTGGTGCTGGCCAGCTTCGTCTCCGGCCCGGGCGCCACCACCCTGCCGATGGAGATCTTCTCCGCCGTGCGCCTGGGGGTGAAGCCGGACATCAACGCCATCGCCAGCCTGATCCTGCTGGTCATTTCGCTGTTCACCTTCCTGGCCTGGTACTTCACCCGCCGGGCCGAGGACCGCAGGCGTCGTTCCATCCAGCAACTGCTGGACGAAACGCGCCCCGAGCGCGATCCGCGCCCGCAGCCGGAAGTGGCTTGAGAACGAGGGGGCAGACCTGAAAAGTCTGCCCCCTTTTTCATGCACAAAAGCACAACCTGAAAAACCACCGTAGGGCGGACAGCGACTTCCTGGCCGCCATTGCGCCGGAACGGCGCCCTCGCGGCGCGCTTGGTGGATCGGTGAAGCGCGATTCCCTACGGGGCGCCCCGGGTCCGCCAGAGCAGCGCCGCCAGCAGCAGAAACGCCAGCGACCAGCAGGCGGCGGACATGAGCAGCCAGGGGTACGGATCGGCTCCCAGCGGTACGGGCAGGATGCGTGCCAGGGCGGCCAGGCTGAGCAGCCCGGCGGCGGGGTGGATCCAGGGGACGGCGTTGGCATCGCGCAAGCGATAGAGCAGGCGCGTGCGCGCCATGACCGCCAGGGTCAGGGTGCCGAGTGCGCCGACCGTGATGCCGTGCAGGGCGACGGTCAATGGCAGCACGTCGAACAGCAGTGCGGTACCGAATAGCAGCAGACCGAGCGCCAGCCAGGCATAGCCGAGCAGCAGCACGGCGAGGTCGGCGCGGCGCAGATGCCGCCAGGGCTGCCAGCGCAGCAGCCGTATGCCTGTCAGCGCGCCGGCGGCCAGCGTTAGAGCGCCACCCACGGACTCAAGCGAGACCAGCAGGGCCAGCAGTGCGATTCCCAGCAGCACCAGCCCGGACCCTTCCAGGTGCGGTTGCACCCGCGCCTGCAGGTTCCAGCCTTGGCTTTGCGCATGACCGGCCAGCGCCGGGGCGATGATGCGCCCGCCCATGAAGAACAGCAGGGTGGCCAGCACCAGCAGGGCACCCTGGGCCAGGTGCGGGCTGATCGACAGGCGCGGGTCGAGAGTGCCCAGCACGCTGGCCAGGCCAAGGGCGATGACCAATGGCGCGACGGACTGGTTGCGCCACTTCTTCGCCGCGCCGACGAAGCGCGGCACCACCTTCCAGGCCAGCCCGGCCGCGAACGGTGCGGCGCCCAGCATCGACAGCCAGCCAGCGGGCCAGAACAGCCAGCCCAGCCGCGCCAGGGCCCAGCCGGCCAGCAGTGCCAGCGTCACCCGTTGTGGTTGCGGGCCGAGCAGGTAGCCGGCGACCACCGCCAGGGCGAAGCCAAACAGCATTTCATGGGCGTGGCCGTAGGGCGTGGCCAACCCGGGTGGGGTGGGTAGCAGGCCGAGCAGGCCGAGCACCGACCAGGGCAGGATCAGGGCCGCATACAGCGCGGCGACGGCAAAGAACCAGGCGTTGGCGAACGGCTGGCGGGGCTTGCGGTCGGCGCGATCGGTCATGGTGGGGGCGGACGGCTTGGCGCCGTCCGCCGGGGCCGATCAGCGTGTGGCCAGCAGCTCGCGGCCGCGCTGCACGGCGGCGCGCACCTGCGCGGGCGCGGTGCCGCCGATGTGGTTGCGGGCGTTCACCGAGCCTTCCAGGGTCAGCACGGCGAACACGTCGTCGCCGATCTGGTCGCTGAACTGGCGCAGCTCGTCCAGGCTCATCTCGGCCAGGTCCTTGCCGGTCTGCACGCCGTACTTCACCGCATGGCCGACGATCTCGTGGCAATCGCGGAACGGCAGGCCCTTGCGCACCAGGTAGTCGGCCAGGTCGGTGGCGGTGGAGAAGCCGCGGCGGGCCGCCTCGCGCATCACCGCCACGCGCGGCTTGATGGCCGGCACCATGTCGGCGAAGGCGCGCAGCGAGTCGCGCAGGGTATCGGCGGCGTCGAACAGCGGCTCCTTGTCTTCCTGGTTGTCCTTGTTGTAGGCCAGCGGCTGGCCCTTCATCAGGGTCAGCAGACCGGTCAGCGCACCGAACACCCGGCCCGACTTGCCGCGCACCAGCTCGGGCACGTCCGGGTTCTTCTTCTGCGGCATGATCGACGAACCGGTGCAGAAGCGATCCGGCAGCTCGATGAACTGGAACTGGGCGGAGGTCCAGAGCACCAGCTCTTCGGAGAAGCGCGACAGGTGCATCATGGCCAGCGAGGCGGCGGCGCAGAATTCGATGGCGAAGTCGCGATCGGAGACGCCGTCCAGCGAGTTGCCGCCGATGGCCTCGAAGCCCAGCAGCTGGCAGGTGATCTCGCGCTGGATCGGGTAGGTGGTGCCGGCCAGCGCCGCCGAACCCAGCGGCATGCGGTTGACGCGCGTGCGGCAATCCACCAGGCGCTCGTAGTCGCGGCTGAGCATCTCGAACCAGGCCAGCAGGTGGTGGCCGAAGGTCACCGGCTGGGCGGTCTGCAGGTGGGTGAAGCCGGGCATGATCACCTCGGCGTGCTGCTCGGCCTGTTCCAGCAGGCCCTGCTGCAGGCGGGTGATCTCGCCGAGGATGGTGTCGATCTCGTCGCGCAGCCACAGGCGGATGTCGGTGGCCACCTGGTCGTTGCGCGAACGGCCGGTGTGCAGCTTCTTGCCGGTGATACCGATACGGTCGGTCAGGCGTGCCTCGATGTTCATGTGCACGTCTTCCAGGTCGACGCGCCAGTCGAACTGGCCGGCCTCGATCTCGCCCTGGATCTGCTTCAGGCCGTCGATGATCGCGTCGCGCTCGCTCGCGGTCAGCACGCCGGCCTGTTCCAGCATGGTGGCGTGGGCGATCGAGCCCATGATGTCGTGGCGGTACAGGCGCTTGTCGAAGTCGACGGAGGCGGTGAAACGGGCGACGAATGCATCGACGGGCTCGCTGAAGCGGCCGCCCCAGGACTGGTTGGTTTTCTCGACACTCATGGAAGGCTCTCGGCTGTTCGCAACGGTCAGGGGGCCGCGCCGGCGGCCTCCCGCAAAGGATGGCGCATGATAGCAGGGTCTGCCGGCGCGCCGCTGCCGCCGGTGGCTGATGAGCCGGTCACGGAACGCCCGGAGCGTCCCTCGATTCGGTGCGCCAGATCGCTGTGCCAACGCGGCGCCCGGGCAACATGAGCGCCATGCGCCTGTTAACCCCGAAACCTGCCCCGCTCGACGATTTCTTCGTGCCCGCGCTCTGCGAGCCGGAGGCGCTGCTCACCCTCGTGTTGCTGGCCGAGCTGCTGGTGCTGGTGCTGGTACTGGCCGAACCGATGACCGTCGGCTTTGACTGGGTGCGCCTGGCCCTGGTCTCGCTGTTCGTGCAGTGGATCGTGCTGCTCTCGGCCGCCGTGCTGTGTCGGCTGCGCCCCTGGCTGGCACGTTGCCGGCCGCTGATCGCCGGTCTGGGGTGCTGCCTGGTGGTGGTGCTGCTGACCCTGGCCTGCACCGCGGTTGCAGAGCAGTACGAGCTGGGCGGCCCGCCCAGCGGGGAGCCGGCGCTTTACCTGCGTCATGCGCTGATCAGCCTGATCATGAGCACCCTGCTATTGCGCTACTTCTACCTGCAGAGCCAGTGGCGCCTGCAACAGCGCGCCGAGCTGCAGGCACGCATCGAGGCCCTGCAGGCGCGCATTCGTCCGCATTTCCTGTTCAATAGCCTGAACAGCATCGCCAGCCTGGTGGTGAGCGATCCGGCCAGGGCCGAACAGGCGGTGCTGGACCTGGCCGACCTGTTCCGCGCCAGCCTGGCCAGCCCCGGCAGCCTGGTCAACTGGCGAGAGGAGGTGACGCTGACGCGTCGTTACCTGGCCATCGAGCACTACCGGTTCGGCGAACGCCTGCAGGTGGAGTGGTGCGTCGATGGGGTGCCGGATGATCTGCCGATTCCGCCGCTGACCCTGCAGCCATTGGTGGAGAACGCGCTGATCCATGGGGTGGCCCCGCGTATCGAGGGCGGCCTGGTGCGCATCGAGGCGCAATGGCGCGCGGGGCGCTTCGAGCTGCAGGTCAGCAACCCGCTGGCGGAGCGGGAGGTGCCGGCATCGCGCGGCACCCAGCAGGGGTTGGCGAACATCCGTGGCCGACTGACGGCACTTTTTGGTCCTGACGCGAGTCTGAGCGTGGAGCGCCGTAACGGACGGCACTTTACCTGTCTACGCTATCCTTGTTTCAGTCTCACGCAGGAAGCCAGAGCCATATGAACGTCTTGATCGTCGATGACGAACCGCTCGCCCGTGAACGTCTGCAACGCCTGCTCGGAGAAATCGAAGGTTATCGCGCGCTGGATGCCGCGGCCGCCAATGGCGAGGAAGCCCTGGCCCTGATCGACAGCCTCAAGCCCGACGTGGTGCTGCTGGATATTCGCATGCCCGGCCTGGATGGCCTGCAGGTCGCTGCCCGCCTGTGCGAAAAGGAAGCGCCGCCTGCGGTCATCTTCTGTACCGCCCACGACGAATTCGCCCTGGAGGCTTTCCAGGTCAGCGCGGTCGGCTATGTCGTCAAGCCCGTGCGCCGCGAGGACCTGGCCGAGGCGCTGCACAAGGCGCAGCGCCCCAATCGCATGCAGCTGGCCGCCCTGACCCGGCCGCAAGCCGGCGGAGGTGAACCCCGCACCCATATCAGCGCCCGCACGCGCAAGGGCATCGAGCTGATTCCGCTGGAACAGGTGCTCTACTTCATCGCCGATCACAAGTACGTGACGCTGCGCCACAGCGGCGGCGAGGTGCTGCTGGACGAGCCGCTCAAGGCGCTGGAGGACGAGTTCGGTGACCGCTTCGTGCGCATCCATCGCAATGCGCTGGTGTCCCGCGAACGCATCGAGCGCCTGCAGCGCACACCGCTGGGGCATTTCCAGCTGTACCTCAAGGGCCTGGATGATCAGGCGCTGACCGTGAGCCGCCGTCATGTCGCCGGCGTGCGCAAACTGATGAGCAACCTGTAGGGCCGGCCGGGCGCTTTCCTTGATCCGCGCCGGTCCAGCCTCCGGCCGCGGCCTGTTATCATGCCGGCAGTTCTCGTTCTGGAATTGCCCATGTCCCGCGAAATCCGCATTGCCACCCGCAAGAGTGCCCTGGCCCTGTGGCAGGCCGAATACGTCAAGGCGCGCCTGGAGCAGGCGCATCCCGGCCTGCAGGTCAGCCTGGTTCCGATGGTCAGTCGCGGCGACAAGCTGCTGGACGCGCCGCTGGCCAAGATCGGCGGCAAGGGCCTGTTCGTCAAGGAACTGGAAACCGCCCTGCTGGAGAACGAGGCGGACATCGCCGTGCACTCCATGAAGGACGTGCCCATGGAGTTTCCCGAGGGCCTGGGCCTGTTCTGCATCTGCGAGCGCGAAGACCCGCGCGACGCCTTCGTTTCCAACACCTTCGACTCCCAGGATGCGCTGCCCGCCGGCAGCATCGTCGGCACTTCCAGCCTGCGCCGCCAGGCCCAACTGCTGGCCCGCCGCCCGGACCTGAAGATCCAGTTCCTGCGCGGCAACGTGAACACCCGCCTGGCCAAGCTGGACGCCGGCGAGTACGACGCCATCATCCTGGCCGCCGCCGGCCTGATCCGCCTCGGCTTCCAGGAACGCATCCGCTCCTTCATCAGTGCCGAAGACAGCCTGCCGGCCGGTGGCCAGGGCGCGGTGGGCATCGAATGCCGCAGCGCCGACAGTGAGGTGCATGCGCTGCTGGCGCCGCTGCACCACGCCGATACTGCCGACCGGGTCATTGCCGAGCGTGCACTCAACAAGCACCTGAACGGCGGCTGCCAGGTGCCGATCGCCTGCTACGCCATGCTGGAAGGCAACGACCTGTGGCTGCGCGGCCTGGTCGGCCAGCCGGACGGCGGCCGTCTGCTGCGCGCCGAGGCCCGCGCACCGCGCCAGGATGCCGAGGCGCTGGGTGTGCAGGTGGCCGATGCCCTGCTGAAGCAGGGCGCTGCCGCCATCCTGGCCGAAGTCTACGGCGAGGCCGGCCATCCGTGAGCGCCTGGCGCCTGCTGCTGACGCGCCCCGCCGAGGAGTGCGCCGCACTGGCGGCGCAGCTGGCCGAGCAGGGCATTCACGGCAGCTGCCTGCCCCTGCTGGACATCCAGCCGCTGCCGGAAACCCCCGAGCAGCGCAGCCTGCTGCTGGAGCTGGACCGCTACTGTGCGGTGATCGTGGTCAGCAAGCCGGCGGCACGCCTGGGCCTTGAGCGCGTCGATCGCTACTGGCCGCAGCCACCGATCAACCAGCACTGGTTCAGCGTGGGCGCGGCCACCGGCCAGCTGCTGGCCGACTACGGCCTGGACGTCAGCTGGCCTGAGGGGGGTGATGACAGCGAGGCGCTGCTGGAACTGCCAGCGTTCAGCGACGCCCTGAAGGTGCCCAACCCCCGGGTGCTGATCATGCGCGGTGATACTGGCCGGGAATTGCTCGCCGACCATCTGCGCGGCCAAGGTGTGGCGGTGGACTATTTGCCACTCTACCGGCGCCACCTGCCCAACTATGCTTGCGGCGAGCTGTCCCGACGCGTCGCCGCTGAGCGGCTCAATGGCCTGGTGATCAGCAGCGGCCAGGGCTTCGAACACTTGCGCCAGCTGGCCGGCGAGGCCTGGCCGGAACTGGCTCGGCTACCCTTGTTCGTGCCCAGCCCGCGAGTTGCCGAGCTGGCCCGCGCCGCGGGCGCCGAGCAGGTGGTGGATTGCCGTGGCGCCAGTGTCGCGGCGCTGCTTCAGGCATTGCAGGCCCACCGGGCCCCACATGGATAGGACGTACACGTGAGCGAAACCGACGCGCAAAGCCCCGCTCTTCCGGCTCCCTCCGAGCAGAACGAACCCCGCATGGCTGCCGGCCGTACTGCCCTGCTGCTGGCGATCGCCGCCCTGCTGATCGCCCTGGCGGCTGCCGGAATGGGCGGTTGGAGCTTCTGGCAGGGGCAGCAACTGCAGCTCCAGGCGCAGGCGCAACTGGCCGAGCAGCGCCAGCTGCAACAGGAATGGCAGACGGCCCGTACCGAAAGCGAACAACAGCTGGCGGCTACCGAGAGTGATGTGCGCCAGCGTCTTGAGCAGTTGCCCAGCCAAGAGCAACTGGCCGAACAGCGCCAACTGCTGCAGACCCTGCAGGGCGATCAGCAGCACCTGGCGCAGAGCCTCACCCGCCTGCTCGGCGCCAGCCGTGAGGACTGGCGGCTGGCCGAGGCCGAGCACCTGCTGCGCCTGGCCATCCTGCGCCTGTCCGCCCTGCAGGATGTGCCCAGCGCCATTGCCCTGGTGCAGGTCGCCGATGACATCCTGCGTGCGCAGGACGATCCGCTGGGCTTCGCCGCGCGCGGCGAGATGATCAAGGCCCTGGAGGCCTTGCGTGCCCTGCCGCAGCCGGACCGCAGCGGACTGTTCCTGCAGCTGGCCGCCCTGCGCGAGCAGGGCGAGCGTCTGCTGCACCAGCCGCCGCAGTTCAGTCAGCCCGCCCGGGAAGCGCCGCAGCATGCGTCCGAGGAGCGGGTCTGGGAGTACATCTGGCGCAAACTGTCCCCCTACCTGCGCATCGAGCTGAACGCCGAGCAGGAACTGCGGCCGCTGTTGGCCGGGCAAAGCCTCGCGCAGGTGCGCCTGGCCCTGAGCCTGGCCCTGGAGCAGGCGCAATGGGCCGCGCTGAACGGTCAGCCGCAGGTCTACGGCGCCGCGCTGCAGCAAGCCAGCGACGTGCTCACCGGTTATTTCGATACCGCCAACCCCGCCGCACGCAGCCTGCGTCAGCGCCTCGCCGAGTTGGCCGAGCAGCCGGTGAGCGTCGACACGCCCGACCTGCGACCGGCCCTGCAGAGCCTGCAGGCCTACCTGCGTCAGCGCCAGCAGGCGCGCGGCGAGGAACAGCCCGCGACGGAGGAGGCGCCATGATCCGCGCCGTGCTGCTGCTCGCCGTGCTGGTGGCCGGCGCCAGCCTGCTGGGCCTGGCCATCGCCCAGGGCAGCGGCTACGTGCTGATCGCCTACCGAGGGATGCGCTACGAATCCAGCCTGTGGATGTTCCTGGCCCTGCTGCTGGCGTTGTGGCTGCTGGTCTGGCTGGCGCGCCGAGCGCTGCGTCTGCTGGGTGTTTCGGGCGCGCTGCTCAACCCCTGGTCGCGGCGCCACCGCCAGCGGCGCGGCCACAAGGCCAGTGAGCGCGGCCTGCTGGAGCTTGCCGAAGGCCGCTGGCGGCCGGCGCTGCAGCACCTGCGCCTGGCTGCCGAACAGGACCCGCATCCCTTGCCCTATTACCTGGCCGCCGCGCGGGCCGCGCAGCATCTGGGTGACTACGAGGAAAGCGACGCCCTGCTGGAGCAGGCCCTGAACCGCCAGCCCCATGCGGAACTGGTCATCGCCCTGACGCATGCCGAGCTGCAGGAGCAGCGCGGCAACCTGGAAGGGGCCGAGGAAACCCTGACCGCCATGCTCGAGCGCCATCCGCACCAGCCGGAAGCCCTGCGCCGATTGCTTGCTGTGCAGCGCCGCCAGGCCAAGCCGGCCGCGTTGCTCGGCCTGCTCCCGGAGCTGCGCAAACACAAGGTGATCGAGGAAGCCGAGTTGCGCGAACTGGAGCGCGAGGCCTGGGCGGCGCGCCTGAGTGAGGTCGGTCGCGGTGGCGAGGCGCAGGCCCTGCGTGACACCTGGCCGCTGCTCAGCAGCAGCCTGCAGCACGATTCGCACCTGCTGGGCCTGTATGCCGAGCAGCTTGGCCGTGCCGGCGCCGAGGCCGAGGCCGAGGCCCTGGTGCGCAAGGCGTTGCGCAGGCAGTACCAGCCGGCCCTGGTGGAACTCTACGGCCGTCTGCGCGGGGCGGACAGCGGCCAGCAGTTGCAGGAAGCCGAACAGTGGCTGAAGGAGCACCCTGACGATCCCGTGCTGCTGCGCGCCCTGGCGCGAATCAGCATTCGCCATCAGCTGTGGGGCAAGGCGCGGGACTATTACGACGCCAGCCTGGCGCTGCAGCGCGATCCGAGGACTTGTGCCGAGCTGGCCCGATTGCTGGCGCGCCTGGGCGAGGGCGAGCGCAGCAACCAGCTGTTTCAGGAGGGGCTGGGAATGCTGGACACCGACGCACGTCATGCTTGAAAAGCCCCGGTGGGTTCCTCTACCGTAGCGACCCTCACAGCCCACCGGTGTCACCATGCTCCACGTCAGTTCCCGCACGCTGTTCCTCGTCGCCTTCCTCGGCACTGTCCTGATCATGCTGGGGGCGCTTTATCTGGAACATGGCGTCGGCCTGGAGCCGTGCCCGCTGTGTATCCTGCAGCGTCTGGCAGTCATCGGTTTCGGTCTGGTCTGCCTGGTCGCCGCCATACACGGGCCGGCGCGCACCGGCCAGCGAGTGTATGCCGCGCTGGCGCTGCTGATGGCAGGCGCGGGAGCCGGGGTGGCCGGGCGGCAGATCTGGCTGCAGCAGGTGCCGGCCGATGAGTTGCCGGCCTGCCTGCCCAGCCTCGACTACATGCTCGAAGCCCTGCCGTTTCAGGAAGTCATCAGCCTGATGCTGCACGGCAGCGCCGATTGCGCCAAGGTCACCTGGACCCTGTTCGGCATCAGCATTCCCGAATGGAGTCTGCTGGCCTTCATTGGCATGATCCTGTTCTCCCTGTATCTGCTGCTGCGTCGCCGTTGATCGGCTATCCCGCGTTCCCTTTCGCGTCAAGCACCCGCCAAGCCACGGCGCACGCGGCCTGGCGGGAAAACGCGCGTATGAATATTTCCCCGCCCGCGCCTTGAAAGGCGATCGTCCTCAAGCCTACAGTGGCCCGCACACGGGCACCGAAGCCGGTGCGCGTCCTGATGCCGCCATGAGTTATACGAGGTCGACATGCTGGAACGATGCCGAAATGCCCAGGAACGCTGGGGTGGGGTTCATGAGCTGATCGATCGCTGGTTGCGCGAACGACAGGATCTGGTCACCGAGCTCGTTGGTCTCGGCAAGGGTGTCGAGCCCGGAGCGCAGGGCGCCGAGGCGCTCAGGGGGCTGTGCCAGATCATGCTCGATTACGTGTCGGCCTGGCACTTCGGCGTCTACGAGCAGCTGCTCATCGAGGCGCGCGAATTCAACGACCAGCGTGGCCTGGAAGTGGCCAGCCAGATCCAGCCCCGCATCGAAGCAATCACCGCGCAAGTCGTGGCATTCAACGACCGCTGTCCGGCCGGGCGCTGCGCCAGTGATCCGGCGTTGGCCGGCGAGTTGCAGCAGCTCGGTCGGTTGTTCTGCGAACGCTTCGAGCTGGAGGACTGCCTGATCGAGGTGCTGCACAACGCGCATCGCCAGAAGGCACAGGCAGTCGCTGGCCATCAGTGACCGGGTTTCATTGCTGCCGGTCAACCCGTTCTGCAATGCCGGCGTGAGCGCCTATGCCCGGCTCCGACGGGCGGCTAGTATGGGCGCATTCATCGCCAGGAGAGCGTCATGGCCGCCAAGAAGAACACCGTGCAAACCCCCCTGCACCTGCTGCAGGAACTGTCGCAGAGTCTGCTCGCGCACCTGGAGGAGGCCTGCATCCTGGCCCAGGCCGATGCCGAGAAGCTGTTGCTGAAGCTTGACCGGCAACGCGCCAAGGCTCAGGAAAAGCTCGAAGCGGCCCGCCAGGCGCTGGAGAAGGCCGCTGCTGCGGGCAAGGCCGGAGCGCAGGCCAAGGCGCGTGCGCGCATCGAGAAGCTCGAGCTGCTGCTGGACGCGCTGAAGGCCAGCGATCGCGACACCCGCAACTACCTGGTCCAGCTCAAGGCTGACATCCAGGACAGCCTGCGCATGGCCCAGCAGGTCGGCAAGGCCGGTGAGGACGCTGCCCAGGCCCTCGCCGCGCGTCAGGAGGCTCCCAAGGCCAAGGCGCCGCGGGCAGTCAAGCCCGCAGAAAAGGCACCCGTGAAGAAAGCGCCGGCGCGCGCGGCCAAGCCCAAGGCGGCAGCGGCACCTCAGTAAGCGTCAGCGCCCGGCGGCCACCGCCAGACGAGTCAGCTCGGCCGCGCAGGTGGTCGGGCTGGCCAGGCGGGTGAGCCATGTCAGGGGCTCGCCCGACGCCTGGGTGGGCCACTCGGCGCAGCAGGCTTCCAGGCGGCGCAACAGTTCGCGTTCGGCATCCTGTTCGAGTTCGGCCAGTCGTTGGCGCAGCGCGGCCAGCCCGGCATCCTGGCTGGCCGCGACCTTCCAGCGCCGGCGCAGGGCGCGCAGCGGGGCGACCACTTCGTGCTGCCAGTCGGCGGCGACCTCGCGCAACTGCTGACAGCGCGCCGGTGTGCAGATCACGCCGCGCCAGCCCAGCCAGACGGCGCACAGCAACAGGCAGACATCCTCCTCGTGCTCGTCCTGCAGACGCAGGCAAGCCGTCTCGACGCCCGGCTGGGCATACAGCTGCACGGCAAAATCCCACAGCGCTTTGCTCATCGGCCCCCCGTTCGCCGACGCAGGAAACTGATAAACTGCGCCGCCTTATGATTCGACTCGAAAAGCTTACCCTACAGCGTGGCCCGCAGCGTCTGCTGAGCGAGGCCGACCTCACCCTGCATCCCGGTCAGAAAGCCGGCCTGGTCGGGGCCAATGGCGCCGGCAAGTCCAGCCTGTTCGCCCTGCTGCGTGGCGAACTGGGCGCCGATGGCGGCGAATGTCATATCCCGGCCAGCTGGCGCATCGCCCATATGCGCCAGGAGATCGACGACCTCGACCGCCTGGCGGTGGACTACGTGCTCGACGGCGACGTCGAGCTGCGCCGCATCCAGCGTGAACTGGCCGCCGCCGAGGCGGCCCACGACGGAACGGCCCAGGCACGCCTGCACACCGAGCTGGACACCGCCGACGGCTACAGCGCCGACGCCCGGGCGCGCAAGCTGCTGGCCGGCCTGGGCTTCGAGCCGGCGCAGATGGAGCGCCGGGTCGGCGACTTCTCCGGTGGCTGGCGCATGCGCCTCAACCTGGCGCAGGCGCTGATGTGCCCGTCCGACCTGCTGCTGCTCGACGAGCCCACCAACCACCTGGACCTCGATGCGATCCTCTGGCTGGAAGGCTGGCTGAAGAGCTACCCGGGCACCCTGCTGCTGATTTCCCACGACCGCGATTTTCTGGATGCAGTGGTGGAACAGATCATCCACGTCGAACAGCAGAAGCTCACCCAGTACCGGGGCGGCTATTCCGCCTTCGAGCGCGCCCGTGCCGAGCGTCTGGCCCAGCAGCAGCAGGCCTACGACAAGCAGCAGGCGCAGCGCGCGCACATGGAAGACTTCATCCGCCGCTTCAAGGCCAAGGCATCCAAGGCCCGCCAGGCGCAGAGTCGTCTCAAGGCGCTGGAGCGTCTGGAGGAACTGGCCCCGGCGCATGTGGATTCGCCGTTCGATTTCAGCTTCCGCGAGGCATTGAAGGTATCCAGCCCGCTGCTGGACCTGGCCGAGGGACGCCTTGGCTACGGCGAGCGCGCGGTGCTCGACAAGGTCAAGCTGCAGCTGGTGCCGGGCGCGCGCATCGGTCTGCTCGGTCCCAACGGCGCCGGCAAGTCGACGCTGATCAAGACCCTGGCCGGCGAACTGCAGCCGCTGGGCGGCCGCCTGCAGCGTGGCGAGAACCTGGCGGTGGGCTACTTCGCCCAGCACCAGCTGGATGCCCTGGACTCCAAGGCCAGCCCGCTGCTGCACCTGCAGCGCATCGCCCGCGACGAACGCGAGCAGACGCTGCGCGATTTCCTCGGCGGCTTCGACTTCCGCGGTGACCGTTGCGACGAGCCGGTGGTCAACTTCTCTGGAGGCGAAAAGGCCCGCCTGGCCCTGGCGCTGATTGCCTGGCAGCGCCCCAACCTGCTGCTGCTCGACGAACCCACCAACCACCTGGACCTGGAAATGCGCCTGGCGCTGACCATGGCCCTGCAGGAATTCGAAGGCGCCGTGCTGGTGGTCTCCCACGACCGCCATCTGCTCAAGAGCACCACCGACCAGTTCCTGCTGGTGGCCGAGGGCCGTGTCCAGGAGTTCGACGGCGATCTCGACGACTACGCCCGCTGGCTGGTGGATTTCCGCGCCCGCCAGCAGCCGGCCAGCGCCGAGCCGGTCGGCGAGCGTACCGACAAGCGCGCCCAGCGCCAGGCCGCCGCCGCCCTGCGCCAGCAGCTGGCGCCACACAAGCGCGAGGCCGACAAGCTGGAAAGGCAGCTCGGCGAGGTGCAGGAAAAACTGGCGGCGATCGAAGCCCGACTGGCCGACCCGCAGGTGTATGAAGCAGTCCGCAAGGACGAGCTCAAGCAGCTACTGGCCGAGCAAAGCACCCTCAAGGCACGCGAGGCGCAACTGGAAGAAGCCTGGCTGGCCTGCCTGGAGACCCTCGAGGCCCTGCAGGCGGAACTGGAGAGCAGTCAATGAAGGAATGGTTGCCGTTGTGGGCTCAGGAGTGGTTCGGCATCCTGGTGCCCGGCTTGCAGATTGTCCTGATCCTGTTCGTCGCCTGGGCGCTGCAGCGCCTGCTGCGGCGCTTCATCGTGCGCGTCGGCGAGCGCTACCGCCTGCCGATGGAATTGCTGATGCCGCTGCGCGGCCTGCTCAGCTGGCTGATCATGGGCAGCGCCCTGCTGATGGTGCTGGAGCGCCTGGGCGTGTCGGCCACCGTGCTGTGGACCGCGCTGACCGGTTTCGCCGCCGTGGCGGCGGTGGCCTTCTTCGCCGCCTGGAGCGTGCTCTCCAACCTGTTCTGCGCCCTGCTGATCTTCACCGCCAGCCCGTTTCGCATCGGTGATCAGCTGGAAGTGGTGGAAAGCGCCGACAAGCCCGGGGTCAAGGGCCGAGTGGTGGACATCAATCTGCTCTACACCACCCTCGAGGATGTCAGCGAGGGCAGTCAGGGCTGCCTGCTGCAGATTCCCAATTCGCTGTTCTTCCAGAAGGTCGTGCGCCGCTGGCGGGGCACCGAACTTTCTACCCTCAAGCGCGAGATCTGATCCCCTATGGAATGGCTGACCACCCCGGAAATCTGGGTAGCTTTCCTGACTCTTACCGCCCTGGAAATCGTCCTGGGCATCGACAACATCATCTTCATATCCATCCTGGTGTCGCGCCTGCCCAGGCACCAGCAGGCCAAGGCACGTTTCTTCGGCCTGGCGCTGGCCATGGGTACGCGCATCCTGCTGCTGCTGTCGATTGCCTGGGTGATGCGCCTGACCAACGACCTGTTCACTGTCTGGGGTGAGGGCATTTCCGGTCGAGACCTGATCCTGTTCTTCGGCGGCCTGTTCCTGCTGTTCAAGAGCACCCTGGAGATCTGGCACAGCGTCGAGGGCGAAGAGGAATCCCATGAGGGTGCCGGCGCCGCCAGGGCCGGCTTCATGAGCATCATTCTGCAGATCGCGGTGATCGACATCATCTTCTCCCTGGACTCGGTGATCACCGCTGTGGGCTTGGTGGAGAACGTGCCGGTGATGGTCGCCGCCATCGTCATCGCCGTAATAGTAATGATGCTGGCCGCCGGCACCATCAGCGAGTTCATCGACAAGCACCCGACCCTGAAGATCCTTGCCCTGTCGTTCCTGATCGTGGTCGGCACCCTGTTGGTGGCCGAGGCCTTTGACGTGCACGTACCCAAGGGCTATGTGTACTTCGCCATGGCCTTCTCGCTGGGCGTCGAGGCGCTCAACATCCGCATGCGCCGCGCCATGAGCCGCAAGCTGCGTGATCCGCTGAAACTCAACAAGGGCCAGCCGGACTGAGTCCGCCTGACCCGCCGGGGACACTGCCATGGCCTGGGAAACCTGGTTCGCCTTCTTCGCCGCCTGCTGGGTGATCAGTCTGTCGCCCGGTGCTGGCGCTATCGCCTCGATGTCCTGCGGCCTGCGCTACGGGTTCTGGCGGGGCTACTGGAACGTGCTCGGACTGCAGCTGGCGCTGGCCCTGCAGATCGCCATCGTTGCCGCAGGACTCGGCGCGGTGCTGGCGGCCTCGGAGCTGGCCTTCGGGCTAATCAAGTGGTTCGGTGTCGCCTACCTGCTGTACCTGGGCTGGAAGCAGTGGGTCGCGCCGGTGGGCGAGCTGGCCGCCAGCGACACGGCGCGTCCGCTGGGCCGACCGCTGACCCTGGTGCTGCGCGGCTTTCTGGTCAACGCCAGCAACCCCAAGGCGATCGTCTTCATCCTCGCGGTGATTCCCCAGTTCCTCGATCCGCGTCAACCGCTGCTATCCCAGTACCTGATCATCGCCGCCACCATGATCGCCGTGGACCTGGTGGTGATGGCCGGCTACACCGGGCTGGCGGCCCGGGTACTGCGCCTGCTGCGTTCGCCTCGCCAGCAGCGGCTGCTCAACCGCACCTTTGGCGCGCTGTTCATGGCGGCCGCCGCCTTGCTGGCCACCGTGCGCCGGGCGCCGGCCTGACATGCGCATCTGGATCGACGCCGACGCCTGCCCCCGTCCGGCGCGGGACCTGGTGGTGAAGTTCGCCCTCAAGCGCAGCCTGCAGGTCAGCCTGGTGGCCGGCCAGGCGCAGACCAAACCGGCCTTTGCCTGCGTACGCCTGATCGTGGTGCCCAGCGGGCCGGATGCCGCCGACGATTACCTGGTCGAACACGCCGAGCCGGGCGATCTGGTGATCTGCAGCGACATTCCGCTGGCCGACCGGCTGGTGAAGAAGGGCGTCGTCGCCCTCGACCCGCGCGGCCGCGAGTTCGACGAGCGCAACATGGGCGAGCGCCTGGCGCTGCGCAACCTGTTCAGCGATCTGCGCGATCAGGGGCAGATGGGCGGTGGTCAGGCGGCCTATGCCGAGCGTGATCGCCAGGCCTTCGCCAACGCGCTGGATCGCCTGGTGACGCGCCTGTCCCGAGGCTGAGTCGGCTCAGGCGTAGCGTCGGGCATGCTCGTCGATCCGTTGCTGCAGGCGGTACAGCCATGCGAAGCCCTGTTCCCAGCGACAGTGTCCCGACTTCACATTGATATGGCCGACGCCGCTGAGCAGCGTAGCCTCGGCGTACCAGTCGGCGGCCAGTTGCAGGGCACTCGAGGCGCTGGCCGCCGGGTCGTTGTCGGAGGCGACCAGCAGGCTGGGGAAGGGCAGCGGCTGGCGCGGCAGCGGCGCAAAGTTGCGCAGCGGCTGCGGGCATTCGGCGCGCTCCACATCCGCCGGCGCCACCAGCAGCGCGCCACGGACTCGCTCCAGCAGAGCAGGTGATGCCTGGGTTGCCCAGTGGGCGATGGTCACACAGCCCAGGCTGTGGCCGATCAGGATCACCGGGCCGGGCGCCCGCGCGATGGCCTCTTCCAGGCGGCGCACCCAGGCAGCCTGACGCGGCTGCATCCAGTCATCCTGTTCCACCCGGGCGCTGTTGGGCAGCACGCGCTGCCAGTGGCTCTGCCAATGCTCGGCCGGCGACCCCTGCCAGCCGGGAACGATCAGGTAGTGGGGAGTGGAAAGGGACATGGCGCGCCTCCTGACGATTTCGGGCGCCAGTGTAGGGAGCTCTGTTTCGGATAAGAAGGAATAAAAGATTATTTTCTTATGCCTTTTAAGGATCTTCGTAGGGTGGCTCGCGCTTTACCGAGCCACCGTGCGCGCCGAGAGGCGCGCTGCCCGTGAAGCGGTGGCTTACCCGCACAGATAAGTCCCGGTGCCCACCGCGATCAGCACACCGTCCTGGTTATGCAGTTCGCTGCGCACCACTGCCACCTTGTTGCCCTCGCGCAGTGGCACCGCGCTGGCGATGAAGGACATGCCGCGTCCGGGGCGCAGGTAGTCGATGCGCAGGTCGATGGTGCCCAGTCGCGCCAGCCGGGCCATGCGTTCGGCCACCGGCAGCTCGTTCAGCCGTTCGCAGGCGCCAATCAGCGCCATGGCCCCGCCGGCCACGTCCAGCAGCGTGGCGATCGCGCCGCCATGCAGGATGCCCTGCACGAAGTTGCCAACCAGCTCGGCGCGCATCGGCATGCGCATCAGCACCTGCTGGCGGGACAGGCTGTCGATCTCGATGCCCAACTGCTGGTTGAAGGGGATGCGGGTGAAGAACTGGCCGATGGCCGCGTACAGCTCGTCGTTGGAGGATGGATGCATCGACGGCGCTCCGGAAGGCGGAGTGCGCAGGCTCGCCGGAAAGCGGCATCGCTGGCCAGTGGGCTGGCGCAGCGAGCCGGCAGTTTGTCCGCTATGACCTGTGGTCAGCCCTCGGCAAGGATCAGCACCTCGTCGACCAGCTTGTTGATGCCGGTGGCGGCCTCGCTGATGGACTTGGCCAGCATGTAGGCCGGGGTGGTGACCAACTTGTGGCGCCGATCGATCACGATGTCCTCCACCGGGCACTCCTGATGGTGCGCGCCCATCTTTTCCATGGCTGCGGCGGTGTCGGCGTCGTTGCCGATGGTGCACTGCACACCGGCACCGAAGATCTTCGCCGCCAGCGCGGGGGCGATGCAGATCAGGCCGATCGGCTTGCCCGCCTGCGCGAAGGCCTGGGTGAAGGCCAGCACGTCGGGTTGCACGCTGCAGTTAGCGCCGCTGACCGCGAAATCGCTGAGGTTCTTGGCCACACCGAAGCCGCCCGGCAGGATCAGCGCATCGAAGTCCTCGACCCGCGCTTCGCGCAGGTCCTTGATGTTGCCGCGCGCGATACGCGCCGCCTCGACCAGTACGTTGCGTTTGCCATTCATTTCTTCGCCCCGGTAATGGTCGATCACGTGCATCTGCTCGACATTCGGCGCGAAGCACTGGACCTGGGCGCCACGCTGGTCCAGGCGCAACAGCGTGAGCACGCTCTCGTAGATTTCCGCTCCGTCGTAGACACCACAGCCGGAAAGAATGACGGCGACTTTCTTGTGCATGCTGTTCTCCTGTATCGGTTCCTGGATGTGCAACCGCTGTGTCGTAGAGGCGGCGGATGCCGTCATCCTACTGCGTGATTGCCGGGTGGGCGAGTTCCTGCTTGGAGTGCCGGCGGTTGCCGCTGTTGCATGCCGGACGTCGCCAGCGCATGGCTCGACGCAGAGCCTCGGCTGGCCGACAATGGCCGCTCGTCGCGCCCGCCTGTGGGCGCCGTGCGGGCTGTCATCAAACGGTCATGATGATGCCGCTAACTCTTCACACACGCGCCCATGGGGCGCCTGGAGTACCCGCCGTGAGCTACACCCCCGCCGATCGCCTGTTCCCCGCCACCCGCCTGCGCCGCAACCGCAAGGACGAGTTTTCCCGTCGCCTGGTGCGCGAGAATCGGCTGAGCGTGGACGATCTGATCCTGCCGGTGTTCGTTCTCGACGGCGAGAACCGTCGTGAGGCAGTGCCCTCCATGCCCGGCGTGGAGCGCCTGTCCATCGACCTGCTGCTCAAGGAGGCCGAAACCTGGGTTGAGCTGGGCATTCCGGCGCTGGCGCTGTTCCCGGTCACCCCGACCGAGAAGAAGTCCCTGGACGCCGCCGAAGCCTGGAACCCGGACGGCATCGCGCAGCGCGCCACCCGCGCCCTGCGCGCGCGCTTCCCGGAACTGGGGGTGATCACCGACGTGGCGCTGGACCCGTTCACCACCCACGGCCAGGACGGCATCCTGGATGAAGAAGGCTACGTTCAGAACGACGTGACCGTCGATGCCCTGGTGCGCCAGGCGCTGTCCCATGCCGAGGCCGGTGCGCAGGTGGTGGCACCGTCGGACATGATGGACGGCCGCATCCAGGCCATCCGCGAAGCGCTGGAAGTGGCCGGCCACGTCAACGTGCGCATCCTCGCCTACTCAGCCAAGTACGCCAGCGCCTACTACGGCCCGTTCCGCGACGCGGTGGGTTCGGCCGCCAACCTGGGCAAGGGCAGCAAGAACACCTACCAGATGGACCCGGCCAACGGTGACGAGGCGCTGCACGAAGTGGCCGCCGACCTTGCAGAGGGTGCCGACATGGTGATGGTGAAGCCCGGCCAGCCTTACCTGGACATCGTCTGGCGTGTGAAGGAGACCTTCAAGGTGCCGACCTTCGCCTACCAGGTCAGCGGCGAGTACGCCATGCACATGGCAGCCATCCAGAACGGCTGGCTGAGCGAGGCGGTCATTCTCGAATCCTTGGTCGGATTCAAGCGTGCCGGGGCCGATGGCATCCTCACCTACTTCGCGGTGCGTGCCGCGCAATTGTTGAAACAACAGGGGCAATAAGCCCCCCAGCCGATCAGCAGGGAACCGAGATGAACACCGACGTTTCTATCGACAGTACAACCCCGGAGCGTGTTGACGGGGTCGAGGCGCCGCAGGTCGACGCGCTGCCGGTAGCACCCGAGCCGCCCGTGGCGACGGTGACCAACCTGGACGACACCAGCCTGTACATCCACCGCGAGCTGTCCCAGCTGCAGTTCAACATCCGCGTGCTGGACATGGCGCTGGACGAGTCCTACCCGCTGTTGGAGCGTCTCAAGTTCCTGCTGATCTTCTCCAGCAACCTGGATGAGTTCTTCGAGATCCGCGTCGCCGGCCTGAAGAAGCAGGTCAACTTCGCCCGCGAGCAGGCCGGTGCCGATGGCCTGCAGCCCCACCAGGCGCTGGCGCGCATCGGCGAGGTGGTGCACGAGCAGGTCACCCGCCAGTACTCGATCCTGCATGACGTGCTGCTGCCCGAGCTGGCCAAGCAGCAGATCCGCTTTATCCGCCGCCGGCAGTGGAACACCAAGATCAAGGCCTGGGTGCGTCGCTACTTCCGCGAGGAAATCGCGCCGATCATGACGCCGATCGGCCTGGACCCGACCCATCCGTTCCCGCTGCTGGTCAACAAGAGCCTCAACTTCATCGTCGAGCTGGAAGGCGTGGACGCCTTCGGCCGCGACTCCGGCCTGGCCATCCTGCCCGCGCCGCGCCTGCTGCCGCGGCTGATCCGCATTCCCGAGGAGGTTGGCGGCGCAGGCGACAACTTCGTGTTCCTGTCCTCGATGATCCACGCCCATGCCGACGACCTGTTCCACGGCATGAGCGTCAAGGGCTGCTACCAGTTCCGTCTGACCCGCAACGCCGATCTGGCGCTGGACGAGGACGTCGAGGACCTGGCCCGTGCATTGCGCGGTGAGCTGCTGTCGCGCCGCTACGGCGACGCGGTGCGCCTGGAAGTGGCTGACAACTGCCCGGCACATCTGTCCAATTACCTGCTGCGCCAGTTCAACCTGGGCGAGGGCGAGCTGTACAAGGTCAACGGACCGGTCAACCTGACCCGGCTGTTCAGCATCACCGGCCTGGACGGCCATCCGGAGCTGCAGTACACGCCGTTCACGCCGAGCATTCCCAAGGCGCTGCAGAACGCCGAGAACATCTTCAACGTGGTGGCCAAGCAGGACATCCTGCTGCTGCACCCCTACGAGTCGTTCACGCCGGTGGTCGATCTGCTGCGCCAGGCGGCCAAGGACCCCCATGTGCTGGCCATCAAGCAGACGCTGTACCGCAGCGGTGCCAACTCGGAGATCGTCGACGCGCTGGTGGAAGCGGCGCGCAACGGCAAGGAAGTCACCGCGGTGATCGAGCTGCGCGCGCGCTTCGACGAGGAGTCCAATCTGCACTTGGCCGGTCGCCTGCAGCAGGCCGGCGCGGTGGTCATCTACGGCGTGGTGGGCTTCAAGACGCACGCCAAGATGATGCTGATCATGCGCCGCGAGAACGGCGAACTGGTGCGCTACGCCCACCTGGGCACCGGCAACTACCACGCCGGCAACGCGCGCCTGTACACCGACTACAGCCTGTTGACCGCCGACGCGGCGCTCGGCGAGGACGTCTCCAAGCTGTTCAGCCAGCTGATCGGCATGGGCAAGACCCAGCGCATGAAGAAGCTGCTGCATGCGCCCTTCACCTTGAAGAAGACCCTCCTCGACCTGATCGCCCGCGAGACCCAGACGGCCAGCGAGGGCAAGCCGGCGCACATCATCATCAAGGTCAACTCGCTGACCGATCCGAAGATGATCAAGGCGCTGTACAAGGCCAGCCAGGCCGGCGTTAGGATCGACCTGATCGTGCGTGGCATGTGCTGCCTGCGCCCGGGCATTCCCGGGGTGTCGCACAACATCCAGGTGCGTTCGATCATCGGCCGCTTCCTGGAGCACAGCCGGGTGTACTACTTCCTGGCCGGCGGCGAGGAGCAGCTGTTCCTGGCCAGTGCCGACTGGATGGAGCGCAACCTGGACCGCCGCGTGGAGACCTGCTTCCCGGTGGAAGGCAAGAAGCTCAAGCTGCGGGTCAAGAAGGAGCTGGAAACCTACCTGGCGGACAACACCGGCAGCTGGATCCTGCAGCCGGATGGTCGCTACGTGCGCAACACACCCAGCGGCAATGCCCACCCGCGCAACAGCCAGATCCAACTGCTGGAGCGCCTGGCCAGCCCGCAGCTGCCCGTGCTCTGATCGGCGCCGGAGCCATGACGTCAAACCGTTGCCGCATTTTGTGATGTGGTCGATGGTTTGATCGCGGCGGTTGCCGAACACTCTCGCCCCGTTGCGCGCGGCGATCCCGCGGGCAACGGTCGCGATCGGCAAGGCTTCGGGCAGGGTAGCTGTGGAGCGGGTCGATCCCCTCATTCATCGTGGCTGCGGACAGGGGAAGGTCTTTGTCGGCTGCGCTGAACAAGTGCCTTTATCCATGCACCGTATCGTTCCACCGCTCCATTGCCTGCTGCTGGGGCTGTTTCTGGCCCTGCCGGCCAGCGCCCAGGATGGCGAGCCCATCCTCATCCGTTTCGCTCACGTGGTCGCCGACGACACCCCGAAAGGCAAGGGCGCGTTGCTGTTCAAGCAGCTCGCCGAACAGCGCCTGCCGGGCAAGGTGAAGGTCGAGGTCTACCCCAACTCCACGCTGTACGGCGACGGGGACGAGATGCAGGCGCTGCTCGATGGCAAGGTCGAGCTGCTGGCCCCCTCGCTCTCCAAGTTCGATCGCTACACCAAGAAGCTGCAGCTCTTTGACCTGCCGTTCCTCTTCGACGATGCCGAGGCGGTGAAGCGTTTCGGTCGGCGCGAAAAGAGTCGCGAACTGCTGCGTTCCATGGTCGGGCATGGCATCAGCGGGCTGGCCTACTGGAGCAACGGACTCAAGCAGCTGTCGGCCGACCGTCCGCTGCTGCTGCCGGCCGATGCTCGTGGTGTCAGCTTCCGAATCCAGAATTCGGCGGTGCTGCAGAGCCAGTTCGAGGCGCTGGGCGCGCAGCCGGTGCGCCTGGCCTTCGGGGCCATGTACCAGGCTCTGGAAAGCGGCCAGGTGCAAGGCGCGGAAAACCCCTGGTCGAACATCGTCAGCCAGAAGGTGCACACCGTGCAGTCGCACATCGTGGAGAGTAACCACGGCGTGCTGCACTACATGCTGATCACCAACACCCAGTTCTGGAACGGCTTGCCCTATGCGATCCGCGTCGAACTGGACGGCATCGTCGAGGAAGTCACCCAGGTGGTGAATGCCGAGGCCGAGGCGCTGAACGCGCGTGACCGCGCGCGGATCGTCGCCAGCGGCCAAACCAAGCTGATCACCCTGAGCGCGGAGCAGCGCGCGGCCTGGCGCGAGGCGATGCTGCCGGTCTGGAAACTCTACGAGGACGAGATCGGCGCCGATGTGATCCGCGCCGCGCTGGCCGTCAACCGCAATCGCTGAGCGGCCGGGGCAGGCCCCGGCTCGGCTTCAGTGCACGCTCAGGCGGTACTCGATGCGCTTGAGCCAGTCGGCTTCTTGGGCGAAGTCCGCGCGGGTCAGCGGGTTGGCGGCCAGCCAGCCCTCGGGGAAGTGCAGGTCCAGATGGCGTTCGCCCGCCTCCAGGCGCACCCGGGGCATTTCCTGGGTGCCACGGATGTGGTGGAAGAGGATGGCGAAGCGCAGCAGGATGCACAGGCGCACCAGGGTATCGGTGTCGCCATCGGCTTCCTGGAACTTGTCCAGCGGAATGTTGCGGCGGTGACCGCGCACCAGCAGCGCCAGGTGCAACTGGTCCTGCCGCGAGAAGCCGGCCAGGTCCGAGTGCTCGATCAGGTAGGCGCCATGCTTGTGGTAGTGGTAATGAGCGATGTCCAGGCCGACCTCATGCACCCGGGCCGCCCAGCCCAGCAGCTCGCGATGCCAGTCCTGATCGAGCTTCCAGGCGCCCGCCACCTGCTCCAGGGCTGATAGCGCCTTGGTCTTCACCCGCTCGGCCTGCTCCTGGTCCACGTGGTAGCGCTCCATGAGCGCCGACAGGGTGCGCTCGCGCACATCCTCGTGGCTGTGGCGGCCGATCAGGTCGTAGAGCACGCCTTCACGCAAGGCGCCTTCGGAGTGGGTCATGTGCTGCAGGCCCAGGGCGTCGAAGATGGCTTCGAGAATGGCCAGGCCGGCCGGGAAGATGGGGCGGCGGTCCGGCTTGAGCCCTTCGAAATCGATCTGCTCGACGCTGTCCAGCTTGAGCAGGCGCCGCTTGAGCCAGTCCAGGCCTTCGGCATTCACCTCGCCGTTGCCGCGTTGTGCGGCCTGGATGACCTGGCCGATGGCGCGGATGGTGCCGGAGGCGCCCACCGCTTCCTGCCAGCCGTGCCGACGCAGGCCGGTTTCGATGCTCATCAGCTCAAGGCGTGCGGCGGTATAGGCCTCGGCGTAACGGGCCGTGCTGATCCGGCCGTCTGCGAAGAACTGCTTGGTAAAGCTGACGCAGCCCATTTGCAGGCTTTCCTGGGTCAGCGGCTCGAAGCGCTGGCCGATGACGAATTCCGTGCTGCCGCCACCGATATCGGCGACCAGGCGGTTGCCGTTCATGTCGGGGAAGGTGTGCGACACGCCAAGGTAGATCAGGCGCGCCTCTTCGATGCCGGCCACCACTTCCACGGGGTGTCCGAGCAGCGCTTCGGCGCGCCGGATGAACAGGTTGCGGTTGCGCGCCACGCGCAGGGCATTGGTGCCGACGATGCGCACCGCGCCCTGCGGCAGGCCATGGATCAGCTGGGCGAAACGGGCCAGGCAGTCGAGGCCGCGCTGCATGGCTTCCTCGGTGAGGTGGCGGCGTTCATCGAGGCCGGCGGCCAGCTGGACCTTTTCGCCCAGGCGCTCGAGGATGCGGATTTCGCCCTGGTCGACACGGGCCAGCACCATATGGAAGCTGTTCGACCCCAGATCGATGGCGGCGATCAGGGGGAACTGCTCTTGGACGTTGGACATAACGGTAGTCTCGGAAAAAAGCCGGGCAATCCTGCCATGTGATCATGGCAGAGCCAACATCGAGTGTTGGCGATGGCCGCCGCGGCCCGTTGAGCGCGCCGGCCACGGCGACGGGTTGCGAGAGGGCTCCGCGTTGCGGCACGCCGATTCGGCGGGCCGGTGGCCGCCTGGCGTGCCTGCGGCATCCGGTCGCGGGGGTGTGGGGCGTTCGTCCCGTGCGCAGAGATTGGCGAGGCCGCCATGCCCCATAGTCAGAGTCAATCGCCGTCGCCTTCCAGATGTGGCCGGGGAAGGCTATCATACGGCCCACTTTTGCCTTGTCCGATCACGGAGACTTCCATGAGTGAGTTCATCACCAACGTCAGCGATGCCAGCTTCGAGCAGGACGTGCTCCAGGCGGACGGCCCTGTGCTGGTTGACTACTGGGCCGAGTGGTGCGGTCCGTGCAAGATGATCGCGCCGGTTCTGGACGAGATCGCCCAGACCTACCAGGGCAAGCTGAAGGTCTGCAAGCTGAACATCGACGACAACCAGGAAACCCCGCCGAAGTACGGCGTGCGCGGTATCCCGACGCTGATGCTGTTCAAGAACGGCAACGTCGAGGCCACCAAGGTGGGCGCCCTGTCCAAGTCGCAGCTGGCTGCCTTCCTGGACGCCAACCTGTAAGCGACGCGTGATGAAAAAGCCCCGCCGTTCGGCGGGGCTTTTTGCTTTACGGGCTGGACGCCTGTCCTTGGCCGATGGTAGATTCGGCACCGCTGTTTCTTTCGCAGCTCCCCGCAAGCCGTCGTCGACGCATTTAGCATTCGTATCTGCACGCGATTTCTGGTCGCCTTCTCCGACGCGGCTCACAAGCTCGATGCTTGTCCCATCCCTACCGCATACAACTTCGTCATTCCTATGAATCTGACCGAACTCAAGCAAAAGCCGATCGCCGAACTGCTCGACATGGCCGAACAGATGGGCATCGAGAACATGGCCCGTTCGCGCAAGCAGGACGTGATCTTCGCGCTGCTGAAGAAACACGCCAAAAGTGGCGAGGAAATCTCCGGTGACGGCGTGCTGGAAATCCTCCAGGACGGCTTCGGCTTCCTGCGCTCGGCCGACTCGTCCTACCTGGCCGGCCCCGACGACATCTATGTCTCGCCCAGCCAGATCCGTCGCTTCAACCTGCGCACGGGCGACACCATCGTCGGCAAGATCCGTCCTCCCAAGGAAGGCGAGCGCTACTTCGCGCTGCTCAAGGTCGATTCGATCAACTTCGACCGCCCGGAAAACGCCAAGAACAAGATCCTGTTCGAGAACCTCACCCCGCTGTTCCCCAACCAGCGCCTGAAGATGGAAGCCGGCAACGGTTCCACCGAGGATCTCACCGGCCGCGTCATCGACCTCTGCGCCCCGATCGGCAAGGGTCAGCGCGGTCTGATCGTCGCCCCGCCCAAGGCGGGCAAGACCATCATGCTGCAGAACATCGCGGCCAACATCACCCGCAACAATCCCGAGTGCTACCTGATCGTCCTGCTGATCGACGAGCGCCCGGAAGAAGTGACCGAGATGCAGCGCACCGTGCGCGGCGAAGTGGTCGCCTCCACCTTCGACGAACCGCCGACCCGCCACGTGCAGGTTGCCGAAATGGTCATCGAGAAGGCCAAGCGCCTGGTCGAGCACAAGAAGGATGTGGTCATCCTGCTCGACTCCATCACCCGCCTGGCGCGCGCCTACAACACCGTGATCCCCAGCTCCGGCAAGGTGCTGACCGGTGGTGTCGACGCCCATGCCCTGGAGAAGCCCAAGCGCTTCTTCGGCGCCGCCCGTAACATCGAGGAAGGCGGCAGCCTGACCATCCTGGCCACCGCCCTGGTGGAAACCGGCTCGAAGATGGATGAAGTCATCTACGAAGAGTTCAAGGGCACCGGCAACCTGGAGCTGCAGCTGGAGCGCCGCATCGCCGAGAAGCGCGTGTTCCCGGCGATCAACATCAACCGCTCCGGTACCCGCCGCGAGGAGCTGCTGACCGCCGATGACGAGCTGCAGCGCATCTGGATCCTGCGCAAGCTGCTGCACCCGATGGACGAGATCGCCGCCATCGAGTTCCTGCTCGACAAGCTGAAAGACACCAAGACCAACGACGAATTCTTCATGTCCATGAAGCGCAAGTAAGCGTTCGGTCCAGGTAGCCAAAAGGCCGGGCTTGTCCCGGCCTTTTGCTTTTTCAGCGGTTTTGTAACACGGCGGCCAACGGTACACTGCGGCCCCCGACCCGCCCCCAGCGAGGCCCAAGCATGCAGTATCGCGATCTGCGCGACTTCATCACTGCCCTGGAACAGCGCGGCGAGCTGAAACGCATTCAGACGCCGGTGTCGCCCGTTCTGGAAATGACCGAGATCTGCGACCGCACCCTGCGCAAGGGTGGCCCGGCGCTGCTGTTCGAAAAGCCCGCCGGCTTCGACATGCCGGTGCTTGGCAACCTGTTCGGCACTCCCGGTCGCGTGGCGCTGGGCATGGGCGCCGAGGCGGTGTCGGAACTGCGCGAGATCGGCAAGCTGCTCGCCTACCTCAAGGAGCCCGAGCCGCCGAAGGGTTTCAAGGACGCGCTGGGCAAACTGCCGCTGCTCAAGAAGGTCATCAGCATGGCGCCCAAGGTGCGCAAGGACGCCGCCTGCCAGGAAGTGATCCTGGAAGGTGACGACGTCGACCTGTCCCGCCTGCCCATCCAGCACTGCTGGCCGGGCGATGCCGCGCCGCTGATCACCTGGGGCCTGACCATCACCAAGGGGCCGAACAAGGAACGCCAGAACCTCGGTATCTACCGCCAGCAGGTGATCGGCCGCAACAAGGTGATCATGCGCTGGCTGAGCCATCGCGGCGGCGCGCTGGATTACCGCGAGTGGTGCGAGAAGTATCCGGATCGCCCGTACCCGGTGGCCGTGGCGCTGGGCGCCGACCCGGCGACCATTCTCGGCGCGGTGACACCGGTGCCGGATACTCTCTCCGAATACGCCTTCGCCGGCCTGCTGCGCGGTTCGCGCACCGAGCTGGTCAAGTGCCTGGGCAGCGAGCTGCAGGTGCCGGCCGGCGCCGAGATCATCCTCGAAGGGCATATCTACCCGGGAGAGATGGCCGACGAAGGCCCCTATGGCGATCACACCGGCTACTACAACGAGGTGGATCGCTTCCCGGTGTTTACCGTCGAGCGCATCACCCACCGCAAGGATCCGATCTACCACAGCACCTATACCGGTCGTCCGCCGGACGAGCCGGCGATCCTCGGCGTGGCGCTCAACGAAGTGTTCGTGCCGATCCTGCAGAAGCAGTTCCCGGAGATAACCGACTTCTACCTGCCGCCGGAAGGCTGCTCCTACCGCATGGCGGTGGTGACCATGAAGAAGCAGTACCCGGGGCATGCCAAGCGGGTGATGCTCGGCGTGTGGAGTTTCCTGCGCCAGTTCATGTACACCAAGTTCGTCATCGTCACCGACGACGACATCAACGCCCGCGACTGGAACGATGTGATCTGGGCCATCACCACGCGCATGGACCCCAAGCGCGACACGGTGATGATCGATAACACACCCATCGACTACCTGGACTTTGCCTCGCCGATTTCTGGCCTGGGCTCGAAGATGGGCCTGGATGCCACCCACAAGTGGCCGGGCGAGACCAGTCGAGAATGGGGCCGCGTCATCACCCGCGATGAGGCTGTCGTGCGGCGCGTCGACGAACTCTGGGCGAGTCTGGGCATCGACTGAGCGGACGCAGAGCCGCCATAGCACAACCTGAATCGGTGTCGCGGCCGGCAACGTCCGTGGCCCCGGTCGTATTTCCCTGCGAGAAACTGCCTTGAACGTGACTGTCCAACCCTCCGGTGTGGTGCTGGAGGTTCAGCCTGGCGAGTGCATCCTGGATGCCGCCCGGCGCCTGGGCCTGGAATGCCCTCAGAGCTGCCGCAACGGCAATTGCCACATCTGCGCCGCCACGCTGCTGCGCGGCCGGGTGCGCCAGCGCGACGCCGAGCTGACCGCCGGCGAGGTCCTGCCCTGTGTGGCGGTGCCGCTGGCGGACTGCGAACTGCTGTGGCCGCTGCTGCTGGCGCCGGGCACCCTGCCGGTGCGCGAGATGAGTTGCCAGCTGATCGCCTGCGAGCCGCTGGGTGGCGACGTGTACCGCCTGCGCCTGCGCGCGCCGGCTGGCAAGCCGCCACGCTACCACGCCGGGCAGTATGTGATGCTGCAGCGCGAGGATGGCGATTGGTCGGCCTATTCGCTGGCGTCCGCGCCGCACCAGGGCCGCGAGCTGGAACTGCACATCCTGGCGCGCGACGAGCAGCCGCGTGCGCTGCTGGCGTTCATCGAACGCAGCGGGGTAGCACGGGTCCAGCTGCCGTTCGGCGATGCCTGCCTGGAACGCCTGCCGGAGGGTCCGCTGCTGCTGATCGCCGCTGGCACCGGCCTGGCGCAGATGTGCGGCCTGATCGAGCACTGCCGTGCCTCCGGCTTTGCCCATCCGCTGCACCTCTATTGGGGGGTGCGCAGTCCCGAGGACTTCTATGCGCTGCCGCAGTGGGACGAGTGGCAGCGCACGCCCAACCTGATCTTGCACCGGGTGGTCAGCGACCTGTGCGGCTGGGAAGGGCGCTGCGGGCTGTTGCACGAGGCCGTGCGGGCGGACTTCCCCAGCCTGTCCGGACTGCACGTCTATGCCAGCGGCTCGCCGGCGATGGTCTACGCCACCCTGGATGCGCTGGTGGAGGCCGGCATGGCGCCGCAGCAGATGCATGCTGATGTCTTCGCCTATGCGCCGCGTCCGGCCTGAGGGCCGTAACGCTTTTCTTGTCCGCCATCGCGCCGGCGCGGCGCGCCTGGCGGCCCGCAGGGTGGGTCGATAAGGCGACCCACCCTGCGGAGTCCTGGACGCCGTCCGAAAATTGACGCGGGCAGCCGCCGCCGCCGGGCCAGCCCGGCGAAGCCTCGCGGAATGCCACGCGCCACGAGCTGGCACGCTAATAGCTAGGCAAGCCGTCAACGCCAGAGGAGTTTGCTTGTGAAATCGCTTATCGCCGCGCTGATGCTGCTGGGTCTGTTTGCCGCTCCGGTGCAGGCTGCCAAGGAATACGATCCCAGCAAGGTTCTGTATGTCGAGCTGCGCCCGTCGCTGGTCGGCAACTACGGGGATGGCCCGCGCCCGCGCTTCTACAAGGCCGACGTGGCCCTGCGGGTCACCGGCACCTTTGCGCAGGCGCGCCTGGAGCACCACCAGGCTCTGATCCGTAACGAGCTGATCATGCTGTTCGCCGCCGTGCCCACGGGCGGCATGGACAGCCTGGAAGCCAAGGAGCAGCTGCGCCAGAAGGCGCTGGAACGCATCCGCGCCGTCATCGAGTACGAAGAAGGCTACCCGCTGGTCGAGGACCTGCTGTTCACCAACCTGATCGCCCAGCCCTAATTTGCACGGTGGTGACAGGCTGAAATCCCTCCCTGTGGGAGCGAATTCATTCGCGAGCTCCCTGGTAAGGCTTGCAGTCTGGCTGGCCGTCGGAAAAGCTCGCGGACAAGTCCGCGCCCGCAGCTTCCAGCGTCAGGCCATCTGCGCCAGCGTCTTGCGAAAGCGCGCTAGCGCGCCGAAGAAGAACAGCGCACCGATGCCCAGGATGGCCAGCAGCTGCGGCCAGACGATGGCCAGCCCGGCGCCGCGGTAGAGGATTGCCTGGGCCAGGCTGACGAAGTGGGTGGTCGGCGCCACCAGCATGATGTACTGCACCACCTCCGGCATGCTTTCGCGTGGCGTGGTGCCGCCGGAGAGAATCTGCAGCGGCATCAGCACCAGGATGATCAGCAGGCCGAGCTGCGGCATCGAGCGCGCCACCGTACCGAAGAAGATGCCCATCGAGGTGGTGGCGAACAGGTGCAGAGCGGCGCCGAACAGGAACAGCCACAGCGAACCCTCGATAGGCACCTGCAGCCAGCCCTGCACCACCACCACCAGAGACAGCGCGGTCGCGCCGAGTACCACCAGGCCCATCGACCAGACCTTGCCGAGCATGATCTCCAGCGGCGTCACCGGCATCACCAGCAGGTGCTCGACGGTGCCGTGTTCGCGTTCGCGGATCAGTGCCGCCCCGGTGAGGATGATCGACAGCATGGTGATCTGGTTGATCACTTCCATCACCGAGCCGAACCAGGAACGGGTCAGGTTGGGGTTGAAGGCCACGCGCATCTCCAGCTCCACGGCCTGGTTGCTGCCGCCCCGGTGGCGCTGCAGGAACTCGGCAATCTCGCTGGCGGCGATGCTCTGGATGTAGCCGGCGCCGGTGAATGCCTGGCTCACCTGGGTGGCGTCCACATTCAGCTGCGCCGTCGGCTGGCGTCCGGCCAGCAGGTCGCGCTGGAAGTTCGGCGGGATGTTCAGGGTGAAGGTGTAGTCGCCGGCATCCATGCCACGGTCCATCTGGTTGAGGTCGATCAACTGCGGCGGCAGGAAGAACGGCGGCTGGAAGGCGTTGATGATGCGCATCGACAGCGGTGAGCGGTCCTCGTCGACCACTGCCAGGCTGGCATGGTGCAGGCTTTCCGGCATGCTGCTGGCGGCGGTGTAGACCCCCAGGGTGAAGGCCCAGGCGATCAGCAACAGCAGCGCCACGTCGCGATACAGGCTGCGCAGCTCCTTGATGCCCAGGTTCAGCACGTTGCTGCGACGCATCTCAGGCCTCCTGCTTCTTCAACAGGCTGGTGCACAGCGCCAGCAGGACGGGAATCGTGATGGCCAGCGGCAGCAGGTAGCTACCCAGGTCGCCGAAGCCCAGCGCCTTGGAGAACACCCCGCGGCTGATGACCAGGAAATGCGAGGTGGGATACAGCTGGCCGACCACGGCCCCGAAGCCTTCCAGCGAGGAAACCGGGTAGATCAGCCCGGAGAACTGGATGGCGGGGATCAGCGTGGCGATGGCGGTGCCGAACACCGCGGCAATCTGGCTGCGGGTGAAGGTGGACATCAGCAGCCCCAGCGCGGTGGCGCAGCCCAGGTAGAGCACGGCGCCAAGCAGCAGGGTCAGCGGGCTGCCCTTGAGCGGTACATCGAACAGGATGATTGCCGCCACGACCAGCAGGACGAAATTCAGCAGGCCGAGTGCCAGGTACGGCAACTGCTTGCCGAGCAGGAATTCCAGGCGGGTCACCGGCGTGACGTACAGGTTGATGATCGAGCCCAGCTCCTTTTCGCGCACCACGCCCAGGGCGGTGAGCATGGCCGGGATGAGCATCAGCAGCAGCGGAATCACCGCCGGCACCATGGCCTTGAGGCTTTCCACGTCCGGGTTGTAGCGGTAGCGGACCTCCAGCGAGGCTGGCAGCGCGGTGGACTGGCCGGCCGCGCGGGCCAGATTCTGCAGGTAGTCGTTATGGATGCCCTGCACGTAGCCCTTGATGGTGTCGGCGCGGGTCGGCATGGCCCCGTCCACCCAGGCGGCGATGGCCGGACTGGCGCCGCGCTTGAGCTCACGGCCGAAGCCGGGGGGGATTTCCACCGCCAGGCTGATCTCGCCGCTGCGCAGGCGCCGGTCGAGGTCGGCGTGATCGCGCAGGGGCGGTTTCTCGAGGAAGTAGCGCGAGCCGGACAGGTTCAGGCTGTAGGCCTGGCTGGTGGTGGTCTGGTCGTGGTCGAGCACCGCGAACGACAGGTCCTCGACATCCAGGCTGATGCCGTAGCCGATGATGAACAGCAGCAGCAGGCTGCCGAGCAGCGCCATGCTGCCGCGGATCGGGTCGCGACGCAGCTCCAGGGACTCGCGGCGCGCGTAGCTGAACAGGCGCAGCAGGCTGAAGCGCTGGCGCGGCTGCCGGGCCAGCGGCGCGGCGACCGAGGTGGCGGGCGTCTTCGGAGCGGGCGTGTCGGCGCCGGCCGCCTCCTCCAGGTAGGCGATGAAGGTGGCTTCCAGACTGGGCAGCCCGCGCCGTTCCATCAGCTCCTGCGGCGTGCCGCTGTCCAGCACCACGCCGGCGTGCATCAGCGAGATGCGATCGCAGCGCTGCGCCTCGTTCATGAAATGGGTGGAGATGAAGATAGTCACGCCGTCGCGCCGCGACAGGTCGATCATCAACTGCCAGAAGCCGTCGCGGGCCACCGGATCGACGCCCGAGGTGGGCTCGTCGAGGATCAGCAGCTCCGGCTCGTGGATCACCGCCACGGCCAGCGACAGGCGCTGGCGCAGGCCGAGCGGCAGGCGCTCGGGCAGCTGGTCCATCACCGGGCGCAGGTCGAAGCGCTCGGCCAGTTCAGCGATGCGTGGCGCGATGCGTTCTTCGGGCATCTGGAACAGCCGGGCATGCAGGTCGAGGTTCTGCTCGACGGTCAGCTCGCGGTACAGCGAAAAGGCCTGCGACATGTAGCCGACCCGTCGTCGGGTCTGCAGGTCGTGGGGATCGACCGGCTGGCCGAACAGGAAGGCCTCCCCCTCGCTGGCCGGCAGCAGGCCGGTGAGCATTTTCATGGTGGTGGACTTGCCGCAGCCGTTCGAGCCGAGGAAGCCAAAGATTTCGCCGCGGGGGATGCGCAGGTTTACGTCGCGAACCGCCACGAAGTCGCCGAAACGCATGGTCAGGCCGTGTGCCTCGATGGCAATGTCCGTCTCGCCAGAGGGGCGTGGCGGAATCACCAGCTGGCGGTGTTCCCGGCGTTTTTCCTCCGGCAACAGGGCGATGAACGCTTCCTCCAGGCTGCTGCTCGCGCTCTGCTGGCGCAGCTCGGCGGGCGTGCCGGCGGCCAGCACCCGGCCGGCATCCATGGCCACCAGCCAGTCGAAGCGTTCGGCCTCCTCCATGTAGGCGGTGGCCACCAGCACGCTCATCTGCGGGCGTTCGGCGCGGATGCGCGCGATCAGCTCCCAGAACTGGTTGCGCGACAGTGGATCGACACCGGTGGTCGGCTCGTCGAGGATCAGCAGGTCCGGGTCGTGGATCAGCGCGCAGCACAGGCCGAGCTTCTGCTTCATGCCACCGGAGAGCTTGCCGGCCGGGCGTTCACGGAACGCTGATAGGCCGGTGCTGCGCAGCAGCTCGTCGATGCGTCGTTCGCGCTCGGCCTGGCGCTGGCCGAACAGGCGGCCGAAGAAGTCGAGGTTCTCCACCACCGAGAGCGTCGGATAAAGGTTCTTGCCCAGCCCCTGGGGCATGTAGGCGATGTGCGGGCAGACACGCCGGCGGTGGCGCGGATCGGCCATGTCGCCGCCTAGCGCCGCGACGCGGCCGTCCTGGATCCTGCGGGCGCCGGCGACCAGCGCCAGCAGGCTGGACTTGCCGACGCCGTCCGGGCCGATCAGGCCGACCATGCGCTGCGCGGGCAGCTCCAGGTCGATGTCGGCCAGCGCGCGGGTCTTGCCGTAGCGCAGGCCGACCCCCTGGAGCCGCGCGACCGGCTCGCCCGCGGCGCTCATTGCGGAACCTTGATCGCCAGGTGCGCCGGCCACTCGGCCGCCGGATCAAGCCGCAGGTAGGCCATGCCCGGCACGCCGGTCTTTACGTGGGCCAGGTGCTTGCGCAGCAGGTCGGGGTCGATGCGCGCCTTGACGCGAAACATCATCTTCTCCCGCTCGCTGGTGGTCTCCACGGTCTTGGGCGTGAACTGGGCGACGCTGGCCACGTAGGTGATGCGCGCCGGAATCACGTACTCGGGGGCCGCGTCGACCACCAGACGCGCCTCGGCGCCCAGCGCCACGCGCCCGGCCTGGCGCTCGGGCAGGAAGAAGGTCATGTAGACGTCGGACAGATCGACCAGATTGAGCAGCTTGCCGCCGGCACCGAGCACCTCGCCCGGCTGGCTGATACGGTACTGCACCCGGCCGGCGCGCGGCGCCTTGAGCTGGCTGTCGTCGATGTCCACCTGCAGGCGGGTGACACTGGCCTGTGCCGCCTCCACCGCGGATTGCGCCTCGATGACCTGCGACTGGGCGGCGGCGATGCCGGCCTCGGCGGAACTGACCTGGGAGCGCGAGGCAGCCAGCGCGGCCTGGGCGCTCTGCAGGGCGGCCAGATCGTCGTCCAGCTGCTGGCGCGGCACGGCGTTGCTCTTTACCAGTGTCTGACTGCGCGCGTGGCGCTTCTGTGCGGCGGCGAGTTCTGCCTGGCGCTGGCGAACCACGGCCTCGGCGGTGCTCTTCTCGCTTTCGCGCAGGGCCACCTGGGCGCGTGCGGTGTGGATGGCATTCTCGGCCTGGCGCAGTTGGGCGCGCGCCTGGGCCAGCTGGGCTTCGAGTACCTGGGTATCCATGCGCGCCAGCACCTGGCCGGCGTCCACGAAGTCGCCTTCCTCCACATCGATGGCCGCTACCCGGCCGCCGAGTTTGGTGGCGACGTCGACCTCGGTGGCCTCGATGCGGCCATTGCCCGAGGCGAAGCCGTCACCCAGGCCGCTGGGGCGAAGCTCGTACCAGGCCAGGCCGGCAAGGCCGGCGATGATGGCGAGGGGGATGCCCACACGGGTGATCCAGCGTGTGCTCTTGGTCATGATCCGCTCCTTACCGTAGGGAGGCCCGCTGCAAAGGAAGGAGTTTATTCTGCCGACAGCGGGGGCGTGGAGTGTTGATGACCATCAAGCCGCGACCAGACACAGCTGCGGTTGCGACCGCCGTGCTTGGCGCGGTACAGCGCCTGGTCGCAGTGGGCGATCAGGCGTTGCGGACTGTCCTGGCATTCCAGGTCGGAAGTGGCGATACCGATGCTCAGGGTCAGGCGCCCGAGTGGGCTCTCCGGATGCGGCAGGGCCAGTTCCGCGAGGCGCTCGTGGATGCGCGCGGCCAGGTGCTCGGCACCCTCCAGGCGGGTGTTGGCGAGGATGATGGCGAACTCCTCGCCACCGTAGCGGCAGGCCACGTCTCCCTCGCGCTGCAGGCATTCGTGCAGCAGTCGACCGACGCGCCGCAGGGCGTCGTCCCCCGCCAGGTGGCCGAGGCTGTCGTTGTAGCGCTTGAAGTGGTCGATATCCACCAGCAGCAGCGACAGAGGCGTGCCGAGCCGGCGCAGGCGTCGCCATTCGGCCTGCAGTTGCTGGTCGAAGAAGCGCCGGTTGTGCAGGCCGGTCAGTCCGTCCTGCTGGGAAAGCCGCTGCAGGCGTGCCTCCATGCGCAACCGTTCGGTGTTGTCGCGCGACACGCCGATAAGAAATTCACGGCCCGCGCGTTCCACCAGCTGGGTACTGATCTCCGCCGGCTGCAGGGTGCCGTCCTGGCAGCGCAGCTCGCGCTGCAGCAGGCGTGGCGAGCCCTCGCGGTGCAGCTGGCGTACTTCGTCCAGCCATTGTTGGTAGCCGGGCATGAGGTGCTCGGGATCGCGTTGAAACAGGGTGTGGAAGGTCTCGCGGTCGTAGCCGAGGCCGACATGGATGGCGCGGTTCATGTAGAGGAACGCGTGCGCCTGGAGATCGAGAATGAACAGCCCGTCGCGGCTGAAATCGGTCAGTTCCAGGATCAGGCGCTGCTGCGCGCGGCTCTCGCGCAGGCGGGCGGCAATGCGCCGGCGTCGCTGCGCCTCGGCCCGCAGTAAACGGTTGCTGACCAGCAGGGCGGAGGCCCGGCGGTGGTTTTCCAGTGCCAGGTACAGCGCAGCCACCAGCAGCAGGCTGATGGACAGGCTGGCGCCCAGGACCACGCGCGGCCATGGCGTGTTCAGGCGTTGCAGGATCTCCGTGGTGGGGGTGAGCAGCAGGGTGAATACCGGCTCGCCGGGCAGGCTGAGCGACACCCGCTGGCGCAGATCAGTAGCGGAGTTGGCAAGATTCTGATCATGGAGGGTCTGATCCTGCTCCAGCAGCGCCACGCTGAAACGCCACTCACCCAGGCGCGTCAGCCAGCTGTCCAGCAGATCGGAGAGGCGAAAGGTGCCGCGCAGGTAGCCGTCGAAGCCGGGACCGGGGGTGTTGCGGTCATACAGGGGCACGTACAGGGCCATGCCCGGGCTGCCATCGGCCAGGGGGAAGCTGCCGCTGAAATGCGGCTCGCCCTGGTCGCGGGCGCCCAGCGCACTGTCGGGATTGGGCGGTTCGAGGGGTTCGCTGCGTCCGGCGGGCACCTGCCAGCGCAAACGACGCGCGGCGTCCAGCCATTCGATGGCGTGGTAGCCGTCGCGTCCGGTCAGCAGCAGTCGCGCCTCGCGTTGCCAGTCTTCGCGGCGCAGCCGGCCCTCGTTGTTCCAGCGCTCGGCCAGTCGTTGCAGGTTGACTCCACGGTCTGCCAGGTAGGCTTCGAACTGGCGGGCCAGATGCTGGGCGTGCAGGTGCAGTTGCTCCCGGGCGCGCGCCTGGCGGTCGTTTTCCAGCCGCTGCCAAAGCAGCAGGCTGCCCGCGCACAGGGCGCAGAGCAGCAAGCCGAGCAACAGGTAGACGGCGGGGGGGCGGGCGACGCGGGTCATGAGCAAATCCTTTGCAGTGCTGTGGGTTTAGCACAGCCCCCGGGAACCCTCAACGCAGCGCCAGGATGGCCTCCCATTGCGCCGGTGTCACTGGCATCACCGAAAGGCGGCTGCCCTTCTGCACCAGCGGCAGGTCGGCCAGCGCCGGCTCGGTCTTCAGGCGCGGCAGTTCGATGACACGATCGAAGGTTTCCACATGGCCGACGTCAACGGCGCTCCAGGGGTTCCGCTGGGAAGTTGCCTTGATGTCAAAATAGTGGCTTTCCGGTTGGAGCGCGGTGGGGTCCGGGTAACTCGTGCCGAGGATGCGGCCGATGCCGGCCACGCCCGGACGTGGGCAGCTGGAGTGGTAGAACAGGAAGAGATCACCCGGTTGCATTGCGCGCAGGAAGTTTCGTGCCTGGTAATTGCGAACCCCGTCCCAGCGCGCTTCGCCGAGACGTGATAGGTCCGCGCTGGACAGTTCGTCGGGTTCGGATTTCATCAGCCAGTACGGCATGAACTTTGCCTTCCTCTTTTGGTCCGAGTCGCGGGCATTGGAGCCGGCAGGTCAGCGGACGTTCAGTTCACCGAGCGTCCTACTACAAAAACAGCCACCGGCATTCTTGAAGTTGTCTGTAGGGGAAGACAAGGCAATGAGACGGCAAAAACCCGATTTGTTGTGGGTACTGGTTATTGTGTTCAGCCTGGGCATGGTTACTACCGGCTATACCCAGGGTCTCTGGGAGCGCCAGGCCGAGGCGCCTCCCACCACGTCGCAGCGCTAAGCGCGCTGCGCGGTTTCCGGGCCGGCTCGGCCGGCCTCTGCGCAATACCAGCCTCTGTCGGTCACCGTGGCCTGCAGGGGAACATCCCAGCTGGCCAGCGCCAGATGATCCACTTGCTGACACTGATGGGCCATGCCCATCAGTGTCGGCTTGTGCCAATTTTTGCGCAGGTCGAGATACGCCAGGCTGCGGTCGTAGAAACCGCCGCCCATGCCAAGGCGTCCGCCCCGCTCATCAAAACCCACCAGTGGCAGGCAGATCAGATCCAGGGTCCAGGCCTTGCGTTGCCGTGCGCGGCAGAAGTGTGGCTCGGGAATGCCGAAACGATTGGGTCGCAGTTTCTCGCCCTTGCGCAGACGCTGGAACACCATGCGGGTGCGCGGCCAGGGGTTGAGTACCGGCAGGTAGGTCGCCTTGCCGCGTCGCTGGGCTTCGCGCAACAGCAAGGCGGGATCGATTTCGCCATCGTTGGCCAGATACAGGGCCACATGCCGGGCTCGGCGAAACAGCGGATGGTGGCTCAAATGGCGGTAGAGGTCGCGCGCGGCGCGGCGTTGCTCGAGTGGGGTCAGCTGGCGGCGCCGCTGGCGCAGCAGGCGGCGCAGTTCGGTGCGCGAAAGGTCGTCACGCTGGATCATGGCGAGAGGCGGCCCTGAAATGAAAACCGCCGGCGCGGATGCTCCGGGCCAGCGGTATGGAATTCGACTCCCCGGCATGCCGCTGTCGGCGTGACCCTTGAACCCGAGAGTTCAAGGTGGCGACCGCCGGCAACCTTAAGGCTCTCCGTCGAGCGGATATGCACACGGGCTGCACGTACGGCCTCCAGAAGTTTTGCTTATCGGGAGAGGGACGTGCCAACTGGCGCACACACCAGGGAGTTGTCCGGGAGTATACGCCGTTTTTCCCTCAAGTCACTCACTGCCCAGGGCGGTATCCACCCGGTCCAGCAGTTCGCGTACCTGCTCGCGGGCCAGGCTGTCCTGCTGTTGTTGCTGCTGCTGCAGGCGCTGCAGATCATGAGCGATGTTCAGCGCGGCCATGACCGCGACGCGCTCGGAGCCGATGACCTTCCCGCTCAGGCGGATCTCGCGCATCTTGCCGTCCAGGAAGCGTGCGGCGTTTTCCAGGCTGGCGCGGGCATCGCTCGGGCAGGCGATGCAGTATTCCTTGTCGAGGATGGTGACGGTGACAGTGGTGGATGGGGTCATGAGTCCTGCTCCAGGGCCTTGAGGCGGGAAATCATCGCTTCGACCTTCTGGCGAGCCAGTTCGTTCTTCTCGATCAATTGGGCGCGTTCTTCGCGCCAGGCCCTTTCATTGGCCAGCAACAGCCGGTTCTGGGCTTTGAGACGTTCGTAATGCTCGAGCAGCTCGTCGAGTTTCGCTGCCAGGCGCTGCAGTTCGGTGTTTTCCATGAGGGCTCGGGGAGGCAACGGGGCTCCGACTATAGGGAGGAGGACGCAAGGGGGTCAAACGCCGTGCGTGACGGCGCCGTGATGTCACGGCGCAGTGCGCCAGGGCTGCCTTGCCCGCCTCGGGCTGCTAGGATACGGAGCCTTCTGTTTCCCGCCCAGAGTCGTCATGTCCAGTACCTCGCCCTACGCCGCCTTCGCTACCCTGCTCGCCTCCTCGGGCTATTCCGTTTCCCCCGCCGAACTGCACGGCCTGCTGGTTGGCCGCGGTTGCGCGGGCCTGGGGTTCGAGGCCGACGGCTGGCTGGAAGACGCCCGCGAGCTGCTCGGCAGCGAGCCGCAGGACAACGTGCGCCAGGCGCTGCTGGGCCTGCAGGCAATGGTCAAGGAGGAACTGACCAGCGAGGAGTTTTCCATGGTGCTGCTGCTGCCCGGCGACGACGCGCCGCTGGCCGAGCGGGCCAGCGCGCTGGGGCAATGGTGCCAGGGGTTCCTCTCCGGCTTCGGTCTGGCGCCGCGCGAACAGGCGCTGTCCGCCGAGGCCATGGAAGTGCTCCAGGACCTGGCCGCCATTGCCCAGGTGCAGAGCGCGCTCGACGAGTCCGAGGACGGCGAGAGCGACTATATGGAAGTCATGGAATACGTGCGTCTGGCCCCGCTGCTGCTGATGTTCGTCGGACGCGATGCGCCTGCCGCCAAACCCTCCCTGCACTGACCGGAACCTGCCGATGATCCGCATCCCGCAAGACGAATACGCCCGCCGTCGCGCCGCGCTGATGGCGCGCATGGAACCCGGCAGCATCGCCATCCTGCCGGCGGCCCCGCTGCAGCTGCGCAACAGCGACGTCGAGCACACCTATCGGCAGGACAGCGATTTCCAGTACCTCAGCGGCTTCCCCGAGCCGGAGGCGGTGCTGGTGCTGATCCCGGGACGCGATGAGGGGCAGTACATCCTGTTCTGCCGCGACCGCGATCCGGAACGCGAGCTCTGGGATGGCCGGCGCGCCGGCCAGGACGGCGCGGTGCGCGACCACGGTGCGGACGATGCCTTTTCCATCCGGGCCATTGATGAGCTCCTGCCGTCGCTGATGGAGAGCCGGCGCCGGGTCTACTACGCCGTCGGCCAGCAGGACAGCTTCGACCAGCAGGTCATGGGCTGGGTCAACCGCGTGCGCGCCAAGGTGCGCCAGGGGGTGACGGCGCCAAGCGAGTTCGTGGCCCTGGCGCCGCTGCTGCATCCGCTGCGCCTGCGCAAGTCCGAAGCGGAGCTGGCGGTCATGCGTTACGCCGCGCAGGTCTCCGCCCGCGCCCATGTGCGCGCCATGCAGGCCAGCCGCGCCGGGCTGTACGAATACCACCTGGAAGCCGAACTGGATTACGCATTCCGCAAGGGCGGTGCGCGTCTGCCGGCCTACGGTTCCATCGTGGCCGCCGGGCGCAACGCCTGCATCCTGCACTACCGTGAGAACGACGCCCTGCTGAACGACGGCGACCTGGTGCTGATCGACGCCGGTTGCGAGATCGACTGCTACGCCAGTGACATCACCCGCACCTTCCCGGTCAGCGGGCGCTTCACGTCGGAACAGAAGGCCATCTATGAGCTGGTCCTCAAGGCCAATCTGGAAGCCTTCCGGCACATCGCCCCCGGCAAGCGCTGGAACGATGCGCACGAGGCCACCGTGCGGGTGATCACCGCCGGCCTGGTCGAGCTGGGGCTGCTGCAGGGCGAGGTGGATGCGCTGATCGAACGCGAAGCCTACAAGCCCTTCTACATGCACCGCGCCGGACATTGGCTGGGTATGGATGTGCACGACGTCGGCGACTACAAGGTCAATGGCGTATGGCGCGAGCTGGAGCCGGGCATGTGCATGACGGTCGAGCCGGGCATCTATATCGCACCGGACAACGAGCAGGTCGAGCCCCGCTGGCGCGGCATCGGTGTGCGCATCGAGGATGACGTGGTGGTCACCGCCAGTGGTTGCGAGATTCTCACCGGCGACGTGCCCAAGTCGGTCGCCGAGATCGAGGCCCTGATGGCCGGAAACCGGGAGCACGCCTGATGGAACGGGTCGAGCTGGCGATCATCGGCGGAGGCCTGGTCGGCGCCAGCCTGGCCCTGGCCCTGCAGGACGGCGCGCGGGCGCGCGGCTGGCGCATCGTGATGATCGAACCCTTTGCGCCCGGCGACAGCTATCAGCCCAGTTACGACGCCCGCTCCTCGGCGCTGGCCTATGGCAGCCGGCTGATCTTCGAGCGGCTGGGCCTGTGGCAGCGGCTGGCCCTGCGGGCAGAGCCGATCCTGCACATCCATGTTTCCGAGCGGGAGCGTTTCGGCGCCACCCGCATGCATGCCGCTGACGAGCGCGTGCCGGCCCTTGGCTATGTGGCTGAGAACGCCTGGCTCGGGCATTGCCTGTGGCAGGCGCTCGACCCCGAGGTCGTCAGTTGGCGCTGCCCGGCGGAAGTCACCGACCTGCAGGCGCTGCCTGACGGCTACCGGCTGCAACTCAAGGATGGCGCGTGCCTGGACTGCGACCTGGCGGTACTGGCCGACGGCGGGCGCTCCGGGCTGCGCGAGCGGCTGGGCATTGGCGTCGAGCGCCGCCCCTACGGGCAGAGCGCGCTGATCGCCAACGTTACGCCGAGCCTGCCCCATGGTGGCGAAGCCTTCGAGCGCTTCACCGCCCAGGGGCCGATGGCCCTGCTGCCGTTCCTCGACAACCGCTGCGTGCTGGTCTGGACCCGCGACCCGCAGGAAGCCGAACGCCTGCAGGTGCTGCCCGAGCCCGCGTTCCTCGACGAGCTGCAGCAGGCTTTCGGCTACCGCCTGGGGCGCTTCCAACACGTTGGCGCCCGGCACCTGTATCCGCTGGCGCTGGTCGAGGCCCGTGAGCAGGTGCGCCCGCACCTGGTGGTGCTGGGCAATGCGGTGCACAGCCTGCATCCGATCGCCGGTCAGGGCTTCAACCTGTGCCTGCGCGATGCCGTGGCGCTGGCCGAGACCCTGCTGGAAAGCGAGGAAGCACTGGGCGACCTGGCCACCCTGACGCGCTACCAGGAGCGCCAGCGGTTCGATCAGGACCTGACCATCGGCTTCTCCGACCGCCTGACCCGCCTGTTCGGCACCAACCTGCCGCTGCTGGATCAGGCCCGCCATCTGGGATTGCTCGGCCTGGACCTGCTGCCGCCGGCCAAGCACTGGTTCGCCCGGCAGGCCATGGGCCTGGGCGCCCGCATCATTTAACGAGGGACTGACATGCACGCGGACATCATCATCGTGGGCGCCGGCATGGTCGGCAGCGCCCTGGCACTGGCCTTGAAGGGCAGCGGGCTGGACATCCTGCTGGTGGATGGCGCCCCGCTCGAGCCCCGGCCTTTCGATCCGGCGGCCCCGTTCGAGCCGCGTGTCAGCGCCCTGTCGGCAGCCAGCCAGAACCTGCTGGAACGTCTCGGCGCCTGGCCGGGCATCCGCGCGCGGCGCTGCAGTCCCTACGCGCACATGCACGTGTGGGACGGTTCGGGGACGGGTCAGATTCGCTTCTCGGCCGCCAGCGTGCATGCCGAAGTGCTCGGGCACATCGTCGAGAACCGCGTGGTGCAGGATGCCCTGCTCGACTGCCTGCGCGACGGCCCGGTGCGGCTGCTCGGCCAGGCGCGGGTCGAGCGCCTGCAGCAGGGCGAGGCCGGCTGGCGGGTGAGCCTGGCCGATGGGCGCGAACTGCAGGCGCCGCTGCTGGTGGCCGCCGATGGCGCCAATTCGGCGGTGCGCCGCATGGCCGGTTGCCAGACCCGCGAGTGGGACTATTTCCACCACGCCATCGTCACCAGTGTGCGTTGCGCCGACGAGCACGGACTGACCGCCTGGCAACGCTTCACCGACGACGGCCCGCTGGCCTTCCTGCCGCTGGACCGCGACGGCGACCGCCACTGGTGCTCGATCGTCTGGTCGTGCACCCCGGGCGAGGCCGAGCGGCTGATGGTGCTGGACGAGCCGGCCTTCCGTGAAGAGTTGGGCAAGGCGTTCGAGTACCGCCTGGGCGAGGTGCTGGAGGTCGATCCGCGTGTCTGCATCCCGCTGCGCCAGCGTCACGCCAAGCGTTACATCGCGCCGGGGCTGGCCTTGATCGGTGACGCCGCGCACGTCATTCATCCCCTGGCCGGACAGGGCGTGAACCTGGGATTCCTGGATGCCGGCGTGCTGGCCGAGGAGTTGCTCAAGGCGCGGGCGCGAGGCGAAGCCCTGCACAGCGAGCGCGTGCTGGCCCGCTTCGAGCGCCGGCGCATGCCCTACAACCTGGCGATGATGGCGTCCATGGAAGGCTTCGAGCGGCTGTTCCAGGCCGACTTGCCGGCGCTGCGCTGGCTGCGCAACGCCGGTCTGCGTCTGGCCGACCGTCATCATCTGCTCAAGTCGCTGTTCGTGCGTCAGGCCCTGGGCCTGGACGGCGACCTGCCGGAGCTGGCGCGGGGCTGAGCCTTACCAGCTCAGCAGATCGCTGCCGAAGGTGATCATGTAACCGGCGGTGCCCAGGATCGCAAACTGGGCACTGACGCGCCGGTACTGATAGCCGAGCGCCGGAATCACGCCGACGCCAACGCCGTCCCGGTTGACCGGGATCTTGTCCTCGTACTCGCCCTTGTAGCCCAGCAGTGGGCCGGCGGTCAGCTTGGCGTAGAGGCCAGGCACCTGCTCGTCGAACGACCAGCGCCGGCCCACGTAAAAGTACTGGCTGGGCTGATGGTAGGAGTTGTGGAACCACATGGCTCCGGCCAGCCAGCGGTCTGGATTTTCCACCTCCAGGCCGAACAGGTCGGGCGTGTCATTGTGAAGGGGATCCGGCTTCCAGTGGTGAACGTAGGGGCCGTAGTGAAGGCTCAGCACATGGGAAGCCTGAGCCTCGGCGCCCAGTGCGCCCAGGGCGATGAGCGCGCAGGCGGCGCGAATAACAGAATGTTGCAAGGGACAGCCTTACTGCAGGAAACAAAAGGGGCGTCGGCGAACCGCTGACGCGGGGCGGGGCCGACTGCAATATCCGCACCACGCGAGTGGTATTTACCTGCGGCGAAACCGCGCGTTGTGGTGATAAGTGATAGTCACTATCATCTGGGGCAATTTCCTACCAAAACGAGAGGCATTGCCATGCGGGTCAGTAACGCGCTGTTTGCCACCCTGGCGCTGGGTGTCTGGATCGGTCAGGCCCAGGCCGCCGAGGATGTGGTGGTCTACTCCTCGCGCATCGACGAGTTGATCAAGCCGGTGTTCGACGCCTACACCCAGGAAACCGGTGTGAAGGTCAAGTTCATCACCGACAAGGAAGCTCCTCTCATGGCGCGCATCAAGGCCGAAGGCGCCAACACGCCGGCCGACCTGTTGCTCACCGTGGATGCCGGCAACCTCTGGCAGGCCGAGCAGATGGGCATCCTGCAGCCGCTCAAGTCCGATTGGGTGGCCGCCAACATCCCGCCCCAGTACCGCGCTTCCAGTGGTGCCTGGACCGGCCTGTCGCTGCGCGCGCGGACCATTGTCTACTCCACCGAGCGGGTCAAGCCGGGCGAGCTGAGCACTTATGAGGCGCTGGCCGACGAGAACTGGGAAGGCCGCCTGTGCCTGCGCACCAGCAAGAAGGTGTACAACCAGTCGCTGACCGCCACCCTGCTGGAAACCCACGGCGCGAAGAAGACCGAGCAGATCCTCACCGGCTGGGTCAACAACCTGGCTACCGACGTGTTCTCCGACGACAACTCGGTGATCAACGCCATCGACGCCGGCCAGTGCGACGTGGGTATCGTCAACACCTACTACTTCGGTCGCCTGCATGCGCAGAACCCGGACCTGAAGGTGCGCCTGTTTTGGCCGAACCAGAACGACCGTGGCGTACACGTCAACCTCTCCGGCATCGGCCTGACCAAGTACGCGCCGAACCCGGAAGGCGCCCGCAAGCTGGTGGAATGGATGACCGGTGAAACGGCGCAAGCCATCTTTGCCGGCGCCAACAAGGAATTTCCGGCCAACCCGAAGGCACCGGTCTCCGAAGAAGTGGCCAGCTGGGGCAGCTTCAAGGCCGACACCATCCCGGTGGAAGTGGCCGGCAAGCGTCAGGCCGAGGCCATTCGTCTGATGGATCGGGTGGGCTGGCGCTGAGTCCAGCGCGCAACGGGCCGGTTGCCACCGGCCCATTGCCACTGTTTAACTTGCGCGCCCCGCTCCGTCCGGGGCGTCGTCGTTTCCGAGCCGCCAGGAGTTCGCGCGTGTCTCATCCGATCCAGCGCCGTTGGTACCCCGTAGTGTTCAGCGTGGCCGCCCTGGTCCTGCTGCCGCTGAGCATCCTGCTGTTCAGCTGGCATGAAGTGGACGGCGAGATCTGGAACCACCTGTGGGAAACCCAGATGGCCCGACTGATCGGCAATACCGGGATCCTGGTGCTGGGTGTCGGTGTCGGCGTGACCGTGCTGGGAGTGAGCCTGGCCTGGCTCACTGCGCTCTGCGAGTTTCCCGGTCGCAAGTGGCTGGACTGGGCGCTGATGCTGCCGTTCGCGATCCCCGCCTACGTGCTGGCGTTCGTGTTCATCGGCCTGTTCGATTTCTCCGGCCCCGTGCAAAGCCTGGCCCGTGACTGGTTCGGCAGCGGCATCCGTTTCCCCCGTGTGCGTTCCACCGGTGGCGTGATCCTGGTGCTGGTGCTGGTGTTCTATCCCTATGTCTACCTGCTGGCGCGCTCGGCCTTCCTGGCCCAGGGCAAGGGTCTCATGGAGGCTGCCCGCGTGCTGGGACAGTCACCCTGGCAGGCCTTCTGGCGGGTGGCATTGCCGATGGCCTGGCCGGCGATCGGCGCCGGCCTGGCGCTGGCGATCATGGAAACGCTGGCGGACTTCGGCGCCGTCGCGGTGTTCAATTTCGACACCTTCACCACCGCCATCTACAAGACCTGGTACGGCTTCTACAGCCTGACCGGCGCCACCCAGCTGGCCAGCCTGCTGCTGCTGGCGGTGATGCTGGTGCTGTATGGCGAGCGGCGCGCTCGCGGCGCCAGCCGTCCGGCCAGTGAGCGTCCGCGCGGCAAGGCGCTGTACCGGCTGAGCGGCTGGAAGGCAGCACTGGCCAGCGGCTGGTGCACCCTGGTGTTCCTCTGCGCCTTCGTCATTCCGCTGCTGCAACTGCTGGTGTGGTTCTGGCAGCGCGGGCGTTTCGATCTGGACGAGCGCTACGCCGCCCTGATCCTGCACACCCTCTACCTGGGCGGCATGGCGGCGCTGATCATCGTTGCGGTGGCGCTGCTGCTGGCCTTCGCTCGGCGCCAGGCTCCGACCCGGGCGATCCGCTCCGGCGTGGGCGTGGCCAACCTCGGCTACGCGTTGCCCGGCGCGGTGCTGGCGGTGTCCATCATGCTCGCCTTCAGCTACCTGGACACCCACATCGTGGTGCCGCTGTCCGCCTGGCTGGGGGGCGCCGGCAAGCCGTTGCTGCTCGGCAGCCTCGGTGCCCTGCTGGTCGCCTACCTGATCCGCTTCCTGACCGTCGGCTACGGGCCGCTGGAAAGCAGCCTGGCGCGCATCCGTCCATCGCTGCCGGAAGCCTCGCGCAGCCTCGGTGTCGGCGGACCGGCGTTGTTCTTCAAGGTCTACCTGCCGCTGCTGCTGCCCGGCGTGCTGAGCGCGGCGCTGCTGGTGTTCGTCGACGTGCTCAAGGAAATGCCCGCCACCCTGCTGATGCGCCCGTTCGGCTGGGACACCCTGGCCGTGCGCATCTTCGAGATGACCAGTGAAGGCGAGTGGGCGCGCGCCGCGTTGCCGGCGCTGACCCTGGTGGCGGTCGGCCTGCTGCCGGTGATTCTGCTGATCCGCCGCTCCGCCCGGCGCTGAGTCTGCGGAACTTTCCGCCACCGGCCAGGGTCTTGTCTGGCCGCCGTGCCGGTCGGACCCCTTGTCGTGCTTTCGTAAGACCGGGCGGCTACAATGCGCGCCATTCGACGCAGCCGCGCCCGTCGCGGAGTCACGTCTGCAAGGAGAGACCCATGGGTGAACGTACGCCTCTGTACGACCTGCATCTGGCCCTCGGGGCCAAGATGATTGATTTCAGCGGTTGGGAGATGCCGCTGCACTACGGTTCCCAGGTGGAGGAGCACCATCAGGTGCGTCGCGAATGCGGCGTGTTCGATGTGTCCCATCTGTGCGTGGTGGACGTGACCGGTGCCCAGGCCCAGGCGTTTCTGCGGCGCCTGCTGGCCAACGATGTGGCACGTCTCGATGCGCCGGGCAGTGCACTGTACAGCGTGGTGCTGAACGAACAGGGCGGGATTGTCGACGATCTGCTGGTCTACCTGACCGTCGACGGTTATCGGCTGGTCAGCAATGCCGCCACCCGTCAGCGCCTGGCCAGCTGGCTGCGCCAGCAGGCCGCCAGTTTCGCGGTGCAACTGCGCGAGCGCAGTGACCTGGCTATCCTCGCCGTGCAGGGTCCCGATGCGCGCGCCCGGCTCAGCGCCCAGGTGACCATTGCCCGCGCCGCGCTGATCAAGGAACTCAAGCCCTTCCAGGGACTGGAGGAAAACGGCTGGTTCATCGCGCGCACCGGCTACACCGGCGAGGACGGTCTGGAAGTCATGCTGCCGGCCAGCGACGCGGCGGATTTCTTCAACGACCTGGTGGGGGCCGGCATCGCGCCCATCGGGCTGGGTGCCCGCGATACCCTGCGCCTGGAAGCCGGCCTGGGGTTGTATGGCCAGGACATGGACGAGAGTGTCTCGCCGCTGGTCAGCAACCTGGCCTGGAGCGTGGCCTGGACGCCGGGACGCGATTTCATCGGCCGCGCCGCGCTGGAAGCCGAGCGCGACCTCGGTGTGGCGCGCAAGCTGGTTGGCCTGGTGCTGGAAGAACGTGGCGTGCTGCGCGCCCATCAGGCGGTGCGCGTGGAGGGCATCGGCGAAGGTGAGATCACCAGCGGGAGCTTTGCACCGACGGTGGGCAAATCCATCGCGCTGGCCCGCCTGCCGATGGCCGCCGGCGAGCGCGCCGAAGTGGAAATTCGCGGCAAGTGGCATCCTGTGCGGGTAGTCAACCCGCCCTTCGTACGCCACGGCCGCATCCTGATCTGAATGCCTGGCGACATCCAACAAGAGAGGAACCGACATGAGCCAAATCCCCGCCGATCTGCGATATGCCGCCACTCATGAGTGGGCACGCCTGGAGAACGACGGCATCGTCACCGTGGGCATCACCGACCATGCCCAGGAGGCGCTGGGCGATGTGGTGTATGTCGAACTGCCGGAAATCGGTCGCGTCCTGCAGGCCGGGGAGCAGGCCGGGGTGGTGGAGTCGGTGAAGGCTGCCTCGGACATCTATGCGCCGGTGGGCGGCGAGGTAGTGGCGGTGAACGGCGCCCTGGTGGACAGCCCGGAACTGATCAACAGCGAACCTTATGGCAGCTGGTTCTACCAGTTACGCCCGACCGACAGCGCCGAGCTGGACAAGCTGCTGGACGCCGCCGGCTACCAACAGGTTGCCAGCGCCTGAGTCCATTCCAGTCCCTTGGGGCCGGCTGACGCGCCTCGCCCCCCACACGGTGCGCTCCCGCGCACTCGTGTGAGGCTCGCAGCTTCTCCAGCAGGGCCGGCTTTACGCCGGCCGCCGGAGTGGGGCGGCTCCCCATTTCCTATTCCTGCGCGAGCAGCGCCTCGGCCAGCTGCAGGTCGCTGTGAGCCGCGAGTTCCGGGCGGGTGTCGCGCAGGTGCCGCAACGCCGCTTCCAGGTAGGCGCCGCGTACCGAGCCTGCGCTCGCGACGAAGGCGCCGGCATCCTCCCTGGCCGCGACCACCAGTTTGTCGTCCTTGAAGGTCGAGTACAGCGAGGCGGAGATCCCTGCCGAAGTGGCATAGTCGCTGGCATCCCTGGCCAGGGTCAGACCTGGCGCAACCAGCAGTGAGGCACAGAACAGTGCGGTGACGGAACGCATGGCGGCAACTCCTGAACGAAAGGGGGCAAGGCTGTCCCGATGCAGTTCAGAAGCGCGCAGTGGCGGCGGAGTTCCGCTGCCCCGGCGCAGGGTCACGTTCCACCAGGGCCTGCTGCAGCGCGGCATCCCGATGGTAGAGGTCGGGGCGAAAGCGCAATCGACCCTCGTTGTCCACCTCGGCGGTCCAGTAGGCCATGAGAATCGGCATGGGGCGCGCCAGACGGTACTCGTGGGTGCGCCCGCCGCTCAGCAGGCGGTTGACCCGCTCGTGCTCGCCTTCAACCAGCAGCAGATCGACCAGGCCCAGCGCGTGCTCCACCCGCACGCAGCCGGAACTGAAGGTGCGCTGTGCCTCGGCGAACAGTCGCTGGCTGGGCGTGTCGTGCAGGTACACGGAGAAGGGGTTGTCGAAGCGCAGCGCCACCTTGCCGAGCGGATTGCTGGGGCCGGCCGCCTGGCGCAGCAGAATGCCGCGCGGACGGGACCAGTCCACGCTGGCAGGGTTCAGGCGGCGCCCCTGGTGATCGAGGACGGTCATCTGGTGCCGGGCGAGGAAGCCGAGGTCGCGGCGAATCTCCGGCAGCTTGTCCTCGCGCAGGATGGTGGGCGGCACCGTCCAGGTCGGGTTCAGGGTCAGGCGCTCGATGCGCGACTTGAGTTGCGGGGTCGGACGGTCCGCGCGGCCCACCTGGGTACGCGTTTCCCAGGTCAGCAGACCCTCGCGATAGAGCAGCAGGCGCCCGCCGGCGATGTCCACCACCAGCAGGTTGGCTTCCATGTCGCCGGACAGCCAGCGCCAGCGCTCCAGGTTGACCCGCACCTGGGCGCGGCGCTGCGCGGGACCGATGTTCAGCTCGGCCAGGGTCGCCGGGCCGAGGATGCCGTCGTCCTTCAAGCCATGCTGTTGCTGGAAGCGCGCCAGCGCGGCGGCCAGTTCGGCATCGTGGCGCAGCGGATCGCTGCCGGACGGGGCGAGCGGCTCGGGCAGGTAACCGGCGCGGTGCAGGCTACGCCGCAGCAGCGGGGTGCGCGCATCCGTGCGTCCCGGACGCAGCAACGGACCGCTCGGTAGCGGCTCGAATTCGGCTAGAGGCTGGCTGCGCAAGCGGACGTAGTGATCACGCAGCGCCCGGTATTGCGGCAGGTCAGGGCGTGCCGCGTCGAACGCGCCAGGCAGGTCGTCCAGGCCGCGCACGGCCAGGCTCAGCAGGCTGGCCTGCCTGTCAATCTTGGGTTCTAGGCGCCAGAAGGGATCCAGTCCGGTGTGCGCCAGGCGGCCCTCGCTCAGGTGTTGCAGCGCAAGCAGATAGGCATGGCTGATGCGCAGTTCAAGGCAGGCCTGTTGCAGCGTGTCGCTTGCCGAGTCCGGCGAGCGAACCGGCAGGTACTCGGCGGGGTCAAGACCATCGTCGACCAGCGCTTCCAGCTGGCGGGCCAGATCGTCGCGGCGGCTGGCGGCCTGCCACTGTGGCTGATGACCGAGAAAGGCATAGAAGACTTCCAGTCGCTGACGAGCCTGCGGCTCGACGGGGACCGGGCACAGCGACTGCTCCAGCGCCTGGCGAAGCGGCGGCCCGACGCTGATGATGTCTTGAGCACCCCACGCGACAAGCGGAGCCGCCATCAGCCAGGTGCTCAAGTACAATGCTGCGCGTTTTTTATACAAACCAGCACTCCGGATACCTTCAAGGACGCCGCCAGCCCACACGGTGGCGCCCACTACAAGAGTTCGCGAAAAGTATAGGCAGGCTACCGCCGCTACGAGACAGGACGTCTGGAGTCGTAACCACGAGGCCTTCGCCCATGACCCTTCTGCGACGAGCGCTACTGCTCGCCGCCGGGCTTTGTTTGCCCGGTATGCCGCTGCTGGCGGCGGTTCCCTCCACGCCGCTGGCCGACGAGCTGTCGCGCAGCGCCCCGAAACTCAACAAGCAGGTCCTGGCCCATGCCCTTTCGGCCATGCAGTGCGCCGTCAATCATGGCGCCGAGGCTGCCGACCGCCTGGCGGTGATCGACTTCTCGCTGCCCTCCAGCGAGCGGCGGCTGTGGATCTTCGATCTGCGCAGCAAGCGCCTGCTGCTCAAGGACTACGTCGCCCATGGCAACAAGTCGGGCGCCAACGAGGCAACCGCGTTCTCCAACCGGGTCGGCAGTCACCAATCGAGCCTGGGGCTGTTCCGCACCGCGGAGAGTTACCGGGGCAAGCACGGCTATTCGCTGCGCATGGACGGCCTGGAGCCGGGCATCAACGATCGGGCCCGCGAGCGCGCCATCGTCATTCACCCCGCCGACTATGTGAACCCGCAGTGGATCGCCACCCAGGGACGCATCGGCCGCAGCCAGGGCTGCCCGGCGGTACGCCCGGAGGTCGGGCGCATGGTGGTGGACAGCCTCAAGGGCGGCCAGTACCTGTTTGCCTGGTACCCGGACCAACAATGGCTGCAGAGTTCCGCCTACCTGAACTGCGAGCCGGAGCGGGTGGCCAGCATCCTCGGCCAGCGCACGGACGGTTGAGGCAGATGTAGGTCGGACAGCGCTTTTCTGGCCGCCGAAAGGGCGGGCACGAAGCCAGGCCCTGTGCACTATGGCTGCCGAAAAGGCGCCAACCGCCTACGCCACTCCTGCGATGTCGCCCGGCTACGTCACCCGCAGCACCTCTTCCACGGTGGTGAGTCCGGCGGCGATCTTCTGCGCGCCGGACAGGCGCAGGCTGCGCATGCCGTCCTTGAAGGCGGCGTGGCGCAGGGCGTTGAGGTCCATGTCCGGGTTGATCAGCGGCTTGAGCGCATCGCTCAGTTGCAGGATTTCGTACACCCCGGCGCGGCCCCGGTAGCCGGTGTCGCGGCATTCCGCGCAGCCCACGGCGCGCTGGGCGCCACCGGGGGGCGCTGCGCTCCACGGCCGGGTCAGCGCCTGCCAGTCCGCCGGCGCAATCTGCGCCGGCGCCTTGCAGTGCGGGCACAGGGTGCGTACCAGGCGTTGCGCCATCACGCCCAGCAGGGTGGCCTTGAGCAGGTAGTGCGGCACGCCCAGCTCCAGCAGGCGGGTGATGGCGCTGGGCGCGTCGTTGGTGTGCAGGCTGGACAGCACCAGGTGCCCGGTGAGCGCCGCCTGGATGGCCATCTCGGCGGTTTCCAGATCGCGGATCTCGCCGATCATGATGATGTCCGGATCCTGGCGCATCAGCGCGCGCACGCCGCTGGCAAAGCCCAGGTCGATCTGCGGTTGCACCTGCATCTGATTGAAGGTCGGCTCGATCATCTCGATCGGGTCTTCCAGCGTGCAGACGTTCACCTGCGGCGTGGCCAGCTGCTTGAGGGTGGTGTACAGCGTGGTGGTCTTGCCCGAGCCGGTGGGGCCGGTGACCAGGATGATGCCGTGGGGCTGGCGGGTCATGGCCTGCCAGCGCTGCAGGTCGTCCGGGGAAAAGCCCAGTTGATCGAAGCTCTTGAGCAGCACTTCGGGGTCGAAGATGCGCATCACCATCTTCTCGCCGAACGCGGTCGGTAGCGTGGACAGCCGCAGCTCCACCTCGCCGCCCTCCGGGGTGCGGGTCTTGATGCGGCCGTCCTGGGGCTTGCGCTTTTCCGCCACGTTCAGCCGGCCGAGGCTCTTCAGGCGGCTGATCACCGCCAGGGTCACCTGCGGCGGCAGCTGGTAGACGGTGTGCAGCACCCCGTCGATGCGAAAGCGCACCGTGCCCTGCTCGCGGCGCGGCTCGATGTGGATGTCGCTGGCGCGCTGCTGGTAGGCGTACTGGAACAGCCAGTCGACGATGTTGACGATGTGCGCGTCGTTGGCGTCCGGCTCCTGGTCGCTGGCACCGAGGCTGAGCAGTTGCTCGAAGTTGCCGATGCCGCTGATCTTCTGGTCCAGGCTGGCCGCGCCGCTCACCGAGCGCGCCAGACGGTAGAACTCCTGGGTGTAGCGCTGGATGTCCGCTGGATTGGCGATCACCCGGCGCAAGGGCCGTTTGAGCACATGGCGCAGGTCGGCTTCCCAGCCGTGCACGTGGGGCTCGGCGCTGGCGATGGTCACCGCCTCGCCGTCCGCCGCCACGGCGAGAATGCGGTGGCGCTGAGCGAAGGCATGGGACATCAGCGGCACGACGGCGGCGACATCGATCTTCAGCGGATCGATGCGCAGGTAGGGCTGGCCGGCCTGCTCGGCCAGCCACTGGGTGAGGGTTTCCAGGTCCAGCGCGCGGCCGGGGTGGGCGAGGTCATCCAGTTGCTGGGCGGCGATGACTTCCAGCGGGTGTTGGCGCCCTGTGGCAGCGCCCCGGCGCGCCAGGCACTGCTCGGCGCCGTCCTGGGTGAGGCGGCCACTGGCGACCAGCTCGCGCAGCAGGCCGCCGAGCTCCAGCCAGCGGTCGGCAGCGGGCGGGGTGGAAGCGGACATGGGCGGCTCCTGCTGATAACGATGGTTCGGCAGGTTAGCGATTCGCCGTGAACCGGGCGGTGCGCCCTTGCACAGTCCGCGCGTAGCGCGGCACATCAAACAGGGTTCGACGCGGGACCTGTGGGAGCGGACTTGTCCGCTCCCACGAAAAGCGGGCGGCTGTCCGCTATTTAAGCGCCTTCCAGGCCTTGAGCATCCACACGCGCTTGGCCTGCTCGGCGCGGGCCGGCAAAGTGGTCTCGTCGTCAACGCCCACCGGTTGCAGCGCCAGCTCATGCAGCTTGTGCAGCTCGCCGTACAGGCGATCGGCCTCGGTCACCTCCAGTACGCCGCGCGCCAGGCGCAGCCAGACCAGCATGCGTTCCAGGCGCGGCAGCTGCTCGGGTAGCTCGCTCGGTTGGCGCTGGTAGTTCTCCAGCGGCAGGGCGCCGATCTCCTCGTGCAGGAACTGGGTCAGCCAGCGGCCGATGGCCGCCGCGCCGGCACGCGTGCCGCGCGGGTTGCGTTGTTGGGTCCAGCTGCGCGCGAGCAGCCAGTGCGCCAGTTGCAGCGAGAACAGACCCCAGCGGGTGTCGTCCAGCTCGGCGGCGAACTGCTGCGGCGCGACTTGGCGCGCCGCTTCGTCGAGCTGTCCGGCGACGACGCGCGGGCGCCACTCGGCGAGCAGCGCGTCCAGCGCTTCGCGTAGCGCGTGGCTGCTGACCCGGGGCGCGGCCTGGCCGAGGCTGCTAAGCAGCGCGCGCAGGTCGATCAGTTGCTGCAGCCACTGCTCCAGCAGTTTCCAGTGGCCGGTGAAGCGGTACTGCTCGGCCAGCCGCTGGCTGCTGCCCAGCAGGTGCCAGGCCAGCGCCGCGAACACCTCGTCCAGCGGCTGTTCGGCGTGCAGCGTCGGCGCCGGCAGGCTCAGGCTGTAGCTGCCGGTATCGAACAACCGGTAGCCGCGCTCGGCCTTGCTGATGTCGCAGGGCACCAGCGGCAGGTCGGTCGCCAGACCCATGGCCAGCTCCAGCAGCGCCTCGGGTCGGCCCTTGCGCAGCTCCAGCTCCAGCTCGCAGATCTCCTCTTCGCGGCCGTCGGCCAGCACCTTGCCGAGGTCCAGGGCGGCCTCGATCAGCACCTCCTCCTCGCCTTCACCCCAGCCGATGTCGGCCTTCTCGCGCACGAAGTCGGTGGTGAACAGCGGTTGCAGGCTGGCCTTGTCCAGCTCGGCCAGGCTGGCCGGCCAGCAGTCGTCGCCGAGCAGCGCAGGGTCCAGCTCGGGGCGTAGCAGGTACCAGTCCCATTCGTTGCGCTCGGACAGCCCGGCCACGCTCTGGCCGCGGCTCTTCAGGGTCTGGATGAACTGCTCGCCGTCGCGGCGCAAGCGCAGTGCGACCCGCGCGTGAGCCAAGTCCCGGTTGGCGGTGTCGTAATACTGGTTGTACAGCTCGACGCGCTGCCAGCCGCTGCGGCTGCGCCCGGCCAGCATCGGATGGTCGCGCAAGGCCGCCAGGGTGGCGCGGCTGGTGCGCAGTTTGATTTCGGTTTCTTTGTTCATGAAAGGAGTCTCGCAAAGGTGGCGTGCATTGTACGGGCTGGGCGGTCGCCGGGTGCCGCGGGCGCGAAATTGTTTCAGAGCGATGACACGAACTGGCCTGCCGTGCGAAGCGCCTTTTATAATCCGGCATCTTTCAAACAGGGTCCCCCCTATGCCAACCAACCCCTTCGTCAGCCTGTTCGGGCGTTCGCCCATCGGCCCCATGCAGCAGCATATGGCCAAGGCGCACGAATGCGCGGCCCAACTGGTCCCCTTCTTCCAGGCGGTGATCGCCGAGGATTGGGAGCGTGTCGAACAGCTCCAGAAGGACATGGCCCGGATGGAAAACGAGGCCGACAAGCTCAAGAAGGACGTGCGCCAGCACCTGCCCAAGAGCCTGTTCCTGCCGGTGCCGCGTTCGGACCTGCTCGACCTGCTCAGCGTGCAGGACAAGATTCCCAACCGCGCCAAGGACATCGCCGGACTGATGCTCGGCCGCACCATGGTCATCCCGCAGCCGCTGCAGGCGCCGATGCTGAACTATGTCAGCCGCTGCGTCGAAGCCAGCGCCCAGGCGCTCAAGGCGCTCAAGGAGCTGGATTCGCTGCTCGAGACCGGCTTCAGCGGCCGCGAGGTGGCGCTGGTCGAGAAGATGGTCGAGGAACTCGAGGAGATCGAGCGCGACACCGATCGCATGCAGATCACCATTCGGCGCGCGCTGTACGCCCTGGAAAAGGACCTTCCGCCCGTCGATGTGATGTTCATGTACAAGATCATCGAGTGGGTCGGGGATGTCGCCGACCGTGCCGAGCGTGTCGGCAATCGTCTGGAACAACTGCTGGCGCGCTAAGCGCCAGCGTCCTTTTTAGGTATCTACAGGTAATTCGTTATGTCTCTTGTCGCGGACTACGGCTTCGTGCTGCTGGTGCTCGCCTGCGCGTTCGGTTTTTTCATGGCCTGGGGGGTGGGCGCCAACGACGTGGCCAACGCCATGGGTACTTCGGTCGGCTCCCGTGCACTGACCATCAAGCAGGCGATCCTCATCGCCATGGTCTTCGAGTTCTGCGGGGCCTACTTCGCCGGCGGTGAGGTGACCGAAACCATCAAGAACGGCATTCTCGACGCCACCCAGATTCCGCCTGACCTGTTCATCCTCGGCATGATGTCCTCGCTGCTGGCCGCCGGCGCCTGGCTGATGATCGCCTCGGTGAAGGGCTGGCCGGTGTCCACCACCCACTCCATCGTGGGTGCGGTGATTGGTTTCGGCGCCGTCGGCGTGTCGGTCGACGCGGTGAACTGGGGGGCCATCGGCCCGATCGTCGCCAGCTGGGTGGTGACGCCCTTCATGTCCGGCGTCATCGCCTTCGGCCTGTTCATGAGCGTGCAGGCGCTGATCATGAACACCGACAACCCGTTCGAGAAGGCCAAGCGCTACGTGCCGGTGTACATGTTCCTGACCGGCTTCATGGTCTCGATCATGACCTTCAGCAAGGGCCTCAAGCACGTCGGCATCAACCTGTCGTCCGCCGAAAGCATGCTGCTCTCCATCGGCGTCGGCCTGCTGGTGGCGCTGATCGGTATCGCCTTGCTCAGCCGCATCAAGGTCGATGAAGAAGCCGACAAGACCTTCCACTACGCCAGCGTCGAGAAGGTCTTCGCGGTGCTGATGATCTTCACCGCCTGCTCGATGGCCTTCGCCCATGGCGCCAACGACGTGGCCAACGCGGTCGGTCCGCTGGCCGCCGTGGTCGGCGCTATCCAGGCCGGTGGCGACATGCTGATCGGCGCCAAGTCCGCGGTGCCGGGCTGGGTGCTGCTGCTGGGCGCCGTGGGTATCGTGATCGGGCTGGCCACCTATGGCTGGCGCGTGATCGCCACCATCGGCAAGGGCATCACCGAGCTGACCCCCAGCCGCGGCTTTGCCGCCGAGCTGGCCACCGCGACGACCGTGGTGGCCGCCTCAGCCCTCGGCCTGCCGATCTCCACCACCCACACCTTGGTGGGTGCGGTGCTGGGTATCGGCATCGCCCGTGGCATCGGCGCCCTGAACCTGGGCGTGATCGGCAAGATCTTCACTTCCTGGCTGGTGACCCTGCCGGTGGGTGCGGCGTTCTCGATCCTGTTCTTCCTGATCTTCCGCGCGATCTTCACCTGATCGCCCGCACAGGCGCCATGCCTCGCCGGCATGGCGTCTTTCGTGCTTCACTCCGGGCTTGATCGCACGCACGGAGATGGCCGATGCCCCTTCCCTCGCTCCAGCAGCAACTCGCCGCGCTGATCGCCGCGCCCTCGGTGAGCTGCACTCAGCCGTCCCTTGATCAGTCCAACCGCGAGGTCATCGTCCTGCTGGAAAGCTGGCTCGGCGCGTTGGGCTTTCATTGCGACGTCCAGCAGGTGCAGCCCGGCAAGTTCAACCTGCTGGCCAGTCGCGGCAGCGGTCCCGGCGGGTTGGTGCTGGCCGGGCACAGCGACACCGTGCCTTGCGATCCGGCTCTCTGGCGCAGCGATCCCTGGCGGCTGGCCGAGCGCGACGGCCGCTGGTACGGCCTGGGCGCCTGCGACATGAAGGGCTTCTTCCCGCTGGTCATCGAGGCCGTGCGCGGTCTGCTCGACCGACCGTTCCGCCAGCCGCTGCTGATTCTCGCCACCTGCGACGAGGAAAGCTCCATGAGCGGCGCCCGCGCCCTGGCCGAGGCCGGCCGGCCGCTGGGACGCGCGGCGGTGATCGGCGAGCCGACCGGCCTCAAGCCCATCCGCCTGCACAAAGGCGTGATGATGGAGCGGCTGGACATCACCGGCCAGAGCGGCCACAGCTCCGATCCCAGCCTTGGCCACAGCGCACTGGAGGCCATGCACGCGGCCATCGGCGAGCTGCTGGTGCTGCGTGCCGAGTGGCAGCGCGACTTCCACAACCCGCTGTTCCGGGTCGCAGTGCCGACGCTCAACCTGGGTTGCATCCACGGCGGCGACAACCCCAATCGCATCTGCGGTCGCTGCGCACTGGAATTCGACCTGCGGCCCCTGCCGGGCATGCACGCCGACAGTCTGCGCGCAGCGATCCGCGAGCGGCTGCGGCCAGTGGCCGAGCGGCACCAGGTGCGCATGGACTTCGCGCCGCTGTTTCCGGAGGTGCCGCCCTTCGAGGAGTCCGCGGACAGCGAGCTGGTGCGCCTGGCCGAGCGACTCACCGGACATGCGGCCGAGGCGGTGGCGTTCGGCACCGAGGCGCCGTATCTTCAACAGCTCGGTTGTCAGACCCTGGTGCTCGGCCCCGGCGATATCGCCTGCGCCCACCAGCCGGACGAATACCTGGCCCTGGAGCGCATCGAGCCGACCGTGCACCTGCTGCGCCGGCTGATCGAGCACTATTGCCTGCAACCGTCCACCTGATCACGCCCCATTCGACAGGTCCCATCCTTCATGCACGACTACGTCAGCTGGCTCCGCAATTCCTCGCCCTACATCAACGCGCACCGTGAGCGCACCTTCGTGGTCATGCTGCCGGGCGATGCCGTCGAGCACGCCAACTTCGGCAACATCGTCCACGACCTGGTGCTGCTGCACAGCCTCGGTGTGCGCCTGGTGCTGGTGCACGGCTCGCGGCCGCAGATCGAGGCGCGTCTGGCGCAGCGCGGGCTGACGCCGCGTTTCCACAAGGATCTGCGCATCACCGACCAGCCCACCCTGGAGTGCGTGATCGACGCGGTCGGCCAACTGCGCATCGCCATCGAGGCGCGGCTGTCCATGGACATGGCCGCTTCGCCCATGCAGGGCGCCCGCCTGCGGGTGACCGGCGGCAACTTCGTCACCGCGCGACCGATCGGCGTGCTGGACGGCGTCGACTACCAGCACACCGGTGAGGTACGCCGCATCGACCGCAAGGGCGTCGGTCGCCAACTGGACGAGCGCAGCATCGTGCTGCTGTCCTCGCTCGGTTACTCGCCTACCGGTGAAATCTTCAACCTGGCCTGCGAGGACGTGGCCACCCGGGCCGCCGTGGAGCTGGGCGCCGACAAGCTGCTGCTGTTCGGCGCCGAACAGGGACTGCTGGATGACAGTGGCCGCCTGATTCGCGAGCTGCGTCCCCAGCAGGTGCCGCAGCATCTGCTGCGCCTCGGCGCCAGCGACCAGGCCAGCCTGCTCAAGGCCGCCGCGAGCGCCTGTCGGGGCGGGGTGAAGCGCTGCCACATGGTCAGCTACGCCCAGGACGGCGCGTTGCTTAACGAGCTGTTCACCCGCGACGGCAGCGGCACGCTGATCGACCAGGAACAGTTCGAGTCGCTGCGCGAGGCGACCATCGCGGATGTTGGTGGCCTGCTGGAGCTGATCCGCCCGCTGGAGGAGCAGGGCATTCTGGTGCGGCGTTCGCGGGAAGTGCTGGAGCGCGAGATCGGCCAGTTCAGCGTGGTGGAGCGCGACGGATTGATCATCGCCTGCGCCGCGCTGTATCCGGTGCCGGACTCCGACTGGGGCGAGCTGGCCTGCCTGGCCGTGCATCCCGACTACCGCCATGGTCATCGCGGCGATGCGCTGCTCGAGCGCATCGAGGACCGCGCCCGTGCCCTGGGGCTCAAAACCCTGTTCGTGCTCACCACCCGCACCGCGCACTGGTTCCAGGAACGCGGCTTCAAGGCCAGCGGCGTGGAACGCCTGCCGGCCGCGCGCGCCTCGCTGTACAACTACCAGCGCCAGTCGAAGGTGTTCGAAAAGCCGTTGAATCCGTAGCCGGAACCTAGGGTGGTCAACGCTATGCGTTGGCCACCGTGGCGGCCAGAACAGCGCTGACCGCCCACACGCCCGGCACGGCCACGCACGTCAGTGGGCGATATTCAGCAGGCTCGCCTGATAGGCCGCGACGAAGCTGTCGAAATCGCCTTCGTCCGCTGCCTCGATGCGTTGCTGGGCCAGCAGCGACTCGCGCGCCAGGCTTTCGAAGCGTGCCTGCTCGTCCGTCGCCAGGGGCGCGGCGAGCAGCGTTTGCGCATGCGCGTGGCTCTGCCGGCGGGCGAACGCGGTGTGGCTTTCGCCACGCTCGCGCAAGGCCGCCAGAACCCGCGCCGATGGCGTGCGCTCGGCATCCTCCACCTTGGCCTGTTGGGCCTGCAGGGCGTTGACGTGGCCCTGGCCGCCGCGTGCGTGGTCGAGCAGCTCGGCGACCGGACGCATGTCCTGCAGCAGCTCAGTCGCCCACTGGCGCAGCTCCACGGACTGCTTGCCGTTCTGCAGCTGCAGACCGGGACGGCGTCCTTCGGTGGCGGTCTTCAGGAAGTTGGCGGTGCAGCGGCCGCACTCGCCATCCATCAAGAGCGGGCTGTCCTGCAGCGCGCAATAGAGCAGGAAGGTGTCGAGGAACAGCGCCTCGGTCAGATCGATGCCCAGCGGCAGGAACGGGTCGATGTCCAGGCAGCGTACCTCCACGTACTGCACGCCGCGCGCCAGCAGGGCCTGCAGCGGGCGTTCGCCGGGAGCGGTGACGCGCTTGGGGCGGATGCTGGAGTAGTACTCGTTTTCGATCTGCAGCAGGTTGGTGTTCAGTTGCAGCCATTCGCCGTCACGCCGGGTGCCGATCGCTGCATACGCCGGGTAGGGCGTGGACACGGCGTTCAGCAGGCTCTCGGTGTAGCTGGCCAGGTCGTTGTAGCAGGGCGTCATGCCGGCCTGGGCGCTGTTCTGGTAGCCCAGGTCGCTCATGCGCAGGCTGGTGGCCCAGGGCAGGTACAGGGTGTCGGCGTCCAGCTGCTGCAACTGGTGGTTGCGCCCGCGCAGGAAGTTGGCATCCAGCGCCGGCGAGGCGCCGAACAGGTACATCAGCAGCCAGCTGTAGCGGCGGAAATTGCGGATCAGGCCGATGTAACGTGCCGACTGGTAGTCGCGGGCGTCGCGGCTGTCGTTCTCGGCGGTCCGCAGCAGGGTCCACAGCGCCTCGGGCAGCGAGTAGTTGTAGTGGATGCCGGCGATGCACTGCATGGTCTTGCCGTAGCGCAGGGCCAGGCCCTTGCGGTAGACGTACTTCAGGCGACCCGTGTGCGAGCTGCCGTAGCGGGCGATCGGGATGTCTTCCTCGGCCGGCAGCGGGCCGGGCATGGAGGCGCTCCACAGGTACTCACAGTCCAGCTTGCCGCAGGTGAAGCGATGGATACGTTCCAGCTCGTCAAGGGTCTGCGCCGGATCGGTGCTGGTGCCGGTGATGAATTCCAGCAGCGCTTCGGAATAGTCGGTGGTGATCCGGTCGTGGGTCAGGGCCGAGCCCAGTGCCGCCGGGTGCGGCGTGAGCGCCAGCTGGCCCTGTTCATCGACCCGCAGGGTCTCGCGTTCGATGCCGTGCAGCGCCTGGCCGAGCAGGGGCAGATGCGCCGGCTCGCCCAGCAGGGCCAGGCGACGGGTGAGTAGATCGCTCAATGTTCTGAATTCCTACGCGCGAAGATCGACCCAATATGAGGTTGGACCTTCGCGACTACAAGAGCGCGGCGGCCCGCGCAAACAGGCCGCCGAACGGGAAAAGGTTACAGGCAGGCGAAGGTGGCCTGCGCCTTGGCCACCAGCTTGTCGTTCTGGTGCACGTCCGCTTCGATGACCTGGGTGCGCCGACCGGCATGCACCACCCAGGCGCGGCAGACCAGCTCGCCGTCGCTCACGCTGCGGATGTAATTCACCTTGCACTCCAGGGTGACCGTGTTCGGTACCCCGTCGTTCAGGCTGTGGCTGGCCTGGCCCATGGTGGTGTCGATCAGCGAGAACAGCGCGCCGCCGTGCAGCTTGCCGTGCAGGTTGCGCAGCCCGTCGTGCATGTTCAGGCGCAGCAGCGCCTCGCCCTTCTCCACCGTGATGATTTCCAGGCCCAGCAGGCGCCCGAAGGCGCTGCTCTTGCCGATGGCTTCGTCTTGCAGGCTCACGTTACTTCCTCAGCTGCTTGGCGTTGGCGAACAGCGCGGCCATGGCGGCATTGGCCGGGGCCGGCTTGTCCTGTGTGGCGTGGCGCTCGCTGCGCGGCTGGCCGCCGCGGCTGCCACTGCGGGATTGTCCGCCCCGCGGCCCGTCGACCTTTTCGCCGGGGGTGTCGGACATGCGCATGGACAGGCCGACGCGCTGGCGCGGGATGTCCACCTCCATGACCTTGACCTTGACGATGTCGCCGGCCTTGACCACTTCGTAGGGGTCCTTGACGAACTTCTCGGACAGCGCCGAGACGTGCACCAGGCCGTCCTGGTGCACGCCGATGTCAACGAAGGCGCCGAAGTTGGTCACGTTGGTGACCACGCCTTCCAGCACCATGCCGGGCACCAGGTCCTTGAGGGTTTCCACGCCTTCCTGGAACTCGGCGGTCTTGAATTCCGGGCGCGGGTCGCGGCCGGGCTTGTCGAGTTCCTTGAGGATGTCGGTGACGGTGGGCAGGCCAAAACGTTCGTCGGTGAACGTGGCCGGATCAAGGCGCTTGAGGAACGCGGAGTCGCCGATCAGCGAGCGGATGTCGCGGCCGGTGTCGGCGGCGATGCGCTGCACCAGCGGGTAGGTTTCCGGGTGCACGGCCGAGGCGTCCAGCGGGTTGTCGCCGCTCATCACGCGCAGGAAGCCGGCGGCCTGTTCGAAGGTCTTGTCACCCAGGCGGGGCACCTTCTTCAGGTCGGCGCGGGATTTGAACGCGCCATTGGCATCGCGGAACTGCACGATGTTCTGCGCCAGGGTGGCGTTGAGGCCGGAAATGCGCGCCAGCAGCGCGGCGGAAGCGGTGTTCACGTCCACGCCGACGGCGTTCACGCAGTCCTCGACCACCGCGTCCAGCGAGCGCGCCAGTTTGAGCTGCGACACGTCGTGCTGGTACTGGCCGACGCCGATGGCCTTGGGCTCGATCTTCACCAGCTCGGCCAGCGGGTCCTGCAGGCGGCGGGCGATGGACACCGCGCCGCGCAGCGACACGTCCAGCTCGGGGAACTCGCGGGCGGCCAGTTCGGAGGCCGAATACACCGAGGCGCCGGCCTCGCTGACCATGATCTTGGTGAGCTTCAGGCCCGGCACCTTCTTGATCAGCTCGCCGGCCAGCTTGTCGGTCTCGCGGCTGGCAGTGCCGTTGCCGATGGCGATCAGGTCCACTCCGTGCTTGGCGCACAGCTTGGCCAGCACCGCGAGGGTGCCGTCCCAGTCGTTGCGCGGCGCGTGCGGGTAGACGGTGGCGGTGTCCAGCAGCTTGCCGGTGGCATCCACCACGGCCACCTTGCAGCCGGTGCGCAGGCCCGGGTCCAGGCCCAGGGTGGCGCGCGGGCCGGCCGGCGCGGCCAGCAGCAGGTCGTGCAGGTTGCGGGCGAACACGGAAATGGCTTCGTCCTCGGCCTGCTCGCGCAGCTCGCCGAGCAGGTCGGTTTCCAGGTGGGTGTAGAGCTTGACCTTCCAGGTCCAGCGCACCACCTCGGCCAGCCACTTGTCGGCGGCGCGGCCCCGGCTGGCGATGCCGAAATGCTCGCCGATCATCAGTTCGCCCGGATGCATGGTGCCGGGCGCTTCGTCGCCCACCTTCAGGGCGATGCTCAGCACGCCCTCGTTGCGGCCGCGGAAGATCGCCAGGGCTCGGTGCGACGGTACGCCCTTGAGGCGTTCGTCATGCTCGAAGTAGTCGCTGAACTTGGCGCCTTCGGTTTCCTTGCCGGGGACCAGGCGGGCGCTGAGGGTGGCTTCGTTCTTCAGGAAGGTACGCAGCCGGTCGAGCAGCGTGGCGTCCTCGGCGAAGCGCTCCATGAGGATGTACTTGGCGCCTTCCAGCACCGCCTTCACATCGGCGAAGCCCTTCTCGGCGTCGATGAAGCGCTCGGCTTCCTGTTCCGGATTCAGTTCCGGATCGCCGAACAGCGCGTCGGCCAGCTCGCCCAGGCCGGCTTCGAGGGCGATCTGGCCCTTGGTGCGGCGCTTCTGCTTGTAGGGCAGGTAGAGATCTTCCAGGCGGGTCTTGGTGTCGGCCTGCAGGATCTCGCGTTTCAGTTCGGCGGTCAGCTTGCCCTGTTCCTCGATGCTCGCCAGGATCGCGCCGCGGCGCTCCTCCAGTTCACGCAGGTAGCGCAGGCGCTCTTCCAGATGGCGCAGTTGGGTATCGTCGAGACTGCCGGTGACTTCCTTGCGGTAGCGGGCAATGAAGGGCACGGTCGAGCCCTCGTCGAGCAGGGCCACGGCGGCGGCCACCTGCTGCGGGCGTACAGCCAGTTCTTCGGCGATGCGGGAATTGATGTCCATGTAGGTACCTTGCGTCGAACAAAGCCTGCAGGTCGGGCCTGCGCGAAAGGGCGGGAGTATAAAGCAGCCGCGTGTCCCGCGCGGCAAACGCAGCGGCAAGGCCAACAGAGGAAAAATCTGTTAACAATGGCCAGACTTGGCGCCGATGGGGCTGCGCCATAATGCGCCGCACATTATTTCGGGAGTTCCGATGAGCAGCACGGCAACCGCCAGCGATGGCGAAAAGATCCTGGTAGTCGATGACGACGCGCGCCTGCGCCGTCTGCTGGAACGTTTCCTCGACGAACAGGGCTACCGGGTCCGCACCGTGGAAAACGTCGAGCAGATGGACCGTCTGCTGGCCCGCGAACTGTTCCATCTGGTGGTCCTGGACCTCATGCTGCCCGGCGAGGATGGCCTGTCGGCCTGTCGCCGGCTGCGCGAGAAGAACAACCAGATCCCGATCATCATGCTCACCGCCAAGGGCGACGAGGCCAGCCGCATCCAGGGCCTGGAAGGCGGCGCCGACGACTACCTGGCCAAGCCGTTCAACCCGCGCGAGCTGCTGGCGCGCATCAAGGCCGTGCTGCGCCGCCAGGCGCCGCTGGTGCCCGGTGCGCCGGCCAGCGAGGACGAGGTGGTCAGCTTCGGCGACTACCAGCTGTCGCTGGCGACCCGCGAGCTGAAGAAGGGCGACCAGGTGCAGATGCTCACCACCGGCGAGTTCGCCGTGCTCAAGACCCTGGTGCAGCACGCCCGCGAACCGCTGACCCGCGACAAGCTGATGAACCTGGCGCGCGGCCGCGAATGGGACGCCCTGGAGCGCTCCATCGATGTGCAGATCTCGCGCCTGCGCCGACTGATCGAGCCGGACCCGTCCAAGCCGCGCTACATCCAGACGGTGTGGGGCGTGGGCTACGTGTTCGTGCCGGACGGCAACAAGTGAGCCGAGCCTCTCCGGCATGAACGCGCCGTTCTGGTTTCCGCAGAGCTTCTTTGCGCGCACCCTGTGGATGGTGCTGATCGTCGTGCTGTTCTCCAAGGTACTCACGCTGGTGTACCTGATGATGAACGAGGACGTGCTGTTCGATCGCCAGTACAGCCACGGCGCGGCGCTGACCGTGCGCGCCTACTGGGCGGCGCCGGAGGCGGATCGGCCGAAGATCGCCGAGGCGGCGGGTCTGCGCATCGCGCCGCGCGCCCAGGTGCCGGACGGCGAGCATCACTGGCCGTATAGCGACATCTTCGCCCGGCAGATGCAGGACGAGCTGGGCCCCGAGACCCAGGTGCGCCTGCGCGCGCTCGGCTCGCCGGCGCTCTGGGTGCACGCACCAAGCCTGGGACCGGACTGGCTGCGGGTGCCCATGTACCCCTCCCCGCTGCGTGGCCAGCGCATCTGGAACGTGCTCGGCTGGTTCCTGGCCATCGGCCTGCTGTCCACCGCGGCGGCCTGGATCTTCGTGCGCATGCTCAACGCGCCGCTCAAGCGCCTGGTGTTCGCCGCCCGCCAGGTGGGCCGCGGGCGCAGCGTGCGCCTGCCGATCAGCGACACGCCCAGCGAGCTCACTGAGGTATACCGGGCGTTCAACCAGATGGCGGCGGACGTGGAGAAGGCCGCCAGCGAGCGCGAACTGATGCTGGCCGGCGTGTCCCACGATCTGCGCACGCCGCTGACCCGTCTGCGCCTGTCGCTGGAGCTGTTGGGCACCGACTCGGAACTGACGGAGGACATGGTGCGCGACATCGAGGACATGGACGCCATCCTCGATCAGTTCCTGGCCTTCATCCGCGACGGGCGCGACGAGCCGGTGGAGGATCTGGACCTGGCTGAGCTGGTGCGCGAGACCGTGGCCCCCTACAACCAGCAGCGCGAGCAGGTGCAGCTGGCGGTGCAGGCCGGCATCCCTCCCGTGCCGCTGCGCCGTATCTCCATCAAGCGCCTGCTCACCAACCTGATCGAGAACGCTCTGCGCTACGGCGGCCAGGAGGTGCGCGTCGAGGCGCGGCTGGCCGGCGATCCGGGCGCGCCCTTCGTGCTGCTCAGCGTGCAGGACCGTGGCCCCGGCCTGGCGGAGCACGAGCTGAGCGACATCTTCAATCCCTTCATCCGTGGCGACCGCGCCCGGGGCGGCACCGGCACCGGGCTGGGCCTGGCGATCGTCAAGCGCATCGCCGCATTGCACGGCGGCCACGTGGAGCTGCGCAACCGCGAAGGCGGCGGACTCGAAGCGCGGGTGTGCCTGCCGCTGGGGCTGCTGCTGCCGCGCGAGGCGGGCTGAGCCGAGAGAGCCGGGGGGCGGACTGGCCCGCGAGCTTTTCTTGTCGACCCCACCCAAAAGCTCGCGACTGACGTCGCTCCAACAGGTTGCTCCCGCAGGTTCCGCAGCGTCCTTCAATCAGCCCTTGCCGCGCGTGCGGGTAGCCCCGGGGCAGGCGTTCTTTTCCAGGTACTCGATGACCAGGCCGGCGATGTCCTTGCCGGTGGTGGATTCGATGCCTTCCAGGCCGGGCGAGGAATTCACCTCCATCACCAGCGGGCCATGATTGGAGCGCAGGATGTCCACTCCGGCGACGTTCAGGCCCATCACCCGCGCCGCGCGAATGGCGGTGGAACGCTCCTCCGGGGTGATCTTGATCAGGCTGGCGCTGCCGCCGCGGTGCAGATTGGAGCGGAATTCGCCGGGCTTGGCCTGGCGCTTCATGGCGGCGATCACCTTGTCACCGACCACGAAGCAGCGGATGTCGGCGCCGCCGGCCTCCTGGATGTACTCCTGCACCATGATGTCCTGCTTGAGGCCCATGAAGGCCTCGATCACCGATTCGGCGGCCTTCTCGGTTTCGCACAGCACTACGCCGATGCCCTGGGTGCCTTCCAGCACCTTGATCACCAGCGGCGCGCCACCGACCATGCGGATCAGGTCCGGTACGTCGTCCGGCGAGTGGGCGAAACCGGTCACCGGCAGGCCGATACCCTTGCGCGACAGCAGCTGCAGCGAGCGCAGCTTGTCCCGCGATCGGCTGATGGCCACCGACTCGTTGAGCGGGAACACGCCCATCATTTCGAACTGGCGCAGCACCGCGCAGCCATAGAAGGTCACCGAGGCGCCGATGCGCGGAATCACCGCGTCGAAACCTTCCAGCGCCCGGCCGCGGTAGTGGATCTGCGGCTTGTGGCTGGCGATGTTCATGTAGGCGCGCAGGGTGTCGATCACCTGCACCTCGTGGCCGCGTTGCACTCCGGCTTCCACCAGACGGCGCGTCGAATACAGGTTGGGGTTGCGTGACAGGATGGCGATCTTCATTGCGCACCGGAGAGATTGGGGAGCTGGGGCTTGTCCTGGACATAGGCAAGGGCGGGGTTGACCACCAGTTGGCCGTCGATCAGCGCCTTGGCGCCGAGCAGTACACGAAAGCGCATGTTGCGGCGGCAGGTCAGGGTGAAGTGCACCGGCCAGGTGCGGTCGCCCAGGGTCAGGCGGGTGCGGATCATATAGCGCAACTGGGTCTGGCCGTTGGAGCTTTTGATCTTCTTGACGGCCACCAGCGGCGCTTCGCAGCGATGCCGGCGCTGCACCAGGGTGCCGATATGCGCGGTGAAGCGTACCCAGTCCTCGCCGCCATGGGTGAAGGGCTGGATATCGGTGGCATGCAGCGCCGAGGTGCCGGCGCCGGTGTCGATCTTGGCGCGCAGGCCCAGCAGACCCAGGTCCGGCAGGCCGATCCATTCGTGCAATCCGATGACGCTGAGGTGGTCGAACGTCTTCATGGCGGCCTCCCCGGTAAATTTCCGGCATTCTAGTGGCCCGCTGCGGGCCGCACACCTGTTGTACAGGGACGGCGTTCATCCGCGAACGAGCCTGGAGAGAGCATGAACGATCGTGATGACAAGGTCCGCCTGGACAAATGGCTGTGGGCGGCCCGTTTCTTCAAGACCCGCGCCCTGGCCAAGGCGGCCATCGAGGGCGGCAAGGTGCAGCACCGGGGCGAGCGCTGCAAGCCGGGCAAGGAGCCGAAGGTCGGCGAGGAATACCTGATCCGCACCGGGTTCGACGAGCGCACGGTGCGCGTGCTGGCGCTCTCCGACGTGCGTCGCGGTGCGCCGGAGGCGCAGCTGCTGTACCAGGAAACCGAGGAGAGCATCGCGCGGCGCGAGGAGGCCGCGCGGCAGCGCAAGGCCGGCGCCCTGGGCATCGAGACCGACGGACGGCCGACCAAGAAACAGCGCCGGCAGATTCACCGTTTCCTCGACGACTACTGAGCCAGTGCGCTGTAGGCGATGCGCGGCACGCCCTCCAGGCGCCGGGCCAGCACCTCGCCCAGCGACTGGCCCTCCGCCAGGTAGGCATCGCCGAAGCCCTGTTGCAGGGGATAGGGATGGGCAATGACCTCAAGCACACCGTTGCCGGGGAGCAGGCCATGGTGCAGGTCCAACGGTGTGCAGACGTGGTCCGCGCTGGCATGGCCCAGGCGGCGCAGTCGCTGGTTGAGCAGCGCCTTGAACAGGCGCTTGGGCAGCGTGAGGTTGCGTCCCAGGTTGCGGGCCAGACGCACCGGCACGCCCTGGTGGGCGGCGAAGCGGGCCACCACCTCGCCGACCGGCAGGATGTTGTGCACATGCTGGTGCGAGTCGATATGACTGGGGCGGACGCCGTGCTCGAGGCAGCGCTGCCATTGCGCCTGCAGTTCCGCCTCGATGGCCTGGCGAGTGCGCCGCGGCAGCCAGAGCCGATGACGCGGCAGGTTGAGGTCGAACTCCCCGGCGGCGTTGCACAGGCGCGGCTGGGCGCGGATGGCCGTGCTCAGCGGACGCCCATAGGTGAGGTTGAAGTGTAGGCCGACGCGCCCCTGCAGGCCGTGCTCGCGGGTCAGCGCGCACGCCTCGACGAAGGCCGGCATGTTGGCCATGAGGGTGGCCGAGCTGATCAGTCCCTGCTGGAAGGCAGCGATGATGGTGCGGTTTTCGTCGTGGCTGAGACCGAAGTCATCGGCATTGATGATGACGCGCTGGATCATTGGCCGGCTCCCTGCAGCAGGTCGCCGCCCAGGGGCTCCCCGCTGCGCCGCTGCTTGCGCCATTCCCAGGCGCGGTGTGCCAGGCCCATGAGAATCCCGGAAGGCCGCCAGGAGTAAAAGCTCCAGCGCAGGTGTTCGACCTGGCCGTTCATGCGTTCGTGCAACTGGTGGGTGGAGCCGCTGCGGCTGATCCGTGAGGCGTCGACCCAGCGCCAGCCCTCTTCCAGGCCCCACTGGATCCATTCGTCCAGCAGCAGGCGGCCGCCGCTCAGCTCGGCGTACTCCGGCAGAAACGCCAGGTTGTAATCGTACAGCCGGCCGTTGTGCAGCAGGCCCAGGCGATAGCTGATGCAGCGTCCCTCATGCTCGAGCATGACCACCCGCACCAGATCGACGGCGGCAAGGGCGGTGAAGGCTTCGCGCATCCAGCCGCGTCGGGGTTCGCAGAAGATGCCCACTTCCTCCTGGCCTTTCCAGCTGCGTTCTTCCACTGCGGCCAGGCTATCCAGCAGAGCGCCAATGCTGGCGGCATCCGGCGCTACCCGGCGCACCGTGGCGCCGATCTCATCACTGCGCTTGCGTGCCTTGCGCAGTTTGTAGCGCACGTTGCGGTGCGGTTCCTGGCGGTCCTGCGGGGAAATGAGGTGGTAGGGAGCACGACAGCTCAGGTGGCAGTGGTGGCTTGAACTCAGGTGAGCCCAGTGCTGCATGCAGCGCTGGGTGTTGGCGTCGGTGGTGAGTTCGTTCAGCTGCAACAGGGTATGCGGCAGCCGGCGGCGTATTTCTTCCAGCGCCTGGGTCAGGCCGCTGTCGTCGAGCTGGCAAAGCAGGGCGAGTCGATCACTCATCGGATAACCGAGGTGGCGCAGGGTGCGCCAGCGCAGTCCGAAACGCGATTCGCGGAACGCCACCAGCGGCAGGCACAGGGACAACTGGTCGCCCTTCCACGCCAGCAGGACATGCAGCGGCTGGTCCGGCTCCAGGTTGTGCTCAGCGGCGAGCAGCCAGGTCAGGTGATTGAACGGGGTGCTGTGGGACAGGCGCTCGCAAAGTTGCGCATAAGCCTGGACGGGGAAGTCGGGTGCGGACAGCGAATCACACCATTGGAAGCGGTAATCCATGACCGATCGCTCTGGCTGTTTGGAAAGTGAGCTATGCAAACGAGCCCGTGCGACGTCCTGCTGCATGGGCAGCACCTGTTATAGCAGTGTTTCGACCGGCCGGCGCCTCGAAAGGATGGGTTACACATTGCGCTTTACGAAAAACTGACATTTGTCGGCGGCTCGCACGGGCCTGCCAGAGCTTGGCTAGAGTTCGCGCAATCCCTGGCGTGGGCTGTCTTTCACGGGGATGAGAACGCCTCTATTTCTGCAAGGACGCATGAAATGACAGACCTTTCCGCACTGGCTGCCGATCTTCCCGTGTCGACGGAACCTGTGCACCGGATCGTCGTGGTCGCCGAGCCCAACGAGCTGGCCCACCATCTGCAAGCCTGGGAACAGTTGGTCGAACAGGCCGCCGAGCCCAATGCCTTCTATGAGCCCTGGGCCCTGTTGCCGGCGTTGCGCCATCTACGCGGAGGGCAGGCGGTCCGCGTGCTGCTGTTCTTTCGGGACAGTGAGCGGACAGTGCTCGATGGCATCCTGCCCCTGTTCGGCAGGAGCTACGGCAGGCTGCTCGCCTGCCTGCACACGTACCGGCATCGCTACTGCTTCTCCGCCGAACCCCTGCTGCGCCGCGGCCGGGAAAGCGAGGTGGCGCACAGCTTTGTCGCCTGGTTGCGGCAGTTTCGCTACCCACTGCTGAGCCTGCGGGGACTGGATGCCGAGGGTGCCTGGCTGCGCGAGCTCCGCCCCGCCCTGCAGCGCTGCGGGTTGCGCTTTCTGCCAGCCGCCCCGGTGCAGCGCGCGCTGCTACCCCTTGAGGGTGGTCTCGAGGCGTTCCTGGAGCGTACGCCGGCCAAGAAGCGCAAGGAGTATCGACGCCTGCGGGAGCGTCTGGCTGGGCTGGGCGATCTGCAGGTCGATGTCTTGCGGCCGGGCGCGCGGGATCTGCAATCTTGGCTGGATGCCTTTGTCGCGCTGGAGCTCAAGGGCTGGAAAGGGCGCGAAGGCACTGCCCTGGGCAGCCGGCCCGAGTGCCGGCGCTTCTTCGAGGAAACCGCGCGCAGCGCCCACGAAAGAGGCCTGCTGGTGATGATGCGTATGAGCCTGGACGGCAAGCCGCTGGCCATGCTCTGCGACCTGCTGGCGCCGCCGGGGCGTTATGCCTTCAAGACCGCCTACGATGAGGACTACTCGCGTTTTGCGCCGGGCGTCCTGCTGGAAATCGAAAACGCCACCCTCAGCTTCCAGGACCCGCGTGGCGTGGAATGGCTGGATTCCTGCGCGGCACCGGATAACGCGCTCCTCAACCGACTCTACCCGGGCCGCCGCAGCCTGAGCGACCTGACCATCTGCCCCCAGGGTCTGGCGTGGGCAGGCCTGATGGCGTCGAGTGGCCTGAAGCGTCTGCGTCAACGCTGGCGCCTGGAAGAAGCGGGTCGTACGGCCTGAGCGGTTGCCCCGGGTCCGAGACCCGGGTGCGCGCCTTGAGTCTCACCACCAGCCGCTGGATTTGCCGCTGGGCAGCAGGCCCGGTCGTTCGACCGGGATGGGTGGCTGGGGACGGGCGGGCTGTACGGTGAAGCGCAGGCCGCCGAAGAAGGTGTGGGCATGCACCTTGCGGCCGTCCTCACGGAAGCCCAGGCGCTCCATGAGCCGCAGCATGATGCGGTTGCGACAGTCCACCACGGCGACCGCGCGCTTGTAGCCGCGACTGCCCAGCAGTTGCCAAAGATAGTCCTGTCCGCCCAGGAACAGGGCGCTGCCCCGATGGGTCGGTGCAATCTCCAGGGCAAACAGATAAGCATCACCGGGTGTCACCGGGAACCAGCTGCGGAAGTAATGGCCATCGTAGTAGTCGCGCGGGCTGATCCACATGAAGGCGCAGACGTCTCCGAAGGAATCCAGTGCGGCGTAGCCATGCAGGTCGGGCTGGGCAAGCAGGTCGGCCATCACCCCCACCTGCTCGGGGAAGTGGCGCCGAAAGGCCGGCAGCAGGCGCGGGCTGATATCCACATAGCGCCAGGCGTGCCGGCGCGGCAGCTTCATTGGCGTCTGGCTCAGCTCGCGGGCGAACCAGTGCAGCTCGTTGTGCGCATAGATGAAGCGTTCCCGGAACAGGCGCAGCGTACCCATCCATCCCTTGCGCCGCAGCTTGCGGTTGAGCTCCTGAAGTTTCATGGCTGCTCCCAGGTCAATGCGAACAGGGTTTCGCCCGGAACCTCGAAACGCCACGCGGTGTCCTCACAGCGGGGCGACGAGGGGGTGGCCCCATCGCCGAACAGGGTGAGGTGCGGAGGGTCGAGTCCCGAGCAGGGGGTGCCGTCCAGATCGAAGCGCACCTGCTGGTTGCGGGCTACCTTGTTCACCCCCAGCAGATTCATCCTGACGCCGCTGCGCATGGCCAGGGCATCGATCTCGAAGGCGTCGTTGTCGAGCTTGAGCACCTGATCACCCCAGTGCTCGAGCATGAACACCATGGCCTGCCCGACCGGCCGCAGGCTGTAGCGATCACCGGCCTCCAGCTTCAGCAGGCCTTTGAAGTGATGGTCGTCGTCGGCGAGCAGGAACCAGTTGAGCATGTCCAGCAAGCCATCCTGCGAGGCCTGGATGGCCACCGAGGCCCACCACAGCGCGGCGAACCGGGTTTCCTGCTCGTAGGGGCTGACGGTATTGCCGCTGGACAGATTGGTCTGGTCGATCAGCAGGGCCTTGCGGGGTCGCCCTTGAGGGGTGTAGCCGACCAGGTCGGCGGCCTGGCGCACGCTGTAGCGGTACCACTCGGTGGCGCGCAGGTCGCGTATGAACCATTCGTGCCAGGCCAGCGCGTCGATCAGCGGCTCATGCTCGGCCAGCAATCGGGCCGCCCAGTCCAGGCCGCGCCGGTCTCGTGCGCCCTGCATGGTGGGGCCGTTGACCAGTCGGGAGGACGCCGGCATGGCGATGCGGATACCCGCCGCCTGGGCGCGCGGGTCGTCGCGCACCTGTCGCGCCATCTGGGCGAAGTAGCGTGAGAACGCCGCATAGCTGGGGTAGTTGAGGTTGGGCTCGTCCGCTGGCGACAGGTAATGGATCCCCCCCTTGCCCAGGCTGATGGTGCTGTCCAGCCAGGCCTTCAGGCCGGCTCGGCTGGTGGCGTCGAAGTCCAGCAGGTGCACGCGCCCGGTCTTGGCCATCAGCGTAATGTCGTGGTCGATGCCGTAGCGGTGCCGGTACTGGGGGCGGAAGCGCTGTTCGTGTGCCGGGTTGCGGGCCATCACGTTGACGAAGCTGTAGTGGCCGGCCGTCTGCGGACGCAGCTCGCCCATCAACTGGGCATCCTCCGGCAACGTGTAGGGAAGCCCGATGCCCAGGCGCGCCGGCGGGCCAACCACGCTGTCGCGCAACGTCAGGTTGACGCGGCCCTCGGCCTGGCTGGGGCGACGTCGCAGGTCCTCGGGGCGCTGGGCGAACAGGTTGTCGGTGTTGTCCAGCCAGAAGGCGGCCTTGCCCGTGCCAACGAGGCGCAGGCGCCAGATTTCGTCGCGCTCGGATACCGGCAGGGAGAGCAGATCGTGGCGCGGGTACAGGCCGTGGCGCCTGAGCTGCAGCGTCAGAGCCTTGCCGTCGCTCAGGCGTTCGGCGTGCAACGCCCTGACCCCGTCATGGTGCTTACCGCCCAGCTGGGCGCCGACCCCGGCCGGAACGCGGAAATACAGCTCCAGCTCGCGGCCGGTTTCCAGGCTGAAGTGGTGCTTGACGGGTTCGAACAGCGAGGCGGCCGTGTCGGGATGGCGGACCCGGTAGTGGCGGAAGCTATAGCCGGGAATCTCCAGGCGATAGCCGTCGTCGTCGGGCTTTATCCGCCATTCGCGTCGTCCCTGCACTTCTTCGGCAGGGATTGCGAAGCGTTGCACCAGCTGCCCGTTGCCGCGTTGCAGATACAGCTGCTCCTGATTGGCATCGGCTTGCCAGGCCGGGCTCCATTCGATGTGCAGCAGTTCCTCCCGAGTGGGCCAGACATGTACCGCGCCGTCGCGGATGCCCGACCATTCCAGCGCCAGGGAGAGGGAGGGAAGGCTGCTGAGCAGCAGCCCGATCAGAGCCCGCCGGGTTCGCATGCCGACCTCCGTGCCAGCAGATGGGAAGAAAGGAAGCCAATGTCGCTGGGCAGAATCAGCAGGGTCTTGCCGACGGGTACCCGGCTGAGCCGGGTATACAGCACCAGCATGGACAACGTGAGGACACTGTAGGCGGTGGATGAGGCGATTGCCGCTCCAACGATGCCCATCTGCGGAATCAGCACCGCGTTCATGGCCAGGTTGAGCGCGGCGGCGAAGCCGGCCATCCACGACAGGGTCCCGGGGCGACCCTTGCCGACCAGGTCCAGGTGCAGAATGCTGGCGTAACAGAGGCTGAAGATGCCCGGCAGCAACGCGAGCAGGGCCGGGTAGGCCGGCCGATAGGCCTCGCCGAACAGCAGCACGATCAGCCATTCGCCCAGCACCGCCATGCCCAGGCAGGCGCCGAGCATGGCCGTGCCGGTCAGGCGCAGGGCCAGGGGGGTCAGTTCGTCGATGCCCTCGCCCTGCTGCAGCAGTTTTTTCATCAGGGGCGTGGTCACCGCCTCCGGCACGATGATCAGCAGTTCGGCTGCCGCGCTCGCCATGGCGTAATAGCCCAGTGCGGTGCTGTCGAGCATGAGGCCGATCAGCAGGTAATCGGCGCGCATCAGCAACTGCTGGAAGAGGATGTCCGGGTGGCTCTTGCCACCGATGCTGAGCATCTCCCGGCGGCTTTCGCGGTTCCAGCGCAGGTGCAGGTCATGGAAGCGCGCCAGCAGACACAGGCCGACCACGACCGCCAGCGACAGCCCGCCGATCCAGCTGATCACCGCCGCCTCCAGCGCCATGTCCTGCCAGATCCAGAACAACGCCAGGAACAGCGCGAGCGGGGTCAGGGATTCAATCAGGCGCAGGCTGTTGAAGGCGCCCACGCGGCCATCGGCGTTGTGCAGATTGAACAGCGCGCTTTTCAGTACGAACAGGGGCACCACCAGCAACAGCAGCCAGGCCAGCAGGCCCAGCTCCTGGGCCAGGTCCAGATCCTGACCGAGGCTGCGCAGCAGGACGACACCCACCAGGGTGGCCAGCGCCGAGAACAGGCAGCCATACACCAGCACCAGGGCCAGCAGGGCGCCCATCGGACGCTGGCGCGCCGACTGATAGCCGAGCGCCGTGTTCAGACCGCCGCTGGTGATGCCGCCGATCATCTCCGGCATGGCGCTGAGCAATGCGAACAGGCCCCGGTCGGCGGGGCCGAGAATGCGTGCCAGCAGGATGTTACGTGCCAGGCGCAGCACCAGCATGGCCAGGCTGGTGCCCACGCTCTGCAGCATCTGGCGCAGGAAGTGGCGCTTGCTCATGCCCGCTCACCCTGCATCATTCGCCAGGCCAGCAACGACGGTCGAACGGCATTCAGCTGGCTGACACCGATACGTGGCAACGCCAGGCTGTCGTCCCGGCCGCTGAACAGGCCGGGCCGGGTACCCAGGGCATAGCGGTAACGGTGGCTGCCGAGCCGGCGCCTCACGGTTTCGTCATGGTCGCCATTGGGATAGCAATACACCGGCAGCGGGTTGCGGCAGCGCTGTTGCAGCAGCGCAGTGCTATCGTGCAGTTCCCGTTCCAACTGCTGCGCGTCGAGCTGGGTAAGGATGCTGTGGCTGGCGCCATGGGGGCCGAAACGCACCAGGCCGGAGGCCTCCAGGGTGCGCACCTGCTCCCAGTCGAGGGCATGGGGCTCGGCATCCGCCGGACAGCTGTCGGCCAGGGCCTGCAGGGCGCCGCCCGGCAGCCGCTTGAGGCTTTGCAGGAACAGGCCCAGGGCGGTGCTGCGCGTCAGTGGGTCGCTGGCGTCGAGAATGGCCGGTGGGGGTGATGCGCCCATCTCGCGCAGACGGGTGCAGAGCTGTCCGCAGGCGGCCGTGCCGTGCCGGCCCCAGAGTGTTTCCCCAAGGCTTTCCCACCAGAAGTGGCGTCGCGTGCCGATGAAGTCGGTGGACAGGAAGATGCTGGCCGGCACTTCGTAGCGCTGCAACAGCGGAAAGGCCTGGCTGGCGTTGTCTCGCCAGCCGTCATCGAAGGTCAGCGCCACGCGCAGGCGATCCGAAGGTCCGGCATGCGGGTCGAGCAGCTCCATGAGGGGCACGCACTCGAAGTGGCTGCGCAACCAGCGCAACAGCCTTTCGAAGGCCGGGCTGCCGATGCACAGCTCCCGGCGGTGCGGCAGGGCGGCTTCCCGGTCGTCCGGAATGACCCGGTGCAGCATGAGAATGACGCCCTCGGCCTGCTGGCGTCGGGACAGGGGGTTGTGCAGATAGCACCAGCCGGCACCGGCCTTGAGAGCCTGTTTCAAATTCATGGAGGTTACTCAGCGATTCTGTTGCGGATTCCACTGGCTGAAGCGTTGGCCACTGGCGAAGTGCCAGACGCCGGCGCCGATGGCGGTGAGGGTGACCAGCACGTAGGCGGCCAGGCGGAAGGGCTTCGGCAGGCGGTGATGACGGCCCAGCAGGCCGACCAGGGCGACGGCGTAGCCGCTCAGCTGGGCGAGCAGCGTGAAGCGATAGAACGCGCCGCTGTCCCAGAGCCAGAGATTGCTGAGCAGCAGCGGAATCAGCAGGATCGGCACCAGGCGGCGGAGCAGCTTGTGGGTCAGCAGGCCGATGGCGAAGAAGCCGTGGCGACGCGGATCGAGCAATTCGCGGCGGCGCACCAGGCTCTGCAGGCCCTGGGTGGTGATGCGGTGCCGGCGTCGGAACTGGTTGCCGGCGGTTTCCACGCCGGTATCCACGACCCGGGCGTTTTCGGCGAAGACGATCTGCCGGCCGGCCACCGAGGCGCAGGTGGTCAGGAAGAAGTCGTCGGTCACATCGCCCGGCACGGGCTGGAACAGTTCGCGGCGCAGCGCCTGCAATCCGCCATCGGCGGAGGCCATGCAGCCGGTACGGCTTTCCAGGCGGCGCAGCCAGGACTCGTAGGCGCGGTAGAGGCGGTCGCCGATGGCCAGGGCCCGGCCGGACGAGGGAATGGCCACGTTGCCGGCCACGGCGCCGACGCGGGGATCGGCAAATGGCTGCACCAGCTGCGCCAGGGTGTCCGGCTCCCAGAGCGTGTCGGCATCGCTGAACACCAGGATATCGCCGTCGGCGACCGACACCGCCCCGTTCAGGGCCTCGGCCTTGCCGCCGCGGGGCAGGTCCAGGACGCGGATGTCGTGGTCGGGATGCTCGTCGGCGAAGCGTTGAGCCAGCGACACGGTGGCGTCGCTGGAGCCATCGCTGGCGATGATGATCTGGCACAACTCGTGCGGGTAATCGGCGTCGAGCAGCGATTGCAGTTTGGCCTGCATGTGCCGCTCCTCGTTGTAGGCGGCGACTATCAGGCTTACCCGCGGGCGCTCGGCGGGGAGCGCCATGCGGGGCGGCGGCTGCAGCAAGCCGTAGAGCGCCAGTAGGGCGGGATAGCCCAGGTAGGCAAAGAAGGGCAGGAAAAGGCAGAGCCAGAACAGTGCTTCAGCCACGTGAGGGCCTCCGTGCGGTCAAGTCCAGGAATCCGAGCAGCAGGGCCAGTCCGGCCACGTGCATGCGCAGCCAGTGCAGCAGCAGCAGACGCAGCGCCAGCAGCGGGCGTCGGCGGTTGTAGCGATGGCGCAGTGTCAGCAGGGCGGCTGGCAACCAGCCGAAGGCGAAGACGCCCAGAGCCGCCAGCGGCTGACCAAGCAGCAGGAGGAGCAGTGCGAATGCGGTAACCGCCCAGTGGCCAGCCGCCAGCAGTGGAAAGCGCAGCAGGCGTGGATTGAGCTGGTTGCCACGCAGCAGCTGAACCAGGCTGTTCTGTCGCCAGAGCTCCTTGCCCAGCCATTCGCGCCAGCTGGTTTCAAAGCCCCAGTTGAGCACCGTGGGAGTGGGCAGGCTGAGCAGGCGGGCCCCGGCGCGGCCCAGGCGCAGGCTGAAGTCCTTGTCCTCGCCGGTGCGCAGACGCTCATCGAAGCCGCCGACCCGCTCGAACCAGTGCCGCTCCAGGCACAGGTTGGCAGTGGGGAGCCAGTCCAGCAGGGTGGCGCGATCACGCTCGGCGGCCACCTTGTGCAGCCAGGCGCGGGCGTACCAGGGCGCTTGCGGTGGCGGCTGATGGACCAGTCCGAGCACGTCGGCGCAGTCCTTCTGGCGAACGTTGTTCCATTCCAGCAGCCAGCTTTCCGGCACCTGCATGTCGGCATCGAGAAACGCCAGCCACGCGTGTCGGGAGGCCGCCGCGCCCCGGTTGCGCAGGGCGGCGATGCTGAGGCGAGGACAGTCCAGTACCCTGGCGCCGAGCTCCCGGGCGATCCGCGGACCGTCGTCGCTGGAACCGTTGTCGACGACGATCACTTCCCACTCGCACCCGGCGCGCTCGGCGGCCGCTCGCACGGCCTGTAGGGTGCGGGTGATGTGCCGAGCCTCGTTGAACATCGGGATGACGACGCTGATGGCCTGGCTCATGCGGGACGTGCCTCCGGCAGGGTGGCCGCCGCGGTCGCCTCGGTGGTTTCCAGGCGCATGCCGCTGGAGATGGCCAGCAGGATCCACAGCAGCTTGCTATTGGGGATGCTCAGGAACAGCAGGAACACGCTCAGGGCCAGAAACGTCAGCCCCATGAAGGCCGCCAGCTGCGCGCGATGGTTGTCGCCAGCCTGGAGCCAGTGCGCGCGGGCGTGCTGAAAGTTCTTCAGGCCAAGCAGCACCAGGGCGATGAACAGCAGGCCACCGGGCAGGCCGACCTCGCTGAGCATGCCCATATAGGTGTTGTGGGCGACCCGGTGCAGGTTGGGGTCATTGGGGCTGAGGGAGAAAGCCACGGCGAAGCCCGACTCGGCGTATTCCAGCGGGAAGGTGCCCGGCCCCGAACCGAGCAACGGATGCTCGGCAATCACCTGGCTGCCGACGACCAGATAGGAGGTGCGGCGGCCCAGAGAGGGGTCGTCGTAGGAACGCACTCCCTGCTTGATGAAGGCCAGGGTCTTGACCCGCTCGACGTACTCATCGGGCAATGCCTGGAAGGCCAGCGGGGCGCCGATCATCAGCGCCAGTAGAATGAAGCCGAAGTGGCGCGGCTGGATGTAGCGGCGGTAGGCGCGAAAGTGCCAGAGCGCCCCCAACAGGCAGAGCAGGAAGATCAGGAAGCCCGAACGCGAGCCGGTCTTGGTCAGGCCGAAGATCAGGAACACCATCAGGCCCAGCCAGAACAGGCGCATCAGCAGATGGCGGGCGCGCAGGGCCAGCAGCAGTGCGGGCGGAATGGCGGTGGTCAGCAGCAGGGCGAAATAGTTGGGATCGGTGAGCAATCCCAGGGAGCGACCGGTGCGCTCGTCGATGTTGTCCAGCGCGATGACGCCGCTGACGCTGACACCTAGCACCATCAGACGGGCCAGCCAGAGCAGGTCGAGCTCCTTGTAGAGCAGCAGGGTCAGGCCGAACAGTGACAGGCCGACCGACAGCTGGCGCAGGGTTTCCAGCGACAGGGGAATGTGCCGGCTGTAGAGAATGCTCAGCACATAGCAGAACAGAAATGGCAGCAGCAGCTTCCACAGGTTGCTGCGCAGGCGCTGCTCGGGCAGCTGGCGCAGCAGCAGCTGCAAGGCCACCACCAGGATCAGGGTGTAGCCCACCAGCTTGCCGCCGGTGATGGCGCTGCCCTCCGGGAACAGGCCCTCGACCGGAATCATCGCCACCAGACCGAGAATGCCCCAGGAGGGATGCTTGTACAGCACGCCGAGCGCGATCAGTGCGGGCGCCAGCAGCGGCGCTACGAACGGCAGGGGACCGGCCAACAGGATGGCGATGGTCAGGCCGAGCAGCAGGGACAGCGGAAGTATCAATGCCATGAAGGGTTTCCCGCGCGACGATAGAGCTGGTCCCAGCGTGCGGTCTGGCCAGGTAGGTGAAAGCGTTCCTGCTGAACCTGACGGGCCCGTTCGGCCAGGCGCTGGCGCAGCAACGGGTCGTTGAGCAGGCGTTCGGTCTGGGTGATCAGGTCGGGCAGATCCTCGGCCGGACTGAGCAGCGCGGACTGCTCATGGATGAGCACGTCGGGAATCCCGCCTACCGCGAAGGTGGCGATGGGAGTACCGAGCTGCATGGCTTCCAGCAGCACCATGGGCGTTCCCTCGGTCCGCGAGCTGAGGACCAGCACGGTCAGCGCGCTCAGCCAGTCGGTCATCCGCTCCTGGTAGCCGGGGAGCAGGATGCGTCCGCAAAGGCCAGACGCCGCGATGCGTGCTTCGAGTTCTGCGCGCTGCGGACCTTCACCCAGCAGTACCACTGACAGCGCCGGATGGCGTCGACACAGCGCGATGGCCAGCTCGACGAACAGGTCCGGTCCCTTTTCCAGGCTGAGCCGACCGACGAAGCCCAGCAGCGGCGCCGGTGGGGCTGCAGCCGGACGTCCGACCGGTTGTCCAGCACTTGCCGGCAGGCCATTGGGCAGCACATGCAGCTTGTGTCCGCGCACGCCGGCCTTGCGCAACAGGCGGGCAATGCTGTCGGCTACGCAGACCACCGCCTTCACCTGCGGCGTGCGGCATAGCTGCAGGGTCAGCCAGGTGTACACGCGCTGCTTGCGGTTGCTGGGCGTGAAGCCGTGCTGGGTGGCGATCAGCGGCAGGCCGAAACGGCAGGCGGCCAGCCAGCCGAGCACCAGGCCCTTGAAACCGTGGGCGTTGATCAGCAGCCGGGGGCCGGCCGGGTCAAATTGCGCCTGGCGTATGGCCTGCAGCAGTTCGCGCAGCCCGCCGCCGCAGCGGCGGATCTCCACGCCGGCTGCGGCGAAACGCTGGAACAGGCTGTCGGGACCGCTGAGCAGCCACACCTGATGTTTCCCCGGCACATGCAGGCAGTGGTCGAGCAGCATGCGCTCCAGTCCGTAGAAGCCGCCGCTGCCGAGCAGGTGCACGATGCGCTGTGGCGCGTCCCGTGTTGCGGTCAGCTGGCAGCCCAGTGCCGAATCCATGGCAGACGTCCTGTCTTGTGCGGGTCGGTTTGGTCGGGATCATCGGCGTCGATGGTCATGAGTACCGGCAGGCCCAGCTGCTCACCGACCTGACCCGGGTGCTTGAAGCGGTGATCGAAGAACTCGCGGATGTAGCCCAGGGCGATGGCCAGGAGCAGTCCGGTCAGCAAGCCCAGCGGAATGACCTTGGAGGGCACCGGGAAGGTGGCTTCGGTGGGTTCGAACGGCCGCGTCAGGATGCGCGCATTGGACAGGGCACCCAGCACGTCACTGGTCCGGCTTTCCTCGTAGCGCTGGGTATAGGCGAAGAACGCCTGATGCAGCGCCTCGATCTCCGTGTTCAGCTGGCGCAGTTGCGACTGGATGCCCTGCAGATCGCGGATGCGGCTCTTGTATTCGGCGACGCGCTCGCTTTTCTGGGCGATCACCCCGGTGACGATTTCCTGATTCTTCTCCCGCTCCTGGATCCGGTTCCTCACCACCTGCAGGAACTGCTGGCGGGCGCGCTGGATCTGCGCGCGCAGGGTCTGCATCGGTACGCTGTCGGCCTGGAAGATGTCGCTTTCGGTGCCGTACTGGCTGACCAGCTCGATCAGGCGGTCACCGAGCTGGCGGATCTCGCGGTCGTCGTAGGTGGCGTTCTCCAGAGTCTGGGCGAAGGTGTAGGGGAAGCTGTAGTCGTTCAGGCGTGCCTGGGTTGCCACGTTGAGGCTCTTCTGCAGGTAGTCGAGCCAGCGGTTGCCTTCCAGTGCCCGGTCCCGGTACTGGCTGAGGTTCAGTTCTTCCTGGTTGATGGCGCTGAGCAGGAAGGTGATCTCCTCGTCCGGGTTGGCGGCCTTGGCGCCTTCCAGCAGGGTCAGGCGTTGCTCTTCCAGGCCCTTCAGGCGTTCCTGGTACTGCAGTTTCTTCTGCTCGTAGAAGTCCAGGGGCAGGTCGTTCGAGTACAGCTCCTGGCGATGGATCAGGTAGGTGTCCAGCAGGCGATTGATCAGCAGCGTGCCGAACACCGGCTCGCCGGCGCTGTAGGCAACGCTGATCACGTTCGAGCCGGGCAGGGTCTGAATCTCCAGGTCTTCCAGCACCATCATGGCCAGCGCATCGAGCAGGTTGTCGCGGATCGGCTCGACCTCCATGCCGAACAGCTCGCGCAGCGGATTAAGCACATGGGCCTGGAAGGGCTCGCTGACATGGCGGCGCCAGGGATCGCTCACCCAGCGTTGCAGCAGCCCCGGCTCCTCCTGGAAGTGCCCTTCGGCATACAGCTGCTCGACGGTGCGGCGAACCAGCGCCGGCGAGCGCAGGATGCTGCTTTCGGTTTCCATGTCGATCAGGGTCGGCGGCACGAACACGTCGCTGAGCTTGTTCAGCGCGCCGCCGCTGGGATCCATCTGGGGAAGCTTCTTCGACTGCACCAGCACTTCCGCAGTGATGTCGAAGGTCGGCTTAGCCAGCACCGGGATCAGCAGGGTGATCGCGGCGAAGAACAGGAACACCCGCTTGATCAGCCGCTGGTTGGCAAAAAATATCCGCAGGAATTCATGCAGGTAGTTTTCGGTCTGGTTCATGACGTCTAGTCGTTCCCGTTGTTGACTTCATAGCTGAAGCCGAAGTTGAAGCCACTGAAGAGGATCAGGTCGGAGAGCTGGCGGATGGTGTCGCCGGCCTCGGCCAACCCGGTCTTGGGGATGAACAGAAGGTCGTCGGGCTGCAGGTAGGCCATCGCTGCGGCCTTGTCCTTGAGTACCGACTTGATGTCGTAGGTGCGGGTGATGACCTGTTCGCCCTGGCGATTGACCACCATCACCTCGCTGAGGTTGGAGCGCGGGGTATAGCCGCGGGCCAGGGTAAGCGCCTCGAGCACCGAGATCGGGCGGCGGACCGCATAGGCCCCCGGCTGGCCCACCTCGCCGAGGACGAAGACCTCGTTGGCCGCGCTGCTCTTGAGCAGCACGTCCACCTTCAGCGGGCCAACCTCCGAGGCATAGCGGCGGCTGAGGGTCTTCTGCAGCTCGTCGAGGGTGACACCCGACAGTGCCATGCTGCCCAGCATGGGGAAGGTCGCCCGGCCGTCCGGGCCGATGGTGATGTCACGGCTCATGCCGCTGCCGGGACTGAACAGGGTGTCGCGCAGGTTCTGCAGGTTGCTCTGGGCCCGGGGTACCGAGGCGGAGATGATCGGGTTGCGCAGGGTCTGGGCATACAGCTCGGTCAGCTTGGCCTCGACTTCCTTGACGGTCAGGCCGGTGACCTTCACCGAACCCACGTACTCGAGGCTGACCGTGCCGTCCGGCATGACCGTCTTCGAGCCGCTCATGCCTCGGGCGGAGATGAAGTTCAGGTCCAACTGGTCGCCGCTCTGGATGCGGTAGGCGGCGTTGGAGTCCAGTGCGATGTGGTAGATCACCTCCAGCACGTCATGCGGGCGCAGTACCTGCCGGATCGGCAGGATCTCGGTGCGCCCGGCCATCTCCTCGGGGGCGGAGAGGATCTGGGCCTGCATGATGCGCTCCTGGCTGCTGCAGCCCAGCAGGGTGCCCAGCAGCAGAGCTGATGCGAGTCCTTTCGTGACGTTCATCCTTGTCTCCCTCACAGATAGCGATACAGCCATTTCGGCGTGTAGTAACGACGTGCGTTGAAAATGCTGCCCAGCAGATTGGCATTGGCCTGGCGCAGGCGCTGGACGGCAGCCTGGGCGACTTCCCAGCGGGTTTCCTCGCCACGCACCACCAGAATCACGCCGTCGACCCGTGCGGCCAGGCCGAGGCTGTAGCTGCTGGAATAGATGGCTTCGCCATCGATCACCACGAAGCGGTAGCCCGCGGAGAGCACGCTGAACAGCTGGGGAATCTGCTCGTGCAGCAGATGCCTGCCATGCCCATGGGGAACGCCCAGAGGCAACAGATCGAAAGGCAGGTCGGGGTGCGGGTACACGCACTGGTTCAGCAGGCCCGGCATATCGTCGCTGGCCAGCAGATCAAGCAGTCCGGGCGATCCGTTGAGCTGGTACAGGGAGGTCAGTCCGCGTGGTGACGGGCTGGCATCCACCAGCAGCACTCTGCCGGCGCTGGACATGGCCAGCTGTTGCGCGAGCGTCAGCGCGCTGGTGGTGCCGCCGCAGCCGGCGTTGGGCGCCGTGATCAGCAGCGTCCGGCAGGCCGGGTTCAGGACCGTGGCGATGAGGTTGCTCTCGCTGGCTTCGAGAATGGGTTTGTCACGCTCCACGGGGAGCCCGACTTCGTTGGCGCTGAGCATTTTCATGGACGGCTGCTCCAGATAAAAAACGAGGCGATTGAGGGGCTAGCCGGCGCCATGGCCGGAAAGCACCTTGGCGGGGGTCTTGAGTAGGATCTGCAGATCCTGCAGCGGCCCCTGCTGGTGGATGTATTGCATGTCCAGGTTCACGCGGTCGTCGAAATCGACGTCGCTGCGCCCGGAGATCTGCCAGAGCCCGGTCATGCCCGGATAGGTGCTGAGCCGCCCGAGGTGGTGGCGGTGGTAGCGCGAGGCGTTGAAGGAGGTGGGGCGCGGTCCGACCAAGCGCATGTCGCCGAGCACCACGTTCACCAGGTTGGGCAGTTCGTCGAGGCTGGTCTTGCGCAGCCAGCGACCGATCGGGGTGACCCGCGGGTCGTTGTCGATCTTGAAGTCGACCGAATCGGCACCGTGCTTGTTGAGATGGCGCAGGGACTCCTTGAGCGCCTCGGCGTTGGCCACCATGGTGCGGAACTTGATCATGCCGAAGCGCCTACCGCGGTAGCCGGTGCGTTGTTGCACGAAGAACACCGGGCCGGGGCTGTGGTGCTTGATCAGCAAGGCGATGCCGAGCAGTAAGGGGGAGAGCACCAGCAGCAGCAGGAGGGCGCCGCCGGCGTCCAGCCAGCGCTTGGTATGCGACAGGTTCCAGGGCCGGCCACCGGCGCGCCCCGTGATCCAGCCCCGATCCTGGATATAGAGACTTTCGCCGATCGTCTTGCGCAGTGCAGGATCAAGGCGCTTTTCGCGGGTTCCCAGCAGCGGTTTGCTATGCGAAGCAGTCATGCCGAACGGTCTCCTCAACGAGTCAGGGCGATCTGCCCGGGCGAAACGGCGCCGGATCGGGCAGATGCGTCCGGGTGGTAGTAGGCGCGAAACCACTCCACGAACCGGGCGATTCCCTCGTCGAGGCCGATCCGTGGCGAAAAACCAGTCAGTTGCTGTAGCTCGCCGGCATCCGCGCAGGTACTCAGCACGTCACCGGGTTGCAGGGGCCTGAGTTGTACCTGTGCCTTCTGCCCAAGGTGTTTTTCCAGGGTTGCGACGTACTCCAGCAGCTCCACAGGCGATTGGCCGCCGATGTTGAGCAGGCGCCAGGGCGCCATGCTGCTGGCCGGGTCGGGCCGGTCTCGGTCCCATGCGGAGTCCGGGCTCGGCGGATGGTCGAGCAGGCGCACCAGGCCCTCGACGATGTCGTCGATGTAGGTGAAGTCGCGCTGATGCTGGCCGTGGTTGAACAGCTGCAGGGGCTGCCCCGTGCTGATGGCGCGGGCGAACTGGACGGGGGACATATCCGGTCGGCCCCAGGGACCGTACACGGTGAAGAAGCGCAGCCCGGTGCAGGGAATGCCGAACAGGTGACTGTAGGCGTGAGCCATCGCCTCGTTGGCCTTCTTGGTCGCCGCATACAGCGAGAGCGGATGGTCGACCGGATGGTGCACCGAATAGGGCGTGTGCTGGTTGGCGCCGTATACCGAGCTGGACGAGGCGTACAGCAGGTGTTCCACGGGGTTGGCGCGGCAACCTTCGAGAATGTTCAGGAACGCTTCGATGTTGCTGCGGGTGTAGGCGCGCGGGTGGCTGAGCGAATGCCTGACGCCGGCCTGGGCGGCCAGGTGGATGACGGCATCGGGCTGGACCTCCGCGAATACCTCGGCGGTGGCGGAGGCATCCGCCAGGTCGAGGCGCAGCAGCGGAAAGTCGCCCGCTTGTTCGCGCACCCACTCGACCCGAGCCTCCTTGAGGGCGGGGTCGTAGTAGTCGTTGAAATTGTCCACGCCGACCACCCGGTGACCATCGCGCAGCAGGCGCAATGCGCAATGCGCACCGATGAAGCCGGCGGCTCCTGTCAGCAGGATCTTCATTGCGGGCTCGCTTGGCTGGCGGGGGCGATGTGTGGCAGGCCGATGCCCAGATAGTGCAGGCCGGCACCTGCCACCTGGGCCGGGTTGTAGAGGTTGCGTCCGTCGACGACCAGGCGAGCGCGCAACTGGCTGGCCAGCCAGTCGAAATCCACCACACGGAACGTCTTCCATTCGGTGCAGATGACCAGGGCGTCGGCATCCAGCAGGGTGTCGTCGCGGGTCGGGCAGAGCACCAGGTCGTTGCGATGACCGTACAGGCGTCGGCATTCGGCCATGGCTTCCGGGTCATAGGCGCGCACCGTGGCGCCTTCGCGCCACAGCGCTTCCATCAGGTAGCGGCTGGGCGCTTCGCGCATGTCGTCGGTGTTGGGCTTGAAGGCCAGACCCCAGAGGGCGATTGCCTTGCCGGCCAGGCCTTCGGGGAAGTGCTGGCGCAGCTTGGCCAGCAGGATGTGGCGCTGGCTGTCGTTGATGTCGCTGACGGTCTGCAGCAGGCGCAGCGGCATACCGCTGCGTTCGGCAGTGTGCAGCAGGGCACGGATGTCCTTGGGGAAGCAGGAGCCGCCGAAGCCGCAGCCGGGGTAGATGAAGTGGTAGCCGATGCGCGGGTCGGAGCCGATGCCCTTGCGCACCGCTTCGATGTCGGCGCCCAGGCGTTCGGCGAGGTTGGCCAGCTCGTTCATGAAGCTGATACGGGTGGCCAGCATGGCATTGGCGGCGTATTTGGTGAGTTCCGCGCTGCGGTTGTCCATCCACATGAGCTTGTCGTGGTTGCGACAGAACGGCGCGTAGACCTCGGCCAACTGCGCGCGGGCCTGCTCGTCCTCGGTGCCGATGATGATGCGGTCGGGGCGCATGCAGTCGGCGACCGCGCTGCCCTCCTTGAGAAACTCCGGATTGGAGACCACGCGCACCCGCAGGTGCTGCTTGCCCAGGCGGACCAGTTCGTCCCGAGCGGTCTGTTCCACCTGATGGGCGGTACCCACCGGCACGGTGGACTTGATGATCAGGGTGCGGTCGTCGGTCATCTGCGCGACGATCTCGCGGGTGACGGTCAGCACATGGCTGAGATCGGCAGAACCATCCTCGTCGGGCGGCGTGCCCACGGCAATGAAGATCAGCTCGCCATGGGTGACGGCATCGCTGGCCTGGGTGCTGAACGACAGGCGGCCGGCCTTGAGGTTGTCCTCAAGCAGGCCTGACAGGCCTGGCTCGTGGATCGTGGGGACCCCACGCTGCAGTTGCTTGATCTTGTTGGCGTCGATGTCGACGCAAACCACGCGGTGGCCGACATCGGCCATGGTAGCGGCTTGGACTAATCCTACGTAGCCGGTACCGAAAACGCTTACATCCATGTCTAGCGCCCCTTCGGCAAGGTGTGTGTTGCGCCTACAGGTATAGGTGATGGGTCCGGGAAACTGTCAAGGCAACGGACCCCCTGCAAGCGGAGCTGGGCAGCGTAGACGAGCGCAGAAAATTTGCAGGCGACGAATGGTGAAAAAAGTCGCCGGCCCCGGGCAGCTTGGAAGGCGGAGGCGAAAGCACCTAGAATTCGCGTTTTCCTTGCAGCGTGACACCGCCTGTGCGGCGGTCTCACAAGGGCTTGCCGATGTCCGATTTCGACTTTTCCCAGCGGTTTCTCTTCGATGACAACGACGTGCGTGGCGAGCTGGTCGCGCTTGAAGACAGCTACCAGCAGGTGCTGGCCAAGCACGCCTATCCCGAGCCGGTAGCCCGCCTGCTGGGCGAGATGATGGCGGCGGCCGCCCTGCTGGCCGGCAATCTGAAGTTCGAAGGTTTGCTGGTGCTGCAGGCTCGCTCGTCCGGTCCGGTGCCGCTGCTGATGGTGGAATGCTCCAGCGAGCGCGAGGTACGTGGCATTGCCCGCTACCATGCCGAGCAGATCGACGCGCAGGCCGGCTTGCGCGAGCTGATGCCCGAGGGTGTGCTGGCGCTGACCGTGGACCCCAAGGATGGCCAGCGTTACCAGGGGATCGTCGCCCTGGACGGTGCCGACCTGGCCGAATGCCTGAGCCAGTATTTCGTCAATTCCGAGCAGCTTCCCACAAAGTTCTGGCTGCAATCCGACGGCCGGCGCGCACGCGGGCTGATGCTCCAGGCGCTGCCTGCCGACCGGCTGCGCGACCCGGAGGAGCGTCAGGCCGCCTGGGAGCACGTCACTACGCTGGCCGATACCCTGCGCGCCGAAGAGCTGCTGAAGCTGGACAACGAAACCCTGCTGCATCGCCTGTATCACCAGGAGCAGGTGCGTCTGTTCGACGCGCTACCCTTGCAGTTCCGTTGCAGCTGTTCGCGCGAGCGCTCGTCGCGGGCGCTGGTCAGCCTGGGCGAGGAGGATGCGCGCCGCTTGCTGGAAGAGGAAGGCGGCACGCTGAGCATCGACTGCCAGTTCTGCAATCACCGTTATCTCTTCGATGCCGCCGATATCGCCCAGCTGTTCGCTGGCGGAGGCAGTGACGAGCCGTCGTCCACGCGGCATTGAGGGGCATTCACGAGAGATTTGCTCAATCGCAGCGATAGCCAGGCTTCATTTGAAGCGCTCCCTAAGGCGCTGCGTTTCTGGCATAATCCCCGGCACTTTTTTCTGTAGTGGAACCCTGGGGGCACTACACAGCAACAGAGAGGGCTCGGCAGCCGCCGACGAGGACGCACATGACGCAAGGTAACACTACTGTTTACACCGATATCAGCCCCGCCCAGCTGGTCGAGGAAGCGCTGCGCCGCGGCGAAGGCCAACTGGCCGCCAACGGTGCACTGGTTGTCCGTACCGGTCACCGCACCGGTCGTTCCCCGGCCGACCGCTTCATCGTCGAAGAGCCGAGCACCCGCGAACAGATCGGCTGGGGCGCCATCAACCGTCCCTTCCCCGCCGACAAGTTCGACGCCCTGTGGGACCGCGTCGTGGCGTTCAACAACGCCCAGGATCATTTCGTCTCCCATGTGCATGTCGGTTCCGCCGGTGAGCACTACCTGCCGGTGAAGATGACCACCCAGACCGCATGGCAGAACCTGTTCGGCCGTCAGCTGTTCATCAACCCGCACACCTACAACCCGGCCGGCAAGGACGAGTGGCAGGTGCTCAATGTCGCCAACTTCGAGTGCGTGCCCGAGCGTGACGGCACCAACTCCGATGGCTGCGTGATCATCAATTTCGCCCAGAAGAAGGTGCTGATCGCCGGCATGCGCTACGCCGGCGAAATGAAGAAGGCGATGTTCTCGGTGCAGAACTTCCTGCTGCCGGAGAAGGACGTGCTGCCGATGCACTGCGCCGCCAACATCGGCGAAGACGGCGACGTCACCCTGTTCTTCGGCCTGTCCGGCACCGGCAAGACCACCCTGTCCGCCGACCCGAGCCGCTACCTGATCGGCGACGACGAGCACGGCTGGGGCGAAGGCGTGGTGTTCAACATCGAAGGCGGTTGCTATGCCAAGTGCATCGACCTGTCCGAGAAGAACGAGCCGGTGATCTGGAAGGCCATCCAGTTCGGTACCGTGCTGGAAAACGTCGTGCTGGATGACAAGCGCATCCCGGACTATGCCGACGACAGCCTGACCCAGAACAGCCGTGCCGCCTATCCGCTGGAATACGTGGAGAAGCGCAGCGAGAAGAACCTGGGTGGCGAGCCGAAGGCGGTGATCTTCCTGACGTGCGACCTGACCGGCGTGCTGCCGCCCGTGTCGATCCTCAACAACGAGCAGGCTGCCTACCACTTCCTGTCCGGTTACACCGCTCTGGTCGGCTCCACCGAAATGGGTTCGGGTGCCGGCATCAAGTCCACCTTCTCCACCTGCTTCGGCGCGCCCTTCTTCCCGCGCCCGGCCGGTGTCTACGCCGAGCTGCTGATCAAGCGCATCCAGGCATTCGGCTCCAAGGTCTACCTGGTCAACACCGGCTGGACCGGTGGCGGCTACGGCGTCGGCAAGCGCTTCAGCATCCCGACCACCCGTGCGGTGATCGCTGCGATCCAGAACGGCTCGCTGGTGGGCGCGGAAACCGAGCACCTGCCGATCATCAACCTGGACGTGCCGAAGGCCGTCGCCGGCGTTGAGACCGAGCTGCTCAATCCGCGCAACACCTGGGCCGACAAGGCTGCCTACGATGCCGCCGCCCGCGAGCTGGCCGGCAAGTTCGTCACGAACTTCCAGAAGTTCGAGGTGAGCGAAGCCATCCGTAACGCCGGTCCGCAGCTGTAAGCGCCACCTGCTGATGAAAGAGCCGCCTTCGGGCGGCTTTTTCGTGGGTGGCGTGTTTCCGGCCGGCGATGCGGTGTGCATCGACGCCGCGTTCGGCGGCCAAGGCGTTGCCTCGACCGCCCTGCGGTGATGCGGCCGTGGCCGCCGGGGCGCTAAGCCTGCTGCGCGAACCAGTCCAGCGCCTCGTCCCAGAGTGGCTGGGCGGCGGGACGGAAATAGCCCATGTGGCCGATATGGCCGAACGGGGTCGGGTCGATGTCGCGGCGCTGCAGCGGTGCGTTGCGGTAGGCCTGCACAAAGGCATCGCGCGAACGTGGCAGCGCCCACAGGTCGTCGAGCGTGTTGGCCGCGACGATCGGCGTGCGCACCGTGGCGAAGGGTTCCTCAATGCCGCGCATCTGCGGGTCGTCGAAGAAGTAGCGCGGGAACTTGCACCAGCGGCGCCACTGGCGATACACGCCCATCGGCAGGTCCTCGCCCAATCCCAGCATCTTCCAGGGCGAATAGCCCTTCCAGGCGCTGAGTACCGGGAAGATCAGATTCCACATCAGCATCACCTTGAGGCGCTCGCCGAGCGGCATCCAGCCATGCCAGCCGGCGCCGGTACCGAACAGGTAGGCGCCGGCGAATCGTGTGTGGCTGGGCAGCAGGCCGAAGGCATGTCCGCCGAAGGAGTGGCCGACCAGGAACAGCGGCCCCTGCGTTGCGTCGACCTGTTCGACGGCGGCGGCCAGGTCCAGGCGCGCCCAGTCCAGGTATTCCATCTCGAAGCCCTTCAGGCTGGCGGGCCGGGAGCGGCCGATGCCGCGGTAGTCGAAGGTCAGCACCGCATAGCCGTGGCCGCTGGCGTATTCGGCAAAGCGGCGATAAAAGCCCTGCGGCACACCGGTGGCGCCGGCTACCAGCAGCGTGCCGCGCAGCGGACCGCTGGCGGCGAAGCGGGTACCGGTCAGCGGGTAGCCGTCCAGGGCGTTGAAGGTGACGGTCTCGGTGCGCGGGGCGCTATCGACGCAGCTGTTCATGGGGACTCCGGGTTCTTGTTGTTTCGTTCGTGCTGCAGCAGGTCCAGCAGCAGACCGGTGGTGATCGTCATGGTCGCGCCATCGCCGGCGACACGCGCCTGCAGCAGGGCGCCTTCGTAGGCGGAGAGCACCAGCGTGGCCAGCGCCTGGGCGCGGGGCGGCGCAATGCCAAGGCGCTCCAGCAAGCCGCTCACGGCCTGGCGCAGGCGCGCGAAGCCTTGGGCCAGTGCGCCGCGCAGCATGTCGTCGTCCGCCGTGGATTCCAGCGCGACGGTGGCCAGCGGGCAGCCCCGTTCGAAGCCGCTGTCACGCAGCAGTCGCTCGGCCTGGCCCAGCCAGTCGGCCAGCGCCTGCAGCGGTTCGGGTTGTTCGGCCAGTGCGGCCAGCGAGCCTTCGAGGCGCGTCACCACCCGGTCGATGGCCGCCACCGCCAATTCGGTCTTGCCGCCGGGGAAATGGTGATAGAGCACGCCCTTGGGGCTGGCCGCCTGGCTGAGCAGTTCGTTGAGGCCGACGCCATGCAGACCCTTGCGCTGCAGGGCGTCGGCCATGGCGGCAATCAGCCGGTCCCGGGAGGTCATGGATGCGTTCATGGACGGAACTCTATAGACCGTTTGGTCTAGTCGCAAGCCGCGCGGTAATCCGCCGGGGTGAATGCGTGTCGGGGACTGCTGTCACACAGGCATTGCTTGCCGAGGATCCGTCATGCCGAGCCGTCGCCAGTTCCTCCTGAATGCCACCCTGCTGGCCGCCCTCGCCCAACTGCCGTGCGGCCCCCTGTGGGCGCAGACGCGGCTGCAGCAGCGCGCCATTCCCTCTACTGGCGAGCCGCTGCCCGTGATTGGATTGGGCACCTCGCGTACCCATGATGTGCCGCTGGATGACGAGGCCCTGCAGCCGTTGCTGGAGGTACTGAAGACGTTGGTCAACGGCGGCGCGCGGCTGATCGATACCGCGCCCAGCTACGGCAATGCCGAGCGGGTGTGCGGGCGTCTGGTGGAGCAGTTGGCGGTGCGCGACAAGGTGTTCTTCGCCACCAAGGTCTCCGCGAGCGGCGAGCAGGCCGGTCGCCGTCAGCTGGAGTCCAGCTTCCGGGCGCTACAGACTCCGCAGATCGATCTGGTACAGGTGCACAATCTGCAGGACACGCGCACCCAGTTGAAGCTGCTGCGCGAACAGAAGGCGCTTGGGCGCATCCGCTACCTCGGCATCACCCACTACCGCGAGGCCGCCCAGCAGGACGTGCTGGACGTGCTGGACGTGCTGGCCAAAGAGCCGGGCATCGACTTCGTGCAGATCAACTACTCGGTGGGCGAGCGGCTGGCCGAGCAGCGCCTGCTGCCCTGGTGCGCGGACCACGGCATCGCCGTGCTGATCAACCGGCCGTTCGCGCGCGGGCAGCTGCTGTCGCGGGTCAGGGACCGGCCGCTGCCGGACTGGGCGATGGAGGTGGATGCCACCTCCTGGGCGCAACTGCTGCTCAAGTTCATCCTCGCGCAGCCGGCGGTGACTGCGGTGATCCCGGCCACCTCCAACCCGCGCTACATGGCCGACAACCTGCTCGCCGGGCGCGGGCGCCTGCCGGATGCGAGGCTGCGTGAGCGGATCGTCGCGGCCTTCGCCTGACGGTCGGCAGCCTGTCGAGCGGCTGGCGCGGCTGATCGACGCGCGACGGGCCGAGCTGCCGGCGGCGCTGGTCGGCTTCGCGCTGTTCCTGTGCCTGTTCTCGGGCTACTTCATGCTGCGGCCGCTGCGCGAGGCCATGGGCATCCAGGGCGGGGTCGAGCACCTGCAGTGGCTGTTCACCGCCACCTTCCTGAGCATGCTGGTGGCCGTGCCACTGTTCGCCTGGCTGAGCGCCCGTGTGCCACGGGTGCGCTACCTCGATTGGGTATACGGCTTCTTCGCCACGCATCTGGCGGGCTTCGCGCTGCTGTTCGCCGTGCAGCCCGACCACGTCTGGCTGGCGCGCGCCTTCTTCGTGTGGATCTCGGTCTACAACCTGTTCGTGATCTCCGTGGCCTGGAGCCTGATGGCGGATGTCTTCGACGGGCAGCAAGCCAAGCGGCTGTTCGCCTTCATCGCCGCCGGTGCCAGTGTCGGTGGCTTGCTCGGCCCCATGCTGAGCGCGCTGCTGGTGGGGCGCCTGGGCACCGCCGGGCTGCTGGTGCTGGCCGCCCTGTTGCTGCCGCTGGCGCTGGGCTGCAAGCACTATCTGATGGGCTGGCGCGAGCGGGACGGCGCCGGGCGTTCCGGCGCGCCACCGGCCGAGAGCAGTCGGCGGCCGATTCCCGGCAATCCCTTCAGTGGCCTGACCCTGCTGCTGCGCTCCCGTTACCTGGCGGGCATCGCATTGTTCGTGGTGCTGTTGTCGACCACCACCACCTTCCTGTATTTCGAGCAGGCCCGCCTGGTGGGCGCGCTGTTTCCTGAGCGCGCCAGCCAGGTGCGGGTGTTCGCGCTGATCGACCTGATCGTGCAGGCCGGCGCGCTGATCGCCCAGTTGTTCATCACCGGGCGGGTCGCCAAGCGCCTGGGCGTGCGCGTGCTGCTCTCGGTGGTGCCCCTGCTGGTGTGTCTGGGCTTTCTCGGGCTGGCGCTGGCGCCGGTGTTTGCGCTGCTGGCGGCGCTGATGGTGGTGCGACGCATCGGCGAATATGCCTTCGTCCGACCGGGGCGCGAAATGCTCTTCGCGCCGCTGGATGCGCAGAGCAAGTACAGAGCCAAGAATGTCATCGACACGCTGGTGTACCGCGGCGGCGACGTGGCCAGCGCCTGGCTGAAGAGCGGTCTGGATGCCCTGGGTCACGGGCCGCTGCCGGTGGCCCTGGTGGGCGCCGGGTGTGCGGCGCTATGGGGCTGGCTGGGCTGGCGCCTCGGACGTCGAGCCGATGCGCTCAGCGCCGCGCCTCAGCAGTAGGCTCTCTGGGCGCAGGACTCCGGCTCGGGCTGGCCGTCCGGGGTGGAGCAGATCTGGTCGCGCCCGCCGGTCTTGGCGCGGTACATGCGGTGGTCGGCCAGTTCCAGCAATGCGGTGGGGGACGCCACGCGATCGGCGCAGCGCTCCGACAGGCCGATGCTGGCGGTGAGCCGCGTGCCGTCCGGGCGCACGCCCAGGCCGGATTCGGTCAGGCGCTGCAGGGCGCGGCGCGCCTGGTTCATGTCGGTGTTGGGCATCACCAGCAGGAACTCCTCGCCGCCCCAGCGCAGCAGGGTGTCGGAGCCGCGCATGCGCGTCTGCAGGTTGTTGGTGAACGCTTGCAGCACCCGGTCGCCGGCTTCGTGGCCGTAGGTGTCGTTGATCGCCTTGAAGTGATCGATGTCGAAGAAGGCCAGCGCGAGGCAGCCATTGTTCTGCTCGGCATTGCTCCACAGCAGGTGGAGGATTTCCGTGCCGCTGCCGCGCGACAGGATGCCGGTCAGCGGATCGCGGATTGCCTGGCGCACCAGGGCGATCATGAAGGCCAGCTGGCTCATGCAGGCCAGCGCGGTGACACCGGCGATCAGCACCAGCAGCCAGTAGCCGCCGGCGTAGGACGGCCAGTTGAGCACCGGCCAATTCAGGAAGCCGGCCAGGCCCTGGGCGAGCAGTAGCGTGCTGGCCAGAACCAGATTCTCCGCCAGGGTCAGCGGGAAGATGGCCAGGCCGGCCATCAGCACGAAGGGCAGGAAGGCGTAGCCGGTGGCCACCGCCGCCGAGAAGGGTTCAAGCTGGTGCCCGGTGATCAGGGTGTGTGACACCACGTAGAACACCGTGGGGATGAAGAACAGGATGGCGATGGCCCGGTAGGCATCCAGCAGGTTGCCATTGGGACGATAGAACACCAGCAGGCTGGCGAAGGCCATCGAGGCCAGCAGGCGGGACACCGCCAGGCTGGACCACAGCGGGTAATCGAAGACGATGAGGTCGATCACGCTCCACAACGGCGTGAGCAGCGCGAACAGGAAGGCAAACAGGCGCACGCGATTGACGATCATGGTTGCTCGGCGCTGGCTGAGCAGTAACGAATGGCGGTTCGGCAGCAGCAGTTGCGGAAACTCGACGGCCTTGAGCTCGTTGGGCAGCAGCGAGGCAAGACGCCGGATGAGCAGATCGAAGGGCTTGGGCATTTTATTGTTGGACCTTCACGTGATTGGGCGCTGCATCCGAGCAAAACCCTGCCGCAGCGGGCTGGGGACTGGTTCCTTCAGGTCCTTAACCCACCCGCAGTGCCGGCTGGCGGCACCGCAGCGTTTCGCTCGCACGCAAGGAGTAAGGCCAGGCATGACCGTACCCTTCGGATCGGATGCCGTATCTGCCTAACCTGTCACAGACTTCCGTCGAAAATCATGAGCTGGATCAACGAAGATGGCAGAGTGACATCTGGTCGCAGCAGGGATGGCCAAAAAAAAGCCAGATGGCTACGGCGCACAGGCCATCGCATGCGCAGCGGCGCGCCAACAGCTTATGCACAGGGCTATCCCCCGCCTGTGGGGAAAACCGCAGAAGGACGGCGCCGTTCGGAATGCGCTCCCGAGGGGCTCCGGTGGGCCGATAACCGCAGGCAGACTGGTCGAAATTTCAACGACTTACGCTAAGCCCCGGTGCAGAGCGGCGCATTGACCGGCTCAACAGCTTATCCACAGATTGTTCCCCGGAAACGGTGGGAAACCGACCATGGGCGGGTGAAAAAACGTCCGCCGCCGGCCAGCCCCCGGCAGCTGTGCTTCAAGGGAGCCGGTCAACAGCTTGTCCACAGGATGATCCAACGAAGCTGGGCATAACTCACAGCGTCAGAGAAACCTCGCCGAGCCGGGCGCCATTGGGGCCGAAGCGACGTTCGTGGAACTCGCGCCGGCCGTCGGCTTGCACGATCAGCACGCTGCTGGCCCGGGTGCCGTAATGGGCGCTGGCGATGAACACGCTGGACAGCAGGCGCTCGGTGTCCAGGCCGACGCCGGTGTTCGGCAGGTGGGCGTCGTCGGCCGGTGTGGGATCAGCCAGCAGGTCCATCAGGTTCCCGGGGTGCGGCGTGTCCAGGCGCTGCGCCAGGGCCTGGCGGGCGCGTACCAGCTTTGGCCACGGCGTATCCAGGGCGGCATTGCACAGGCCGTAGACACCGGCGCCCAGCTCGCGAGGCTGAGCTTCGCGTGCGTGCAGGTAACAGAGTCGCTCGGTATCGCCCACCAGCAGATTGAAGCCGCTGTATTCGCCGGTGCGCCGTGCAACCTCGGCCAGGTAGTCCTGCGGCGAGCAGTCCCCGCGCAGGAAGCCCGCCACCAACTCGCCCCGGGAGCGCAGTCCCAGCGGTTGTCCGGGATCGCGGATATTGGTCAGCGCGGCGAAACGGCCGTCGGGGCCGACACCCATCCAGGTGCCGCCTGCTTCCAGATCGCGCCCGGCATACACGCCGGGCGCCTCGTCCCAGTGCGCCAGCGGCAGGCTGGGACGGGCATGGAACTCGTCACGGTTGGCGGCGACCACCAGCGGCAGCGCGTGGCCGGGGCGCCAGGCGAACAGGATCAGACACATGTGCATTACCCAGAGCGATGACCGGCCCAGCTTGCCGCCGGGTCGGTGTCACGGCAAGGGCTGCCGGTAGCTGCCGCCGGGCGCTTTGCTCTACCATGCCGGCTTCGTTTCCGGGGGCTGGCATGGAATTTCTGATCTATCTCGTTCTGGGGGCCTGTGCCGGTGTGCTGGCCGGGTTGTTCGGCGTCGGCGGCGGGCTGATCATCGTGCCGGTGCTGGTGTTCAGCTTCACCGCCCAGGGCTTCGCCCCCGAGGTGCTCACCCACCTGGCGGTGGGCACCTCGCTGGCCACCATCGTGTTCACCTCCATCAATTCCATTCGCGCGCACCACAAGCGCGGCGCCGTGCTCTGGCCGCTGGTTGGCTGGATGACCGCGGGCATCGTGGTCGGCGCCGCGCTGGGCAGCCTCACCGCCGACTGGCTGCAGGGCGAGGTGCTGCAGAAGATCATCGGCGTGTTCGCCATCAGCATGGCCATCCAGATGGGCTTCAACCTGCAACCCAAGGCCGGCGGCGCGGTGCCTGGCAAGGTCGGCCTGAGTGTGGCCGGCACCGTGATCGGCTGGGCCTCGGCGATCTTCGGTATCGGTGGCGGCTCGCTGACCGTGCCGTTCCTCAACTGGCGCAGCGTGCCCATGCAGCAGGCGGTGGCCACCTCCGCCGCCTGCGGCTTGCCGATCGCCATCGCCGGCGCCATCAGTTTCATGGTGGTCGGGATGGATGCCCCACACCTGCCGGCATGGAGTGTCGGCTACGTTTACCTGCCGGCGGTGGTCGGCATTGCGCTGACCAGCATGTTCTTCGCGCGTTTCGGGGCTACCCTGGCGCATCGTCTGTCCCCGCTGATGCTCAAGCGCCTGTTCGCGGTGCTGCTGGTGTGTGTGGGCACCAATTTCCTGATTTGAGGAGTGTCGGATGCTGCCTTATCCGCAGATCGATCCGGTGGCCATCGCCATCGGTCCCCTGAAGATCCACTGGTACGGGCTGATGTACCTGATCGGCATCGGTGGTGCCTGGCTGCTCGCCTCGCGGCGGGTGCAGCGCTTCGCGCCGGAGTGGAACAAGGACAAGCTGTCCGACCTGGTGTTCTGGGTGGCTCTGGGGGTGATCCTCGGCGGTCGCCTGGGCTATGTGTTGTTCTACGACCTGGCGGCCTACCTGGCCGATCCGGCGAAGATCCTGCGTGTGTGGGAAGGCGGCATGTCATTCCACGGCGGACTGATCGGCGTGCTGCTGGCGGTGTGGCTGTTCGGCCGGCGCAACGACAAGTCCTTCTTCGCCCTGATGGATTTCATCGCCCCCCTGGTGCCGATCGGCCTGGGCGCCGGGCGCATCGGCAACTTCATCAACGCCGAACTGTGGGGCAAGGCCACCGACCTGCCCTGGGCGATGATCTTCCCCACCGACCCGGCGCAGCTGCCGCGCCATCCGTCGCAGCTGTACCAGTTTGCCCTGGAAGGCGTGGCGCTGTTCGTCATCCTCTGGCTGTACACCCGCAAGCCGCGTCCGGTGATGTCGGTGTCCGGCCTGTTCGCGGTGTGCTACGGCATCTTCCGCTTCGTCGTCGAATTCGTGCGCGTGCCGGACGCCCAGCTCGGCTACCTGGCCTTCGGCTGGCTGACCATGGGCCAGTTGCTGTGCATCCCGATGGTGTTGATCGGTGCCGGGATGATGGTCTGGGCGTACCAGCGCGAGGGCCGCGGCGCCTGACCGATTGGCGACCGCTTCAAGCGATGAATGGGGCACATGGGATACCATGCGCCCCATTCGCGTTTTTACCGGGCCCAGCATGAAACAGTACCTCGACCTGATGCGCCACGTGCGCGAGCACGGCACCTTCAAGAGCGACCGCACCGGCACCGGCACCTACAGTGTGTTCGGCTACCAGATGCGCTTCGACCTGGCCGACGGCTTTCCGTTGGTCACCACCAAGAAGTGCCACCTCAAGTCCATCATCCACGAGCTGCTGTGGTTCCTGAAGGGCGAGACCAACATCCGCTACCTGAAGGAAAACGGCGTCTCCATCTGGGACGAGTGGGCCGACGAGAACGGCGAGCTGGGGCCGGTGTATGGCTACCAGTGGCGCAGCTGGCCGGGACCCAACGGCGAGTCCATCGACCAGATCGCCAAGCTGGTGGAGATGATCAGGAAGAACCCGGACTCGCGCCGGCTGATCGTCTCGGCCTGGAACCCGGCGCTGGTCGACCAGATGGCCCTGCCGCCCTGCCACGCGCTGTTCCAGTTCTACGTCGCCGACGGCAAGCTCAGCTGCCAGCTGTATCAGCGCTCGGCGGACATCTTCCTCGGCGTGCCCTTCAACATCGCCAGCTATGCGCTGCTCACCCTGATGGTCGCGCAGGTCTGCGACCTTGAGCCGGGCGAGTTCATCTGGAGCGGCGGCGACTGCCACCTGTACGCCAACCACCTGGAACAGACCGACCTGCAACTGAGCCGCGAGCCGCTGCCGCTCCCGACCATGAAGCTGAACCCCGAGGTGAAGGACCTGTTCGCCTTCCGCTTCGAGGACTTCGAGCTGGTCGGCTACCAGAGCCACCCGCATATCAAGGCGCCGGTGGCGGTGTAAGCCGCAGCGTCCGTAGGGTGGACAATGTTGTCCTTGTCCACCATCGCGCCGGCACGGCGCGCCTGGCGGTCCGCGCTTCGCCGGCCGCGCCTGGCCGGCCGCGCCTGGCGGCGCGTTGGTGGATCGGTGAAGCGCGATCCACCCTACGTCCTACCCAGAGTCATCCGCATATCAAGGCACCAGCGCCCGTAGGGTGGACAACGTTGTCCTTGTCCACCATTGCGCCAGCACGGCGCGCCTGGCCGGCCGCGCCTGGCGGCGCGCTTGGTGGATCGATGGAGCGCGATCCACCCAACGCCCAGCAGGCCGGCATGAAGCCTGGTCTCTCAGCGCTGCAGGGCGGGCAACGTTTTTCCTTGGCCGCCGTGCGGGATCCGCATGGCTACGTTCGCTTGGCCAGCGCATCAATCAGCTGCTGACGGTCTTCCTCGCCGCGCACCTTGCCGTTGAGCGATGACCACTCGGGATGCGCGCGCGCTGCCGACAGCGGCTTGGGCAGCTTGCCCGCCTTCCAGGCCTGTTCCTGGGGCGACTCCAGGCGGATGGCCTGCTGCGCCGCATGGCCACGGATGGCCAGTGCATCGAGCAGTTGGCGCTGGCGCAGGGCCAGCAGGCGCAGCACGGCGTCGTCCACGGTCAGTTCCTTCTCGCCCTTGAGCTTGCCCAGCAGGCGACTGCCATAGTGCCGGGCGGTCTGCGCGCCGCCGCCGGCCAGCGCGCCAAGCAGCGCGGCGGCGCCGAGGGTGATGCCACCGACCATCAGGTCGACCCCGGCGCCGGCCGCGGCCCCGGCGGCCATGCCGGTGCCGATCTTCACGCCCATCTGCTTGAGGGTTTCCGGGTTGAACAGATCGTCGCTCCAGCGGCCGTCCAGCAGTGGCAGCTCGCCGGCATCGGCGTGGTCCTTGCGAAAGGCGTACAACCGCAGCAGCGCCTCCACGCAGCGCTGCTCGCGCTGGCGCACGGCCTCGCGCAGCTCGCCGGTAGCGCGGCGTTCCCGCTCGGGGTCGTCCGGCACGCGGCGGCGGCCGGCGGCCACGTCGACCAGCAGCTCGGCGATGAGCTGGCGTCCCGCCTGCAGGCGTTCCGTAGCCTGCTGCTCGTGGGCCTGGATCAGCCGCTCCAGGCGCGCTCGGGCGGACTCCAGCAGCAGCGCCAGGCTCTCGTAGAGACGCCGCTCGCCGTCCTCGGGTGGCGCCACGGTGTCGAAGCGCACCAGCGCATGCAGGCCCAGCCGTGCCAGGGCGGCGCGCCATTCCTCCTCGCGCTGCAACGGGTCGCGCACGAAGTTGAGCACCGGCAGCAGCGGCTTGCCGCAGTCGGCCAGCACGCTCAGCTCGTCGCGGTACTTGGCCAGCACCGGCTCGCGGGCGTCGATCACATACAGCCCGGCGTCCGAGGCCAGCAGCTGGCGCAGCACCTTGGCCTCCTGTTCAAAACGCTGCCGCGCCTCGGGGCCGGCGAGGAAGCGTTCCACGCGGGCCGGACCGTCGAGGCGTTCACCGGAGGGCGCCAGGCGTTCGAGGTAGTCGAGCAGCTCGATGGCATCTTCCAATCCGGGCGTGTCGTACAGCTCCAGCAGCGCCTCGCCATCCACCGACAGCCGCGCGCCCTCGACGTGGCGCGTGGTGCTCGGCCGGTGCGAGACCTCGCCGAAGCCGACGTCGCGGGTCAGGGTGCGCAGCAGCGAGGTCTTGCCGACATTGGTGTGGCCGACCACGGCCAGTTTCAGCGGCTCAGTCATGGCCCTTCTCCAGCCAGTCCAGGGACGCCTCGGCCAGACCGAGGCGCTGCAGCGCGGCGCGCCAGTCGTCCAGGCGCGCGGCATCGGTATCCACCGGCAGCAGCCAGACGCGGGTGGCCGCCGCGCTGCGCGACAGTTCGCCGAGCAGCGCCAGCGTGCCGCGATCCGGCGAGCGGCGCGGGTCGCAGGCCAGCAGCAGGCGCGCGGCCGGGCGCTGGGCCAGGCGCTCCAGCAGCTGGCGCCGCTGTTCGCGGCTGTCCAGCACGCCGGCGTTGCCGACGCCTGCAGGCAGAACGGGCGGCCAGGGGTAGGCAGGGTCCAGCTCGATGCCGACCAGCAGCCGGCCCTCGGCTTCGGCGGCGAACGCGCCGGCGCGCGATTCCGGCAGCGCGGTGGGTGCGGCGTCCTGCACGCCGAGCCGTTCGCTGGGCGGTTGCAGGCGCTCACGGAGCAGGGCGTTGCCGGGCGCGTCCAGGGGCAGGCGCAGACGTCGCACACCGCGACGCCAGCGCCACAGGCAGAGCAGTCCCAACAGCAGGCGTGGCAGCAGACCGTAGATCAGCAGCACGCCCAGCAGCCACACTGCCCAGGCCTGGCGGGCGCTGTCCTCGCGCAGCGGGGACGCACCGCTGGCGCGGATCTGTTCGATGTCCGGCAGACCGAAGCCCAACAGCGCCGGCAGGGCGCCCAGCGCCTGGGTCAGCCTCACGAAGCTGTCGGCGCCCAGCAGGGTGGTTTCCCAGACGAAGCTGTAATGCCGGGTGGACAGCATGGCCAGCAGCATCGCCAGCGCGCTGAGCAGGGTCACCAGCCAGAGGCCATGGACCAGCGTGCCCAGTCCCCAGCGGGCCAGCCGCCGGCGCCGCAGCAGGATCATCAGCGCCGGCGCCAGTTGCACGGCCTGGGCGTCCCGCGCCAGCCGTTCGCTGAGCCACAGCCAGAGCCGCCCCAAAGCCCCGCCCGCGTCGCGGGTCAGCAGCAGCCCGAGCAGCCAGCCAAACAGCGTAAGCAGATGCAGGCCGAGCAGGCTGCCCAGCGCCCAGAACACGTTGACCGGACGCTGGCCGTCACCCAGGGCGGCGAATGCCAGACCGGCGCCGGTGAGCACGGCCAGCAGGAGCAGGATCAGCAGACCCAGCCGTGCCCCCTGGCGCCAGTGACCGAGAGCGGCGCGCTGTCCGTCACGCTCGGCCAGTTGCAGGGCGCGGGATTCGATGCGCGTTTCCAGGGACGGGCCGGCGAGGCGGGCACGCCGGTTGATCTCGCCGTCCTCCAGCGGTCCGGACTGCTCCTCGCGCAGGCGAATCGCTTCGCAGAGCCAGAGACGGTCGAGGTGGGAGAGGGGGGCAGAGGACACGGCAACACTCGCAGTGGAAACTGGCGTCGAGGATAACCGCTCCCGAAAGTGTTGGCAGTGCCAAACATTTCCCCCGCGATCTGTTCACACTGCAAACCTTCCGGCGCTATTCTCGCGCCCCATGAACAGCACTCGCCTTCCCCTCGCCATGATCGCCGCCCTGGCTCGCAACCGGGTGATCGGCCTCGACAACCAGATGCCCTGGCACCTGCCGGCCGACCTCAGGCACTTCAAGACCATGACCCTCGGCAAGCCGATCATCATGGGCCGCAAGACCTGGGATTCCCTCGGCCGTCCGCTGCCCGGGCGGCTGAACATCGTGGTCAGCCGCCAGGCGGACCTGCGTCTGGAGGGCGCCGAGGTGTTCGGCTCGCTGGAGGATGCCCTGGTGCGCGCCGACGCCTGGGCGCGCGAGCAGGGCGTGGACGAACTGATGCTGATCGGCGGCGCGCAGCTGTATACCCAGGCGCTGCCGCTGGCCGAGCGCCTGTACCTGACCCGCATCGAGCTGGAGCCGGCCGGTGATGCGCACTTCCCGGAATGGCTGGACCACGAGTGGCAACGCGACAGCCATGCAGCGCATGCCGCCGAGGGTGACACGCCGGCCTACGCCTTCGAAGCCTGGAGTCGCCGCCGCGCATGAGTGACGCGGCCGTGCGCCATGCCTGGTGGGAGGACATCCAGGCCCTGCCGCTGGGTTGCGCGCTGATCGCCCTGGGCATCAGCTTCTTCGCCCAGGCCGGGCTCCTCAGCGGTGGCACGGTGGGGCTGGCCTTCCTGCTCAACTACTGGGGCGACTGGCCGCTGGGCGGCATGTTCTTCCTGATCAACCTGCCGTTCTATGCCCTGGCACTGTGGCGCATGGGCTGGAAGTTCACCCTGCGCACCTTCTGCGCGGTGGCGCTGGTTTCGCTGTTCGTCGAGCTGACCCCCGGCTGGGTCGCCTTCTCCCATGTCGAACCGCTGTACGCCGCGCTGTTCGGCGGCTTCATGATTGGCGTCGGCCTGCTCATGCTGTTCCGCCACCGCGCCAGCCTGGGCGGGGTGAACATCCTGGCGCTGTTTCTGCAGGAACGCTTCGGCCTGCGCGCCGGGCAGGTGCAGATGGCGGTGGACGCGCTGATCGTGCTGGCGGCCATCGCCATCGTGCCGGCGGATCGGGTGCTGCTGTCGGTGCTGGGGGCGGTGTCGCTGAACCTGGTGCTGGCGCTCAATCATCGCGACGGGCGCTACAGGGGTGCCAGTTAGCGAAGCCTGGCGTGGCGCCTCAATACACCCGCAACGGCTCCTCATCCACCGCCATGAGTTGCTCGCGCAGCAGGCCGATCTGCTGGCGCCAGTAGTTTTCCGTGGTGAACCAGGGGAAGGCCGGCGGGAACGCCGGGTCGTCCCAGCGCCGCGCCAGCCAGGCGCTGTGGTGCAGCAGGCGCAGGCTGCGCAAGCCTTCCAGCAGCGGCAGCTGGCGGGTCGGGAAGTCATGGAATTCCGCATAGCCGTCGGCCAGCTCGGAGAGCTGACGCAGGCGTTCCTGACGGTCGCCGCACAGCAGCATCCACAGGTCCTGCAGGGCCGGGCCCATGCGGCAGTCGTCCAGGTCGACCACATGGAAGCTGCCATCGCGCTCCAGCAGATTGCCAGGGTGGCAGTCGCCATGCAGGCGAATGGCGCTGTAGGGCGTGGCGACGAACAGCCGGTCCAGCCGTTCCAGCAGCGCCTTGGCGGCGGCCACATAGTCGGCGCGCAGGCTGGCAGGCAGGAGCGGGCTGTCGCGCAGGGTGGCCAGCGAGGCGTGGCCGAAGTTCGCCACGGTCAGCGTTTCGCGTTCGCGGAACGGGCGGCTGGCGCCGATGGCATGCAGGCGGCCAAGCAGCTGGCCGAGGCGATACAGCTGGTCCAGATCGCCCGGCTCCGGCGCGCGACCGCCCCGGCGCGGAAACAGCGCGAAACGAAAGCCGCCGTGCTCGAACAGGCTCTCGCCATCGCGGCGCAATGGCGCCACCACTGGCACTTCGGCCTCGGCCAGTTCCTCGGTGAAGGCGTGTTCCTCGCGGATCGCCGCATCGCTCCAGCGCTGCGGGCGATAGAACTTGGCGATCAGCGGTTCGCTGTCCTCGATGCCCACCTGATAGACGCGGTTCTCGTAGCTGTTCAGCGCCAGCACGCGGGCGTCGCTGACCAGACCCAGGCTTTCCACCGCATCGAGCACCTGGTCCGGGCCGAGCGTGGCGAACGGGTGAGTGTTCACAGCGCCCTCAACGGCAGCATCAGGTGCGCGGCCAGTTGCTCGGCGACCTCCTGGGCCGGATCGGCGGCAAGCACCAGCAGCAGGTCCTGCTGCTGCGCTTCGCGGCGCGCCTCGTCGACCAGGCGACGGGCCACGCCGCGGCCCCGGGTCAGCGCACGCACGCACAGGTGCGACAGGCGCAGGAAGTCGCCGACGGGCTGCAGGCGCGCGGCGCCCAGCAGGCGGCCGTTGAAGCGCGCCACGCGCAGGCTGCCATCGGCCAGGCACTGCTCGATCAGCGCGGCGCCGGCGGCGAACGGCGGCAGCAGCCAGTCGGGCGCGTCGGCATAGACGTTGAGCAGGTCCTGGCGGTCCTGCTCGGTGAGCTGGGCGGGGCATTCGACATAGACGGGCATGGCGGCATCGCTGCGAAAAAGAAGGTGGCTAGGGTAGCAAGGCGCGCGGCGGGTGCCCACGGGCCGTGCGGTTCCCCGGCAGGCGGGTTCCGGCCTATAATGCGCGCCCTCCGGGCTGTGGAAAACTTCTACGGCGCCCTCTGTTCTTTTGCGGAGCTGGTCATGGTCGAACGTAAGGCGTTCGTCGAACGCAACACCCTGGAAACCCGCATCAAGGTTGCGATCAACCTCGATGGCACCGGCAAGGCGAACTTCGCCATCGGCGTGCCCTTCCTCGAGCACATGCTCGACCAGATCGCCCGCCATGGGCTGATCGACCTGGACATCGAATGCCAGGGCGACCTGCATATCGACGACCACCACACCGTGGAAGACGTCGGCATCACCCTCGGCCAGGCCTTCGCCAAGGCGGTTGGCGACAAGAAGGGTATGACCCGCTACGGGCATTCCTACGTGCCGCTGGACGAAGCCCTGTCGCGCGTGGTGATCGACTTCTCCGGGCGTCCGGGCCTGGTCATGAACGTGCCCTACACCCGCGCGACGGTCGGCAAGTTCGATGTGGACCTGTTCCAGGAATTCTTCCAGGGCTTCGTCAACCACGCCCAGGTGACCCTGCACATCGACAACCTGCGTGGCAGCAACACCCACCACCAGATCGAAACCGTGTTCAAGGCCTTCGGCCGCGCGCTGCGCATGGCCCTGACCCTGGACGAGCGCATGGCCGGGCAGATGCCCTCCACCAAGGGATGCCTGTGATGCAGACCGTCGCCGTCATCGACTACGGCATGGGCAACCTGCACTCGGTGGCCAAGGCCCTGGAACATGTCGGTGCCGGCCGTGTGCTGGTGACCAGCGACGCCCAGGTGATCCGCGAGGCGGATCGCGTGGTGTTCCCCGGCGTGGGCGCCATTCGCGATTGCATGGCCGAAATCCGCCGCCTGGGCTTCGACGCGCTGGTGCGCGAGGTCAGCCAGGATCGCCCGTTCCTCGGCATCTGCGTCGGCATGCAGGCGCTGATGGAGCGCAGCGAGGAGAACGGCGGCGTCGACTGCATCGGCCTGTTCCCTGGCCAGGTGCGCTTCTTCGGCAAGGACCTGCACGAGGACGGCGAGCACCTCAAGGTGCCGCACATGGGCTGGAACGAGGTCGAGCAGGTGGTCAGCCATCCGCTGTGGCACAACATTCCCGACCGGGCGCGCTTCTACTTCGTGCACAGCTACTACATCGAGGCCGGCAATCCGCGCCAGGTGGTGGGCCGTGGTCATTACGGCGTGGATTTCGCCGCCGTGCTGGCCGAAGGTTCGCGCTTCGCCGTGCAGTTCCACCCGGAAAAGAGCCACACCCACGGCCTGCAGCTGCTGCAGAACTTCGTGGCCTGGGACGGGCGCTGGTGAGCCGCGGCAAGGGCGCGCTGGGGGCGCTGAAGCTGGAGGCCGCCCAGGAGCAGGCCGCCGCGCAGGTGCTCAAGCGCTTCCTGGAGGAGCGCTTCGAGCTGGAGCTGGGCTCGTTCGAGGTACTGGAAGTCCTCGAGCTGATTGGCCGCGAAGTCGCCCCGCACTACTACAACAGGGCGATTGCCGACGTGCAGGCGCTGCTGGCCGACCGCTTCGCCAGCATCGAAAGTGATGTCTGGGCACTCGAGAAGAGCTGACGCCCCCTCTTCCATCGATTACCGATTATCCGATTACCGATTCGAGCAGGTTCCGAGCAATGCTGATTATCCCCGCTATCGATCTGAAGGACGGCGCCTGCGTGCGCCTGCGCCAGGGCCGCATGGAAGACTCCACGGTGTTTTCCGACGACCCGGTGAGCATGGCTGCCAAGTGGGTGGAAGGTGGTTGCCGCCGCCTGCACTTGGTCGACCTGAACGGCGCCTTCGAGGGGCAACCGGTCAACGGCGAGGTGGTCACTGCCATCGCCAGGCGTTACCCGAACCTGCCGATCCAGATCGGCGGCGGCATCCGTTCGCTGGAAACCATCGAGCACTACGTGAAGGCGGGCGTCAGCTACGTGATCATCGGCACCAAGGCGGTCAAGCAGCCGGAATTCGTCAGCGAGGCCTGCAAGGCGTTCCCTGGCAAGGTGATCGTCGGCCTGGATGCCAAGGACGGTTTCGTAGCCACCGACGGCTGGGCGGAAGTGTCCAGCGTGCAGGCGGTGGACCTGGCGCGTCGCTTCGAGGCTGACGGCGTGTCCGCGATCGTCTACACCGACATCGCCAAGGACGGAATGATGCAGGGCTGCAACGTCGAGGCCACCGCCGCGCTGGCCGCCGCCAGCCGCATCCCGGTGATCGCCTCCGGCGGCATCCACAACCTGGGCGATATCCAGAAGCTGCTGGATGCCCGCGCGCCGGGCATCATCGGCGCCATCACCGGCCGCGCCATCTACGAGGGCACCCTCGACGTGGCTGAAGCCCAGGCGCTGTGCGACGGCTTCAAGGGCTGATGTGAGCCGTAGGGTGGACAACGCTTTGCTTGTCCACCGCATACCTGGTGACCCGGTGGACAACGCTACGCGGTTGTCCACCCTACGAGAGATATCTGTTATGGCCCTCGCCAAACGCATCATCCCTTGCCTCGACGTGGACAACGGCCGCGTGGTGAAGGGCGTCAAGTTCGAGAACATCCGCGACGCCGGCGATCCGGTGGAGATCGCCCGGCGCTACAACGAGCAGGGCGCCGACGAGATTACCTTCCTGGACATCACCGCCAGCGTCGACAACCGCGCCACCACCCTGCACACCGTCGAGCGCATGGCCAGCCAGGTGTTCATCCCGCTGACCGTGGGCGGTGGCGTGCGCACCGTGCAGGACATCCGCAACCTGCTCAACGCCGGGGCCGACAAGGTGTCGATCAACACCGCCGCGGTGTTCAATCCGGAGTTCGTCGGCGAAGCCGCCGAGCGCTTCGGCTCGCAGTGCATCGTGGTGGCCATCGACGCCAAGAAGGTTTCCGCGCCGGGCGAGACGCCGCGCTGGGAAATCTTCACCCACGGCGGACGCAAGCCCACCGGCCTGGATGCCGTGCTGTGGGCGAAGAAGATGGAAGACCTGGGCGCCGGCGAGATCCTGTTGACCAGCATGGACCAGGACGGCATGAAGAGCGGCTTCGACTTGGGCGTGACCCGCGCGATCAGCGAGGCGGTGGGCATTCCGGTGATCGCCTCCGGTGGCGTCGGCAACCTGCAGCACCTGGCCGATGGCATTCTTGAAGGCAAGGCCGACGCGGTGCTGGCGGCGAGTATCTTCCACTTCGGCGAGTACACCGTGCCGGAAGCCAAGGCCTATATGGCCGCACGTGGCATCGTGGTGCGCTGAAGCGGCGACCCGTGCCTGGCGGTGTGGCGGCCGGAACAGCGCCGACCGCCCTTGTATCTCGACTACCGACCTTTTTGAGGCGATAGTCCCCGACTGATCATCGGGGGAAGGGAGTGCAAGACGCGACCGCCCTAGGGCTTCGAGCCTGCGACGTAGAGAGTTCTGCCCCCTTCCACACTCATCCGCCAAGTCCGAACGGTATCCAGGGCCTGCCCGTGGCGTGAGCTCGCATAAGCAAGGTTGGACCGTATGCAGTGATGATCCTGTCATC
>NZ_JTAK01000007.1:0-2561 GCF_000806415.1 Pseudomonas flexibilis
TTGCAAGTGACGGCGACATAGATGCTATAAACTATGAGTATCTGCGGAAGCGTCGGATGTGTATAAGAGGCATTAAGTTGCCTCGTAGTTGCCAGACATTGCTCGAAATGACGCCGCCATTGGCAGTGTGGATCGAGGGAAAGAACCTCGGTAAGTTCCATCAGTGAAGCAGCGAGTGTATCCAGTTGTGCGGAGCGGTTCATGGTTTGCGCTCTAACGATTAAGCTAACGGGCGGACAAAAGCGCAGCTTTTGGACGTCCAGCGAACGGAGTGAGCGAAAGTTGAGCGCATTGTTATATGGCTCTCACTCAATTAGTTTCCATGACTGCTTTTCTTTAGCGTTTCGCTGGATTTTTTTGTGCTTGGTGCACAACTCCTCAACCCTGCTTTGCGTGAGCTTGGTTTTAGATGCGATAGCTTCAGTGCTGCGAAAGGTATGAGGCGTCTCTGCCTTAGATGCGGTAAGAAATTTGAAGATTGCATTGCTGTCTCGACGGTTCTGATGTGCGCGCCATAGCCAGCTAATAATGCCGATGATTGCGGCAAGTATGAGGCCGGAGAGCAATGCGTTGTTGGTGGCGAGATCAATGATTTGGCTCATACCTTCCTTGCCATATAACGCCCGGCACACCGGCCCAGCTACGGCACACCAATATATGGTAAAAGCATAGCGACCATATTTTGGTGTGCCGTAGCTGGGTCTGCGTGCTGCCGCTTGTTACATTTGAGCTTGCTTCGACTCTCTCCGAAATGAATCTAGAAAGTCAAATTCCAAGTCCCTATCAACCTTTTCCAGATGAGATAAAGTTCTTTTGAAAATATCACCAGCATATCTTTCTGGCTTTTCTGATCGTGACGCTTTGAGCATTAAAATTTCACGGTTATTATAGGTGAAAGTAACTAGGTTCGATTTTATTTCTTGTTTGAAGGCTTCCGAAATTGGTTGTTTTTCAATCATCTGAAGAACTTTTCTTTCATACTGTTCAATTGAACCGTGATATTTTTTTGCTTCCGCATCAATTCCAACTATGCAAAAGTCGTTATATTTAACGTACTCTGATTTATAAAAATCCAGATGCTGATTTGCATCTTTTTCTTTATCCGCAACACCAAGAATTACAAAGCAGTCACCCGATTTTGAATTTGTCATTGCCGACAAGGTTTTAATTATTTTATTAAATGTCTCTTCAATTAGCTCTCCGCTGCCATCACTAAATTTGTGGAGCCCGACTTTAAAATCATAGCAAACCTGTTCTGTGCGAGACTCATTTAGGATATTTTCTAGACTTTCGACCCAAGAGCTCAAATGCCTATCTGTTCCTGACTTTGGTTTGAAGTGACACTTTATAACGCCAAATATCGATTCAGAAAGCTTTTCACGATCACTCGAATTCCACTTTGTGTCTACATCCAAAGCCCTCAAATGCATATCAAAAATATTTCTCAGGGAATCACAAAGATTCTTATAATTTGCGACCTTTAGATTGTGAACTATTAGGGATTTGTAGAAAGCTATGTATACCACCTGAAATACGCTTGGCGTTTTGTTAGGTCTATCACTAAAAACCAATTCTTTAAATATAGAATTATTACTTTCTAATGTTTTCCTTATTTCATCGAAAACGAAACAAAATTGCTTAAATATTGTTTCATATCCAATTTTGTTTATAGCTATGTTTATGCTCTCACTTTGATTTGAGGACGAGTCATAAATTGAATCTAGATATTTAGATGTGGTTTCTGCGTCTTTTGAATTGGCAATATAGGAAACTATGTGGGCGACAAGCTCTTCATCGCGAGACATTCTGATGTTCTCATATGTTATTACACCATGCTTCGCCCAAAACACCTTATTAAGATCTATGCCATAACCCAGCCCCCTATTGCTGAGGCTAATATTCTTCATGTTCCTCAGGTCGACAATATTAGAATGGGAGCTATCTTTTCGAACATAAATAGAGCAGTCTCTTATAAGGTCTGGTATTTTTCCTAAAGCACCCGCTTGCCTAACATCTTGCTTTGATAAAGTTCTACCTCCGGTATTTATCCTTCTAAAGCTCTCATCAACTTTCTCGCTATCATTTGTATCGCAAATTGAAAAAGGCACTGGATAATCTAATATTTTTGAACAAGAACCGAGATCCAAAGTTGGATTTTTCTGAGCCAACTCACCTTTTTCCATTTGTATTTTAGTCTGTGCTACCGACTCCAAATTGTAATAATGTCCATTGACCGGAAACTCACCTTCAATGAACGAAATTATCGCATTCAGTCTTTGCATCCCATCCAATATTTCGAATGCACTTTCGCCATTTGACTTTATATAGTTTGCGGCGATGATCATCGGAATTGGAAAACCTTGAAGCAAAGAATCTATAAATTTTTGCTTTTCTTCTAGACCCCAAACTAGTTTTCGTTGATATCTTCTATTAATCATATATTTCCCAGAAAGACACTGAGAATAGATATTCTGAACTGGGATTCCTTTAATGCTTAAATTTCCTTGCATTCTTCACCTATTATCGTGATTTAAAAATGTAACGTAGAGCTAACCGGCGCT
>NZ_JTAK01000008.1:0-67615 GCF_000806415.1 Pseudomonas flexibilis
GGTTCATGGTTTGCGCTCTAACAGTGATTAGATGGAACCCACGCCAACGGATAACAGTGGATTCGGTATAACTCCGCCCTCGATCCTCCCCGCAGAAAGAAGATCCCCTTTTCAATCAAACGCCTACCGCTCCCCTTCCGCACCACCCCGTATTCGCGTGCATTCGATATAACCCGCACCCTGCCCCACGCGCGCGCAGGCGCCAGCCACGTCGCGGGACGGCTCTTGAAAAAAGGGAGAGCGATGGGTGGAGCACGGGGCGCAGCAAGACAGCAATCCTTTGCCAGCGGAGGGAATGGGCCGGAGGTTAGCGCGGGTGGTGCGGGCGAAACAATCCTTGAAAGGTCGCAGGTCCGGATCGGTCGTTCGGGCCTGGCCTGTATTCGGCGCCACCCTGCTCCAGCGCGTAACGCCGTTCGGCCGTGCGGCCCCCTTCCATCATGGAAGAGGGCCGCGTCGACTGACCTCAGCGCGGCCCCATGATCTCGGCCAGCGCGGCCGGCTGCGGCATGCCGTTGTACTTCTGGACCAGGCCTTCGCTGTCGCGCACCAGGATCGCAGGGGTGCCGCGGAAGCCCAGGCTCATCATCAGCATCTGGTTGTCCTCCAGCGCCGTGCGCGCCTTGTCGGAGGTGCGCTTGGCCGGAGTGATTCCGCCCCGGTCGAAGGCCTGCTCGTTCTGCTACAGGGCCGCGGACGGATCGGCCGCGTCGAGGATCGCCGCCGCCTTGGCCTGGCTGTCCGCCTTGAGAATGCCCACCATGACGTGCCGCAACTGAACCTTGCCGGTGTCCACCCAGGGTCGGGCCGCCTTCCAGAAACGGTTGCAGAACGGGCAGTTGGGATCGCTGAAGGTGTACACCACGCGCGGCGCGTTGGCGCTGCCGTCCTGTACCCAGGTCGCGGCCTCCAGTTGGGCCCATACCTTGTCACTGACGGGTTTGGCCACCAGGCGTTGCAGCGCCTCCTCATCGAGCGCGGCGCCGTTGGCATCCAGGCGCGTGCCGACGATGACGTTGCCATCGCCCGTCAGATACACCGCGACGGGGCGGTCGCCCGCGGCCGCGGCAAACGCCCGCAGGCCGCCACCGACGTCGAATTCCTGGGCGATGGTCAGCCCCTGTCGTTCCAGCATCTGCAGCGCTGCGGGCCGGTCATCGGCATGCGCCGGCAGAAGCGCCATCGCCAGCAGGGTTGCGGAGAAGAGGCTCGGGAAGCGCGAACGCGGTACAAACATGGTCACTCCTTGGCGGTATTGATCGTAAGGGGCTGGAAATGGCGTGACAGGGTGTCCCGCAGGCTCGCCCGGGTGAGTTCACCCACGTGCGAGTCCACGAGCCGGCCCTGGGCATCGAAGAACAGGGTGGTGGGCAGGCCGCGCGCGCCCATGTCCCGCATGAGGCGGCCGGCGGGATCGAGCAGGTTTTCCTGGAAGGTCAGGTGCTCGCGCGCCAGGAAGTCGCGGGCCTGGGCAGCACTTTCCCCCTGGTTGACCATGACGATGGCGATGCCGGGGTAATGGGACTGAGCCTGCTCCAGCACCGGCATTTCGCGACGACAAGGTGGGCACCAGCTGGCCCACAGGTTGACCACCACCGGCCGCCCTGTGTACTCGCTGAGTACCACGGGGTCCGCATCGAGGCGGTTCAACTGCAGCTCGGGCAAGGGTGGCGCCACCGCGAGCTGGATCAGGCCGAGCACGCCTGTGGCGGCGGACCAACTGAGCACGCCGGCGGCGCTGCCCACCAGCAGCGGGCGGCGTAGCAGGGGCATCGTTCGGGTTCGCCACCAGGCGAATGCCACACCGCCGAGCACCCCGCTCCCCCCGGAAAAGCCGCCATCGCCGATGGCGATCATCGACAGCGGCGACGCCGCGTAGTCGCTCCACCACTGCAGGATGTAGCCAAGCCGCGCGGCCACCAGGCCCCAGAACACGGCGTCGAGCAGCAGGCCGCCGGCCTGCCGGGCGGGTGTGTCGGGCAGTCGCTGCGCGACCTTGCGCGTTATTACCCAGGCCAACAACACGGCGACGATGAGGATGACCACCTGGATCGAAAAAGGGCCCGCGCTGATCATCGGATGCCCGCCGCCAGCAGTTGATTCAGGAAGTCGCGGGCGCTGACCTCGCCCACCACACGCAACGCGCGGCGCTCCTGGCCATCCGGGCCGACCAGAATCAGCGTCGGCGGCCCCATGACGCCCCAGTGTTTGAGCAGGGCCTGATCCGTCGCGTCATTGCGCGTCACGTCGGGTCGCAGCACCTGCAGGGTGGCCAGCCGCGCCGCGACGGCGGGATCGCCGAAGACGTTTCGCTCGATCACATGGCAGCTCACGCACCAGTCCGCGTAAAAGTCGATCAGCGTCCACTGGCCACGGGCGGCGGCCTCCGCCAGGCGCGCGTCCACGTCCTCGATGGATTTGGCCGCAACGTAGTTCACGCGCGCGGCCGCCGACGCCGTCTCGACCCCTCGCAGGTGCGTGAGCGGCTGGAGCACCGAGTCGCCTCCCGAGGCCGCGCCCACCAGCATGAGCACCGACCACACGCCGGAAATGGCCGCGCCCACCCGTACCGTCCAGGCCAGGCGCTGGCGCGCGGCCAGACTCTGCGCCCAGGCAATCAGTCCGATCGCCACGGACAGAGCCCAGAAGCCCCACAGGGCCAGGCTGATCGTGGCGGGCAGGAAGCGCGCCAGCATCATGACCGCCATGCCGACCATCAGGTAGCCGAAGGCGATGCGAATCCGTTCCATCCAGGGGCCGGGGCGCGGCAGGACCCGGGCACCGAACAGCGCTATCGCCAGCAGAGGCAGCCCCATGCCCAGACCGAGCGCGAACAGCACCAGCCCACCGTAGAGGGCGCTGCCGGTCTGCCCGATATACAGCAGCGCTCCGGCCAGCGGCGCGGTCATGCAGGGGCCGACCAGCAGCGCCGACAGAACGCCCAGCGCCGCGGCGCCACCCAGGCTGCCGCCCTTCCCTGCGCCCGAGGACGAAAGGCGGTCCACCAGAACGCTCGGCAGACGCAACTCGAACAGGCCGAACAGCGAGCTGGCCAGGAGCAGAAACAAGGCGGCGAAGGACCCAAGCAGCCAGGGCGATTGCAGCGCGGCCTGGAGATTGGCGCCGGCCAGACCGGCCATGACACCAACCACCGCATAGGCCGCCGCCATCGCCAGTACATAGGCAAGGGACAGACCCAGGGCCCGTCGGGGGGCGGCCTGGCTGCCGACAACCATGGACGACACGATCGGGATCATCGGCAACGTACAGGGGGTGAAGGCCAGCAGCAGACCGAAGCCGAAGAACAGCAACGTCCCGGCGACGGGCCCCAGCGCTGCGAGCTGGCGCGCGGCCGCTTCATCCTCCGCCAGGGCGGCGGCTGGCGGGGCGGGCGATGCCTGCGGCGTCACGCCGGCCCCTGCTGCGGCACCCGCCGGCAGCGCCACGCTGAGCGTCTGCGGCGGATAGCAGATACCGTCCTCGGCACATCCCTGCCAGTGCAGCGTCAGCGGTCCGGCGGTCGCGGCGGGGAAGCGCAACTGCAGGGTATCCCCGGTGTAGATTTCGGTATCGCCGAAGAACTCGTCGTGCTTGGGCGCGCCTGCGGGCAGGTCCAGGGGGATATCGCCACCCTGGGCATCGACCAGGCGGATGGCATGCCGATAGAGGTAGTAACCCTCGGCAACCAGACCGGCGGCCGTGAGCGCGTCGCCCTCCTGCCGGACCGGCGCCAGCGTAAAGACCTGGTCTGCATCCAGGAACTGAGGAGCGCGCTTGTCCCAGGCGAACAGGCCACCACTTGCCCAGACGCTGCCGATGCTGGCGCAGCACAACAGGAACACCGCGAGAACGCTTCGATACCGGGACACTATCCGAATCCTCCTGAACAAGGTCGGGAGGATCATGCGTGCGTTCGATTAAACGAAACTAAAGCGGCCGCCGAGCCGAGTCGCTAACACCCCGGGACTCGGTGGCTTACCATGCCGCCTGGTCCAGAGGAGGTGAAACCCGGATGCGTGTGTTGTTGGTGGAAGATGACGAGCTGATCGGCAAGGGCGTCGTGGCGGGGCTGAGCAAGCACGGCATCGGCGCGCATCACGTACGCACCGCGCAGGCGGCGGAGACCGCGCACCTGGAAGAAACCTTTCATGCGCTGGTGCTCGATCTGGGCCTTCCCGACCGCGACGGAATGGAACTGATGGCCACGCTGCGCGCTGTCGACCCCCACCTGCCGGTGCTGATCCTTACCGCCCGGGATGCCATCGAGCATCGGCTGAAGGGGCTGCACGAGGGCGCCGACGACTATCTGGTCAAGCCGTTCGATCTGCGGGAACTGGCCGCGCGCCTGCATGCCCTGGTCCGACGCACCCAGGGACGCGCCGCGCAAGTCGTCGCGGCCGGCCCGCTGCGCCTGGAACCCGCGAGCGGTCTTGCCTGGCTGCACGGCGAATCCGTTGCCCTGTCACGCCGCGAGATCGATCTGCTGACGCACCTGGCCGATGCCGACGGTCGCTGGGTCACGCCGCAGGTGCTGAATGAGCGCCTGTTCGGACTGGGCGAGGAGATCGGCAGCAATGCCCTGAATGTTCACATCCACAACATCCGCCGCAAGCTGGGGAGCGCAGCAATCGAGACCGCGCGTGGCCTGGGCTATCGCCTTGGCTGGAGACCCTCCCCATGAGCCTGCGCCTGCGCGCCGTTCTGATCACCGGCATCGCACTGGTGCTGCTCTGGGGCGCCGCCGCAGGCTGGATGCTGCGCGGCGCCGAAGCCAACCTGGAGCGCACCCTCGACGGCCGGCTCGCCATGTCGGCCCGCATGGTGGCGGGTCTGCTGGAACGAACGGCGCTGTCCCCTCATTCCACGCCTGCCGATTTCGCCGATGCGGTTCAGGTCGGTGGCGGCGAGGGGATCGAGTGCGAGATACGCACGCTGCGCGGGGAGATCCTGGCGCGCACCACCTCCGGCGCGCATCGCGGATTCGACGCTCTTCCCGCGGGGTTCACTACCCGCGATGTGCAAGGCGAGCAATGGCGCATCTATGTCTTGAACGCTGGCGGCTACCAGATCACGACGGCGGATCGCCTGGACCAGCGAACCCAGCTGGTCAGGGACCTGCTGTCCGCAGTGGGCGTGCCCTTCCTGGTTGCCCTCTTCGGCGGACTGGTCGCGCTCTGGATCGGCATCGGTCGGGGGCTGTCACCGTTGAACGGGCTGCGCCAGCAGTTGCGCGCCCGGCAGATCGACGACACCACGCCGCTGGCCGTGGCCCATGCGCCCGCGGAGCTGCGAACCGTGCTGGACGCCATGAACGGGCTGCTCGAGCGGCTGTCCCGGACCTTATCCAGCCAACGGGCCTTTACCGATGCCGCGGCGCATGAGCTGCGCACGCCGCTGACGGTGATCGACACGCACCTGCAGGTCGCCAGGCTCTCCGAAGGCGACGACGCCCAGGCCTCGCTCAGCAATGCGGAAGAAGGCGTGAAGCGCCTGCGACACACCCTGGATCAGATGGCGATCCTGGCGCGCACCGAAGCCCCCGTCGCGCCGGCGGACCGCTGCGAGTCGGTGCTCGAGTCTGTCACTGGCGTGATCATGCAGATCGACCACACCGCGCCCGGCCGCCTAAGACTGTCCACGACCGGCACGGATGCAGCCGCGCCCATGCCCCGCTCCATGCTGGAAACCGCGGTGCGCAACCTGGTGGACAACGCCATGCGCTATTCCCCGCACGCCATCGAGGTCGACGTGCACGTCGAGCACGCGCATCACCGTTGTCGCATCGACATCGCCGATCGCGGCCCCGGTTTGAGCCCGGAACAGGTGGCACAGATCGGCCGCCGCTTCTGGCGGGGCGATCAGGGTCGCCAACGCCAGGACGGCGCCGGCCTGGGCATCTCGATCGTTCGCGCCATCCTGGAACGGTTTGGCGGCACCCTGAACCTGAAGCCGCGCCCGGATGGCGGCCTGGTTGCGGAGCTGGTCATTCCGTTGGCGAGCGATGCACAAGGATGTACGAGTCGGTAGCAAGGAACGCGCTTATTCAGCGCCGCCCTTTTCCACCGCGTAACGCAGTTCGGCCATGCCGGCGCCCATCTGCCGGACGGAGAGCAGGCGCAGGACCGGGCTCAGTACGCGACGCGGAAACAGCGGTTTGCCGTGGCCCAGGGTGGCGGAGCCGATCTGGATGATCAGTTCGTCCAGCAGGCCGGCGTCGTAGAACTGGCCGGCGAGTTCGCCGCCGCCGACGATCCAGAGGTTGCGGCTGCCGGCGGCGGCGCGCATCTGGGCGTGCACCGGACGCACGTCGCCGTGCACGAAGCGGATGTCCGCACCTTCGAGGGTCGGCAGCGTGCGGTGGGTGAAGACCCAGGCCGGTTGCGTGTAGGGCCAGGGCGAGCCGGTTTCAGCGGTGACCGCGTCGGCGTTGCGCAGCAGCCACTCATAGGTGGCCGCGCCCATGGCCAGCGCGCCGACCTCGGCAATGAACGCCGGGTAGCTGGAGTCGTCGAGATCGCCCAGGGGGAACAGCCAGTCCAGGGAGTCGTCCTCGGTGGCGATGAAGCCATCCAGGCTGGCGGCGGCGAAGTATTGGGTCTTCATGATCAGCACGTCTCGCTGGGTGGGTCAGTCCAGCTCCTGCACCCCGCCGCCGGAGACGGTGAGGATCTGGCCGCTGATCCAGGCCGCCGCCGGCGAGCAGAGGAACAGCGCGGCGTTGGCCATGTCCTGCGGTTCGCCGAGCCGCTGGATCGGCGTGTGCGCCAGCATGCGGCGCTGGATGTCCTCGGTGAGCACGCTTTTCAGCGCATCGGTAAGGGTCGCGCCGGGGGCGATGCCGTTGACGCGGATACCGCGCGGCCCCAGGTCGAAGGCGATGTTGCGGACCAGGTGGTTGGCCGCAGCCTTGGAAGAGCCGTAGGAGGCCATGCGCTGGTTGCGGTTGTCGCCGGCCATCGAGGAGATCGCCAGCATCGCCCCGCCGCCGGCGCGCTCCATGTGCGGCGCCGCCAGCTGGGCCAGGCGGAACAGCGAGAACACGTTCAGTTCGTAGGCGCGGCGGAAATCGGCCATCGGCATGTCGAAGGGCTTCGGACCGCCGCCACCGGCATTGCTGACCAGCAGCGTGAGCGAGCCGAAGGTGGCCACGCAGCGCTCGACCAGTTGTTCGAGCTGGGCCTCGTCAGTGATATCGCACCCGTGGGCGGCAGCCTGGCCGCCGGCGGCGATGATCTCGTCACGCACCGCCTCGGCGGCCGCTACCGAAAGGTCGCTGACCAGCACCGCCGCGCCAGCGGCGGCGAACGTTTGCGCTATGGCCCGGCCGATGCCCGCGCCGGCGCCTGTGACGACCGCAACCTGACCATCAAGACGAAAATCTTCGGGGCGATACATGGTGCTCTCCTGGGATGAGGTGTGCCGGGAGTATACGGGAGACGGGCTGCGGCTCATCGCAGCAATTGCGAGGGCATTGCGAGGGCGTTGTTGATGGCTGCTTCGCGCGCCGCCCCAGCGCGGGCTCACCGCCGGCCCGTTCCGCTCTTATGTGAACACGTCCAGCAACGGTTGCAGCGCACGATCCGCACGGCGTTCGGCCGCGATCTGGGCTCGGCGCCAGGTTTCGCAATACGGCTGCAGGTCGCGCTCGGTTTCGGCGCGGTGCAGCCATTGCAGGTGGTCGTGCCAGTCGCCGAGGGCGGCCTGGGCGGCTTTCAACTGGCGGGCGGCGGGTTTCGGCAGTGCGGCGAGGGCCGGGTAGGCTTCGGCGGCGTAGCGCACGCGCTTGATCAGCACGCGCAGGCGGTGGCGGTCGTGCTCGGGGTCGCGCAGGGCCAGGCCGAGGCGCCGTTGCTGGCGGGCCAGGCGCTTGCGGATGTACGGCGCCAGGTCGCCCAGTTCGTCGTGCCATACCGCCAGGCGCAGGGTGGCGGGCCAGGCATCCAGGGTTTGCAGCAGCAGGGCCAGTTCAGGACCGGCCAGAAGGCTGTCGTAGCCACGTTCCAGGGCCTTGCGGCGGCTGGAAAGACGGGTATGGCCGCGCCGGCGCAGTTCTTCCAGCAGGACTTCGCTGTCGCGCAGCGGGGTGCTCTTCTGGCCGAAGGCGGCTGCGGCGGCTTCGAGGGCGGCGAACGGCGTCAGGCTGCGCAGCGGTCGTAACAGACTGCGCAGGCGACGCACGGCGACGCGCATGTCGTGCAGCGCCTCGCTATCGGTGCGGGCCCGCAGGCGGGCGGCGCCAGACTGCAGGGCGATGTGCTGACGGGTCACGTGCTCGATCAGGGTGGTGATCATGCGGGCTCTCCTGAGCGTCGGCGGCATCCGCAGGGTAGCCCGCCCGGCGCCGGGCGGGAACGACGGGGTTGGCGTTTTGCCCGCCGGGGCCAACGCGGCCTCTTGTACAGCCTTCATCGTTCAGAGACCTGTCGCGTTGAGTCGCGCCCCAACATACCCTCAGAGGGTATATCAGGTGCCGCCCCTACTCCTGGACCGAGCCGCGCCGCAGGACGCCACTCAGTTCGGTACCGGGGGCGACGGTGTTGAAAACCGTGCCGTACTTCCGGACATTTTCGTGCAACAGGTCGAGGCGCCGGTCCGGCTCGTCGGTGTCGACGATGATCTCGTAGTGGATCGACTCCATCCTCGGCGGCACATCCTGGCGCACCCCGTCGATGCGCACTTCCACGCCGCGCAAGGAGAACTTCAGGATCGGCACGACCCGCTCGATGCCCTTGATCATGCAGGCCGACAACGCGGCGAGCAGCAGCTCGGCCGGGTTGAAGGCGTCACGCCGCCCGGCCAGGTCAGTGTCCAACTGAATGCGGGCGTCCTTGCACTGCGCTTCGCTGCCGTGGGCATCCTGGCGAATGGAGCGCACCTGGAAGGTCATCTTGGTCTTGGTCTCAGTCATCACGGTCTCCCTGCATCGTCAGGTTCTGGCCGCCGCGCCATGGCGCGGCAAGCCGATGGAAATCAGCGCCGCCAGCAGCAGGCCGCCGATCAGCACCGCCTGCGCCAGCAGCGCGCTGTGCAGGCCCAGGGCGATGGCGGCGCGGCCGTCGGGAACCCGGCCGCTGCGCTTGCCGGTGAAGTACGGGGCAACGGATTGCACGATGCCGTAGCCGATCACCCAGCTGGCCAGGAAGCCACCGACCTGCCAGAAGTCCCAGCCGAAGCGGCTGGCCAGGAACACCGGCAGGGCCACCACGAACCACACGTCGCGGGCGCCGAACAGGAACAGCCGCGCGGCGGAAAGAATGTTGATCGCCCGGCTCTTGGACAGCAGGTCGCGGAACTTCGGTTTGCTCTTCCCCTTGCCGAGGTCCTTCTTCAGCAGCACCAGGCTGGCCAGCCAGACCAGCGCCAGCACCGCGTGGCCGTTCAGCTTGCCGCGCAGTTCCGGGAAGGTCTCGGCGATGGCGGTGGCCGAGCCGATGGTGATCGGGATCAGGCTCATCAGCGCGGCGCAGGTCCTTGTGGGGCTGGTCGAGCAGGCTCTGGGTGTTGGTCGCGGGGAGGAATTATTTGCAGTCGTACTGCGCGAGCCAGGCGACATGCGCCGGATGCTGAATGGCCTTGGGCAGCAAGGTCTTGATCATCGCCACCGCCTGGTCACGCGGCAGGCCGCGATCCACCAGCAAGCGCGCCGCGATCAAGCCGGTGCGCCCAGAGCCACCCTTGCAATGGATCGCGAGGGTGCCGCCTTGGCCAAGCAAGGCCTGCATGCGCTCGCGCGTCTGCTCCCAGGCGGCATCGAAGTCGGCCTGTGGTACCTGCTCGTCTGCCACCGGCAGGTGAAACCACTGCAGGTTGCGCTCGGCGCACAGCGCTGGCAGGCCGGCGGCCTGGTGCTGCTCCAGCTCGCCACTCGGCATCAGGGTGATCAGCGCCTCGGCGCCGGCGGCCCGCAGGGTATCCAGGGCCTCAGCCACGCTGGTGTCCTTGCTACCCGGGCAGGGGGTGAAGATCAATCGGCCGGAGCAGCCAGGAACGTTGAGAATGTCGTAGGGATGGGACACAGTGAGTTTCCTTTGGGATTCAGATGCTGCGCAGATTGACGCGCCGGGACAACTCTTCTGCCGACTCCTTGCGTTCGGAATAGCGATCCACCAGATAGTCGGCGCGATCACGCACCAGCAGAGTGAACTTGAACAGTTCCTCCATCACATCGACCACTCGGTCGTAATAGGGCGACGGCTTCATGCGCCCGGCCTCGTCGAACTCCAGAAACGCCTTGGGCACGGAGGACTGGTTGGGGATGGTCACCATGCGCATCCAACGACCGAGCACGCGCATCTGATTGACCGCATTGAACGACTGCGACCCGCCACAGACCTGCATCAGCGCCAGGGTCTTGCCCTGGGTCGGGCGGACTGCGCCCATGCTCAGCGGGATCCAATCGATCTGCGCCTTGAACACTGCGCTCATGGCGCCGTGGCGCTCTGGCGAGCACCAGACCATGCCTTCGGACCAAAGCACTCGCTCGCGCAGCTCACGCACCTTGGGATGATCTTCCGGGGCATCATCGGGCAGCGGCAGGCCGGACGGGTCAAAAATGCAGGTCTCGGCACCTAAGCGTCGCAACAGTCGAGCCGCCTCCTCAGCCAATAGGCGGCTGTAGGAACGCTCGCGGCAGGAGCCGTAGAGCAGCAGGATACGTGGCTTATGGCCTGCGGCATCCGGCAGGCCGAGCCGCTCGTGGCTGGGCAGGTCCAGGAGCGTGGCGTCGATGTTGGGCAGATCGTCGTGCATGGCGTCTATCCGGGCAAAGGATTACAGGCTGCCGATACGGGTCAGTTCGGCCTTCAGGGTATCGGCATTCAACTGGTCGAACGGCAAGGCGAGAAAGGCCTGGATACGGCTCTTGATCCGGCCGACCGTGGCGTCGAACGCCGCTGCGCTCTCGACGTCCGAACCGCTGACCTCGGACGGGTCCTCCAGCCCCCAGTGAGCACGCAGCGCCGGGCCGAAAAACACCGGACAGGCCTCGCCGGCCGCCTTGTCGCAGACGGTGATGACAACGTTGGGTTGCAGCTCGGCGTGCGCCTCGATGGGCTTGCTGAACAGGCCGTCGCAGGCCACGCCCGCTCGCCCCAGAGCCTCAAGGGTGAGTGGATGGACGAATCCCTTCGGCTCACTGCCGGCGCTGTACGCGCGCACGCTAGCCGGGGCCAGGTGGTTGAACAGGGCTTCGGAGAGAATGCTGCGGCAACTGTTGGCCGTGCACAGGAACAGAATTTTCATGGGACTACTCATGCGTCAGGCGCAGGCGCTGCTGCGCTCGGGGCGGTTGCGCATGCCCTCCAGGCGCTCGGCATTCGGCCGCAGCCAGTGTTTGTTGGCCGCCAGGATGGTGCTGAGCATCTCATGCACCCAGTCCGGCAGATCGGGGTGCAGGCGGTAATACACCCACTGGCCCTGACGGCGATCCTCCAGCACACCGCTGCTGCGCAGCAGCGCGAGATGACGGGAGATCTTCGGCTGGCTTTCCTCCAGTGCCGTGGTCAGTTCGCAGACGCACAGCTCACCCTCGCGGGCGATCAGCAGGGTCATGCGCGCGCGGGTTTCGTCGGCCAGGGATTTGAAAACCGTGGCGGGGGTCAGGTGCTCGACCATGGCAATCCTCAGCGTTTGTTCTTCACCAGCACGAACATCTTGATGCGCTCGTGCCTCTGGTCTTACTGCTCATCGTGAGGCTCGGCTGTTAATTCGTTTTGGCGAATATATTATCCGCCATATATGAAGTAAAGCCTTCGAGCGCCGGCACCTAGGGCGCCCCTACCTTCAGGCCTCCACGGTCGCCGGGGCGAAGCTGTCGGCCTGGGCCATTGCCCACATGCGCCGGTAGAACTCGCCCTGCACCGTGCCGTCCAGCAGCTCGCCGGGCTTGAGGTAGACGTGCATCTGCGAGTAGAGCTGGATCTCGGTGGCCGACAGCCGGCGCACCAGGAAGCGCGGCTCCAACTCGGACGGGTGGCTGAGGCCGGCGGCGGCGAGCATCTCCGCCAGCGCCTTGAGGGTGTTGCGGTGGTAGTTGAACACCCGCTGGGCCTTGTCCGGCACCACCAGGGCGCGCTGGCGCAGCGGGTCCTGGGTGGCGACGCCGGTCGGGCACTTGTTGGTGTGGCAGCTCTGCGACTGGATGCAGCCGATGGCGAACATGAAGCCACGCGCGGAGTTCGCCCAGTCGGCGCCGATGGCCAGTACGGAGGCAATGTCGAAGGCGCTGATGATCTTGCCGCTGGCGCCGATGCGGATCTTGTCGCGCAGGTTCAGGCCGACCAGGGTGTTGTGCACGAACAGCAGTCCCTCGCGCAGCGGCACGCCGATGTGGTTGCTGAACTCCAGCGGCGCCGCGCCAGTGCCGCCTTCCTTGCCGTCCACGACGATGAAGTCGGGGAGGATGCCGGTCACCACCATGGCCTTGGCGATGGCCATGAATTCCCAGGGGTGCCCCAGGCAGAACTTGAAGCCGACCGGCTTGCCGCCGGACAGCTCGCGCAGCCGGGCGATGAACTGCAGCAGTTCGATGGGTGTGCCGAAGGCGCTGTGACGGGCCGGCGAGACACAATCGCGGTCGCGCGGAATGCCGCGCACGGCGGCGATCTCCGCAGTGATCTTGTGCTGCGGCAGGATGCCGCCGTGGCCGGGCTTGGCGCCCTGGCTGAGCTTGATCTCGACCATCCGCACCTGCGGTTGCTGCGCCTGGGCGGCGAAGCGCTGCGGATCGAATGCGCCGTCCTCGGTGCGGCAGCCGAAGTAGCCGCTGCCCAGCTCCCAGATCAGGTCGCCGCCATGCTCGCGGTGGTACGGGCTGATGCTGCCTTCGCCGGTGTCGTGGGCGAAGTTGCCCATCCGCGCGCCCTTGTTCAGCGCGCGGATGGCGTTGGCGCTGAGGGAGCCGAAGCTCATCGCCGAGATGTTGAACACCGAGGCCGAGTACGGCTGCCGGCACTGCGGGCCACCGATGGTGACGCGGAAATCGTCGGGGTTGCCGTGCGCTGCCGGCAGCATGGAATGGCTGATGAACTCGAAGCCGGTCTGGTAGACGTCGCTCTGGGTGCCGAACGGTCGGTCGGCGGGCTCGTTCTTGGCCCGCGCGTACACCAGCGAGCGCTGCGAGCGGGAGAACGGCAGTTGCTCGGCGTCCCCTTCCAGCAGGTACTGGCGGATCTCCGGACGAATGCTTTCCACCAGGTAGCGGATGTGGCCCAGCACCGGGTAGTTGCGCAGCACCGCGTGGCGGGTCTGCAGCAGATCGTGCAGGCCCAGCAGGCTCAGCGCCCCCGCCAGCAGTGCCAGCGGCCATAGCCAGGCCTGGCCGGGCAGCAGCGGCAGGCACACCAGGGTGACCAGCACACAACCAGCGAAGAAGGCGTAGCGGCTGAGCAACGACAGGTTCATCTCCCCTCCCGGGACTGCGGACGAATCGCGGGAGTCTACCAGCGGGGCGCACGGATGGCTTGATGGCACCGGAAACAGTCAAACTTAATCTAAATGATAATGCTTACTATTGATTGCCTTGCGACAGCCCTTTAGCATTCTCTCCGCCTCTTGCCGGTGCTCGGCCGGCCCCCTCGGTTCCCGCTGTGCCTCAATAAAAAACCACCTGGAGCTTTCACGTGTTCCGCAAAACCCGCCTCTGCGTCTGCATTTCCCTGGCGTTCATGACCGTACCCTGCGCAACGGTCATCGCCGCGGAAACGCTCGAACTCGACACCCTCACCATCAACGCCACTCGCGGCAAGAGCGCCGTCGGCAAGACACCCCAGAAGATCACCGTCATCACCCGGGCACAGATCGAGGAACAGCTGGCGATCACCTCGGACCATGGCCAGGTGCTGAGCAATCTGATCCCCTCCTATTCGCCCAGCCGGCAGAAGCTGAGCAACGCGGGCGAAACCTTCCGGGGCCGGGCGGCGCTGATCATGATCGACGGCGTACCGCAATCCACGCCCCTGCGTGCCGGCGGGCGCGACGGCTACACCCTTGATCTGTCGATGGTCGAGCGCATCGAGGTGATCCACGGCGCCAGCGCCGAGCACGGCCTGGGCGCCACCGGCGGGATCATCAACTACGTCACCCGCCGGCCGCAGGGCGGCACCCTCAAGCAGCATGCCGGCGTCAGCCTGGAAGCCGCCGACGACTTCGCCGGCGCGGGCATGGGTTACAAGCTCGACTACCGCATCGAAGGCAACCAGGGCGACTGGGACTATTTGGCCGCCATCAGCGGCCAGAGCCGCGGCATGCACTACGACGCCAACGACCGGCTGATCGGCGTCGACGACACCCAGGGCGACATCATGGATTCCACCAGCACCGATCTGCTGGCGAAGCTCGGCTACTGGTTCGACTCCGACCGCAACCTGGAGCTGATGGTCAACCGCTTCCAGCTCGAAGGCGAGCACGACTACGTCAACGTGCCAGGCGACCGCGCCGCCGATATCCCGGCCACCTCGCGCAAGGGCCAACCACTGGGCAAGGCGCCGCAGAACGATGTGCTGGCCGGCGCGCTGACCTACACCGATGCCGACCTGGCCGGCAATCTGCTTACCGCCCAGTTGTTCGGCCAGCGCTTTCGCGCTCGCTACGGCGGCGGGGTCCTGGGCAGCTTCCAGGATGCCGCCATCGCCCCGGTCGGAACGCTGTTCGATCAGTCACAGAACGAGTCGGACAAGTTCGGCGGCAAGCTCAGCCTCAGTCGCGACGGCCTGTTCCACGGGCACCTCAAGCTCACCGGCGGCATCGACGTCCTGCAGGACACCACGCGCCAGATGCTGATCGCCACCGACCGCGAATGGGTACCGGAAACCGTGTTCCGCAATGTGGCCCCGTTCGCCCAGGCCGAACTGCGCGCCACCGACCGCCTGACCCTGCACGGTGGCGTGCGCCACGAATTCGCCGAACTGAAGGTCGACAGCTTCCGCACCCTCGCCGCCAACAACCCGCCCGCCGGCGTGAGCGTCGAAGGCGGCAAGCCCGACTTCGAGGAAACCCTCTACAACGCCGGGGTGGTATTCCAGGTCAACGAGTGGGCGCAACTGTTCGCCAACTACTCGGAAGGTTTCGGCATGCCCGATGTCGGTCGCGTGCTGCGCGGCATCAGCCAGCCCGGTCAGCGGGTCGACAGCTTCCTCGACCTGCAGCCGGTGGTCACCGACAACCGCGAGGTCGGCCTGCGCCTGAGCGGCCAGGCGGTCGACTTCGAGATCAGCTATTTCGAGTCCGACTCGGACCTGGGTTCGCGGCTCGAGCGGGTCGGCGGGGTATTCCAGGTGCGCCGCGAGCGCACCGAGATCGCCGGCGTCGAGGCCACCGCTGGCTGGCAGGTCAGCGACGCGCACCGCCTGCAGGCCAGTTATGCCCGGCTCACCGGTGAATCCGACACCGACGGCGACGGCAAGGTCGACACCGACCTGGACGGCGCCAACATCGCGCCGGACCGCCTCGGGCTGAGCTGGCAGGCCCGCTGGACCGACCGGCTGAACAGCCGCCTGCAGGCCAACCACTACGCCAGCCGCAGCTTCGACACCCCCGGCCTGCACTTCGACGGCTACAGCCTGGTGGATGCCTCGCTCGGCTACCGTCTGCCGGTCGGCGAGGTCAGCCTGGGGGTCGAGAACCTGCTCGACCGCGATTACATGACCTACTACGCCCAGGCTGCCAGCACCCGGGACGATCAGTACTTCGCCGGGCGCGGGCGCACCTTCACCCTGGGCTACCAGCTCGACTTCTAAGGCGCTCCCCGCGGAGCGGATGCTGCCAGCGCTCGCCGGCGGCATCGGCTCCGCAGGAATTCCGATACCCCATGGATGTACCCTCGTGTTCAAGAAAACCCTCTTCCAGCTGCACTGGCTCTTCGGCATTAGCGCCGGCCTGGTGCTGGCCGTCATGGGCGTGACGGGCGCCCTGTACAGCTTCGAGGGCGAAATCCTCCGCCTGCTCAACAGCGGCCATGGACAGCTCGCAACGGCCGAAGCGCCGCGGCTCGAGCTCGGCGAGCTGGTTGCCCGGCTCGAATCGAGCAGTGGTGAACGGGTCGTGGATCTGCGCATCGACGACCGCCATGCGGGTCCCGCCACCGCCTACCTGGCGCCGCCTCCCGGCGAGCGGCGTGGCGCGCGCATCCTGTTCGACCCCGCCAACGGGCAGGTGCTGGGTACCCCGCGCGGCCAGGAATTCTTCCAGGTGGTGTTGCAGCTGCACCGCTGGCTGGCCATGGGCGAGACCGGCAAGCAGATCACCGCGGCCAGCACCCTGATGCTGGTCTTCCTGTGTCTGTCCGGGCTGTATCTGCGCTGGCCGCGCCAGGCCGGCCACTGGCGCGCCTGGCTGAGTCTCGATTGGCGCAAGACCGGACGCGGCTTCCACTGGGACCTGCACGCGGTCGCCGGGACCTGGGTCCTGCCGCTCTATCTGTGCGCCAGCCTGACGGGGCTGTACTGGTCATACGACTGGTATCGCGCGGGCCTTACCGCGCTGCTGGCCGACCCGCCGCCGGCCGTGCAAGCCCGCCAGCCAGCGATCGATGCACCGGCGACCCCGGACTACGCCGCCCTCTGGCAGGGCATACAGCAGGCGGCGGGCCCGCAGCTGATCGCCTGGAATCTGCGCCTCCCGGCGGCGGCAGGCCAGCCGGCGACGGTCTTCTACATTCTGCGCGACGCCGCGCACGTCCGTGCCTTCAACCTGCTGCAGCTCGATCCGCGCAGCGGGGCGATCGTCCGCCACGAACGCTATGCCGACAAGACGTTCACGGCCCGCCTACTCACCAGCGTCTACGCGCTGCACTCAGGCGAGTATTTCGGCCTGCCGGGCAAAGTTCTCATGCTGCTGGCCAGCGCGCTCATGCCGCTGTTCCTGGTTACCGGCTGGCTGCTCTACCTGGATCGCCGTCGCAAGCGCCGCGCCGTGCGGGCGGCCCGCAGCACACCAAATGCCGCGCCTGGAGATGGCTGGCTGATCGGCTACGCCAGCCAGAGCGGCTTCGCCGAACAGCTTGCCTGGCAGAGCGCCAGCCAGTTGCAGGCCGCCGGCCTGGCAGTGCGCGTCGAACCCCTGGCGCGCCTCGACGCGGCAAGCCTGCTCCGGCACCCTCGCGCCCTGTTCGTGCTCAGCACCTTCGGCGACGGCGAAGCGCCGGACAACGCCCGAGGCTTCGAGCGCCGATTGTTGGGAGCCACCCTGCCGCTGGATCGGCTCGCTTATGCGGTGCTGGCCCTGGGCGACCGGCATTACGCGCAGTTCTGCGCCTTCGCCCGCCGCGTCGACGCCTGGCTGGAGCGCCAGGGCGGCAGACGCCTGTTCGAGTCCGTGGAGGTCGACGACCAGGACTCGAGCGCCCTGCGGCACTGGCAACACCAGTTGAGCGAGCTGACCGGCACGCCAGTTCCCGCCTGGCATGACCACCGCTGGACCGGCTGGACCCTCCAGCGGCGCCAGCTTCTGAATCCTGGCAGCCAGGGCGGTCCGGTCTTCCGGCTTACCCTGACGTTGAATGGCCCGAGCGATTGGCGAGCCGGGGACATCCTCGAGATCCGTCCACGTCATGCGCAGGCCAGGGTCGTGGCCTGGTTGCAGCGCCACGGAGGCGACGCCGACGAGCCCGTCGAGCTCGACGGGCAGCCGGTCCGCCTGGCCGAGGCACTGAGCACCCGGCAACTGCCGGAAACGTTCGCCCACCGGGTCGGCCTGCACGGACAGGCACTGGTCGACAGCCTGTTGCCGCTCGCCAGCCGCGAGTACTCCATCGCCTCCATCCCGGCCGATGGGGTGCTGGAGCTGTTCGTCCGCCAGGTGCGGCACGCCGGCGACGACCTGGGCCTCTGCTCCGGCTGGCTGACCGCTCACTTGGCCGAGGGTGAGCAACTGCTGGGTCGGATACGCCGCAACAGCGCGTTCCACCTTCCGGCGGATGACCGCCCACTGATCCTGATCGGCAACGGTACCGGCCTGTCCGCCCTGCGCGCCCTGCTGCGCGCACGCATCCTGGTTGGGCAGCGGCGCAACTGGTTGCTGTTCGGCGAGCGCCAGCGCACCCACGACTTCCACTGCGCATCGGAACTGCAGGCGGCGCTGGAATGCGGCGATCTGCAGTGCCTGGACCTGGCCTTCTCCCGCGATCAGCCGGACAAGTTCTACGTCCAGGATCTGCTGCGCCGACAGCAGGATCGCCTGCGCGACTGGCTGGCCGAAGGTGCGGCGCTGTATGTCTGCGGCAGCCTGGACGGCATGGCCGCGGGGGTCGACGCCACGCTGCACGAGCTGCTGGGCGCCGAAGCCGTGCGGGCGCTGGTCGAGGCCGGGCGCTACCGGCGCGATGTGTATTGAAGGCCGGGCGGCCTTCCGCGCCGGCGCAGCATGGGCTGGCTCGGATATACAGTGCTCGGAAACGCAAAAGCCCCGCAGTGCGGGGCTTTCAGCGAATCAGATGGCGGAAGCGGTGAGATTCGAACTCACGGACGGTTGCCCGTCGGCGGTTTTCAAGACCGCTGCCTTAAACCACTCGGCCACACTTCCGAAAAGAAACCGCGCCGTCCGGCGCGGGCGGCAATAGTACCGGATCGCAACACACTGTCAAACACTGCGGGTTCCTCTGCCACGGGGTTTTGCTATGATCCGGCCATCTCAAATGCCTTCCTCGACAGGAGAGCCTCATGCAAGAACGTAACTACGCACTGAATCACGCGCAGGTGGAACAGCGCGAAGTCAGCGGCGTGCTGCGCAACACCTACGGCCTGCTGGCACTGACCCTGGCGTTCAGCGGCATCGTCGCTTATGTCTCCCAGCAGATGCGTCTGCCCTACCCGAACATCTTCGTGGTGCTGATCGGCTTCTATGGCCTGTTCTTCCTCACCGCCAAGCTGCGCAACTCCGGCTGGGGCCTGCTGTCCACCTTCGCCCTCACCGGCTTCATGGGTTACACCCTGGGCCCGATCCTCAACCACTACCTGGGCATGGCCAATGGCGCCGAGGTGATCAGCTCCGCGTTCGCCATGACCGCCCTGGTGTTCTTCGGCCTGTCCGCCTATGTGCTGACCACCCGCAAGGACATGAGCTTCCTGAGTGGTTTCATCACTGCCGGCTTCTTCGTGCTCCTGGCGGCTGTGCTGGCCAGCCTGTTCTTCCAGATCAGCGGCCTGCAACTGGCGATCAGCGCCGGTTTCGTGTTGTTCTCCTCGGCGGTGATTCTCTACCAGACCAGCGAGATCATCCACGGTGGCGAACGCAACTACATCATGGCCACCATCAGCCTGTATGTGTCAATCTACAACCTGTTCATCAGCCTGCTGCAGATCTTCGGGATCATGGGCAGCGACGACTGATCGGTTGCCTCTAATGAAAGGGCCCGCCTCGCGCGGGCCTTTTCGTTTCCGGTGCCGTCGCGGGTATGATGACGGCCTGTAGTCGCGGTATCCGAGCCATGAAATTTGCCATTGCCCTCTTCTCCCCACCTCATGCGCCTGCGTCGCGGCGGGCCCTGCGCTTCGCTGAGGCGGTGTTGGCCAGCGGACACGAGATCGTCCGCCTGTTCTTCTACCGGGACGGTGTCTACAACGCCTCTTGCGCAATGGTCGCGCCGCAGGACGAGCTGGACATGGCGGCGCAATGGCGCGCATTCGTGGCAGAGCACCGGTTGGACGGCGTGGTGTGCATCGCCGCTGCCCTACGCCGTGGCGTACTGAATGCCGAGGAAGCCCGCCGCTACGAGCGCGAGGCGATCAGCACGGGCGCGCCGTGGGAGCTGTCGGGGCTTGGCCAGCTGCACGAAGCAGCGCAACTGGCGGACCGCCTGGTCTGCTTCGGAGGCGACTGATGGCCAAGTCCCTCCTATTGATCTGCCGCCAGTCACCCTGGGCTGGCACCGCCGCGCGCGAGGCACTGGATATCGCCCTGGCTGGTGGAGCGTTCGAGCTGCCCATTGCCCTGCTGTTCATGGACGACGGCGTGTTCCAGCTGCCAGTCGGTCAGCAGGCGGCCGCGCTGGAGCAGAAGGACCTGAGCGCCAACCTGCAGGCCCTGCCGCTGTTCGGCGTGGATGATCTGTATGTGTGCCAGGCAAGCCTGACCCGTCGCGGCCTGGCCGATGCCACGCTCAGCCTGCCGGTGACCCCGCTGCACGGCTCGGAACTGCCGGCGCTGCTGGCCCGTTTCGATCTGGTGATGACTCTCTGATGACTACCTTGCACCTGCTCAGCCAATCCCCCTGGCGCCAGCCGCTGGACAGTGTCCTGCGCCTGCTGGGTGCCGACGACGCCCTGCTGCTGTGCGGCGATGCCTGCCAGGCGCTGCATACCAGCAGCGAGGCCTGGTCCCTGTTGCAAACCCTGCCCGCAACGGTTCGTCTGTATGCCCTGCAGGAAGACCTGCAGGCCCGCAATCTTGGCGCAGCCGAACGGGTTACTCCAGTGGACTACCCGGCGTTCGTCGAGCTGTGCGCGCAATACGACAAGGTGAACGGCTGGCTATGAGCGACTTGCAGGTCAACGGGCAGACCATCGCCTTGGACAAGGACGGCTACCTGGCCGACCGTCACGACTGGAACGACGCCATCGCCGCGGCACTGGCAGCGCGAGAAGGGCTGGAACTGACCGCAGAGCACTGGGAAATCCTGCACCTGCTGCAGGCTTTCTATGCCGAGTTCCAGCTGTCGCCGGCAACCCGGCCGCTGATCAAGTACGTAGCCCTGAAGCTGGGGCCGGACAAGGGCAACAGCCTGCACCTCAACCGCCTGTTCAAGGGCACTCCCGCCAAGCTGGCCGCCAAGCTGGCCGGCCTGCCAAAGCCGACGAACTGCATATGACGCTCGATACCTCGCTCGAACATCCCTTTGCCCAATACGTGCGCATCCTCGGCAAGGGCCAGCGCGGCTCCCGGGGACTGACCCGCGAGGAGGCCCGCGACGCCATGGGCATGCTGCTCGACGGCCAGGTCGAGGAGGTGCAGCTGGGCGCCTTCCTGATGCTGCTGCGCCACAAGGAGGAAAGCGCCGAGGAGATGGCCGGTTTTACCGAGGCGGTGCGTGCCCGCCTCGACGCCCCGCCGATTGCGGTGGATATCGACTGGCCCAGCTACGCCGGGAAGAAGCGCCATCTGCCCTGGTATCTGCTGGCCATCAAGTGCCTGGCCAACCAAGGCGTACGCACCCTGGTGCATGGCGCCGGTGACCACACCGCCGGACGGTTGTATACCGAGGATGTCCTCGCCTTGCTGGGCATTCCACAGTGCCAGGACTGGCAACAGGTCAGCGACGCGCTCGACCGGCACAACCTGGCCTTTATTCCGCTCAGCGCGTGGATGCCGCGCCTGCAGCACATGATCGGCTTGCGCAACGTGCTGGGCCTGCGCTCGCCGATTCATTCCCTGGCGCGCCTGCTCAACCCGCTGGGCGCGCGTTGTGGGCTGCAGAGCATCTTCCATCCCGGCTATCAGGAGACTCACCGCAGCGCCAGCCAATTGCTCGGCGACACCGCCATCGTCATCAAGGGCGAAGGCGGCGAGATCGAGGTCAATCCGGATAGCCCTGCCACGCTCTATCTGACCGCCGCCGGCGAAACCCGCGACGAGAGCTGGCCGGCGCTCTCCGCGCAACGGCACACGAAGCCCGAGCGGCTGGACCCGGTACAGCTGCTGGCAGTCTGGCGCGGCGAGGCGACAGATGCCTATGGCGAGCTGGCGGTGCAGGCGACTATCGCCCTGGCGTTGCACGGTCTGGGCCATGAGCGCGAGCAGGCCTTTGCCCTTGCCGAGCGCTACTGGGCTGAGCGCAACAGATCGAACTGATCGATAGAAACGACCGGAACAGCTCACCCATCCATCAGCCTGGCGCCGCTAGACTCCTCTGCACACAGAGGGGAATAGACGATGGGTCTTCTGATCGATGGCCACTGGCATGACCAGTGGTATGACACCGCCCGCGATGGCCGTTTCGAGCGCGAACAGGCGCAGCGCCGCCACTGGATCACTCCCGACGGCAGCGCCGGCCCCACGGGAGCCGGCGGTTTCGCAGCCGAGGCCGGGCGCTACCACCTGTACGTGAGCCTGGCCTGCCCCTGGGCGCACCGCACCCTGATCGCCCGGGCGCTCATGGGGCTGGAGGACATCATTCAGGTTTCGGTGGTGAGCTGGCTGATGCGCGAGCACGGCTGGACCTTCGACCCCCAGACCGGCTCGAGCGGCGATGCCCTGGATGATCTGGAGTTTCTCCACCAGCGCTACCGGCAGGACGATCCGCACTACACCGGGCGGGTGACGGTACCGATGCTCTGGGACAAGCGTCAGCAGCGCATCGTCAGCAACGAATCGGCGGACATCCTGCGCATGTTCAACAGCGCCTTCGATGGCCTGACCGGCTCGACCCTCGACCTGTATCCCGAGCCCCTGCATGGCGAGATCGACGCGCTCAACGCGCGCATCTACCCACGGGTGAACAACGGCGTGTACCGGGCCGGCTTCGCGACCACCCAGGACGCCTACGAAGAAGCCTACGACGACCTGTTCAGCGAGCTGGACTGGCTTGAACAACGCCTGAGCCGGCAGCGCTACCTGGCCGGCGAGTACCTGACCGAGGCAGACTGGCGCCTGTTCACCACCCTGATCCGCTTCGACGCGGTCTACCACGGTCACTTCAAGTGCAACCAGCAACGCATCCTCGACTATCCGAGCCTGCATGGCTGGCTGCGTGAGCTGTACCAGTGGCCGGGCGTGGCAGCCACCGTGGACTTCACCCACATCAAGCACCACTACTACGCCAGTCACCAGACCATCAACCCGACCGGCATCGTGCCCAAGGGTCCGGCGCTGGACCTGTTCGCGCCACATGGACGCGATAGTTTGCCGGGCAAGGGCATCTGGCAGCGCCGCCAACCGTAGGGTGGTCAAGGCAAAGCCTTGGCCACCGAGCCGGCGGCTAGATGTCTAGCGCTGCGCTCCTTCGAACCAGGCCAGCTTGTCGCGCAGGCGCACCACTTCACCGACGATCACCAGGGTTGGCGCCCGCACGGCTTGCTCGGCGACGCGCTGCGGCATATCGGCCAGGGTGCCGGTAATCACCCGCTGGTTGACCGTGGTGCCCTGCTCCACCAGCGCGATCGGGGTATCGGCACCACGGCCGTGGCGCATCAGCTGTTCGCAGATCACCGGCAGGCCGACCAGTCCCATGTAGAACACCAGGGTCTGCCCCGGCGCGACCAGATCCCGCCAGGGCAGATCGCAGCTGCCATCCTTGAGGTGACCGGTGACAAAGCGCACCGACTGGGCATGGTCACGGTGGGTCAGCGGAATACCCGCATAGGCGGAACAACCGGAGGCGGCGGTAATGCCCGGCACCACCTGGAAGGGAATGCCCTCGGCGGCCAACTCCTCGATCTCCTCGCCGCCCCGACCGAAGATGAACGGGTCGCCGCCCTTCAGGCGCAGCACGCGCTTACCCTGCTTGGCCAGCTCCACCAGGCGCCGATTGATCTGTTCCTGGGGCAGCGCATGCTCGGCGCGCTGCTTGCCGACGTAGATGCGCTCGGCATCTCGGCGGCACAGTTCGATGATTGCCGGCGCCACCAGGCGGTCGTAGAGCACCACATCGGCCTGCTGCATCAGGCGCAGGGCACGGAAGGTCAGCAGGTCCGGATCGCCGGGACCTGCGCCGACCAGATACACCTCACCCAGCGACCGGGCAGAACTGCCCGCCAGCTTCTCCTCCAGCAGACGCTCGGCCTCGGCCGGCTTGCCGGCGAACAGGCTCTCGGCGATCTGGCCCTGGAAGGCTTCTTCCCAGAACACCCGACGCTGCTGCACATCCGGCAGCGCCGCCTTGACCCGCGAACGGAATTTCTTGGCCAGCCCGGCCAACTGCCCGTAGGCGGCGGGAATCCAGGTCTCGATGCGGGCGCGGATCAAGCGCGCCAGCACCGGCGCGTCGCCACCGCTGGACACCGCCACCATCAGCGGCGAGCGATCGACGATGGCCGGAAAGATCACCGAGCACAATTCCGGTGCATCCACCACGTTGACCGGGATGCCCCGCGCCTGGGCTTCACGGGAAATCCGGGCATTGAGCGGTTCGTCGTCGGTGGCGGCGACTGCCAGACGAACCCCATTCAGATCCTCCTCTCGGTAATCACGCAGATGCAGCTCGCCGCCATGGCGGGCCACCAGAGCCGCCAGCTCATCCAGCGCTTCGTGGGTGACCACCCGAGGCACCGCGCCGGCATCGGTCAGCAGGCGAATCTTGCGTAACGCCACCTCGCCGCCACCGATCACTAGCACCGGAGCGTTCTTGAGGTTGTGGAATAGAGGAAGAAAATCCATGGAATCTTTACCTTTTGGGGCCAGGCTTCATCAAAGCCCATGCGCGCAAGTTCAGCGCTTGTCGGAAATCAAGTCGAGCAGTTTCCGTGCCACTGCCCCCAAATGAGACAGGCCGGCTTGCGCCGGCCTGTCTGTGCCCTTTAACCGATCACTTCGATGCCGCCCATGTACGGCTTCAGTGCGGCCGGCACCCGAATGGTGCCATCGGCCTGCTGGTAGTTCTCCAGCACGGCCACCAGGGTGCGACCGACTGCCAGGCCGGAACCGTTGAGGGTGTGCACCAGCTCCGGCTTGCCGGTTTCCGGGTTGCGGTAGCGCGCCTGCATACGGCGGGCCTGGAAGTCGCCGCAGTTGGAGCAGGAGGAAATCTCGCGGTACTTGTCCTGGCTGGGGATCCAGACTTCCAGGTCGTAGGTCTTGGTGGCGCCGAAGCCCATGTCGCCGGTGCACAGCGCCAGCTTGCGATACGGCAGTTCAAGCAGTTGCAGCACGCGCTCGGCATGGCCGGTGAGTTCCTCCAGCGCCTCGAAGGACTTCGACGGCTCGACGATCTGCACCATCTCGACCTTGTCGAACTGGTGCTGGCGGATCATGCCGCGGGTATCGCGACCGGAGGCGCCCGCCTCGCTGCGGAAGCACGGGGTGTGGGCGGTGAGCTTCAGCGGGAGTTGCTTGGCATCGAGGATTTCGCCGGAGACAACGTTGGTCAGCGACACCTCGGCGGTGGGGATCAGGTACAGGTCGGCCTGCTCGCCACGGCTGATCTTGAACAGGTCTTCCTCGAACTTGGGCAGCTGGCCGGTGCCCTGCAGGGCCGGTGCCTGCACCAGATACGGGGTGTAGCACTCCTCGTAGCCGTGCTCGCGGGTGTGCAGGTCGATCATGAACTGCGCCAGGGCACGGTGCAGACGCGCGATGGGCCCGCGCATCAGGGCGAAACGGGCGCCGGAGAGCTTGGCGGCGGTCTCGAAATCCAGCCAGCCGTGCTGCTCGCCCAGGGCCACGTGGTCCTTGACCTCGAAATCGAACGTGCGCGGCGTACCCCATCGCGACACCTCGACGTTCTGCTCCTCGTCGCTGCCCACCGGCACGGATTCGTGCGGCAGGTTGGGGATGGTCAGCATCAGCGCGTCCAGCTCGGCCTGGATGGCGTCCAGCTCGCGCTTGGCCTGATCCAGGTCACCACCCATGCGGTCGACTTCGGCCAGCAGCGGCGCGATGTCCTCGCCACGGGCCTTGGCCTGGCCGATGGACTTGGAGCGGCTGTTGCGCTCGGCCTGCAGCTGCTCGGTACGCACCTGGACGCTCTTGCGCTGGCTTTCCAGCGCGTCGATGCGTGCCACATCCAGGTCGTAGCCACGGGTCGCCAGGCGGGCGGCGACGTCCTGCAGCTGGGTGCGTACCAGTTTGTAATCGAGCATGTCTGTTCTCGTCTGTCAGAGTTTGTTCAAAGCCAGGCCCGCCCAGGTGGCCAGCAGGCTGATGACCACGCTGGCCAAGGCATAGCCGAGGGCGGTCGCGAGCTGGCCGCTTTCCAGCAGGCGCAGGGTATCCAGGGAAAAGGAGGAAAAGGTGGTCAGCCCGCCCAGGAAGCCGACGATCAGGCCGGCACGCAGCTCCAGCGGCAATTCCGGGCGCAGCAGGAACAGGCCGAAGAGATAGCCGATCAGCAGGCAGCCGACAAGGTTTACCGCCAGGGTGGCCAGGAAAAAATGCTGCGGCCAGTGGGCGGTCACCCAGTTGGCGGCGGCAAACCGCAGCAGGCTGCCCAGCGCGCCACCGCCCGCCACAGCGAGCACGACACTGATCATGGGCGCCTCCGCTGCCGGGTGCTGTTGCGATCCAGCGCGGCCAGGTGCTCGAGCTTGTCGCGGATCTTCAGCTCCAGGCCGCGCGGCACCGGCTGGTAGTAACGGCGCGGCTCGAGCGCTTCGGGGAAATAGTCCTCGCCGGCGGCGTAAGCGTCCGGCTCGTCGTGGGCGTAGCGGTATTCGTCGCCGTAGCCCAACTGCTTCATCAGCTTGGTGGGTGCATTGCGCAGGTGCAGCGGCACTTCCAGCGAGCCGGAAGCCTCCACGTCGCGCCGCGCCGCGTTGTAGGCCGTGTACACGGCGTTGCTCTTCGGCGCGCAGGCCAGATAGACGATCGCCTGGGCCACGGCCAGTTCGCCTTCCGGGCTGCCGAGGCGTTCCTGTACGTCCCAGGCATTCAGGCACAGGGTCAGCGCGCGCGGGTCGGCATTGCCGACTTCCTCACTGGCCATGCGCACCACGCGCCGGGCGATGTACAGCGGGTCGCAGCCGCCATCGAGCATGCGGGCGAACCAGTACAGGGCGGCGTCCGGGTTGGAGCCGCGCACCGATTTGTGCAGCGCGGAGATCTGGTCGTAGAAGGCTTCGCCACCCTTGTCGAAGCGCCGCCGGGTGTCGCCGAGCAGGTTCTGCAGGGCTTCCGGGCTGATGGCCTCGCCGTCCTCGACCAGGTCGGAGGCGTTCTCCAGCAGGTTGAGCAGGCGGCGCCCATCGCCGTCGGCGGCGGCCAGCAGGATCTGCAGGCTTTCCTCGGGCAGGCTGAGCCGGCGGGCGCCCAGGCCCTTCTCTTCGCTCAGGGCGCGCTGCACCAGCTTGCGCAGCGCCGCCTCGTCGAGGCTTTTCAGCACATAGACGCGGGCGCGGGACAGCAGCGCGTTGTTCAGCTCGAAGGACGGGTTTTCGGTGGTGGCACCGATGAAGATCAGCGTGCCGTCTTCCACGTAGGGCAGAAAGGCGTCCTGCTGACTCTTGTTGAAACGGTGCACCTCATCGACGAACAGGATGGTTCGTCGGCCAGACTGGGCGGCGTGCTGCTGGGCGATTTCCACGGCCTGACGGATTTCCTTCACGCCGGACAGAACGGCGGAAATCGTCTCGAAGTGCGCGTCGGAAACCTGCGCCAGCAGCCGCGCCAGGGTGGTCTTGCCGACCCCGGGCGGGCCCCAGAAGATCATCGAGTGCAGCGCGCCCTGTTCCAGCGCCTCGCGCAGCGGCTTGCCGCGCGCCAGCAGGTGTTCCTGCCCAACGTACTCGTCCAGATTGGCCGCGCGCAGGCGAGCGGCCAGGGGCTGGGCGGGAGGGGTTTGCTGGAACAGGTCCATGGAAACGCTGGCATGCCTCGGTTAATCGTGAATCACATCGGTTCCCGGCGGAGGCTGGAAACTGAACAGTTTCTGCTCCAGCGGCAGGTTCATCCGCACGCCGGAAAACAGGATGTTGGTGCGCTGGCCGACGCTGTCGATCAGTTGCATGTCGTTGATCACGCCATTGCGAAACGACAGGCGCAGGTTATCGAACAGGCTGTCCTTGGCCTTGGGCCGCAGGATGAAATCGGCCACGCCACTGGTTTCCTGATAGCTGACCTCGAAATTGTCGCTGATCCGCGACACGTCGCCGGACAGTAGCAGCGCCGGGGTATGGGTCAGGCGCTGATCCAGCTTCTGGATGGTCACCTGCTCCAGGTCCGGATCGTACAGCCAGACCTGCTTGCCGTCGGAGACCAGCAGCTGTTCCAGCGGCGGGTCGGTATGCCAGCGGAACTGGCCGGGGCGCTTGAGCGCCATCTCGCCGGTGGATTCCTGCAGGTTGGTGCCGGAGGCATCCAGGGTCAGCTGGGAGAAACGCCCCGACAGGGTCTGGGATTTTCCGAGCAGGTCAGTCAGCCGCTTCACCGCGGCGGCATTGTCCGCCTGCGCGGGAAGGACGGCAAGGCCAACGGCCAGTATCAGAAGGCGCAACAGGTTCATTGAATTCCTCGCAGTCAGTCGCGGATCGGCGCCGGCGCAATCACTTCGCGCGAGCCGTTGGTGTTCATGGGCGTCACGACCCCGGCCATTTCCATGGCCTCGATCATGCGCGCGGCGCGGTTGTAGCCGATCTTCAGCTTGCGCTGCACGGCGGAAATGGAGGCGCGCCGGCTTTCGGTGACGAAGCGCACCGCCTCGTCGTAGAGCGGATCTTCCTCGCTGCCCTCGCCGCCTTCGCCGCCCCCCTCGAAGCTGCCGGCGCCGCCTTCGTCAGCACCGGACAGGATGTCCTCGATATAGTCGGGGGCGCCGCGCTGCTTCCAGGCCTCGACGACCCGGTGCACCTCGTCATCGGACACGAAGGCGCCATGCACGCGCATCGGCAGCCCGGTGCCCGGCGGCAGGAACAGCATGTCGCCGTGGCCGAGCAGCTGTTCGGCACCGCCCTGGTCGAGGATGGTGCGCGAGTCGATCTTGCTGGACACCTGGAACGCCATGCGCGTCGGAATGTTGGCCTTGATCAGACCGGTGATCACGTCCACCGAAGGACGCTGGGTGGCCAGGATCAGATGGATGCCAGCGGCGCGGGCCTTCTGGGCGATGCGCGCGATCAGCTCTTCCACCTTCTTGCCGACGATCATCATCATGTCGGCGAATTCGTCGACCACCACCACGATGGTCGGCAGCTTCTTCAGCAGCGGCGGCTCGTCCTCGAAGTTCTGCCGCTTGTACAGCGGGTCGGTGAGCGGCGTGCCGGCTTCCTCGGCTTCCTTGATCTTGCGGTTGAAGCCGGCCAGGTTGCGCACGCCCATCGCGGCCATCAGCTTGTAGCGCCGCTCCATCTCGGCGACGCTCCAGCGCAGCGCGTTGGCGGCCTCCTTCATGTCGGTGACCACCGGGCACAGCAGGTGCGGAATGCCTTCGTAGATGGACAGCTCCAGCATCTTGGGGTCGATCATGATCAGCCGCGCGTCTTCGGGCGTGGACTTGAACAGGATCGACAGGATCATGGCGTTGACGCCCACCGACTTGCCCGAACCCGTGGTGCCGGCCACCAGCAGGTGCGGCATCTTGGCCAGGTCGGCAAACACCGGGCGGCCGCCGATGTCATGCCCCAGCGCCAGAGTGACCGGCGACTTGGCGCTTTCGTACTCCGGCGCGGAGAGCACCTCGGAGAAGTGCACGATCTGCCGGTCTTCGTTGGGAATCTCGATGCCCACGGTGGTCTTGCCGGGGATGACTTCCACCACGCGCACGCTGATGATCGCCAGGGAGCGCGCCAGGTCCTTGGCCAGGTTGGAAATGCGGCTGACCTTGATGCCGGGCGCCGGCTGGATCTCGAAACGGGTGATCACCGGGCCGGGGTAGACGTTCTCGACCGTCACCTCGACGCCGAATTCCTTGAGCTTGAGCTCCAGCAGCCGCGACATGGCTTGCAGCGCTTCTTCCGAATAGCCGCTGGCCTTCTTTTCCACCGCATCGAGGATGGACAGCGGCGGCAGGGTGCCTTCCAGCGCATTGGCGGGAACCGCGGCGGGTTTGAGCTTGGGTGTCGCGAAAACCGGGTCATCCAGCCGCGGCGGAGGCGGCAGCTCACTGATCACTGGCGCTTTGCGCGGCACAGGTTCTACGACCGGCGGCTGTGCTGCCCGGGGCTCGGGTGCCGCCACCGGCTTCTTCTCGCGAGCCAGCAGCCGCTGACGCGCACGCTTGAGCTCCTCGGCGTCCTCCAGCAAGGGCGGCTCGACAACGTCGCCCAGCACCGGCTCCTCGACCCTCCGTGATACCACCGGTTGGGCGGCGCGCGTAGCCTGGCGCGTCGTCCACCAGTTGGCGATGGCGCTCTGGATCAGCTCGCCAAGGTCCAGGACGATCTTGCCCAGCAGGTCCATGACGCGGAACCAGGAGAGATCGGTGAATACCGTCAGGCCGAACAGGAACAGGGCCAGGAACATCAGGGTGCTGCCCTGCACGTTCAGGGTCTGCTCGGCCAGGTAGCCGAGGCTTTCCCCCAGGGCGCCGCCCGCAGAGGCCGGCAGCCAGGCCGCCGGTTCAAAATGCAGATGCGCCAGCGCCGCCCCGGACAGCACCAGGAAGACCAGGCCGATAGCCCGCCAGGAAATCAGCCAGCCACTCACATGCCAGGATGCATGGCGCAGCTGGAACATGCGCCAGCACTTGAGCGCCAGCAGCACGGGAAACAGATAGGCGAAATAGCCAACCCCACCAAACAGCAAATCGGCGAACCAGGCACCGGCCCGTCCGGCGGCGTTCTGCACCTGATCGACCCGCCCGCTGCGGAACAGACCCGGATCGGTGCGTTCGTACGTCAGCAGGGCCATGATCAGGTAGAGGCAGAGCGCGCCCATGGCAATCAGGGCGCCCTCCTTCAGGCGCACCGGCAACTGCCGGCGCCATTCGGGAGTCTCAACACTGCGGGTGGAAGTTTTCTTCAAAACGCGTTTCCTGCATCTGGGGCGGGCGTGGATCAGGTCGCATTCTACGGCTTTGCACGCCTGTCGCCACGCAAGCTATCGCCATGATAGAGCGGAGCGCGTTCCCGCGTTCGCAACCTTCGGTGTAGGATTACCGGCAGTTTTTTCGGGCCGGCCTGAATTGGACCACGCACTCTTTATCGAACAAAGGCTTATGAGGTTTTTTTATGAATGAAGTCAAGCATTCGCGGCTGATCATTCTGGGCTCCGGCCCAGCCGGCTATACCGCCGCCGTGTATGCCGCGCGCGCCAACCTCAAGCCACTGGTCATTACCGGCATCCAGCCCGGTGGCCAACTGACCACCACCACCGAGGTCGACAACTGGCCGGGCGATGTCGAAGGCCTGACCGGTCCCGCGTTGATGGAGCGCATGCAGAAGCATGCCGAGCGCTTTGACACCGAGATCGTCTACGACCACATCCACACCGCCGAGTTGCAGCAACGTCCCTTTATTCTCAAGGGTGATAGCGGCACCTACAGCTGCGATGCGCTGATCATCGCCACCGGCGCCTCGGCTCAATATCTGGGCCTGCCTTCCGAGGAAGCATTCTCCGGCAAGGGCGTGTCCGCCTGCGCCACCTGCGACGGTTTCTTCTATCGCAACCAGGTGGTGGCAGTGGTTGGCGGCGGCAACACGGCGGTCGAGGAAGCGCTCTACCTGGCCAACATCGCCAAGGAAGTGCACCTGATCCACCGCCGCGACAAGCTGCGTTCCGAGAAGATCCTGCAGGACAAGATCCTTGAACGCGCTGCCACCGGCAACATCCGCCTGCACTGGAACCACACCCTGGAAGAAGTGCTGGGTGACAACAGTGGCGTTACCGGCGTACGCCTGAAGGACACCCAGAGTGGCATCGAGAAGACCCTGGACCTGGCAGGCGTATTCATTGCCATCGGTCACAAGCCGAACACCGACCTGTTCAGCGGCCAGCTGAACATGCGCGACGGCTACCTGGTGATCAACGGCGGCATCGAGGGCAACGCCACGGCCACCAATATCCCGGGCGTATTCGCCGCCGGCGACGTGGCCGACCACGTCTATCGCCAGGCGATCACCTCGGCGGGCGCCGGCTGCATGGCCGCGCTGGACGCCGAAAAGTATCTCGACAGTCTCTGATTGAGCGGGCGGCCGTTCGGCCGCCCTCCTCCGCCCATGCTTGCCTGGCTGGATCGAGACACTCTCGACTTCCCTCCCCTCGAACAGGCGCTGCGAGAACCCAATGGGCTGCTCGCGGCGGGCGGCGACCTGCGCCCCGAACGGCTCATCCGGGCCTACCGCCACGGCTGCTTTCCCTGGTTCCAGGACGGCCAGCCGCCGCTCTGGTGGTCGCCCGATCCGCGCACCGTTCTGTTCCCCGAGGAGCTGCACGTCTCGCGCAGCCTTGCCAAGTGCCTGCGCCAGCAGGTGTTTCGTGTCACCTTCGACCAGGCCTTCGCCGAGGTGATCGATGCCTGCGCCGGGCCACGTCGCAACAGCGATGGCACCTGGATCACCCACCCGATGCAACAAGCCTACCGGCAGCTGCACGAACTCGGCATCGCCCATTCGGTCGAAGTATGGCAAGCGGACCAACTCGTTGGCGGCCTGTACGGTCTGGCGATGGGGCAGCTGTTCTTCGGTGAGTCCATGTTCAGCCGGACCACCAACGCTTCCAAGGTCGGCTTCGTCACGCTGGTGCGACACCTGCAGGACTGGGGCTTCGTCCTCATTGACTGCCAGATGCCAACACGCCACCTGGAAAGCCTTGGCGCCCGCTCCATTCCACGTGCCGAATTCGCCACCTACCTGCACCGCCATCTGGACCAGCCCAGTTCAGCCAGCTGGCGCGCCTAGGCGTTCCAGACCGGCTGACTTACACTCCCCCTCAATCCATTGAGGTAAGCGACCCATGACCGAGCTGGCTCGCCTGAAGTTCTATGCCACCCAGCCCCATCCTTGCAGCTACCTGCCGGGAGAGCAGGCCACCACGCTCTTTCTCGACCCCAGCCAGCCCATGGATGCGCACATGTACGCCGAGCTCTCGGAAATGGGCTTTCGGCGCAGCGGTGATCACCTGTATCGCCCCCACTGCCAGCATTGCAACGCCTGCATCCCTGCGCGCATCCCGGTCACCCGCTTCCACCCCAATCGACAGCAGCGCCGCATCCTCAAGCGCAACGCTGACCTGCAGGTTACATCACGGCCGCCGCACTTCAGCGAGGAGCTCTATGCGCTGTACGCCCGCTATATAGAGCAGCGGCATGCCGACGGCGACATGTACCCGCCCAGCCGCGAGCAGTTCCAGACCTTCCTGGTACGCAACCTGGCCTTTGCCCGCTTCTTCGAGTTCCGCAAGGACGGTTACCTGTTGGCTGTGGCGGTCACCGATGTGCTGCCTAACGGCCTTTCCGCTGTGTACACCTTCTACGCGCCGGAAGAGGAACATCGCAGCCTGGGCCGCTACGCCATCCTCTGGCAGATCAACGAAGCCGCACGCCTGGAACTTTCCGATGTCTATCTGGGCTACTGGATCAAGAATTGCCGGAAGATGAATTACAAGACGGAGTACCGCCCCATCGAGCTGCTGGTCAACCAGCGCTGGGTCAGCCTGACCTGAGACTTGGCGTGGCGGGGCATTTTCGGGCACAATGCACGCCGCTTTTGCCAGGGTCCATAGGCGACCCGGCTTTCATGAATACCGAGGGCAATACTGCATGTCGAAAGAAGACAGCTTGGAAATGGAAGGCACTGTCGTCGACACCCTCCCCAACACCATGTTCCGTGTGGAGTTGGAGAATGGGCATGTCGTAACCGCGCACATCTCCGGAAAGATGCGCAAGAACTACATCCGCATCCTGACCGGCGACAAGGTGCGCGTCGAACTGACGCCTTACGACCTCAGCAAGGGCCGCATCACCTACCGCGCCCGCTGAAACCGAGTTGCCCGAACGCCCGGCCCTGCCGGGCGTTTTTGTTTGTGCGCCATTTTCGTGGCAAAAAAAGCCCGGGCATGACCCGGGCTTTTTTGCCACTGGTGATCAGGCGACCTCGGCGCTGGTCTCGTATTCGAAGACCAGCTCATCACCCGCCACATCGATGTGCACCACACCGCCATGCTCGGCCAGCTCGCCAAACAGGATCTCCTCGGCCAGCGGCCGCTTGATCTTGTCCTGGATGAGCCGCGCCATGGGCCGAGCGCCCATCTGTACGTCGTAGCCGCGCTCGGCCAGCCAGCCCCGCGCGGCGTTGCTGACATCCAGCTGCACACGCTTGTCCTCGAGCTGGGCCTGCAGTTCGGTGAGGAACTTGTCGACGATGCTCTTGATGACCTCGTGACTGAGCCGGCCGAACTGGATGATGGTGTCCAGGCGGTTGCGGAACTCGGGCGAGAAGGTCTTCTTGATCACTTCCATGGCATCCGTGGAGTGATCCTGCATCGTGAAACCGATGGAGGCACGCGAAGCGGTCTCGGCGCCAGCGTTGGTGGTCATGATCAGGATGACGTTGCGGAAATCCGCCTTGCGTCCGTTGTTGTCGGTCAGGGTGCCGTGGTCCATGACCTGCAGCAGCAGGTTGAAGACTTCCGGATGCGCCTTCTCGATTTCGTCCAGCAGCAGCACGCAATGCGGCTGCTTGGTGATGGCCTCGGTGAGCAGCCCGCCCTGGTCGAAACCCACATAGCCGGGCGGTGCGCCGATCAGGCGGGACACGGTATGCCGCTCCATGTATTCGGACATGTCGAAGCGCACCAACTCGACGCCCAGCGAACGCGCCAGCTGACGCGCCACCTCGGTCTTGCCCACGCCGGTGGGACCGGCGAACAGGAACGAACCGACTGGCTTGTCCGGCGCCTTGAGCCCTGCGCGGGACAGTTTGATGGCCGTGGCCAGCGAGTCGATGGCCTCGTCCTGGCCGAACACGGTGAGCTTGAGGTCACGCTCCAGGTTGCGCAGCAGCTCCTTGTCGGAGCTGGAAACATGCTTGGGCGGAATGCGCGCAATCTTGGCAACGATGTCCTCGACCTGCGCGACATCGACGCATTTCACTCGGCGGTCGGCCGGCTGCAGGCGCTGATAGGCGCCCGCTTCGTCGATCACGTCGATGGCCTTGTCTGGCATGTGCCGATCATTGATGTAACGGGCAGCCAGCTCGGCGGCGGCGCGTAGCGCTTCGTCGGTATACTCGATCTCGTGGTGGCTTTCGAAGCGGCCCTTGAGTCCGCGCAGGATACCGATGGTGTCTTCGACCGAGGGCTCGGTGACATCCACCTTCTGGAAGCGCCGCGCCAGTGCCCGGTCCTTCTCAAAGATGCCGCGGAATTCCTGGAAGGTCGTGGAGCCGATGCAGCGGATCTCGCCGGACGACAGCAACGGCTTGAGCAGATTGGAAGCATCCATCACCCCGCCCGAGGCCGCGCCGGCACCAATGATGGTGTGGATCTCGTCGATGAACAGGATGGCGTGCGGCCGCTTGCGCAATTCGTTGAGCAGTGCCTTGAAGCGCTTTTCGAAATCGCCACGGTACTTGGTCCCGGCGAGCAGCGCGCCCAGATCCAGGGAATAGACGACGCTATCGGCCAGCAGATCGGGCACCTGGCGATCAACGATACGCTTGGCCAGACCTTCGGCGATCGCCGTCTTGCCGACCCCCGCCTCGCCCACCAGCAGGGGATTGTTCTTGCGACGCCGCGCCAGGATCTGCGCGACACGCTCCACCTCCGGCTCGCGGCCGACCAACGGATCGATGCGCCCCTGGCGCGCCAGCTCGTTGAGATTGGTGGCATAGGCATCCAGGGGATGACCAGCACTGCTGGACTCACCGCCCTCCTCGTCCTGCATGTCCTCGTTATCCGCGTGGTCGGCCTGGCCAGGCACACGCGAGATGCCATGGGCGATGTAGTTGACCACATCGATGCGCGCCACGGTCTGCTGCTTGAGCAGGAAGACTGCCTGGCTCTCCTGCTCGCTGAAGATCGCGACCAGCACGTTGGCACCGGTCACTTCCCGCTTGCCGGAGCTCTGCACATGGAAGACGGCGCGTTGCAGAACGCGCTGGAAGCCCAGCGTCGGCTGGGTTTCCCGCTCCTCGTCATGCGGCGGAATCAGCGGCGTGGTCGAATCGATGAACTCCCGGAGGTCATGACGCAGCTTGTCCAGGTCGGCCCCACAAGCACGCAGCACACTGGCTGCCGCCTCGTTATCCAGCAAGGCAAGCAGCAGGTGTTCGACAGTCATGAACTCGTGACGTTTGGCCCGCGCCTCTTTGAACGCCAGATTGAGGGTGACTTCGAGCTCTCGGTTCAACATGGCTTACCTCCCCACGCGGCCGGATTCAGCCGTCCTTCTCGATCTCACAGAGTAGCGGATGCTGGCATGTACGGGCGTATTCGTTGACTTGCTCGGCCTTCGTCTCGGCGATATCGCGAGTAAACAATCCGCAGACAGCCCGGCCCTCGGTGTGCACGGTCAGCATGATTCTTGTTGCCTGTTCCCGATTCAGCGCGAAGAACCGCTCCAATACCTCCACCACGAAATCCATCGGGGTGTAGTCGTCGTTATACATGACGACCTTGTACAGAGGCGGCGTCTGCAGTGCCGGCCTGGCCTCTCCGACGAGCAGGCCGGAATCGTCATCTTCATGCCAATCGGGACGGTCCTGATTGAATGTTAGTCGAATCTGCTGATCTGCTTGCATGCTCGGAAAGGGGATCAAAAAGCTGACAGGTGATGGGTTTGACCGGCGTCTCAGCCGCCCGCTCACTTCCTTGACTCTCGGGAAATCGGTGATACAAACAAAGTGTACCCCTTCGGGTAACCGGTGGTTCCATGCCACGGCCGTTTCGCCTTCACATGGAATTGAAGTCGATGATACTCCAGTGATGGAGTCCTTTGCAGAGGGAAAATCAGCATGCTCAGCGGTAAGGTCAAGTGGTTCAACAACGCCAAGGGCTACGGGTTCATCGTTGCTGACGGCCGAGATGAGGATCTGTTCGCCCACTACTCAGCAATCCAGATGGACGGATACAAGACACTCAAGGCCGGCCAGCCGGTCCACTTCGAAATACTCCAGGGTCCCAAGGGCCTGCACGCGGTGAACATACGCTCGATCGCCTCCGTCGAGGTTGCGTCCCCCGTCACCAAGACACCGCAGACACAAGGCGCCTGACGCCAGGACGGTACAAAACCAATAAAAAAGCCGACCCTTGCGGGTCGGCTTTCTTTTGCGTGCCGAAACAGTCTTACATGTGCTTGATCATGGCGTCGCCGAAGGCGGAGCAGGACAGCAGAGTCGCGCCGTCCATCAGACGCTCGAAGTCATAGGTGACCGTCTTGGCGCCGATGGCACCGTTGGTGCCCTTGATGATCAGGTCGGCGGCTTCGGTCCAACCCATGTGGCGCAGCATCATCTCGGCGGAGAGGATGATGGAGCCCGGGTTGACCTTGTCCTGACCGGCATACTTCGGCGCGGTGCCGTGGGTCGCTTCGAACATGGCCACGGTATCGGACAGGTTGGCGCCAGGCGCGATGCCAATGCCACCCACCTCGGCCGCCAGGGCGTCGGAGAGGTAGTCGCCGTTCAGGTTCAGGGTGGCGATGACATCATACTCGGCCGGACGCAGCAGAATCTGCTGCAGCATGGCGTCAGCAATGGCGTCCTTTACCACGATGGTCTTGCCGGTATTGGGGTTCTTGAACTGCATCCACGGGCCGCCATCCAGCAGCTCGGCGCCAAACTCGTCACGCGCCACCTCGTAGCCCCACTCCTTGAAGGCACCTTCGGTGAACTTCATGATGTTGCCCTTGTGAACGATGGTCACAGAGCTGCGATCGTTGTCCACGGCGTACTGCAGCGCCTTGCGCACCAGACGCTTGGTGCCTTCCTGGGAAACCGGCTTGATGCCGATGCCACAGTTTTCGGTGAAGCGGATCTTCTTGACGCCCATTTCCTCGGTGAGGAACTTGATGACCTTCTCGGCCTCGGGGCTGCCAGCCTTCCACTCGACACCGGCATAGATGTCTTCGGAGTTTTCGCGAAAGATCACCATGTCCACGTCGCCAGGCTTCTTAACCGGGCTGGGCACGCCTTCGAACCAGCGCACCGGGCGCTGGCAGACATACAGGTCCAGCTCCTGACGCAGCGCCACGTTCAGGGAACGGATGCCGCCCCCGACCGGAGTGGTCAGCGGGCCCTTGATCGACACCACATAGTCACGCACGGCTTCCAGGGTTTCCTTGGGCAGCCAGGTGTCCTGGTCGTAGACCTGGGTGGCCTTCTCACCCGCATAGACTTCCATCCAGGCGATCTTGCGCTTGCCGCCGTAGGCCTTCTCCACGGCAGCATCGACGACCTTGATCATTACCGGGCTAATGTCGACGCCAATGCCGTCACCCTCGATAAAGGGAATGATGGGGTTGTTCGGCACATTGAGGGTCATGTCGGCGTTGACGGTGATTTTGTCACCGTTCGCGGGGACCTGGATCTTTTGGTAACCCATGCTGGACTCCATTTCGTTGGATGAGTGTTTCCGCGCCAGAGCTTAGCCAATTGCCCCCCCGGTGGAAACTATACCCTCGTCGCACGCCGCCCCACCCGGAGATGTCCCGCCCGGCCGCCTTTGCCCCGCTTACAGAGAGATAGGGGCCTTGTGATATAGTTCGCCGCCGCGGGAGCATAGGGACATCCCAGTCTGACTGAAGTAACCCGCTTCATGGTCGAAAACTACCCCTTCTTGACCATCCGCAGACATCCGCCTTTCAGCCTGGATGCGCCTTGGATCGCCGCAGAGGAACTGCTGGCGCGCATCACGGCTTTCGCAACCACAGCACCCACAAGGGCTCGATTCGAAACATGTCCAATCGCTCGATCATCTATACCATTACCGACGAAGCACCCGCGCTAGCCACCTACTCCCTGCTTCCGATCATCAAGTCCTTCACCCACTCCTCCGGCATCCAGATAGAAACACGCGACATCTCCCTCGCCGGACGCATCCTCGCCACTTTCCCCGACTACCTGACCACCGAACAGCGCATCGCCGATGATCTGGCCGAGCTGGGCCAGATGGCTACCACTCCCGATGCCAATATCATCAAGCTCCCCAACATCAGCGCCTCGGTTCCGCAGCTCAAGGCCGCCATCAAGGAGCTGCAGCAGCAGGGTTATGCGCTGCCCGATTACCCCGAGGCACCGAGCAACGACACCGAGAAGGACGTCAAGGCCCGCTACGACAAGATCAAGGGTAGCGCCGTGAACCCGGTGCTGCGCGAAGGCAACTCCGACCGCCGCGCACCGCTGTCGGTCAAGAACTACGCACGCAAGAACCCGCACAAGATGGGCGCCTGGAGCGCCGACTCCAAATCCCACGTGGCTCACATGGAGGCGGGTGACTTCTACGGCAGCGAGAAAGCCGCTCTGATCGAAGCCGCTGGCAGCGTGAAGATCGAACTGGTTGCCGCCGACGGCAGCGTTCGCGTCCTGAAGGAAAAGACCAAGGTGCTGGCCGGCGAGATCATCGACGCCTCGGTGATGAGCAAGAAGGCCCTGCGCAGCTTCGTGAGCGCGCAGATCGAAGACGCCAAGAGCACCGGCGTACTGTTCTCCGTGCACCTGAAGGCCACCATGATGAAGGTCTCCGACCCGATCATGTTCGGCCAGTTCGTCGAAGCCTATTACGACGCCGTGCTGACCAAGCACGCCGACGCGCTGAAGGCGGTCGGTTTCAATGCCAACAACGGCATCGGCGACCTCTACACCCGCATCAAGACGCTGCCCGCCGAGAAGCAGGCCGAGATCGAAGCAGACATCCAGGCCGTGTACGCGTCCAGCGCCAAGCTGGCCATGGTCAACTCCGACAAGGGCATCACCAACCTGCATGTGCCGAGCGACGTGATCGTCGACGCCTCCATGCCGGCGATGATCCGCGACTCCGGCAAGATGTGGAACGCCGAAGGCAAGCTGCAGGATGCCAAGGCGGTGATTCCGGACCGCTGCTACGCCGGCGTGTACCAGGTCGTGATCGAAGACTGCAAGGCCAACGGCGCATTCGACCCGACCACCATGGGTAGTGTCCCGAACGTCGGCCTGATGGCGCAGAAGGCGGAGGAATACGGCTCCCACGACAAGACGTTCCAGATCCCGGCGGACGGCACCGTGCGCGTCACCGACCTGAACGGCAACCTGCTGCTGGAACATGCCGTGGAAGCCGGCGACATCTGGCGCATGTGCCAGGTCAAGGACGCACCGATCCAGGACTGGGTCAAGCTCGCCGTGACCCGCGCGCGCCTGAGCAACACCCCGGCGATCTTCTGGCTGGACAGCAACCGTCCGCATGACGCCCTGGTCATCGAGAAGGTCCAGCAGTACCTGAAGGACCACGACACCACCGGCCTGGACATCAGCATCCTGTCCCCGGTCGAAGCCACCCGCGTGTCCCTGAAGCGCATCCGCGAAGGCAAGGACACCATTTCGGTGACCGGCAACGTGCTGCGTGACTACCTCACCGACCTGTTCCCGATCATGGAGCTGGGCACCAGCGCCAAGATGCTGTCCATCGTTCCGCTGATGAGCGGCGGCGGCCTGTTCGAGACCGGTGCCGGCGGTTCCGCGCCCAAGCACGTCCAGCAGTTCAACGAGGAAGGCTACCTGCGCTGGGATTCGCTGGGCGAGTTCCTGGCCCTTGCCGCCTCCCTGGAGCACTTGGGCAACAGCTACGGCAACAGCAAGGCGCTGGTACTGGCCAAGACCCTGGACCAGGCCACCGGCCAGCTGCTGGACAACAATAAGTCCCCGGCTCGCAAGGTCGGCCAGATCGACAACCGCGGCAGCCACTTCTACCTGGCCCTGTACTGGGCGCAGGCCCTGGCCGAGCAGACCGAAGACCTGGAGCTGCAAGCCCAGTTCAGCGGTCTGGCCAAGCGCCTGACCGAGAACGAAGCCCGAATCGTGGCCGAGCTGAACGATGCCCAGGGCAAGCCTCAGGACATCGGCGGCTACTACCAGCCGAACTTCGAGCTGGCCAGCAAGGCCATGCGTCCCAGCGCGACCTTCAATGGCGCGTTGGCACAGCTGGCCTGAGTTCGCAGCCTTGCCGGTGAGCTGTCATCGGCAACAAAACCCCGGCCTCGTGCCGGGGTTTTGCATTTCCCGCCTCTCGCTCGCCCTGTGACGACAAGCGCGTATAATGCCGCTCCCCTGAAGAACCTCGGAATGAGCGGATGAACTGGCACGCCCACGTCACAGTCGCCACCGTCATCGAAGACAACGGCCGATTCCTGCTGGTCGAAGAGCAGCAGCGTGGCCGCCTGGTGCTCAATCAGCCCGCCGGCCATCTGGAGCCTGGCGAAAGCCTCATCGAAGCCGCCCTGCGCGAAACCCTCGAGGAAACCGGCTGGACGGTGGAGATCCAGGGGCTGGTAGGGGTCGGTCTGTACACCGCCCCCAGCAACGGCGTCACCTATTACCGCACCACGTTCTTCGGCCGGCCACTGAGTCATGATGCCCAGCGCCCGCTGGATACCGGCATCGAGCGCGCCCTGTGGCTGACGCCCGCCGAAATGCAGGCCGAGGCCGAGCGCCTGCGCAGCCCGTTGGTCGCCAAGGCGGTCGAGCACTACCTGGCCGGCCACCGCTACCCCCTCTCGCTGATTTTCTGAAAGGTTTCTCCGTGAACGGCAAACGCATCATCGTCGGCATGTCCGGAGGCGTGGACTCCTCCGTTTCCGCCCTGCTCCTGCAGCAACAGGGTTATCAGGTCGAAGGCCTGTTCATGAAGAACTGGGAAGAGGACGACGGCACCGAGTACTGCACCGCCAAGGAAGACCTCGCGGACGCGCAGGCCGTCTGCGACAAGCTGAGCATCCACCTGCACACGGCCAATTTCGCCGCCGAGTACTGGGACAACGTGTTCGAACATTTCCTGGCCGAGTACAAGGCGGGGCGCACGCCGAACCCGGACATCCTGTGCAACCGGGAAATCAAGTTCAAGGCGTTCCTCGATTACGCGCTGACGCTCGGCGCCGACCTGATCGCCACCGGCCACTATGTGCGCCGCCGCGATGTCGATGGCCGCAGCGAACTGCTCAAGGGCCTGGACCCGAACAAGGACCAGAGCTACTTCCTGCACGCCGTGGGCGGCGAGCAGATCGCCCGCAGCCTGTTCCCGGTGGGCGAACTGGAAAAACCCCAAGTACGCGCCATCGCCGAACAGCACGGCCTGGCCACCGCCAGGAAGAAGGACTCCACCGGCATCTGTTTCATCGGCGAGCGTCGCTTCAGCGATTTCCTCAAGCAGTACCTGCCCGCCCAGCCCGGCGACATCGAGACCACCGACGGCCAGGTGATCGGCCGCCACCACGGCCTGATGTACCACACCATCGGCCAGCGTCAGGGGCTGGGCATCGGCGGTCTGAAGAACGCCAGCGAAGAGCCCTGGTACGTGCTGGAGAAGGACCTGGCGCGTAACGTGCTGATCGTCGGCCAGGGCGAGCATCCCTGGCTGTTCTCCCGTGCCCTGCGCGCCTCGGAGATCTACTGGGTCAATCCCGTCGAGCTTGCCGAGCCGCGCCGTCTGACCGCCAAGGTGCGCTACCGCCAGCAGGATCAGGCCTGCACCCTGGAGCGCACCGAAGATGGCTATCGCGCCGTGTTCGACGCGCCGCAGCGCGCCGTCACCCCCGGCCAGTCGGTGGTGTTCTACGACGGCGAGGTCTGCCTGGGCGGCGGCGTCATCGAACTGGCCGAGCCCTGGTTCCCCCGCACCGGAGCACGCGCATGAATCGCACCCAGGAACAGCTGATCGCCCTGGGGGCCGTGTTTACCGCCGCCATCCAGGTGGACCGCCTGGCACGCACCGGACAGTGCAACGAAGCCGCCGTGGCCTGCCTGGTCGGCAGCCTGCTGGCGCGCAACCCGCAAAGCACCCTGGAGGTGTTCGGCGGCGACGACCTCAACCTGCGCGACGGCTATCGCGCGCTGGCCAGCACCCTGGAGCGTACGCCGGCCAGCCTGCCGCGCGACTCGCTGCGCTACGCGCTGACCCTGCTGGTCCTCGAGCGCCAGCTGGACAAGCGCGGCGATCTGATGGACCTGATCGGCAAGCGCCTCGGCCAGATCCAGCAGCAGGTCGAGCACTTCGGTCCGACCCATGAGAACGTCATCGCCTCCTTCGGCGCGCTGTACCAGGACACCCTGTCCACCTTCCGCCAGCGCATCCAGGTGCAGGGCGACATGCGCTACCTGCAACAGAGCGCCAATGCCGCCAAGATCCGCACCCTGCTGTTCGCCGGCGTGCGCGCCGCGCGCCTCTGGCGACAGCTGGGCGGCAGCCGCTGGCAACTGGTGTTCAGCCGCCGCAAGCTGCTCAAGGAGCTCTACCCGCTGCTACGCAGCGCCTGACCTCCCACATCACGGGCGCCCTGGCTACCGATCTTTCGGGTATGCTATGCGCCCTGTTTTTTCTGCCCGATTGCCGAGATAACCCCATGCAGCTCTCCTCGCTCACCGCGGTTTCCCCCGTCGATGGCCGTTACGCCAGCAAGACCAACGCTCTGCGCCCGATCTTCAGCGAGTTCGGCCTGATCAAGAACCGCGTCCTGGTGGAAGTGCGCTGGCTGCAGCGCCTGGCCCAGCACTCCGGTATTCCGGAAGTGGCCCCCTTCTCTGCCGAAGCCAATGCGCTGCTGAACAGCCTGGCCGAGAACTTCCAGCTGGAGCATGCCGAGCGCGTCAAGGAATTCGAGCGCACCACCAACCACGACGTGAAGGCCGTGGAATACCTGCTCAAGGAGCAGGCCAAGCAGCTGCCGGAGCTGGCTGCCGTCAACGAATTCATCCACTTCGCCTGCACCAGCGAGGACATCAACAACCTGTCCCACGCGCTGATGCTGCGCGAGGGCCGTGACAGCGTGCTGCTGCCGCTGATGCGCCAGACCGCCGAGGCGATCCGCGAACTGGCGATTAAGTTCGCCGACGTGCCGATGCTGTCGCGCACCCACGGCCAGCCGGCATCGCCCACCACCCTGGGCAAGGAAATGGCCAACGTCGTCTATCGCCTGGAGCGCCAGATTGCCCAGGTGGCCGCCGTGCCGCTGCTCGGCAAGATCAACGGTGCCGTGGGCAACTACAACGCCCACCTGTCCGCCTATCCGGACGTGGACTGGGAAGCCAACGCCAGCGAATTCATCGAGCAGGACCTGGGCCTGGCCTGGAACCCCTATACCACCCAGATCGAGCCGCACGACTACATCGCCGAGCTGTTCGACGCCATCGCGCGCTTCAACACCATCCTCATCGATTTCGACCGCGACGTGTGGGGCTACATCTCCCTCGGCTACTTCAAGCAGAAGACCGTGGCCGGCGAGATCGGCTCGTCCACCATGCCGCACAAGGTCAACCCGATCGATTTCGAGAACTCCGAAGGTAACCTGGGCATCGCCAACGCGATCTTCCAGCACCTGGCCAGCAAGCTGCCGATCTCCCGCTGGCAGCGTGACCTGACCGACTCCACCGTTCTGCGCAACCTGGGTGTCGGCTTTGCCCACAGCATCATCGCCTACGAAGCCTCCCTCAAGGGCATCGGCAAGCTGGAGCTGAACGCCGTACGCATCGCCGAAGACCTGGACAACTGCTGGGAAGTCCTCGCCGAGCCCGTGCAGACCGTGATGCGCCGCTACGCCGTGGAAAACGCCTACGAGAAGCTCAAGGAACTGACTCGCGGCAAGGGCATCAGCCCGGACGGCCTGCAAACCTTCATCGACACCCTGGATATTCCCGCCGAGGCCAAGGCCGAGCTGCGCAAGCTGACCCCGGCCAACTACATCGGCAACGCCGTGGCCCAAGCCAAGCGCATCTGAGCCGCGCCTGTTCAAGGACGCCCGGCCGCGCCGGGCGTTTTTTATTTCCGAATCCCGCTCCGCTCGAAAGAGCAAGGTGTTAGCAATGACTTCTAATACTCCACTTCAACTTCTGGGCGGTATCAGCGTGCAGCAATTCCTGCGCGAGTACTGGCAGAAGAAGCCCCTGCTGATTCGCCAGGCGATTCCTGATTTCCAGAGCCCGATCAGCCCGGACGAGCTGGCCGGCCTGTCGCTGGAAGAAGAAGTCGAATCGCGCCTGGTGCTGGAGCACGGCGAACACCCCTGGGAGCTGCGCCGCGGCCCCTTCGCTGAAGACACCTACCAGAACCTGCCCAAGCGCGACTGGACCCTGCTGGTACAGGCCGTCGACCAGTTCGTTCCGGAGGTCGCCGAGCTGCTGGAGCACTTCCGTTTCCTGCCCAACTGGCGCATCGACGACATCATGATCAGCTACGCCGCGCCGGGCGGTGGCGTCGGGCCGCATTACGACAACTACGACGTGTTCCTGCTGCAGGGCTACGGCAAGCGCCGCTGGCGTATCGGCCAGATGTGCGACAGTGAAAGCCCACTGCTCGAACACGCCGACCTGAAAATTCTTGCCGATTTTGCCGGCACGGATGAATGGGTGCTGGAACCGGGCGACATGCTCTACCTGCCGCCACGCTTGGCCCATTTCGGCACCGCCGAAGACGAGTGCATGACCATTTCCGTAGGCTTCCGCGCCCCCAGCGCCAGCGAAGTACTGACCCATTTCACCGACTTCCTGGCCCAGTTCATCCCCGACGAAGACCGCTACAGCGATGCCGACCTGACGCAACAGGACGATCCCTACCAGATCCAGAGCGATGCACTGGTGCGCCTGAAGAAACTGCTGGCAGAACATATGGGCGATGAGCGCCTGCTGCTCACCTGGTTCGGCCAGTTCATGACCGAGCCGAAGTACCCCGAGCTGGTCGCGGGCCCTGACATCGACGAGAACGAACTGCTGAACGCCCTGGAGGACGGTGCCGTGCTGGTACGCAACCCCAGCTCGCGCCTGGCCTGGAGCGAAATAGACCTCGGCCTGTTGCTGTTCGCCAGCGGCCAGAGCCGCCTGCTGCCCGCCGAGCTGCGCGATCTGCTCAAGCTGATCTGCTCCGCCGACGCCCTGCATCAGGACAATCTCGGCCAATGGCTGGGCAATGACGAAGCGCGTACCCTCCTCCTGGAGCTCGTCAAACAGGGGAGTCTGGAGCTGGCCGATGAAGAATGAGCTGAGTGTCCGCGTCGCCGACTGGCAGAAGGACAATGCCGAACTACGCCGTATCCGCGAAGCGGTGTTCATCAACGAACAATCGGTGCCGCCGGAGCTGGAGTGGGATTCCGATGACCAGGAGGCCACCCACTTCCTGGCCTGCACAGGCGACTATCCCATTGGCACCGCCCGCCTGCTGGCCGACGGCCATATCGGCCGGGTCGCCGTGCTCAAGGACTGGCGCGGCAGCGGCATCGGCGCGATGTTGATGAAGGCGGCCATCGAGAAAGCCGAGCAGGCGGGTCTGACTCGCCAGTACCTCACCGCCCAGGTGCACGCCACTGCCTTCTACGAGCGCCTGGGCTTCCGGGTGGTCAGCGAGGAATTCCTCGAGGCGGGCATCCCCCATGTCGACATGGTCCGACACAGCAACTGAGCGGGCCCTGAAATGCGGACGGAGCACTCCGTCCGCTCAAGGAGAATCTGCATGCACCTGCGTCCAGCCGTCATCGCCCTGCTGTTGACTCTTTCCCAGCCCCTGTTTGCCGCCACGGCCCTGATACCGCTGCAGCACCGCACGGCCGAGGAGCTGCTGCCCGCCGTCCAGGCACTGCTCGACGAAGGCGAGACGCTGGCCGCCCATGATCGCCAGCTACTGGTGCGGGCCAGCCTGGAACGCATCAATGAGTTGCGGAGTGTTGTCAACCAGCTGGACGCGCCGGCTCGCCAGCTGCTGATCAGCCTGGACACCAGCCCCGACCAGCAGCCCCGTTACCGAGTGGTGACCCACCCCGCCCTGCCGGCGCAGAGTGGCGCCCCTGCCCCTCGCATCCTGACGGCCGGACAGCCCCACCGAACCCTGCAGATCCGCGCCAGCGAAGGTCGCCCCGCGTTCGTGCAACTCGAGCGCAGCGAACCCCGGCTCGGCTTCAGCGCCGACCTGGATGGCCTGCCCTACCTGCAAAGCCAGGAAACGGAAAGTGGCATCGCCCTGCAACTGGTGGCCAGACTGACCGGCGACGCGGGCGTGCAACTGGACCTGAGCGCCCGGCGTACCGAAATCGACCCCGCTCTGTACGGGGCCCGAGATACCCTGCTGGGCGAAACCCACGTCACTGGTCGTCTCGGGGAATGGATCGAGATCACCGGCGAGGAGCTCACCGCCACGCACAACCGACTGGCCACCCGCTCCGCCCAGGCGCAACCGCTGCGCATCCGCGTGGACGCTCTCGAATGATGTGCGGACAACCCTGAAAGCAAAAATGTAGTGCCACAAAAAAAACACTACAAAACGTTTGACTCGCCTGTCGTTCCATCGCATCATGCGCCCGCTCCCGCTAACCAGGAGGCTCTTTTCGAAGAGCAGCCCGAAGCGACTCAAGCCAACCAGCCGGGTCTCTTCGTGCCGATTCAGCCTTACCGGGCGATCGACGAGGTTGCGACTGGAACGTAGTCGTCCCGAGGGACGGGGAAGCCTTGGATCCACAGCCCTTTCCTGCATATTTCCTATGCAGATCGCAGATGCTGTAGTACCTCTGCTCGCTCCCTACCTGCACGACCTCGTTTCCGTCCATCCTCCTCCAGGTTGCATGAGCCGCCCGTCGCACGACCTTGCTCAGGTCGACCGGGAGTCGGTGAAAGACCAACCCATTGTGAAGGATTGACCATGTCCGCTTATCAAAACGACATCAAGGCGATCGCCGCCCTGAAAGAGCAGTACGGCAGCAGCTGGAGCGCCATCAACCCGGAATCCGTCGCTCGCATGCGCGCCCAGAACCGCTTCAAGACCGGTCTGGAAATCGCTCAGTACACCGCTGACATCATGCGCAAGGACATGGCCGAGTACGACGCCGACTCGTCCGTATACACCCAGTCGCTGGGTTGCTGGCACGGCTTCATCGGTCAGCAGAAGCTGATCTCCATCAAGAAGCACCTGAAGACCACCAACAAGAAGTATCTGTACCTGTCCGGTTGGATGGTTGCCGCGCTGCGCTCCGAGTTCGGCCCGCTGCCCGACCAGTCCATGCACGAGAAGACTGCCGTCTCCAGCCTGATCGAAGAGCTGTACACCTTCCTGCGCCAGGCTGACGCCCGTGAGCTGGACCTGCTGTTCACCGCTCTGGACGCTGCCCGCGCCGCTGGCGACAAGGCCAAGGAAGCCGAGATCCAGGCTCAGATCGACAACTTCGAAACCCACGTGGTACCGATCATCGCCGACATCGACGCCGGCTTCGGTAACCCGGAAGCCACCTACCTGCTGGCCAAGAAGATGATCGAAGCGGGTGCCTGCTGCATCCAGATCGAGAACCAGGTTTCCGACGAGAAGCAGTGTGGCCACCAGGACGGCAAGGTAACCGTCCCGCATGCCGACTTCCTCGCCAAGATCAACGCTGTTCGCTACGCGTTCCTGGAACTGGGTATCGACAACGGCGTGATCGTCGCCCGTACCGACTCCCTGGGTGCCGGCCTGACCAAGCAGATCGCCGTGACCAACGAGCCGGGCGACCTGGGCGACCTGTACAACTCCTTCCTGGATTGCGAAGAAATCTCCGCAGCCGAACTGGGTAACGGCGATGTCGTGATCAAGCGTGAAGGCAAGCTGCTGCGTCCGAAGCGTCTGCCGTCCAACCTGTTCCAGTTCCGCAAGGGCACCGGCGAAGACCGCTGCGTGCTGGACTGCATCACCAGCCTGCAGAACGGCGCCGACCTGCTGTGGATCGAAACCGAGAAGCCGCACGTTGGCCAGATCAAGGGCATGGTTGACCGCATCCGCGAAGTCATCCCGAACGCCAAGCTGGTGTACAACAACAGCCCGTCCTTCAACTGGACCCTGAACTTCCGCCAGCAGGTGTTCGACGCCATGGTCGCCGAAGGCAAGGACGTTTCCGCCTACGACCGCGCCAAGCTGATGAGCGTGGAGTACGACGACAGCGAACTGGCCAAGCTGGCTGACGAGAAGATCCGTACCTTCCAGCGCGACGGTTCCGCCAACGCAGGCATCTTCCACCACCTGATCACCCTGCCGACCTACCACACCGCGGCCCTGTCCACCGACAACCTGGCCAAGGGCTACTTCGCCGACCAGGGCATGCTGGCCTACGTGAAGGGCGTGCAGCGTCAGGAAATCCGCCAGGGTATCGCCTGCGTCAAGCACCAGAACATGGCTGGTTCTGACATCGGCGACAACCACAAGGAGTACTTCGCTGGCGAAGCGGCTCTGAAGGCAAGCGGCAAGGACAACACCATGAACCAGTTCCACTAAGGAACCGGCTCACGCCCGGTCGGCCCGTCCGGCCGGTGCGACTGTCCAGACAAGGCCCCGGTAGCGATACCGGGGCCTTGTCGTTTCCGTATCCGGGTCTAGGCTAGTCACCCACCGGCGCCTTCCGCCGCACCGGCACCCGGGAGCCTGGCCATGACCGATATCGCCACCCTTTCCCACCACTGGGCCTTTGCCGTGTTCCTGGCCGGCGTCCTGGGCCTGTGCGCCTTCATGCTCGGCGTCTCCAGCCTGCTCGGCGGCAAGTCCTGGGGCCGCAGCAAGAACGAACCTTTCGAGTCCGGCATCGTTTCCACCGGCAGCGCCCGCCTGCGCCTGTCCGCCAAGTTCTATCTGGTCGCAATGCTATTCGTGATCTTCGACGTCGAGGCGCTGTTCCTCTTCGCCTGGGCGATCTCGGTACGCGAAAGCGGCTGGGCCGGCTTCATCGAAGCGACCATTTTCGTGGCAATCCTGTTGGCGGGCCTGGTTTATCTGGGGCGGATCGGCGCGCTCGACTGGTCACCCAGCCGTCGCCGTGCGCGTCAGGCGACGCACAAACAATGAGGCATGGGTGATGCGATACAACCTTGTGCGGATCGATCCGGAGGCGGCCAACCCGCGCTACCCGATCGGTGAACGCTCGACGGTAGGCGATCCGCTGGAGGATCAGGTCCACCGCAGCATCTTCCTGGGCAAGCTCGAGGAGGTGCTCAACGGCGCGGTCAACTGGGGTCGCAAGAACTCCCTGTGGCCGTACAACTTCGGGCTTTCCTGCTGTTACGTGGAAATGACCACCGCCTTCACCGCACCCCATGACATCGCCCGCTTCGGCGCCGAGGTGATTCGCGCATCGCCGCGCCAGGCCGACTTCATGGTGGTGGCGGGCACCTGCTTCATCAAGATGGCGCCCATCATCCAGCGGCTCTACGAGCAGATGCTCGAGCCGAAATGGGTGATCTCCATGGGCTCCTGCGCCAACTCCGGCGGTATGTACGACATCTACTCGGTGGTACAGGGCGTCGACAAGTTCCTGCCGGTGGATGTCTACGTGCCCGGCTGCCCGCCCCGTCCGGAGGCCTTCCTGCAGGGGCTGATGCTGCTGCAGGAGTCGATCGGCCAGGAACGCCGTCCGCTCTCCTGGGTCATTGGCGATCAGGGCGTCTATAGGGCGGAAATGCCCTCGCAGCGCGAACGGCACCGTGAACGGCGCATCCAGGTCACTCAACTGCGCAGTCCCGATGATGTCTGAGCCTAAACAGTCGACGCACCCCGGCGGAACGCTGCACATTCCGCCCTATCAGGAGGATGATCGCGGCATTGTCAGCGAACTTCACGCTCGTTTCGGCGCCGACGCCTTCACCGAGCAACCGACCCTGACCGGCATGCCGGTGCTCTGGGTGGCGCGCGAGCGGCTGATCGAGATCCTGCGTTTCCTGCGCCAGCTGCCCCGCCCCTATTCGATGCTCTATGACCTGCACGGCATGGATGAGCGCCTGCGCACCCGTCGCCAAGGACTGCCTCCGGCCGACTTCAGCGTCTTCTACCAACTGATTTCACTGGAGCGGAACAGCGACCTGATGCTCAAGGTCGCGCTGCTGGAAGGCGATCCGGAACTGCCGAGCGCCACCGGCGTCTGGCCGAACGCCAACTGGTACGAACGGGAAATCTGGGACATGTTCGGCATCCGCTTCAGCGGCCACCCGCTGCAGACCCGCATCCTCATGCCGCCCACCTGGGAGGGGCACCCGCTGCGCAAGGACTACCCGGCCCGCGCCACGGAGTTCGACCCCTACAGCCTGACCGCCGCCAAACAGGATCTGGAGCAGGAGGCGCTGCGCTTCCGCCCCGAGGACTGGGGCATGCAGCGGCGCGGCGCCCACGAGGATTTCATGTTCCTCAACCTGGGCCCCAACCATCCCTCGGCCCACGGCGCCTTCCGCATCATCCTGCAGCTGGACGGCGAGGAGATCGTCGATTGCGTGCCGGAGATCGGCTACCACCACCGCGGCGCCGAGAAGATGGCCGAGCGCCAGAGCTGGCACAGCTACATCCCCTACACCGATCGCATCGACTACCTGGGCGGGGTGATGAACAACCTGCCCTATGTGCTGGCCGTGGAAAAGCTCGCCGGTATCCGGGTGCCGGACCGCGTGGATTTCATCCGCGTGATGCTCGCCGAGTTCTTCCGCATCCTGAACCACCTGCTGTTCCTCGGCACCTATATCCAGGACATCGGTGCCATGACCCCGGTGTTCTTCACCTTCACCGATCGCCAGCGGGCCTATCGGGTGGTGGAGGCGATCACCGGCTTTCGCATGCACCCGGCCTGGTTCCGCATCGGCGGTGTGGCGCACGACCTGCCGCGCGGCTGGGACACCCTGGTGCGCGAGTTCCTCGCCTGGATGCCCCGGCGCCTGGACGAGTACGAGAAGGCCGCCCTGAAGAACAGCATCCTGATCGGACGTACCAGGGGAGTGGCCTCCTACACCACCCGCGACGCGCTGGACTGGGGCGTGACCGGAGCCGGCCTGCGCGCCACCGGCTGCGACTTCGACCTGCGCAAGGCGCGTCCCTACTCTGGTTACCAGCACTTCGAGTTCGAAGTGCCGCTGGCCGTCAACGGCGATGCCTACGACCGCTGCCTGGTGAAGCTGGGCGAGATGCGCGAGAGCCTGAAGATCATCGAACAGTGCCTGCGCAACATGCCGGAAGGGCCCCACAAGGCCGACCATCCGCTGACCACGCCGCCGCCGAAGGAACGCACGCTGCAGCACATCGAGACGCTGATCACCCACTTCCTGCAGGTCTCCTGGGGGCCGGTGATGCCGGCCAACGAAAGCCTGCAGATGATCGAGGCGACCAAGGGCATCAACAGCTACTACCTGACCAGCGACGGCAGCACCATGAGCTACCGCACGCGCATCCGCACCCCCAGCTTCCCGCACCTGCAGCAGATTCCCTCGGTGATCAACGGCAGCATGATCTCCGATCTGATCGCCTACCTGGGCAGCATCGATTTCGTGATGGCCGACGTGGACCGCTGACCATGAGCCAGACCCTGATCCAGACCGACCGATTCACCCTGAGCGAGGCCGAACGGCAGGCCATTGAGCAGGAAAAACAGCACTTCGAGGACTCGCGGGCCGTTTCAATCGAGGCGCTGAAGATCGTGCAACAGCAGCGTGGCTGGGTGCCGGACGGCGCCTGCGAGGCCATTGGCGAACTGCTGGGCATCCCCGCCAGCGACGTGGAAGGCGTAGCCACCTTCTATAGCCAGATCTTTCGCGTACCGGTGGGCCGCCACATCCTGCGCGTGTGCGACAGCATGACCTGCTTTATTGCCGGTCACGAGACGCTGCTCGTCCGCCTGCGTGACCAGCTCGGCATCGAGCCCGGGCAAACCAGCGCCGATGGCCGCTTCACGCTGCTGCCGGTGTGCTGCCTGGGCAACTGCGACAAGGCGCCCACGCTGATGATCGATGACGACACCTACGGCAACGTGAGCGCCGACGCCCTCGCCCGGCTGCTGGAGGCCTATCCATGAAACTCGCCTCTCTCGGTCCCGCCAACCGCGTACCACGTGCCGAAGACACCCATCCGCTGACCTGGCGCCTGCGCGAGGATGGCGAACCGGTGTGGCTGGACGAATACCGCCGTACCAACGGCTACCAGGCGCTGCGCAAGGCCCTCGACGAGCTGACCCCGGCTGCCACCGTGCAGGCGGTCAAGGACTCCGGCCTCAAGGGACGGGGCGGCGCAGGCTTTCCGACCGGGGTGAAATGGAGCCTGATGCCCGCCGACGACACGCGGAACATCCGCTACCTGCTGTGCAATGCGGACGAGATGGAACCCAACACCTGGAAGGACCGGCTGCTCATGGAGCAGCTGCCGCACCTGCTGGTGGAAGGCATGCTGATCAGCGCCCACGCGCTGCGAGCCGGTCGCGGCTACATCTTCCTGCGCGGCGAGTATGTCGACGCGGCGCGCATCCTCAACCGCGCCCTGGCAGAGGCCCGCGACGCCGGCCTGCTGGGCCGCAACATCCTCGGTAGCGGCTTCGATTTCGAGCTGTTCGTGCACACCGGCGCCGGCCGCTACATCTGTGGCGAGGAAACCGCGCTGATCAATTCGCTGGAAGGCCGCCGCGCCAACCCGCGCGCCAAGCCGCCCTTCCCGGCCAGCGTCGGCGCCTGGGGCCGACCGACCTGTGTCAATAACGTGGAAACCCTGTGCAACGTGCCGGCGATCATCCTGCACGGCGTGGACTGGTACCGCTCCCTGGCCCGCTCCGGCAGCGACGACATGGGCACCAAGCTGATGGGCTTCTCTGGCCGGGTCCGCACGCCCGGCCTGTGGGAACTGCCCTTCGGCATCAGCGCCCGCGAGCTGTTGGAAACCCACGCCGGCGGCATGCGCGATGGCCATAAGCTCAAGTGCTGGCAGCCCGGCGGCGCCGGCACCGGCTTCCTGTTGCCTGAACACCTGGACGCGGCGATGCACGCCGGCGGCATCGCCGCGGTCGGCACCCGCATGGGCACCGGATTGGCACTTGCCGTCGATGCGTCGGTCAGCATGGTGTCGCTGCTGCGCAACATGGAGGAGTTCTTCGCCCGCGAGTCCTGCGGCTGGTGTACGCCGTGCCGCGACGGCCTGCCGTGGAGCGTGAAGATCCTGCGCGCGCTGGAGCAGGGCCAGGGCACGCCCGAGGACCTGCAGGTGCTCGGCGAACTGGTCGAGTTCCTCGGCCCGGGCAAGACGTTCTGTGCCCACGCGCCGGGCGCGGTGGAGCCGCTGGGCAGTGCCCTGAAGTACTTCCGCGACGAGTTCAAAGCCGGCATCGCGCCCTCGGCGCGCGCGCGCCGAGGGCTCGCGCAAACCTGAGGAGAAACCGCAACCCCGCTGCGGCGGACAGGAAGGACAGCAGCATGGCCACCATTCATGTAGACGGACAGGCATACGAGGTCGACGGGGCGGACAACCTCCTGCACGCCTGCCTGTCGCTCGGCCTCGACATTCCCTACTTCTGCTGGCATCCGGCGTTGGGTAGCGTCGGCGCCTGCCGCCAGTGCGCGGTGAAGCAGTTCCGCGACGAGCACGATACCCGGGGCCGGCTGGTGATGTCCTGCATGACGCCGGCCAGCGACAACACCTGGATCTCCATCGCCGACGAGGAAGCCCGCGCGTTCCGCGCAAGAGTCGTCGAGTGGCTGATGATCAACCACCCGCACGACTGCCCGGTATGCGAGGAAGGCGGGCATTGCCATCTGCAGGACATGACGGTGATGACCGGCCATAGCCGGCGCCGCTACCGCTTCAGCAAGCGCACCCACGCAAACCAGGACCTCGGACCGTTCATCGGCCACGAGATGAACCGTTGCATCGCCTGTTACCGCTGCGTGCGCTACTACAACGACTACGCCGGCGGCACCGACCTGGGCGTATTCGGCGCCCATGACAACCTGTACTTCGGCCGCGTCGAGGACGGCCCGCTGGACAGCGAGTTCGCCGGCAACCTCACCGAGGTCTGCCCGACCGGGGTATTTACCGACCGACCCCACTCCGAGCGCTACACCCGCAAGTGGGACATGCAGTACGCACCCGGCATCTGCCACGGCTGCGCGGCCGGCTGCAACATCAGCCCCGGCGAACGCTACGGGGAAATCCGCCGCATCGAGAACCGCTACCACGGCGAGATCAACCACTACTTCCTCTGCGACCGTGGCCGCTTCGGCTACGGCTTCGTCAATCGCCCGGACCGCCCGCGCCAGCCCCGCTGCGCGGACGCCATGCTGGGCATTGATGCCGCGCTGGACAAGGCTGCCGAGCTGCTGCGCGGCAAGCGGGTGATCGGCATCGGCTCGCCGCGTGCCAGCCTGGAAAGCAACCACGCCCTGCGCACGCTGGTCGGCGAGCGACATTTCTGCAGCGGGGTGAGCGCCGCCGAGCTGGACGGCCTGAACCGCGTCCGCGACCTGCTGCACAAGGGCCCGTTGCCGGTGGCCTCGATGCGCGACATCGAACGCCACGACGCGGTGTTCATTCTCGGCGAGGACCTGACCCAGACCGCCGCCCGCCTGGCCCTGGCGGTGCGCCAGGCCGCCCACGGCAAGGCCGGGGAGATGGCCGCCGCGCTGCAGGTCCCGGACTGGCATCAGGCCGCCGTGCAGAACGTCGCCCAGCGGGCGCTGAATCCGCTGTTCATCGCCAGCCTGGAGCACACCCGCCTGGATGATCTGGCCGAGCATTGCCACCGGGCTGCACCGCGCGATCTGGCGCGCCTGGGCTTCGCCGTGGCACACGCCATCGATCCGCAGTCCCCGGCGGTCGAGGGGCTGGAGCCAGCAACCCGGGAAGATGCCGAGCGCATCGCCGCCGCCCTGCTGGCCGCCCGCCGGCCGCTGCTGATCGGCGGCACCTCGCTGGGCGAGCCCGCGTTGCTCGACGCCGTGGGCAACATCGCCCAGGCGCTGAAGAATCGCCGGAAGAACGCATCGCTCAGCCTGGTAGTGCCGGAAGCCAACAGCCTCGGCCTGAGCCTGCTCGGCGGCAGCCCCCTGGAGGACGCGCTGCAGGCTCTGCAGCGTGGCGAAGCACAGGCCGCGGTGGTGCTGGAGAACGATCTGTACCGGCGCACCGACGCCCAGCGCATCGAGGCCGCCCTGGAGCAGGCCACACTGGTCGTCCTCGACCATCAGGCGACCGCCACCGCTGCGCGCGCCCAGCTACTGTTGCCCGCCGCCAGCTTCGCCGAGGCCGACGGCACCCTGGTCAGCCAGGAAGGCCGCGCGCAGCGCTTCTTCCAGGTCTTCGAGCCGTATTATTACGACCCTGAGTGTCGCATTCGCGAGGGCTGGCGCTGGCTGCATGCCCTGCACTGCACCCTGCAGAGCCGCCCGGTGGACTGGACCGAGCTGGACCAGGCCACCGAGGCGTGCGCCGCCGCCCACCCGCTCTTGGCCGGCATCCGCGACGCCGCGCCCCGGGCAAGCTTTCGCATTCGCGGCCTCAAGCTGGCCCGCGAACCGCATCGCTACAGCGGCCGCACCGCCATGCGCGCCAACCTCAACGTGCACGAGCCGCGCCAGCCCCAGGATCGGGACAGCGCGTTCGCCTTTTCCATGGAGGGCTATGCCGGCAGCACCGAGCCCCGGCAGCAGATCCCCTTCGCCTGGTCCCCGGGCTGGAACTCGCCGCAGGCGTGGAACCGCTTCCAGGACGAGGTGGGCGGCCACCTGCGGGCCGGCGATCCGGGCGTGCGACTGCTCGACGGCCCGCGTGGCGACCTGGCCTGGTGCGCACCGCCACCGGAGTTCGAGCCCCGGCCGGGGCTGCTGCACGTGGTGCCACTGCATCACCTGTTCGGCAGCGAGGAGCTGAGCGCCCGCGCCGCGCCGATCCAGGCGCGCATGCCCGATGCCTACGCATTGCTGGGCCGCGACGAGGCCGAGCGACGCGGCCTGCGCGACGGCATGCCGGTCAGCCTGCGCCTCGATGATCAGCGACTGCGCCTGACGCTGCGCCTGAGTGACCACCTGGCCCCGGGCCTGCTCGGTCTGCCCAGCGGTTTACCGGGCATACCGCCGCTGCGCGCCGACAGCCTGGCCATGGATCTGGAGGCCGCGCCATGAGCTGGCTGACGCCCGGCGTGGTCGACATCCTCATCGCGGTCATCAAGGCGCTGGTGATCCTGCTGGCGGTGGTGATCGCCGGCGCCCTGCTGAGCTTCATCGAGCGTCGCCTGCTGGGCTGGTGGCAGGACCGCTACGGTCCCAACCGCGTCGGCCCGTTCGGCATGTTCCAGCTGGCCGCCGACATGCTGAAGATGTTCTTCAAGGAGGACTGGACGCCACCCTTCGCCGACCGAATGGTGTTCACCCTGGCCCCGGTGGTGGCCATGAGCGCATTGCTGATGGCCTTCGCCGTGGTGCCCATCACCCCCACCTGGGGCGTGGCGGACCTCAATATCGGCATCCTGTTCTTCTTCGCCATGGCCGGCCTGACCGTCTACGCGGTGCTGTTCGCCGGCTGGGCGAGCGACAACAAGTACGCCCTGCTCGGCGCGCTGCGGGCCTCGGCGCAGACCGTGTCCTACGAGGTGTTCCTCGGCCTTTCACTGATGGGCGTGGTGGCGCAGACGGGTTCGTTCAACCTGCGCGACATCGTCGCGTACCAGCAGCACCTGTGGTTCATCCTGCCGCAGTTCCTGGGTTTCTGTACCTTCCTCATCGCCGGCGTGGCGGTGACCCACCGGCATCCCTTCGACCAGCCGGAAGCCGAGCAGGAGCTGGCCGACGGCTACCACATCGAATACGCCGGCATGAAATGGGGCATGTTCTTCGTCGGCGAGTACATCGGCATCGTCCTGATTTCGGCGTTGTTGACCACACTGTTCTTCGGCGGCTGGCACGGCCCGTTCCTCGATGCGCTGCCATGGCTGTCGTTCGTCTGGTTCGCGCTGAAGACCGGGTTTTTCATCATGTTCTTCGTCCTGCTGCGCGCCTCGCTGCCGCGTCCACGCTATGACCAGGTGATGGCCTTCGGCTGGAAGTTCTGCCTGCCACTGACCCTGCTCAACCTGCTGGTGACCGGTGCGCTGGTGCTGGCGGCCCGCTGAGGAGAAGCAGCCATGCTCAAGTACATAGGCGAGGTGGTGCACGGCACCTTCACCCAGCTGCGCAGCCTGGTGATGATCTTCGGCCACGGCTTTCGCCCGCGCGACACCCTGCAGTACCCGGAAGAGCCGGTGTACCTGCCGCCGCGCTACCGGGGCCGCATCGTGCTGACCCGCGACCCCGACGGCGAAGAGCGCTGCGTGGCCTGCAACCTCTGCGCGGTGGCCTGTCCGGTGGCCTGCATTTCCCTGCAGAAGGCCGAGCAGGAAGACGGCCGCTGGTATCCGGAGTTCTTCCGCATCAATTTCTCGCGCTGCATCTTCTGTGGCCTGTGCGAGGAAGCCTGTCCGACCACGGCGATCCAGCTCACCCCGGATTTCGAGATGGGCGAATACCGGCGCCAGGAGCTGGTGTACGAAAAGGAGGACCTGCTGATCGCCGGCCCCGGCAAGTATCCGGACTACAACTACTACCGGGTGGCCGGCATGGCCATCGCCGGCAAGCCCAAGGGCGCCGCCCGGGACGAGGCGCCGCCGATCGATGTGAAGGGGTTGCTGCCATGACCCGCCAACCTGTTTCGCCGAGGCCCTGACATGGAATATGCCTTCTACCTCTCCGCCGGCGTGGCCGTGGTGGCCAGCTTCCGGGTGATCACTGGCAGCAATCCGGTGCACGCCCTGCTCTACCTGATCACCTCGCTGCTGGCCGTGGCCATGTGCTTCTTCAGCCTCGGCGCGCCGTTCGCCGGGGCGCTGGAAATCATCGTGTATGCCGGGGCGATCCTGGTGCTGTTCGTGTTCGTAGTGATGATGCTCAACCTCGGCCCGGAGACCGCGCGCCAGGAGCGCAGCTGGCTGACCCCGGGAGTCTGGATCGGCCCCGGGCTGCTGGCGCTGCTGTTGTTCGGCCAGTTGATGTGGGCGCTGTTCGCCGCGCCCAGCCAGGTGCCCCTCGGGCTGGAAGATGTACCGTCCAAGGCTGTCGGCATCGCGCTGTTCGGCCCCTACCTGCTGGCCGTGGAACTGGCCTCGCTGCTGCTGCTGGCGGCGCTGGTGGCCGCCTACCACTTGGGACGCCACGAGGCCACGGAGTGACCGCCATGATCGATGCGATCCCCCTTGAACATGGCCTGGCCGTCGCCGCGCTGATCTTCTGCCTGGGTCTGGTCGGCCTGATGGTGCGTCGCGACATCCTCTTCGTGCTGATGAGCCTGGAAATCATGATGAACGCCTGCGGCCTGGCCTTCGTGGTGGCCGGCAGCCGCTGGGCGCAGCCCGACGGGCAGATCATGTTCATTCTGGTGATCAGCCTGGCCGCCGCCGAGGCAGCCATCGGCCTGGCCATCCTGCTGCAGCTGTACCGCCGCTTCGACACCCTCAGCGTGGATGCCGCCAGCGAGATGCGTGGATGAACCTGCTGCCCCTGACCTTCCTCTTTCCCCTGCTCGGCTACCTGCTGCTGGCCTTCTCGCGTGGACGCCTGCCGGATCGCCTGGCCGCCGTCATCGGGGTCGGCTCGGTGGGTCTGGCGGCGCTGGTCACGGCCTGGGTCGCCGTAGAGTTCGTCACCTCGCCGCCGGCGGGCGGCATCCACACCCAGCGCCTATGGCAATGGCTGGACGTGGCGGGCCTGCAGGCCAGCGTCGGCCTGCATCTGGATGGCCTGTCCTTGACAATGCTGGGCGTGGTGACCGGGGTCGGCTTCCTGATCCACCTGTTCGCCAGCTGGTACATGCGTGGCGAAGAGGGCTATTCGCGCTTCTTCGCCTACACCAACCTGTTCATCTTCAGCATGCTGCTGCTGGTGCTGGGCGATAACCTGCTGCTGCTGTACTTCGGCTGGGAGGGCGTCGGCCTGTGCTCCTACCTGCTGATCGGCTTCTATTACGACGAGCGGGCCAACGGTAACGCGGCCCTCAAGGCCTTCATCGTCACCCGGGTCGGCGACGTGCTAATGGCCTTCGGCCTGTTCATCCTGTTCGTGCAGCTCGACACCCTGAACATCCAGGCGCTGCTCGCCCTGGCGCCGCAGCGATTCGCCGAGGGCGACCCGTGGATCAGCCTGGCGGCGCTGGCGCTGCTCGGCGGCGCGGTCGGCAAGTCCGCGCAACTGCCGCTGCAGACCTGGCTGGCCGATGCCATGGCCGGCCCGACGCCGGTTTCCGCGCTGATCCACGCCGCTACCATGGTCACCGCCGGCGTCTACCTGATCGCCCGCACCCACGGCCTTTTCCTGCTGGCGCCGGAGGTCTTGCAGCTGGTCGGCCTTATCGGCGCCACGACCCTGCTGCTGGCCGGCTTCGCCGCCCTGGCGCAGACCGACATCAAGCGCATCCTGGCCTACTCGACCATGAGCCAGATCGGCTACATGTTCCTCGCCCTGGGCGTGGGCGCCTGGAGTGCGGCGATCTTCCACCTGATGACCCACGCCTTCTTCAAGGCCCTGCTGTTCCTCGCCGCCGGCGCGGTGATCAACGCCTGCCACCACGAACAGAACATCTTCCGCATGGGCGGGTTATGGCGCCGCCTGCCGCTGGCCTATGTCAGTTTCCTGGTGGGGGGCGCGGCGCTGGCGGCCCTGCCGCTGCTCACCGCCGGCTTCTATTCCAAGGACGCGATTCTCTGGGAAGCCTTCGCCAGCGGCCATCTCGGACTGCTGTTCGCCGGCCTGGTCGGCGCCTTGCTGACCTCGCTCTACTGCTTCCGACTGATCTTCATCGTCTTCCACGGCTCACCACGTATCGAGGCTCACGCGGGACGCGGCCTGGCCCACGGTCTGCCACTGGTCGTGCTGATCCTGCTGTCCACCTTCCTCGGCGCCTGGATCAGCCCGCCGCTGGCCGATGTATTGCCGCCGGGCGCCGGGCAGACCACGGACGAGGGGCGCATGACACTGGAAATCACCTCGGGGGCGATTGCCGTCGCCGGCATCCTGCTCGCCGCCGGGCTGTTCCTTGGCAAGCGCACGCGGGTCACGGCGCTCGCGCAGAGCCCGCCGGGACGGCTGCTGCATGCCTGGTGGCGGGCCGCCTGGGGATTCGACTGGCTCTACGACAGGCTGTTCGTGCGGCCCTACCTGCTGCTGTGCCGCCTGCTGGGTCGCGATCCCATCGATCGCGGCATGGGCCTGCTGGCGAAGCTGGCGCAGGCTGGGCACCGGGCTACCAGTCGGACCCAGACTGGCCAGTTGCGCTGGTACGCGCTGTCCCTGGTGGGTGGAGCCGTGCTGCTGCTTGGCCTGGTCCTGATTTGAACGTGCGCAAGGATTCGACACCGTGATGCTTCCCTGGCTGATCCTGGTTCCCTTTCTCGGCGGTCTGCTCTGCTGGCTGGTCGAGCGCGTCAACCAGACGCTGCCGCGCTGGATCGCCCTGTTCGCCATGGGGCTGCTGCTCGCGCTGGGCCTGTGGCTGTGGCTGCTGGGCGACTACCGCCTGGCCCCCTCTCCCGCTGACGCCGGGGTCTGGGCCATGGAGTACCGGCAGGTGTGGATCGCCCGCCTGGGCATCAACCTGCACCTGGCGCTGGATGGACTCTCGTTGTTGATGGTGGTGCTGACCGGGCTGCTCGGGGTGCTGTCGGTGTTGTGTTCGTGGAACGAGATCCAGCGGCATGTCGGCTTCTTTCACCTCAACCTGCTGTGGATCCTGGGAGGCGTGGTCGGCGTGTTCCTGGCCATGGACCTGTTCCTGTTCTTTTTCTTCTGGGAAATGATGCTGGTGCCGATGTACTTCCTCATCGCGTTGTGGGGGCATAGCGGCGACGGCAAGAAGACGCGGATCACCGCCGCGACCAAGTTCTTCATCTACACCCAGGCCAGCGGCCTGCTCATGCTGGTGGCCATTCTCGGCCTGGTGCTGGTGCACTACCTGAACAGCGGCGTGGTTACCTTCGACTACGCCCGGCTGCTGGAAACCGAACTCACCCCCGGCATCGAATACCTGCTGATGCTCGGTTTCTTCATCGCCTTCGCGGTGAAGTTCCCGCTGGTGCCCTTCCACGCCTGGCTGCCCGACGCCCATGCCCAGGCGCCCACTGCCGGTTCGGTCGACCTGGCCGGCATCCTGCTCAAGACCGCCGCCTACGGCATGATCCGCTTCGCCTTGCCGCTGTTTCCCAACGCCTCGGCGGAGTTCGCGCCGATCGCCATGACGCTGGGGCTGATCGGCATCTTCTACGGCGCCCTGCTGGCCTTCGCGCAGACCGATATCAAGCGCCTGGTGGCCTACTCGAGTATTTCCCACATGGGCTTCGTGCTGATCGGCATCTATTCGGGCAGCGAGCTGGCCCTGCAGGGTGCGGTGATCCTCATGCTCGCCCACGGCCTGTCCGCCGCTGCGCTGTTCATTTTGTGCGGTCAGTTGTACGAGCGTGTGCATACCCGTGACATGCGACAGATGGGGGGCCTGTGGCGTCGCCTGCCCTGGCTGCCCCCCCTGAGCCTGTTCTTCGCCGTGGCCTCGCTCGGCTTGCCGGGCACCGGCAACTTCATCGGTGAGTTCCTGGTGCTGTTCGGTGCCTTTGCTGCACATCCCTGGGTGGTGGTGATCGCCACCTTCGGCCTCGTGCTGTCCTCGGTCTACTCGCTGGCCATGGTCCATCGTGCCTACTTCGGGCCCGCCAGCTCCCCGGAGCCGCTGCCTGGCCTGGATGGCCGCGAGATCGGCATGGTCCTGACGCTGGTCGTGCTGCTGGTGCTGCTGGGCATCTACCCGCAGCCGGCGCTGGATACCGCGCAGGCCAGCGCGCAGGGAATCCGTCAGTGGCTAGGCACGGCCATCACCCCATTCGCCTCGATCCGGTAGCCCGCATGGACCTGACGTTCGCCCACTTCATCGCCCTGCTGCCCCTGCTGGTCACCACCGGCACCGCCATCGCGGTGATGCTGCTGATCGCCTGGAAGCGCAACCACCGCATTGCCTATATCGCCTCGGTGGCGGGCCTGCTGCTGGCGCTGCTGTCGATCCAGCCGGCCCTGGAGGCCGCCCCCCTCGACGTGACGGCGCTGCTGCGCATGGATGCCTTCGGCTACTTCTACACGGCACTGCTGCTCGTCGCGACGCTGACCTGCATTACCCTGGCCCACGCCTACCTGGGTCGCAAGCCGGGCGAAGGCGGCTTCCCCGGCAACCGCGAGGAGCTCTACCTGCTGATGCTGCTGTCCGCCTCCGGCGGCATCGTGCTGGTCACCAGCCAGCACCTGGCGGCGCTGCTCATCGGTTTGGAACTGCTGTCGGTGCCGGTTTACGGCCTGGCGGCTTACGCCTTCTTCAATCGCCATTCCCTGGAAGCCGGCCTGAAGTACATGGTCCTGTCCGCCGCCGGCAGTGCCTTCCTGCTGTTCGGCATGGCGTTGCTGTATGCCGAGTCGGGCAGCCTGGACTTCGTCGGAATCGGCATCAGCCTGGGTACCGGCGAATTTGCCCCGCTGGTGCAGGCGGGCATGGTCATGATACTGGTCGGTCTGGGTTTCAAGCTTTCCCTGGTGCCCTTCCACCTCTGGACACCCGACGTTTACCAGGGTGCGCCGGCACCGGTGGCCGCCTACCTGGCCACGGCCAGTAAGGTCGGCGTGTTCGTGGTGCTGGTACGCCTGTATCAGCTATCGCCGGCCACCTATGGCGGCTGGCTGGATAGCACGCTATCGGTGATCGCCATCGCCTCGATCCTGATCGGCAACCTGCTCGCCCTGCAGCAGAACAACCTCAAGCGCCTGCTGGGCTATTCCTCCATCGCCCACTTCGGCTACCTGCTGATCGCCCTGATTGCCAGCAGCGGGCTGGCCGGCGAGGCCATCGCCGTGTACCTGGTCACCTATGTGCTGACCACGCTCGGCGCTTTCGGGGTGGTGGCGCTGATGTCCAGCCCGTTCAAGGGACGCGACGCGGATGCCCTGTTCGAATACCGCGGGCTGTTCTGGCGGCGGCCCTACCTGACCGCGGTACTCACGGTGATGATGCTGTCCCTGGCCGGCATACCGCTGACCGCCGGCTTCATCGGCAAGTTCTACATCCTCGCCACCGGCGTGCAGGCGCAGCTCTGGTGGCTGATCGGCGCATTGATCATCGGCAGCGCCATCGGCCTGTTCTACTACCTGCGGGTCATGGTCACCCTGTACCTGGTCGAGCCGGGCCTGATGCGCCGGGAGCCACCGATCAACTGGCCGCAGCGCGCCGGCGGCATCATGCTGCTGGCCATCACCGCACTCGCCTTTTTCCTGGGCATCTACCCACAACCCCTGCTGCAACTGGCTCAGGCAGCCGGCCTATGATCGTCGACGGCTGCTTCCTCCCGCTCGGTGAATAACCCCCAGGTGGACATGAACAGCGCGGCCACCAGTGGACCGATGACGAAACCGTTGAGCCCAAACAGCGCCAGGCCACCCAGCGTGGAAATCAGCACCATGTAATCGGGCATCTTGGTGTCCTTGCCAACGAGGATCGGGCGCAGCACGTTGTCCACCAGACCGATGACCCCGACTCCGTATAGCGTCAGCAACACCCCCTGCCAGATCTGCCCGCTGAGCAGGTAATAAATGGCCACCGGCGTCCAGATCAACGCGGCTCCCACCGCCGGCAACAGCGAAAGGAAGGTCATTACTACCGCCCACAGCAGCACACTGGGGATGCCAAGGAACCAGAAGATCAACCCGCCCAGGGTCCCCTGGGTGATCGCCACCACCAGATTGCCCTTCACCGTGGCCCGCACCACTTGGGTGAACTTGGTGAACAGCCGGTGCTTCTGCACATCGGCCAGCGGCAAGGCGTTACGCACCCGGGCCACCATGGCGGAGCCGTCACGGATGAGAAAAAACAGCAGATAGAGCATGACAGCCAGTCGCACCAGGAACTCAAAGGTGCTCTGCCCAAAGCTGAACGCCCGTGTCGCGAGGAACTGGCTGCCCTGCAGCAACAGGCCGGACAGCCGCTCACGCAGGTCCTGGAAGTCGCCGACTCCCAACCGGTTCAACTGCTGCTGCAGGGAAGGAGGCAGCCGCTCGCGAATCCACTCCAGGTAGGCCCCCAGATCCAGCTGGCCGCTTTCGATTCGCTGGTACAGGTTCGCGCCCTCCTGCACCAATAATGTTCCGATGATGCCGACCGGCAGAACGGCGACCAGCAACGTGGCACACAGGGTGATGGTCGCCGTCAGATTGGGCCGCCCGGGCATCCGGCGCGTAAGCCGACGCTGCAGGGGCGCAAAGATGATGGCCAGGATGACGGCCCAGAACACCGCGCCGTAGAACGGCAGCAATATCCAGATGAAGGCGATGGAGACCAGCAGCAGCAAGGCCAGAAAGACCTTGTTCTCGAGTCGGTGATTGGCCATGGGTATCCCTGTCGAGGCGTCCCCTGGCTTAGGCATTCCCGCTGGCGGTAAGTGCGGCCCGGAAAGTCAAATGGAGCCCGAAGGCTCCATCTGGGGGCAGATCAGGCGATGCTCAGAGCACCATCGCCGCCAACCAGCCGAAGGCCAGCAGCGGCAGGTTGTAATGCAGGAAGGTGGGTACGACCGTATCCCAGACATGGTTGTGCTGGCCGTCGACGTTCAGGCCCGCAGTCGGGCCGAGGGTCGAGTCGGAAGCGGGCGAACCCGCGTCACCCAGCGCGCCGGCGGTGCCGACCAGGCTGACGATGGCCAGCGGGCTGAAGCCCAGCTCGACGCCCAGCGGAACGAAGATGGCCGCGATGATCGGCACCGTGGAGAACGAGGAGCCGATGCCCATGGTCACCAGCAAGCCCACCAGCAGCATCAGCAGCGCACCCAACGCCTTGCTGTTGCCGATCCAGGCCACCGACGCTTCAACCAGCGCACCGACCTGCCCGGTTTCGCGCATCACCTCGGCAAAACCGGCGGCTGCAATCATGATGAAGCCGATCATGGCCATCATCTTCATGCCTTCAGTAAACAGGTCATCCGCCTCGCGCCACCGCACGACGCCGGACGCCGAGAAAATCACGAAACCGATCAGCGCTCCGATGATCATCGAATCCAGCCACAGCTGAATAACGAACGCCGCGGCGACCGCCAACACGGCGACCAGCATGCTCTTGGGGCTGTAACGGACAGCCACTCGCTTGGTCTGCTCGATCCGCTCCATGTCGTAGCTGCGCGCCTTGCGATAACTGAACAGGGCGATGAGAAGACCGCTCACCATGCCGAGTGCTGGAATCAGCATGGCCTGGGTGACCTGGATACCGCTGGTATCCACCCCGGCGCGCGCCACGTTGGCCAGCAGGATGTCGTTCAGGAAGATGCTGCCGAACCCCACCGGCAGGAACATGTACGGCGTCACCAGGCCAAAGGTCAGCACACAGGCGATCAGGCGCCGATCGATCTTCAGCTGGCTAAGTACATACAGCAGAGGCGGCACCAGCAATGGGATGAAGGCGATGTGGATGGGCAGGATGTTCTGGGAGGAAATCGCCACACTCATCAGCAAACCGATCATGGCCCACTTGAGCAGCCCGGTCCCCCGCTTGGCCTGCTGGCCGACCAGAATCAGCGCCTTGTCGGCCAGGGCATGCGCCAGACCGGACTTGGCGATGGCCACCGCAAAAGCACCCAACAAAGCATAGGACAGCGCAACGGTCGCACCGCCGCCCAGCCCCTTGTTGAAGGCACTCAGTGAACCCTCAAGCCCCAGGCCACCCAACAGACCACCCGCCAGCGCACCGACAATCAGGGCAATCACCACATGCACGCGGGACAGGCTGAGGATCAGCATGAGGCCAACGGCTACGACTACAGCATTCATAGGAGTTCTCTGCGAATACGCGCGAAAAAAACGCGCATTCTCCGCATCTGAGCCCGAAAAATCCAGCGTTCCTGCGCTCCGGCTGTCCCTTGCGGCATGCACCCGTATAATGCGCTCGCCGCTTGTAGAAGGACGTCCCGTGAGCAGTATCCATATCTCCCGTCCAGCCTTGGAAATACGTGCTGGATCCCTCGCCCTTGCACACATCCGCGAGCGCGGCCTGAATCCTGAAGATGTCGCCATCCTCCCAGGGGCGGCTGGCGGACCCAAGGCCCTTGGCATTCAGGGCCTGGACCTGGCGCTCTTCGGTGACTGGTTGCCACGCGCACCTCGCATACGGACGCTGATCGGGGCATCCATTGGCTCATGGCGCTTCGCCAGCGCTTGCCTGCCCGATCCCGTGGCGGGTTTCCGCCGCCTCGGCGAGCTCTACACCAGCCTGCGTTTCGGTCGCAAGACAAGCATCGCCGAAGTAACCCGCAGTTGCCGAGAAATGCTCGAAGCACTGCTGCAGGATCAGGACGACGCGATCCTCGACAATGCGCATTATCGGCTCACCGTGATGGTCGTTCGCAGTCAGGGCCTGCTCGCGGGTGAGCGCCGACTGCAGGTTGCCCTTGGCCTGACCTCCGTGATCGCCAGCAATTTGCTGAGCCGACGACGCCTGGCAGGCCATTTCGAGCGTATCGTCATGCATGACCCGCGGCAGGCACCCCCGCTCGGAGAACTGAGCGATTTTCCCTCGCGCTGCATCCCAATGGATCGGCTCAATCTGCGAGCCGCGTTGCTGGCTTCCGGCTCCATCCCGCTGGTCATGGAAGGCATTCGCGATATTCCGGGAGTGGGACCAGGCACCTATCGTGACGGCGGATTGCTGGATTATCACCTCGACCTGCCCTACCAGGAGCCGGGACTGGTTCTTTACCCGCACTTCACCCATCGCGTCATCCCCGGCTGGTTCGATAAGAGCATGCCTTGGCGTAAGGCCGACCAACAAAGGCTCTCCCGCGTGGTACTGCTGTCGCCGTCAGCCGAGTACCTCGATGGCCTCCCGCACGGAAAACTGCCTGACCGAACCGACTTCAAACGTTACCTTGGGAATGATGAAGGTCGTGCTCGCTATTGGCGTCAGGCCATGGCAGAAAGCCAGCGGCTGGGTGATGAGTTCTTGGATCTCGTGGAAAACGGAAAGCTGTCGGAGCGCCTGAAGCCGCTTTGATCATGTGAACTGCGGCCGAGGTGTCGGCTGCAGTTCGCTGTTTTCTAAGCAGAAAAATACAAAACCCCAACCCGCGGTTGCGGATTGGGGTTTTGGTTTTAGGTGCTTGACGATGACCTAA
>NZ_JTAK01000009.1:0-68386 GCF_000806415.1 Pseudomonas flexibilis
GGCTCGGAGATGTTTATAAACGACAGCAGATCGTCTGCGCGGCGATGCGCAAGCTGCTGCACATCGCCTATGGGGTGCTCAAATCCGGCCAGCCCTTCGACCCCAAACTGGCGCTTGCGCGGTAGGGAGCAAGACGGTATCTACGTCCCCTGGACGCCCTTTTCGACCTCAATCCTACTGATACTGGCCGTTGCGCCCATGCGCCGGCATGGCCTGGTTGCCGCGCAGGGCAATCATCGGCGGCACGTCGATCCAGTCGATGCCCTGGGCGGCCAGTTTGGGCAGCTCGCGTTCCAGCACCGCCAGGGTGCTGGCGTGCGGGTGGCCGATCATGACCACGGAGCCCTCGCGGCGGGCGATGTCGAGGCCGCGCTGGAAGGCGGCGGCGACTGCTTCCGGGCGGCTGTCGTGATCCAGAAACAGATCGCGGGACAGACTGGCCAGCGCAATGCGCTGGGCGTTGGCTGCAGCCACGGTCTTCGGCGTGGTACGGCTGTCAACGAAGAACAGGTGGCGGCGCTGCAGTTCCGGCATGAGCACCTGCATGGCGGCGTCATCGGCCGTCATGCGGCTGCCCATGTGGTTGTTCAGCCCGCTGGCATGCGGCACTTCGCGCAGTGCCGCCTCCAGGCGCTCCAGCCAGACGAAGGGCGGTTGGTTGGGCAGCCACGCGAAGGCGCCGTCGGCGGGGGCCATGGGCATGTGCAGCATCACCGTGCGCCCGGCGCGGTGGGCATCGCGGGCCAGGCTGGTCGCGTGCGGCGCGTCCGGCAGTATGGCCAGGGCGACCGGGCCGGGCAGAGCCAGCACGCGCCGGTCGCGCTCCGGGTCATGGCCCAGGTCATCGATGATCAGGCTCAGGCGCACCGGCTGTGCTGCCTGGGTAACGGCCGCGAACAGCAGGCCGAGCGCGACACACAACGCGCGCCAAGGCATAGGAAACCTCATTCGTGACGGAATTGCCTCTGTATCGGCCGCCACGGCCGCCGCAACAGGCCGCCCATCACTGACCGCGGGTGATATTCAGCCCCTTGAGCAGATTCAGCGCCTGACCCAGCTGGTAATCCTCATCCTGCGGGCGTGGTGTGCGGACGGCCTTGCCGTTGCTGGGACGGTCTGCGCCGCCATTGCCGTTGCCCAGGTGACCAGCCAGATCGGCTTCCTTTACGCCGGCCATTTCGTCCTCGCGGGTCAGGCGCGCACGCTGTACCTCGATGTCGGGCACGATGCCCTGGGCCTGGATTGAGCGTCCGTTGGGGGTGTAGTACAGCGCGGTGGTGAGCTTCAGGGCGCGGTCGTTGTTGAGCGGCAGAACGGTTTGCACTGAGCCCTTGCCGAAGCTGTCGGTGCCCATCACCACGGCGCGGCGGCTGTCCTGCAGGGCGCCGGCGACGATCTCGGCGGCCGAGGCGCTGCCACCGTTGATCAGCACCACCAGCGGCACGCCCTGGCTGGCATCGGCCGGGTCGGCCGAGAAGCGCAGCTCGGAGTTGGCGATGCGACCCTGGGTGTAGACGATCAGCCCTTTCGTCATGAAATGGTCGGCGACTTCCACCGCCGCCTGCAGCACGCCGCCGGGGTTGTTGCGCAGGTCCATCACCAGGCCTTTCAGGGGCGCCTTGTTGTCCTTGCGCAGGCTGGCCAGGGCCTTGCCGACTTCCGCGCCGGTGTTGACCTGGAACTGGGTGATGCGCAGGTAGCCGTAACCGTCCTCGAGCATCTCGGTGCGCACGCTCTGCACCTTGATGACCGCGCGGGTCAGCGTCACGTCGAACGGCTGGCCGCCTTCGCGCACGATGGTCAGCTCCACCTTGCTGCCGGGCTTGCCACGCATCATGTCCACGGCTTCCTGCATGCTCATGCCCTTGGTCGGCTGGCCATCGATGCGCACGATCAGGTCGCCCGCCTCGATGCCGGCGCGCGACGCGGGAGTGTCGTCGATGGGCGAGACGACGCGGATGAAGCCGTCCTCCATGCCCACTTCGATGCCCAGTCCGCCGAATTCGCCGCTGGTGCTTTCCTGCAATTCCTGGAAGGCCTGCGGGTCCAGGTAGGCGGAATGCGGGTCCAGGTTGCTGAGCATGCCGCGGATGGCGTTTTCCAGCAGGGTCTTGTCGTCCACCGGCTCGACGTAGGCGCTCTTGATGCGGTCGAGGACCTCGGCGAAGGTGCGCAAGTCGTCCAGCGGCAACTGCGCGCGGGCGGCCGTGCTGGTGGACGGATCGGTGGGTGCGCTGCTCTGCGCGTGGGCTCCCCCTGCTGCCAGCGCCAGGCACAGGGCCAGGCTCTGTGTAGTAGTGCGGAAAATGGGGCGCTGCTGCATGGGGAAACTCCAGGTTTGCGGGATGGCGCGCTCAGCCTTGCGCGCGGCACCACTGGGCCGGGTCGCTCGGGCGACCTTGCTGGCGAATGGCGAAGTACAGCGCGGGAACGCTCTGCCCGCCACTGCTGCCGACGGTGGCGATGGTATCACCGGCGGCAACGATGTCGCCGGCCTCCTTGAGCAGCGCCTGGTTGTGGCCGTAGAGGCTCAGGTAGCCGCCGCCGTGGTCGAGGATCAGCAGCAGGCCGGCGCCGCGCAGCCATTCGGCGAATACCACCTTGCCGCCGTGCACGGCGCGCACCGGCTGGCCGGCCGATGCGCCGATCAGCACGCCGTCCCAGGTGGTGCGCGAGTCCTCACCGCGTGGCGCGCCGAAACGGGCGATCAGCCTTCCTTCCACCGGCCAGGGCAACTTGCCCTGGGCCTGTCCGAAGGGGCCGCCGTAATAGCGCACCGCGGTATTGCTCAGCCAGGGCGCCTCGTCGGCGGGTGCCTGGCGGCGCTGCTCGGCAAGCTGCCGCTGACGCGCGGCTTCCGCCTCGCGTTCACGGGCCTGGCGGGCCAGGGTTTCCTCGATGGTTTTGAGCACCTGCTGCAGCTCGGCCTGTTCACGCTGGCGTTCCTGCAGGCGGTCGGCGCGGTTGGCGCTGTCGCGGTTCAGGCGCGCCAGCACCTGCTGGCGTTCCTTGCGCACCTCGGCCAGGCGCGCCTGGCGCTCGCCCAGCGCCTGCTGCTGGCGGGCCAGGGCCTCGCTGTGGACAGTGCGCTGGCGCTCCAGCTCGCCCAGCTGTTCGCGGGTGCGGGCGTAGTCGGCCAGCTGCTCCAGGCGTGCCCGGTTCAGGTACTCGTAATAGGTCAGGGTGCGGGAGAAGGTGGCGGGATCCTGCTGGTTGAGCAGCAACTTGAGGGGTTCGGCGCCACCGCTCTGGTACAGCGAGCGGGCCTGCTGGCCGATCAGTCGTTGCTGTTCGCGGCGCGATTCATCGATTTTTTTTTTCTGCCGCTCGAGGTCATCAAGCTGCTTCTGGTTGTCGCCGGCTTCGCGGCGCAGGTCGCGGATCTGCTTCTCCAGCGCGCCCGCCTCGGTTTCCGTCTGGCGCAGTTGTTGCTGCACCTGGGATTTTTCCCGCTGCAACTGCTCGAGCATTTTCTTCAGCTCCAGCACTTCCTTACGGGCGGCTTCCAGCTGCTGCTCGGTCTGCACCTTGGAATCGGCGCCAGCGGGCAGCGCGAGGCAGGTCAGAAGGGCAAGGAAAAGGGCTCGGAACATGGAGGACACGGCACCTGGATCTGGGGCGTCAAGTATGCCTGCAAACGCAGCCTGAGCGGCAAGCCGGCGACGTAGCGGGCCGAGGGGGCAATCCCCCTCGGCCTTCCAGCTTAGTGCAGTTCGATGATGCTGGTGCCGGTCATTTCCTTGGGCTGCGGCAGGCCCAGCAGTTTCAGCATGGTCGGCGCCACGTCGGCCAATACGCCGCCTGCGCGGATGCTGACGTTGCGCTTGCCGACATAAATGAAGGGCACCGGCTCGCAGGTGTGGGCGGTGTGCGCCTGGCCGGTGACTTCGTCTTCCATCTGCTCGACGTTGCCGTGGTCGGCGGTGATCAGCGCTTCGCCGCCGACCTTGTCCAGTGCGGCGACGATGCGGCCCATGCATTCATCCAGGCATTCCACCGCCTTGACCGCCGCCTCGAACACGCCGGTGTGACCGACCATGTCGCCGTTGGCGTAGTTGACGATGATCACGTCGTAGCGCTGGTGTTCGATGGCGTCGACGATCCGGTCGGTGACTTCCGGCGCGCTCATCTGCGGCTGCAGGTCGTAGGTGGCGACGTTCGGTGAGGGGATCAGGATGCGCTCTTCGCCGGGGAAGGGTTCCTCGCGGCCGCCGGAGAAGAAGAAGGTCACATGGGCGTACTTCTCGGTCTCGGCGATGCGCAGCTGGGTCTTGCCCTGGTTGGCCAGGTACTCGCCCAGCACGTTGGTCAGCGGCTCCGGCGCGAAGGCACTCGGCGCGTCGATGCTGGCGGCGTACTGGGTGAGCATCACGTAGCCCGCCAGTTGCGGCACGCGGGCGCGGGCGAAGCCGGCAAAGTCCTTCTCGACGAAGGCGCGGGTCAGCTCGCGGGCGCGGTCGGCGCGGAAGTTCATGAACACCACGGCGTCGCCATCTTCCACGCGCACCGGTGCGCCAATCACGGTGGCCTTGACGAACTCGTCGCTCTCCTCGCGGGCGTAGGCGGCTTCCAGACCGGCCACGGCGCTGGCGGCCTGGAACTGGCCCTGGCCGTCGACGATCAGGTTGTAGGCTTGCTCCACGCGGTCCCAGCGATTGTCGCGGTCCATGGCGTAGTAGCGGCCGATCAGGCTGGCGATGCGGCCTTTGCCCAAGCGCGCAAAGGTGGCGTCGAGCAGCTCGATGGACGGCTGCGCGCTGCGCGGCGGAGTGTCACGACCGTCGAGGAAGGCGTGCAGATAGATGTGCTGGGCGCCGCGGCGGGCGGCCAGCTCGACCATGGCGACCAGATGGTCCTGGTGGCTGTGCACGCCGCCATCGGAGAGCAGGCCCATGATGTGCACTGCCTTGCCGGCGGTCACCGCCTTGTCCACGGCGGTGCAGATGGCTGGGTTCTCGAAAAACTCGCCGTCGCGGATCGCCTTGGTGACGCGGGTGAAGTCCTGATAGACGACCCGGCCGGCGCCCAGGTTCATGTGGCCGACCTCGGAGTTGCCCATCTGCCCGTCCGGCAGGCCCACGTCCATGCCCGAGCCGGAAATCAGCCCATGCGGCTGGGTGGCACGCAGACGGTCGTAGACCGGCGTGCTGGCCGCGTGGATGGCGTTGTACTCGGGGCGATCGCTGTGGCCGAAGCCATCCAGAATCATCAGAACCAGGGGTTTGGGCGTAGGCATGGGTCGACTCGCTCGGCGGCTGCACGTGGATGCGAAGGGCGGGGATTCTAAGCGCTGTAGCGCGCTGCGTCACGGCAGGGGCAGGGTGCCGCCCGCCAGGGGCCCTGTGTATACTGCCGGCATTTTACCGTCCGGGAACCTGTAGATGCTTGCGCAGCTGATTGAATTCGTCTCTAACCACTATGTACTGAGCACCCTGCTGGTCGTGCTGCTGATCCTGTTTGCCTTCAACGAGCTGAACAAGGGCGGCCGCAGCCTGAGCAACCGCGAGCTGACGTCGCTGGTCAACAGCGACCAGGGCCTGGTGCTGGATATCCGCGCCAAGAAGGACTTCGACGCCGGCCATATCGTCGGCGCCGTGCACATCCCCTACGACAAGCTGGCCACCCGCATGGTCGAGCTGGAGAAGCACAAGGACAAGACCCTGATCGTCGTGTGCGCCATGGGCCAGACGGCCGGTCCGGCGTGCGCCCAGCTGAAAAAGGCCGGGTTCACCGTGGCCAAGCTGGCGGGCGGCATGGGCAGCTGGCGTGGCGATAACCTGCCCGTGGTGAAATGACATGAACGACGTGGTGATCTATACCACCGCCTGGTGCCCCTACTGCATCCGCGCCAAGCAACTGCTGCAGCGCAAGGGCGTGGCCTTCAAGGAGATCGCCGTGGATGGCAACCCGAGCCTGCGCGCGGAAATGGCCGCCCGGGCCGGCCGCACCTCGGTGCCGCAGATCTGGATCGGTGAGCAGCACGTGGGTGGTTGCGACGATCTTCATGCGCTGGAGCGCGCCGGCCGTCTGGACGCGCTGCTCGCTCAACCTCAATGACAACAAGGCTCAGCCAATGACCGAACAAGCAACTCCGCAGTTCTCCCTGCAGCGCATCTACGTCAAGGACCTGTCCTTCGAAGCCCCGAAGAGCCCGGAGATCTTCCGCCAGGAATGGAACCCGAGCGTTCAGCTGGACCTCAACACCCGCACCAAGACCCTGGACAACGATTTCCACGAAGTGGTGCTAACCCTCTCCGTGACCGTGAAGACCGGCGAGGAAACGGCCTTCATCGCCGAAGTGCAGCAGGGCGGGATCTTCCTGATCAAGGGCCTGGACGCACCGTCCATGAGCCACACCCTCGGCGCCTTCTGCCCGAACATCCTGTTCCCTTATGCCCGCGAGGCGCTGGACAACCTGGTGACCCGTGGCTCCTTCCCGGCCCTGATGCTGGCGCCGGTGAACTTCGACGCCCTGTACGCGCAGGAAATGGCGCGGGTCAACGCCGAAGCCCAGGGTGCGACCCAGCAGTAAGGGTTTCGCTGAAGAAAAAAGCGCCTGCGGGCGCTTTTTTCGTTTATGCCCCGGCGGCAGTGGGCCGGGCACGGCACCTTCATTCGCCGCCGGCAAAGCCCTGCTGGCGCCAGGCCTCATAGACCGTCACCGCCACGGTGTTGGACAGGTTGAGGCTTCGGCAGCCCGGGCGCATGGGCAGGCGCACGCGCTGTTCGGGCGGCAGGGCTTCGCGGATCTCCGGGGGCAGCCCGCGACTTTCCGGTCCGAACAGAAAGGCATCACCGGGTCGGTACTGTACCGCATGGAACGGCTGCGAGCCCTTGGTGGTGAAGGCGTAGAGGCGCGGCGCATCCGGCTGGGCAGGCGCGCCGAGCGTCAGCCCGAGGCTGTCGAGGCAGCGCTGCAGGTCGGGGTAACGCTTGAGCGTGGCGAACTCGTGGTAGTCGAGGCCGGCGCGCCGCAGGCGCTTGTCGTCGGTCTCGAAACCCAGGGGCTCGATGAGGTGCAGGTGGCTGCCGCTGTTGGCGCACAGCCTGATAATGTTGCCGGTGTTCGGTGGAATCTCCGGCTGGAACAGGATGACGTGGAACATGCAGGACTCGGGACGCGAGGAAGGTGCGCATTCTAGCGCCGAAGTGGATCCGCGGCGGCGCGTCTGGCCGCGCTTTCTGCTGGGGCTGGCAGCCACCGGGCTGCTGGTGGGCCTGATGCTCGGCAAATGGCTTAGCCCGGGACCGGCCTACCTGCTGGAGGTGCGCGAAGCGCCGAATGGGCTGGTGCTGTGGTTCGATCGCGAGCCGCTGGCGCCGCGTCTGCAAACGCTGGATGGTGCGTTGCTGGTGCAGCTGGACGATGCCCAGGGCGCTGCCCAGGCAGGACGCCTGGCGCTGGACCAGGGCGAAGTGCGCTGGCGGTTGCGAATGGCGGATTCGGCGCTCCTGCTGTCCTTCGTCGCCACCCGGCCGCTGCGGGCCGAGTGGCGGGGCGAGGCGCGCGGCGGCCAGTGGCGCCTGGAGTTGCGCCTCGCTGGTGCGGAATAAAAGGGGGAGTCCCGGCCTGCCTAGTACCGAGGTCCCCAGAAACTGACGCAGGATATTAAGCAGAGAATGTGCCAGTTTCGTGACAGCTGGCATCGGCGCTGGATGCGCGAATGGCGCCGGGTTGTTGGTTCAGGCAGAAATGGCTTCGCACGCTTTGGGTGCATGGCGCGGGGAATGGCGCACTGCTGTAGACCTGTGGGACCGGCTTTACGCCGGCCGGCGAGGCCCGCATCTCGCACCTGGATGCCGTGCCTACGAGCGTCGACCGGCGTAAAGCCGGCCCCACAGGGGATACGGCGGGGCATCCGCAGGAGCGGCTTGGCCGCGATGTTTTTGAGGCGGGCCGCAGCCAGAAGCTTGCGACTGAAGTCGCTCCTACAAAAGCAAAGTTCGCACGAGCCTAGACCTCGTCCGCGTCATCCTCGTCGCCGCCGGCGACGTTCATGCCCAGTTCCTTGATCTTGCGCGTGAGGGTGTTGCGGCCCCAGCCGAGCAGCAGTGCGGCGTCGCGGCGGCGGCCTGCGGTGTGCTTGAGGGCGGTCTCGATCATGATGCGCTCGAACACTGGCACGGCGACATCCAGCAGGTTGCTCTGGCCGCGCGCCAGCGCCTGGTCGGCCCACAGGCGCAGACCCTGTTCCCAGTTGCCAGCGGGCTGCGGCTCCTGGTTCTGGCTGAGCAGCTCAGGCGGCAGCTCATCGACGTGCACCTCGCGACCGGAGGCCATCACGGTGATCCAGCGGCAGGTGTTCTCCAGCTGGCGCACGTTGCCGGGCCATGGCAGGTTGCTCAGGTACTCCTCGGTGTCCGGCTTGAGCAGCTTGGGCTCCACGGACAGTTCGCGGGCTGCGCGCGCCAGGAAGTGCCGGGCCAGCGTTGGAATGTCCTCGCGGCGGTCGGCCAGGCGCGGGATGTGGATGCGGATGACGTTCAGGCGGTGGAACAGGTCCTCGCGGAACTTGCCTTCTCGGACCAGGGTTTCCAGGTCCTGGTGGGTGGCGGCGATGATGCGCACATCCACCTTGACCGGCGTGTGGCCGCCGACCCGGTAGAACTCGCCATCGGCCAACACGCGCAGCAGGCGGGTCTGGGTGTCGGCAGGCATGTCGCCGATCTCGTCGAGGAACAGCGTGCCGCCATCGGCCTGCTCGAAGCGGCCACGGCGCTGGTTGGCGGCGCCGGTGAAGGCGCCCTTCTCGTGGCCGAACAGCTCGGACTCCATCAGGTCCTTGGGAATCGCGGCCATGTTGAGGGCGATGAACGGCGAATGGGCGCGCGGACTGTGGCGGTGCAACGCATGCGCTACCAGCTCCTTGCCGGTACCCGATTCGCCGTTGATCAGCACGGTGATGTTGGACTGCGACAGGCGGCCGATGGCGCGGAACACCTCCTGCATCGCCGGCGCCTCGCCGATGATTTCCGGGGTATGCGGCTGTACGGCCGGAGCGGCCTGGCTCTGTTGCTCGCGGGCGTGCAGGCTGGCGCGCTTGACCAGCGATACGGCCTCGTCCACGTCGAACGGCTTGGGCAGGTACTCGAAGGCGCCCCCCTGGTAGGAGGCCACCGCGCTGTCGAGGTCAGAGTGGGCGGTCATCACGATGACCGGCAGGCGCGGATGCTGGCGGCGGATCTGCGCGAGCATTTCCAGGCCACTGGTGCCCGGCATGCGGATGTCGGAAATGATCACGTCCGGCTGTTGGCGGCTGAGCCGGCCAAGCAGGCTGTCGGCGCTGTCGAAGCTCTGGGTGGTCAGGCCGCCCTGTTGCAGGGCCTTTTCCAGTACCCAGCGGATGGAGCGGTCGTCGTCGACGATCCAGACGGTTTCGCTGTGGCTCATGAGGGGGCTGCTCCTTGTTCCAGCGGCAGGCTGATGGAAAACACGGTATGCCCGGGCTGGCTCTCGCATTCCACCAATCCCTGGTGCTGACTGATGATGCTCTGGGCGATGGCCAGGCCCAGGCCGGTGCCGTCCGGGCGGCCACTGACCATGGGGTAGAAGATGGTTTCCTGAAGCTCGGGCGGAATGCCCGGGCCGTTGTCGATGATCTCGATGCGCACCGCCAGGCGGTGGCGCTGGTGGCCGATGGTGAACTGGCGCAGGGCGCGGCTGCGCAGGGTGATCTGCGGCGCCGGCTGGCGGCTATCGCCGAGGGCCTGCAGGGCGTTGCGGGCGATGTTGAGCACCGCCTGGATCATCTGCTCCTGATCGATCAGCACCTCGGGAATGCTCGGGTCGTAGTCGCGCAGCAGCGGCACGCGTCCCTGGCTTTCCGCCTCGACCAGGCTGGCGACGCGTTCCAGCACCTCGTGGATGTTGGCCGGGCGCAGCTGCGGCAGCTTGTTGGTGCCGAGCATGCGGTCCACCAGATTGCGCAGTCGATCGGCCTCTTCAATGATCACGTTGGTGTAGTCACGCAGCGCCTCGTCGGGCAGCTCGCGGGCCAGCAGCTGCGCCGCGCCGCGAATGCCGCCCAGCGGGTTCTTGATCTCGTGGGCGAGGCCGCGCACCAGCATCCGCGAGGTCTCCAGCTGGGATTGCTGCGCCTCTTCCTTGGTGATGCGCAGCAGGCGATCCCGCGGGTGTACTTCCACTAGCAGGCGGTTGCGACCGTGCTCGACGATGGGCGTGACAGCGTAGTCGACGGTCAGCGGCTGGCCGCCGAGGGTGACCAGGGTGGCCTCGCGCTTGGTGAACGGGTGCGCCTGTTCGACCGCCTGGCGCAGGGCGCCCAGCGCTTCCGGCGATTCGGTGAAGAGCTCGCTGATGAACTGCCCATGGCTGCGCTGCCCACTGACGGCCAGCAGCATCTCGGCGGCCGGGTTCATGTATTCCAGGCACAGCCGTTCGTCCAGCAGAAGCGTGGCGGTGTTCAGGTTGTCGAGCAGCAGCCGGTGTGGGGCGTCGTTGGACATGGCGATCGCTTATCTCGTTCGAGGCCTCGTAAAAATGCAAGAAGCAAACCAGCAGGCCCGAAAAGGGCGCAAATCGGCGCCGGCAAGCCTGATGGATGTGCATCGCCGGTCAGGTCGCGAATAATCATGCACCACGATGGTGCGCGATGCCTGTTTATGGTGCGGGTTTCGTCGGCGGGAGATGGCGGGGATTGCATTCGGGGCGCTTGCGATCCTCGCCATCCGCCGCGCAGGGCCGCAGTCGGCGCTTTTGGATCAGCGAGGGGCGCTGGATATGGACGATCTGTTCGGCGCTGGCGGCCAGCACGCGTTCCGTTTCATCGATGATCTGTGCGACCAGTCGATGGCTGCCGCGGTCCAGGTTGCGCAGCTGCAGGCCGGACTGCGGCTGACCATCGAGCATCAGCCGATAGGCATGGCCGGGCAGCAGCGGCGGCTCGCTGCCCAGTTCCACCCGCAGGTCGCCGGAAACGTCGGGATGGGCGGCGTCCGGGCGCGGGGAAAGGATGGCCAGGTGCCGATAGGGCGAGCGTTGCTGCGTGTGCAGGTTGGGTGTCGTGGTGGGCGCTGCGGGTGCGGACAGCGCGGGCATCCGGTTGATGGGACGCGGGGCCAGCGGTTGTGCGCCATCGTGGGGCGGGCGGTCGCTGAACATCAGGGCGCCGCTGGCGTCGCGATAGCTGTACACCTGGGCCAGGGTGATCCCGGGCAGCAGGGCCAGTAACCAGAGAGTGTGACGCATCAGGGGGCGGGCCGGTTTGGGGTCGGACGGGGCGGGGCTGGTCGCGCCGGGCTGTTCACGCTGATGCGCTGCACCGTGAAGGTCAGTGCATCGCTTTGCTGAATCGGCCGGCCGCGGGCGTCCAGCACCTGCACCACCAGGCTGTGGGTGCCGCGGTCGGCCTGGCGGACTGTCAGGGGCGTGCCCTGGGTCGCGGGTCCGTGCGGATTGCCATCCAGCAGCAGGCGCAGGCTGTGTCCCCGGAACAGCGGTGGCTCCACGGCGACCTCGACATCGAAGGTGCCGTTGTTGGCGCGCAGTGCCTCGTCATCCGGCAGGTTGATGATCTCCAGCCGTGCGTAGCGCTGGGTTGTTGGCAGGGCGGGGCGCTCGGCGGGTGTGCTCGGCGCAGGTGGGGCGATGGGGGTGAGGGGCGACGGTTCGACGCGCTGGGCGGGCTGCCCTTGCGGCGGGCGGTCGCTGAACACCGTGCGGCCCTGTGCGTCGGTGTAGCGGTAGATCTCGGCGGCGGCCGGTGCGGCCAGCAGGCCGAGCAGGCAGGCGGTGAACAGGCGCATGGGGCATCTCCACGGATTCGGGACAAGCCTTGCACCGGCAGGCGGGACTGGCAAGGACGCCCGGCGCGGAATGTGGTGGAGATAAAACAAACCCCCGCGCGGCAGGGCCGGGCGGGGGTTCGTCATGCCGGGGAGGCGATCAGACGCTGTAGTACAGGTCGTATTCCAGCGGGTGCACGAAGGTGCGCACCTTGATCTCTTCCTCGGACTTCAGCTCGATGTAGGCATCGATGAAGTCGTCGGAGAACACACCGCCCTTGGTCAGGAAGGCGCGGCCCTTGTCCAGCTCTTCCAGGGCTTCCTTCAGGCTGCCGCACACCTGCGGGATCTGCTTGGATTCTTCCGGCGGCAGGTCATACAGGTTCTTGTCGGCGGCGTCGCCGGGGTGGATCTTGTTCTGGATACCGTCCAGGCCGGCCATCAGCAGGGCGGCGAAGCACAGGTAGGGGTTGGCCGCCGGGTCCGGGAAGCGCGCCTCGATGCGGCGGGCCTTCGGGCTGGTGACGTACGGGATACGGATGGAAGCGGAACGGTTGCGGGCCGAGTAGGCCAGCATGACCGGGGCTTCGAAGCCCGGGACCAGACGCTTGTAGGAGTTGGTCGACGGGTTGGTGAAGCCGTTCAGGGCCTTGCCGTGCTTGATGATGCCGCCGATGAAGTACAGGGCGGTCTCGGACAGGCCGGCATAGCCTTCGCCCGCGAAGGTGTTCTTGCCATCCTTGGAGATGGACATGTGCACGTGCATGCCGGAGCCGTTGTCGCCATACAGGGGCTTGGGCATGAAGGTCACGGTCTTGCCGTAGGCATCGGCGACGTTGTGCACGCAGTACTTCAGGGTCTGCACTTCGTCAGCCTTGGCGACCAGGGTGTTGAACTTCACGCCGATTTCGTTCTGACCGGCAGTGGCCACTTCGTGGTGGTGCACCTCGACGACCAGGCCCATTTCTTCCAGGGCGTTGCACATGGCGGTACGGATTTCGTGGTCGTGGTCGACCGGCGGTACCGGGAAGTAGCCGCCCTTCACGCCCGGACGGTGGCCCTTGTTGCCGCCTTCGATGTCGGCGTCGGTGTTCCAGGAAGCCTGCTCGGAGAAGATCTTGAACATCGAGCCAGAGATGTCGGACTTGAACTTCACTTCGTCGAAGATGAAGAACTCGGGCTCCGGACCGACGAACACGGTGTCGCCGATGCCGGTGGACTTCAGGTATTCCTCGGCGCGGCGGGCGATGGCGCGCGGGTCGCGATCGTAGCTCTGCATGGTGCTCGGCTCGATGATGTCGCAGACCAGGATCAGGGTCGGTTCTTCGGTGAAGGGGTCGAGCACGGCGGTGCTGTCGTCGGGCAGGAGGATCATGTCCGAGGCCTCGATGCCCTTCCAGCCGGCGACGGAGGAACCGTCGAACATCTTGCCATGCTCGAAGAAGTCGTCATCCGCGTCGCGGGCCGGCATGGTCAGGTGCTGCTGCTTGCCTTTGGTATCGGTGAAGCGCAGGTCAATCCACTTCACATCGTGTTCTTTGATCAGTTGAAGCGACTTCGACATGGTGTCCTCCAGGGGAATCGATCTGGGGGTTCGCCAACCAGGCTGACGCCCCAGGGGATAGGTGATGCCGGGGCGGGATCATCCGTCAGGGCAACCTGCCTCACAAGGGAGCAATTAGTGTGCCAGCGCACCCGAATGCACCGGAGTTGGCGGGTGGCGCGGTTCTGATGCGCTTTCCGCGCCTGCGCACGCACGATAAACGCACCAAGCTGGTGCGCCCCGTAAAGGTCCGGCGCAAATTGGTGCGGCCCATGGGCCCCTGCAAATTCTTGATCAAGGGGTGAGCAATTTCCGGTATACTCCGCGCCCCTCTTTTTCGGCCCTTCCCGCCAGCGTTCTTCATGAAACTCATCGTCAAGCCCTTCGCGGAAATCACCATCAAGAGCCGTCCGGTGCGCAAGCAGTTCATCCGGCAGCTGGCCAAGAATATCCGCGCGGTGCTGAAGGACCTGGACCCGGCCCTCAGCGTCGAAGGCGAGTGGGACAACCTGGACGTGATCACCGCCGTCCAGGATCGCCGTGTGCACCAGGCTATGTTCGAGCGCCTGCGCAACATGCCAGGCATCGCGCATTTCCTCGAAGTGCATGAATACCCTTATGTGGACTTCGACGACGTCTTCGAGAAGTGCCGCGAGCACTATGGCGATCAGCTGGCCGGCAAGCAGTTCGCCGTGCGCTGCAAGCGTGCCGGCAATACCCACGATTTCACCTCGGTGGAGCTGGCCAGCCATGTGGGCAGCCGCCTGCGCCGCGAGTGCGGCGCAGCGGGTATCGACCTGAAGCATCCTGATGTCGAGGTGCGCTTCGAGGTGCGCTACGACCGTTTGCTGATCATCCATGCGCAGCACGAAGGCCTGGGCGGTTACCCGCTGGGCTCGGTGGAGCAGGTGGTGGTGCTGATGTCCGGTGGCTTCGATTCCACCGTGGCCGCCTACCAGATGATGCGCCGCGGCATGCTCAGCCACTTCTGCTTCTTCAACCTCGGCGGCCGCGCCCACGAGCTGGGGGTGATGGAAGTCGCCCACTACCTGTGGGAAAAATTCGGCCGCTCGCACCGCGTGCTGTTCGTCAGCGTGCCATTCGAGGAAGTAGTCGGCGAGATCCTCGGCAAGGTCGACAACAGCCAGATGGGCGTGGTGCTCAAGCGCATGATGCTGCGCGCCGCCAGCCAGGTGGCCGAGAACCTGCACATCGACGCATTGGTGACCGGCGAGGCGATTTCCCAGGTGTCCAGCCAAACGCTGCCGAACCTGTCGGTGATCGATTCGGTCACCGACACCCTGGTGCTGCGCCCGCTGATCGCCGCGCACAAGCAGGACATCATCGACACCGCCACGCGCATCGGCACCGCCGAGTTCGCCAAGCACATGCCCGAATACTGCGGCGTGATCTCGGTGAACCCGACCACCCGTGCCAAGCGCAGCCGGGTCGAATACGAGGAAAGCCAGTTCGATATGGCCATCCTCGAACGGGCCATCGAGCGCGCCCGTTTCGTGGCCATCGACAAGGTCATCGACGAACTCGGCCAGGATGTGCCCGTGGAGGAGGTCCGCGAAGCGCTGCCCGGGCAGATCGTGCTGGACATCCGCCACCCGGATGCCGCCGAGGACGAACCCCTGCAGTTGCCGGGCGTCGAAGTCAGGGCCATGCCGTTCTATGCCGTCAACAGCCAGTTCAAGGATCTCGACGCCAATCGCCAGTACCTGCTGTATTGCGATCGCGGCGTGATGAGCCGCCTGCATGCCCACCACCTGCTCAGCGAGGGGCATGCCAATGTGCGCGTTTACCGTCCGGCCTAAGCAGCCGGGCCTGTTCGGTGGCAGCATTCGCCACCGCCCTCCCGACCTGTCCTGAACCCTGTTGATCTGGCCTCCGCTCATGTCGAGCGGGGAGAACGCCTTCAGACGGGGGGCCGCCTGCCCGCCGTTTACATCGAGATAGAACCGTGATCGAAAAACTCCGCAACATCGCCATCATCGCCCACGTCGACCATGGCAAGACCACCCTCGTCGACAAGCTGCTGCGCCTGTCCGGTACCCTGGACCGCAAGGAGCTGGAAAACGAGCGCGTCATGGACAGCAACGACCAGGAAAAGGAACGTGGCATCACCATCCTGGCCAAGAACACCGCGCTGAAATGGAATGACTACAACATCAACATCGTGGACACCCCCGGCCACGCCGACTTCGGCGGTGAAGTCGAGCGCGTGATGTCCATGGTGGATTCCGTGCTGCTGGTGGTCGACGCCCAGGACGGCCCCATGCCGCAGACCCGCTTCGTGACCCAGAAGGCCTTCAAGGCCGGCCTGCGCCCGATCGTGGTGGTCAACAAGATCGACCGGCCCGGCGCGCGTCCGGACTGGGTTGTCGACCAGATCTTCGATCTGTTCGACAACCTGGGCGCCACCGACGAACAGCTGGACTTCCCGATTGTCTACGCCAGCGCCCTGAACGGCATCGCCGGTCTGGACCATGAGAACCTGGCAGACAACATGGACCCCCTGTTCCAGGCCATCGTCGACCACGTGCCGGCGCCCCAGGTCGACCTGGACGGCCCGTTCCAGATGCAGATCTCCCAGCTGGACTACAACAGCTTCCTCGGCGTGATCGGCGTAGGCCGCATCAAGCGCGGCAAGATCAAGGCCAACACCCCGGTGGTCGCCATCGGCGCCGACGGCAAGAAGCGCCAGGGCCGCATCCTGAAGATCATGGGTCACTCCGGTCTGCAGCGTGTGGAGGTGCCGGAAGCCGAAGCCGGTGACATCGTCTGTGTGTCCGGCATGGAAGAGCTGTTCATCTCCGACACCCTGTGCGACATCAACAACGTCGAGGCACTGCCGCCGCTGACCGTCGACCAGCCGACCGTGAGCATGACCTTCCAGGTCAACGACTCGCCGTTCGCCGGCAAGGAAGGCAAGTTCGTCACCAGCCGCAACATCAAGGATCGCCTGGAGAAGGAACTGCTGCACAACGTGGCGCTGCGCGTCGAGCCGGGTGATTCTCCCGAGAAGTTCAAGGTTTCCGGTCGCGGCGAACTGCACCTGTCGGTGCTGATCGAAACCATGCGCCGTGAAGGCTTCGAACTGGCCGTTGGCCGTCCGGAAGTGGTGATCATCGAGAACGAGGCCGGCGAAAAGCAGGAGCCCTACGAGAACGTCACCATCGACATCGAAGAGCAGCACCAGGGCCCGGTGATGGAACAGATGGGCCTGCGCAAGGGCGATCTGACCAACATGATGCCCGACGGCAAGGGCCGTGTTCGCCTGGAGTACACCATCCCGGCGCGTGGCCTGATCGGCTTCCGCAATAACTTCCTGACCCTGACTTCGGGCACCGGCATCCTGACCTCGACCTTCAGCCACTACGGTCCGATCAAGGCCGGCGAAGTGACCAACCGCCAGAATGGCGTACTGGTTTCCATGGCTACCGGTACCGCGCTGACCTACTCGCTGGAAACCCTGCAGGCCCGCGGCAAGCTGTTCCTCGAGCCCGGCCAGGAGATCTACGAAGGCCAGCTGTGCGGTATCAACAGCCGCGACAACGACCTGGTGATCAACCCCACCAAGGGCAAGAAGCTCGACAACATGCGTGCGTCCGGCAAGGACGAAGTCATCGCCCTGGTGCCGCCGATCAAGTTCAGCCTGGAACAGGCGCTGGAGTTCATCGACGACGACGAGCTGGTGGAAGTGACGCCGAAGTCGATCCGCCTGCGCAAGAAGTACCTGAACGAAAACGATCGCAAGCGCTTCGAGCGCAGCAAGGTCTGATTCGGCCAGGGCTGAAATGAAAAACCGCCGGTAGCGATACCGGCGGTTTTTTTATGCTTATTGGCAAGGGCGGATCTTCGTGGCGCTGGCGTTCAGGCGCGATGTTTTGCCCATGCCCCATGCCCCATGCCCTGCGCAAGCCGCGCCACTTTGCGCGAGTACTCAATCCCGCGCGCCCACTGCCAGGCCTTCTTCGCTTTGGCCCACGAACGCAGCCCAGGAGTCGCTCACGTCCTGCCGGCGCTCGCCCGCGCCGATCGGCAGGCTCACCGACTTGCCGGCGCCGACCGGGCGCAGATTGCGCCAGCCCGCCTGGTCGCCCTTGGCGCGCACCAGGCGACGGTTCACCGATTTGTACGGCGAGTTGTACTGCACATGCTCGGCATTGCGGTAGGCGATCTCCGGCCGCGACATGAACTCGATGAAGCGCCAGGCCTGCTCGGCCATTCGCGACTTGGCCGGCACCACCAGGGCATCGACATACAGGGTACTGCCCTCGTCGGGGATGAAGAACTCCAGGCGCGGATGCGCACTGAGCATGGCGCGGGCATCGCCCTCCCAGGCCATGGCGATGCACTGGCGACCGGCAGGGACGTCCTCCAGATAGGCCAGGTTATCCACCTTGTTCAGGTGCGGTCGCAGATCGACCAGGGCTTGCTGGAAGGCATGCAGGTCGCGTCCGGAAGGCCGCTCGGCCAGCGCGCCGCGCCAGTTCATCCAGATGGTGAAGAACTCCGCCCGAGCATCCAGGATGGACGCGCCACAGCTGGACAATCGCGCCAGGGTTTGCGGATCGAGCAACAGGCCCCACGAGGTACCCGGTGCATGGCCGAGCGCCTGCGCGACGCGTTCGCGATCCATGACGATGCCGACGCGGCCCCAGAGATAGGGCATGGCGTAGCGCCGACCGGGATCGGTGCTGCTCAAGCGGCTGAGGATCAGCGGATCGATGTCTTCGTACATCGGCAGCGAGCGTACCGCGATGGGCTTCAGCAAGCCGTCTCGGATCAGGCCTGGCAGGTAATGACTGTCCGGCACCAGCACATCCGGCGGGAACTCCTGACGCAGCAAGGCATCGGCGTCTTCATCGGTTTCGAAGGTGCGGTAGTCGACCGGGATGCCGGTTTCCGCGGTGAACTGGGCGACCAGATCGGGATGGATATAGTCGTTCCAGTTGGCGACCACCAGAGCCGGGGAGGCGTGGGCGGGCGCGACCTGCAACTGGATCAGAAGAGAAACGGCCAGGATCGCCGGGCTGCGCACGCGCAACCGGCATGAACGGGTAACACGGAAGAATGCTGCCAACATCGACGTTCCCTCTTGTCTGGCTGCGGGAGGCCGGCAATCCAAGCCGGGCGGGAACACTAGCGCGCTCTAATGGCAGTTAGCCATTATCTTTGGTCGAGGTGCGGCATTGTGGCAGGGGTGAGGCATCGGTTTGCTGTGTGTAAGGGTTGGCTTGGCCAGCAGTTCCGAGATTGCTGATATAAGCGGCCCAGCAACCGCGAGCAGCAAAGGCGATCTGACCAACATGATCCTCGATGCCAAGGGTCCTATCCGTCTGGAGTAAACTATTCGGCACGCGGTCTCGACTTCCGCAATAGCTTCCTGATCCCATTCTTCAGTCACCCGATCAACGCCGGCGAATTCATCAAGCGTCAGGACGGAATGCTGATGTCCAGGAGTATTGGTACCAGGTTGACCTAGGTTCTGTACGAAAAGTCCGAACGGGTAGAATCGATGCCATGAAAGGCTGGAGACCCGCATGGCAAAGCGTTACGAACTTCCCGATGCTGCTTGGGAGCTGATCGCGGATCTGGTTTCCCCCGCGCAGAAAATGGGACGCCCCCGCAGCGATGATCGCTTGATGCTCAATGGCATCTTCTGGGTCCTGTGCTCGGGCGCAGCCTGGCGAGACCTGCTAGAGCGCTTTGGCCCTTGGTCGACGGTGTATCAACGGTTTCGTGACTGGCGCGATGACGGCACATTCGAGCAGGTTCTTGAGCGGTTACATGTTCGCTTGAACCAGGAGGGTCTGATTGATCTGGATACCTGGATGATCGATTCGACAGCGGTGAAAGCAACCCGAGCCGCGTCTGGCGCCGGGAAAAAAGGGGGCCTGAAGAACCGGTAGACCATGCCTTGGGACGCAGCCGGTGTGGCCTGACCACCAAGATCCACATGGTCTGCGATGCCAACGGCATTCCACTGCGCTTTTTGTTGTCCCCGGGGCAGGCCAGCGACATCTCGAATGCTCAGGCGGTACTGGATCAGGTACGCATCCCCGGCAAACCGGGGCGGCCTCGTAAGCGCTGCCGCTGGTTGCTGGCGGACAAAGGCTACGATGCCGAACACCTGCGCCAATACCGCGACCGTTATCGGATGCAGCCTGTGATTCCGCTGCGGAGCATGAAGCGCAAGGCCAGGCCGGGATTGCCCCGGCTGTTCGATCGGCCCAAGTATCGACAACGCAACATCATCGAGCGGATGTTCGGCTGGCTGAAGGAAAGCCGCAGGATCGGCACCCGCTACGACAAACTGGCAAGAAGTTTCGCCGCCATGGTCACATTGGCTTGCACGCTGCGGTGTCTACGGCGGTACTTTTCGTACAGAACCTAGTCGCTGAAGACCCTGCTGGAGGTTCTTTACCGGACCGTCGCCAAAGCAAACGGTCCGGTAAGTACCGCGTTGATCTTCTGCCGCTGGCTATTCAAGCCGGATAACGAAATCCTTGGTACCTAGCGCCTGCTGCATTTCCTGGACGCTTTTGAAAGGTGAACTTTGAATAACATTCACCATGGAGTTCAAGGCGGCGTTTACCAGCTCTGGACGATTTTCTGCTAATGCCTGATCCAGGGCCTGAAACTGCTTCTGCAGTACGGCGGCGCGTTCCTGGAATGTAAACCGTATCATCTCGGACATGATCTCCCGCTGATGCTGCATGGCAGCGAGCGCCACGTCCCGCTTTGCAATGATATCGGTGCGGCGCGTCTGCTCTTGCTCGGCGATTTTCAAATAGTCCGTAACCTGGCCTACCAGATCAGTCACTCCGCTCACTACATGAACCGGGAGGCCGCTCATTGCCTTCGCCAGATCTGTGGCGGACGAGCTGGTGGGAGCCCCCTTTCCGGACTTCTTGGATCCCGCGGCTGCGAAGAATTTTCCTGCGCTCATGAATAGCTCTTTCATGCGGTTGCCTCGATGATCTGGTAGGCGTCTTGCACCAGTTTCTCGCTCTCTTCACTAACAAGGCCGCTGTCGTCGATGATCTTAACCTTCAGCAGACCGTACAGCCCGTAGCCAAGCAGGGTAAAAATCGAGTACGTATTTTTTTCGGTATCCGAAAAAAGGTTGAAGTCAATGAAGTGTTGCTTCTTTCGAGTGATCTTCATCCAGATTCGCTTGAAAATTCCGATGTTTTGGTAGTGGAAATTGATGATTTCCTCGATGGAGTCGATGGCTTTCTGCAGCCGTATATTCAATTCGTGGGTGACCGAGCCCACCTCGAGTACGCGTTGTTCAATCGAGCCAAGAACCACAATTCCGCTCTCGATTTGTTCAATGGCCTCGCGAATTTCGGCTTCATGCATTGTGGCTTCGGTGAGCGCGCGTTCGGACTTTTTGGCCGCAGCGTAACCGAGCGCAGCGATCATCGGGCCAGCAATGGCGCCGCCCAGCACCATGGTGCCTCCCGCCATGCCGAACCCTCCAGAAGCGAGCGAGCCACCGCCCAGCCAGGCCAGTGTGGCGTTGGTGGCGGCTGCACCGCTCAAAGAGCTGATCGCCGTACCGGTCGAGGCGACTCCGATTGAGGTGGCCAGGCCCCCCGCACCGATGCCCGTGAGAACACCTGAAGAGATGGCAGTCGCTCCATCCTTGAGTAAGTCGGCAGCCCGGTAAGCGCCCACTTGGATTTCGTTCAGGTCTGGAGGAGCGACTTCGACCTTTCGACTGTCCAGGGTGATATTTTTGTACGCTACGTTGTTGATCTTTTTGCACAAGTCCACAAAACGGCTCATCGAGTCGCTTTCTACTTGGAGGCGCAGGCGGCCAAGCTCTTCCAGATAGTTGGAAAGATCGTTTTTCTGGGCTTCGAGATGCTCCTTCGCGCTCTCAAAATCTTCTGTAGCGCTCCGGACCATATCCTTTGCTGCGGAATAGTTTTTCTTAGCGTCGATGCCTTTCTTAGCTCCGAATACACCAGCCGCAAGCGCGGCTCCGCCAATGATGAATGGAATAGGCATTTCTTACTCCTGAATTGCTATTCTGAATGAAGTGTTTAGGTTGCTTTGAAGTTGCAAAGAGTTGCAAGCTTCGGCGTTGGCTTTGTAATACTCATTCAAGGTCAGGAATTTGGAGAAATGAATGTATGATTTATCAATCCTGCAAATTTCCGGTCTTGCTTCGTAAATACTGCATTTCCTATTTTGGAAGTTGTAATGCCTGCAGACTCCATCTCCTCTGTCTAGTGAAGACGTGAGTAGACTTTTGTCGACGTGCTTACAGCAGAGTCCACATTGGGTGCAAGGAAACGTCATATAGTGCTGCCAGATTTTTATTCGTTTTTTGAAGAGTGATGGTTAGCCGGGCTTTCGATTAACTGGTCCGGGTATAAGTGCTCCTGGCGGAACAGTAGACTTTCTGTGGTAGGTCTCCGGCTTGGCAATCATTTTGGGTGATGGCATGGTGATATCTATCTTGTCTGCAGTCAATATCTTAATGCCATTGCTCGTCAGTGACTCAGCAAATGCCTCGATTGCTGTATCACGATGTCCGGCTGGATTGGCATGGTCTGTACCAGGATCGCGACTCAGGCGCCGCCGTTACGCTCCTCTTCACGCTTCAACGCGGTGAATTTCTAGGTAGGGTTTGTAGTTTTTCTTGGCGATTACGATCTGGTAGCTCGCAGCGAGAATGTTTTTAAGAATGGAGGTTTCCCCTCTTACCGAGTCTATTACGATTAATCAGCTGTCGCGGCAGTCTGTGTCGCCGTCGTGTGGATGGAAGCGAAATCCTTCTCCCGACACCTCAATTTGGCGCTGGGGCAGTCCCAGTGCGTTGTTATTCGTCGAGTTCCAGCAGTTGTATGGCTCGTTTCCGGATGTTGGTCTTCCAGCTCGTCGGCTCCCTCACCTGCACGTTCTCCCCCAACCCAAACACCCACCACAACGTCTCCTGATCCATCGGCACCCAGGCATGCAGTCGCTGCCAATCGGTATCGGGCAGCGGTTCAAGCCGTTGCCGCGTGCTGATGGGCGTCTCCTTCAACAGCCACGCAATCTGCGGCGAAACATCCGCCACCAGTTCCACTTCGCCTTCTGATCGGCCTCCGCCGAAGGCGCCTCCGGCGATGTAGTCGTCGATGTCGAAATCCGGATGTTCATGCGCCTGCTCTTCCAGTAGTTCGGCGCACTGGATGCGGTGCAGGGCGAACTGTCGCAGGTCGTCGTAGTCGTTGGCGGTGCCGATCAGGTAGGTAATGGAGTGACGCGAGACGATGCCGGCCGGGTGCAGGCGCAGGGTCTTGATCTCAGCCTTGCTGCGGCTCAGGTACTCCACCTGTAGCTGGCGGCGCTCCATCAGGGCGGTGGAGACCCGCTGCCAGACGTTGGGATCGACCTCCGCCGGTAGCAGTGTCTTGCCGTTGGGCAGTGCGCGCACGCGGCGTGCCCAGTGGGCGAGGCCGTTCTGTTGCAGGCCGTCCAGGTGTCTGCGGGCATTGGCGAAATGGGGGCGCAGTTGCTGCAGCACGCTGTGCGGCAGCAGCGTTTCCAGATGCCGCTCGGCCAGATTCAAAGCCAATGCGGTGGGAGTATCGAGGTTGGCCAGATTGAGCGGCGCCTGGGCCGTCAGGCTCCAGCGGTAGGGCAGCCGGCTTTCATCGCAGGTGAGTTGCTGGCCGAGGGCAAGCTGGTTGAGGTCGCGCTGCACGGTGCGTAGATCGACCTCGAAGCCCTCCCTGTCGAGTCGTTTATGCAGCTCGGCGGCAGTGATCTCGCCGGGATAGCGGGGCAGCAACGCCAGCAGGGCCAGGCGCCTGGAAAGGGTATCGGTGGCGGACATGGTACTCCTTGTCTCCGTTTTGCCGTCGCTGGCGCCGCTAACACACTGTTAGGGAGCTTATCGTCGGCAATGTCTCATTGCCACTATGATTTACCTGCTCAGCAAGCGTATCAGCCGTTGCAGTACCGTTACTGTCTTGTCGCCATATTCACATTCGATGTCCTCATGGCCACACCGGGGGCAGCGGTCGAAGCAGTCGATGCCTATTGCCAGTGCATCGCTGCGTGGGTGAGTGGTTTGCTTCCAGCCGCAAGCCGGGCAGCGAAAGGTCATCGGAGGGGGGGGGATGGGCATGTTGATACCTCCGTGAAGGCCGACTCAAACGTCGCCGTTGCGCTCCTGCTTCTCGCGCTTGAGCGCGCTGTATTCCTGATAGTGCTCGTAACCCTTCTTGGCGACGACGAGCAGGCCGATGGTGGCGAGGATGTTTTTCAGCATTTCTGTTCCCTCCGATGGGGTGGTAGGCAATTCAGACGTGGGTGGTCCATTTCTTCCGCAGGCGCGTCAGCCAGGCGGCCCACGGCGAGGCTTCGCGAACGACTAGGTCGCGATTGCCACACTCCGAGCAGCAGGTGAAGAAATCGTCTGAGGCGATCACATCGCTGTTTGGGGCTGTGGTCTTGCGCCAGCCGCAGATCGTGCAGTCGAAGGCCAGCGGGGTGGGTTTGATCGGCATCCAGGATTCCTTGATTGGCCAGTGAGTGCAGGCTAACTGGTCGGCGCGTCAGTTTGTGTCGCACCTGGCTCGACCATGGCGTAATGCCATAACTCTTGTGTTCGTGCATAGAATCCGCCTCCGGAACATTCAGTCACAGGTCGGATTCAGATGGAACGCGAAGGAAGCTACGACACCGGCGTCACCGGCCTGGTGCTGTCCGGTGGCGGCGCGCGCGCGGCATATCAGGCCGGCGTGCTGAGGGCAATTGCCGAGCTGCTGCCCGATGCCACGCACAATCCCTTTCCGGTCATCGTCGGTACCTCGGCCGGGGCGATCAACGCCGTGGGGCTGGCCTGTGGCGCGCTGCAGTTTGGCGAGGCGGTAGAGCGCATCCGCACGGTCTGGCACAACCTGCATTGCGATCAGGTGTTTCGTAGCGACTGGCCTGGTCTGTTCCTGCAGGCCGGGCGTTTCGTGCGACGTGGCCTTCTCGGGATGCGCCGCGACAAGCCCCTGTCGCTGCTCGACAGCTCCCCGCTGCGCGGCATGATCGAGCGGGAGATGGATTTCAATGGCATAGCCGCGGCGATCCGCCAGCGCAGCCTGCGGGCGGTGGCGGTCACCGCGTTCAGCTACGATTCCGGCCATGCGGTGACCTTCTACCAGGGGTGGGGCGCGATCGATCCCTGGTTCCGCCATCGGCGGGTCGGTGTGCCGACGCGCCTCGGCGCGGATCATCTGCTGGCCAGTGCGGCGATTCCCCTGGTATTCCCTCCGGTGCGTCTCAACCACGAGTACTACGGCGACGGTGCGGTGCGCCAGGTGGCGCCGATCAGCCCGGCGCTGCACCTGGGCGCCACGCGCATCCTGGTGGTGGGGGTAAGCAGCAACCCGGAGCGGGACGACGCCGCGGCCCCGGCCAGCAACCAGCCGCCGAGCCTGGCGCGCATCGGTGGCCACCTGCTCAACAGCACCTTCGTCGACAACCTGGAGTCGGACATCGAGCTGCTGGAGCGCCTCAACCATATCGGGCAGATCCTGCCGCCAGGGCGCGAGAGGCGGCAGCTGGGCTTGCGCAACGTGGATGTGCTGGTGATCAACCCCAGCCAGCCCCTGGAGCCCATCGCCGCGCGGCACCGCAAGGCCCTGCCACGCTCGCTGCGCACCTTCCTGCGCGGGCCGGGCGCGACCCAGGCGGGTGGCGCCGGCGTGCTCAGTTACCTGCTGTTCGAGCCGGGCTACTGCAACGAACTCATGGAGCTTGGCTACCGGGATGCGATGGCGCGGCGGGATGCGCTACGCGCCTTTCTGGGAGTGCAGCAGGCGCAGCCTGTTGCGGAGCTGGGCGTGCCGGGCTGACGGGGACGCACCGGTGGGTCGGATGAATTGTGCGGGGCGAACAAGGGTCTAGTCTGGGTGAGTGCGTTACGAACAACGCTCTGGAAGTTGTTCCGACAACCCTGACAGGAGTCGCTTCATGCCCTTCCGACACCCTCTGGGCCTCAGCCTGCTGCTGGTCCTGCCCACGCTTTCCCTGGCCTCCCCCTATTCCCAGCTGGTGATCTTCGGCGATTCGCTGAGCGACAGCGGACAGTTCCCGGACCTGCTTGGTCCGTTGGATGGCGTCGAGCCCATCGGCGGGCTGCGCATGACCAACCGCACCGGTCCCACCTATCGCGACAATCGAGACGAGGCATTCGCCGCCGTCGCGCCGCAGTATCTGGCGCAACGTCTGGGCCTGGCGGCATTGCCGTCCACTCCGGCGCTGCAGAACAACGACAACCCCGACGGCACCAACTATGCCGTGGCCGGCTATCGTACCGACAACATCCTCGATTCGATCATCGAGCCCGATGGCTCGGTGGTGGAGCGCGCCGGTGTCACCTTGCGCGAGCGTGACGGCTACCTGGTCGATAAGCCGAGGGTCGACCCCAACACCCTGTTCCTGATCAACGGCGGTGGCAACGACCTGTTCCAGGGTCGCGTGGTGGATGCCGCCAGCGCTGCGGTCGCGTCTGCCGACCTGGTGACCGGGGTCGCGGCGCTACGCCAGGCCGGAGCGCGCTACATCATTGTCTCGGATCTGCCGGACGTGGGCCTGACGCCTGCCGGCGCCGCGTCCGGCGATCGTGCCCAGTGGAGCAGTCTTTCCGCTGCCTTCAACCAGTCGCTACGCGACCAGCTGGCTGCCCAGGGAGCTTCGGTCATTCTCCTCAACGTACGTGGGCTGGTGGCGGAGGTGGTCGCCGATCCGGCGCGCTTCGGCTTCGATCCCGCCGTGGTACAGACGGATGTCTGCTTCAACGGCAATCAGTGCCAGATGGATCCCACCTGGGGTATCACCAGTCCGACCGCTGATCCCGATCGGCTGATGTTCTACGACGGCGTGCACCCCACCACCGCCGTGCATGCCATCAATGCCGACTACATCCATTCGATCCTCTCCGCACCGTGGGAAATCAGCCTGCTGCCCGAGATTGCGCTGGGCGGTCTGATGTCCCATCAGCAGCAGCTGCGTCACGAGTGGCAGTCTGCGCGTGGCGATTGGCAGCGTCGGGGTGACTGGCACACCTTTGTCGCGGCCACCGGCCACAGCCGCGATTTCGAGTCGGGCGCCGCGGTGAGCGAGGCGGACAACGACGGCCTGGGCATCACCCTCGGCAGCAGCTACCGGCTGGCCGACGCCTGGCGTTGGGGCTTCTCGCTGGGCCTGCAGGATCAGCGCCTGGAAACGCCGAGCGACTCCAGCTACAAGCTGGATGCCTACCTGCTGAGCACCTTCCTGCAGTACCAGCGCAGCCGGCTGTGGGCCGATGTCGGCCTGACCTACGGCAAGCTCGACTACCGCGACCTGGAGCGGCGCTTCGCGCTGGGCATCAGCGAGCGGGTGGAAAAGAGCGAGACGGACGGTGCGGTAGGCGGCGCCACGCTGCGTCTGGGTTATGCCCTGGGGCGCCGTGGGGCCTGGTCGTTCAGCCCGTTCATCAGCGCCGAGTATGCGCGGGTGGAGATGGATGCCTGGCGGGAACGCGGCGACAGCTCCAGCGCCTTGCGCTACGACGACCAGACCCGGGACAGCAAGCGCGCCGGTGTCGGGGTGGAGGCGCGCATTGGCATTGGCAGCCGTTCCGAGCTGTTCGGTGAGGTGGCCTGGGAGCGGGAGTTCGAGGACGAAGCGCGGGTGGTCGACATGGGGCTGGTGTCGGTGCCCGGCTTCGACTACGGCCTGCAGGGCTACACCCCGCATCGCGACCACACCCTGGCGACCCTTGGCGTGGCCACCGAGATTGGTCAGGCCTTCCAGGTGCGTCTGGCCTATCAGCTGCGCGACGCCGAAGAGCGCCAGCATGGCGCCAACCTGTCGCTGACCTGGGGCTTCTAGCTGGCCATATCCCAGCGACTGCGGTCCCGCAGCTGCCGCGAGGCGACGTAGCGGGGCCGGCCGCTGGTGTCCTCCAGTTCGGTGAGGCCGGCCAGCTGGCTGACGATGCGATAGCGGCGGCCGGCGGCCTTGTCGGTGAGAGGGTAAAGCTGGGCGATGTGCTGGGCCAGTTCGGTAAGCGTGCTCATAACTGCGTGCGCTGCCAGGAATGTTGGCAGCGTATGTACAGGACGCAGGTTACAGCTTGAGGTCAGGGCGTGGGGGTGATGCGCGACTGTGAACTGGCTTTGAAGATGGTGGGCCCGCTGGGACTCGAACCCAGGACCAAAGGATTATGAGTCCTCTGCTCTAACCGACTGAGCTACAGGCCCTCAGCAGGAGGGGCGGAGTATAACGGTCGCCTCGCCCGGGGCCAACTGCTTGAGCCACAAACGAAAACCCCCGGCAGGGCCGGGGGTTTGTCGATCACTCGTCGAGGAACGAGCGCAGGTGTTCGCTGCGGGTCGGATGGCGCAGCTTGCGCAGCGCCTTGGCCTCGATCTGGCGAATCCGCTCGCGGGTGACATCGAACTGTTTGCCGACTTCCTCGAGGGTGTGGTCGGTGTTCATGTCGATGCCGAAACGCATGCGCAGCACCTTGGCTTCGCGGGCGGTAAGGCCGGAGAGCACGTCGCGGGTCGCTTCCTTGAGGCTTTCCACCGTGGCCACCTCGATGGGCGACTGCATGGTGGCGTCCTCGATGAAGTCGCCCAGGTGCGAGTCTTCGTCGTCACCGATCGGGGTTTCCATGGAGATCGGTTCCTTGGCGATCTTCAGCACCTTGCGGATCTTGTCCTCGGGCATCTCCATGCGCTCGCCCAGCTCTTCCGGCGTGGGCTCGCGACCCATTTCCTGCAGCATCTGCCGGGAAATGCGGTTGAGCTTGTTGATCGTCTCGATCATGTGCACCGGGATACGGATGGTGCGGGCCTGGTCGGCGATCGAGCGGGTGATCGCCTGGCGAATCCACCAGGTGGCGTAGGTCGAGAACTTGTAGCCGCGACGGTATTCGAACTTGTCCACCGCCTTCATCAGGCCGATATTGCCTTCCTGGATCAGATCGAGGAACTGCAGGCCGCGGTTGGTGTACTTCTTGGCGATGGAGATCACCAGGCGCAGGTTCGCCTCGACCATTTCCTTCTTGGCGCGACGGGCCTTGGCCTCGCCGATGGACATGCGGCGGTTGACGTCCTTGATCTCGGCGATGGTCAGATCGACCTCGTTCTGCAGATCGATCAGCACTTGCTGGTTGCGCTTGATGTCGTCCTGCAGGTTGCCAATGGCTTCGGCGTACTTGGCCTTGCCCTTGGCGATCTGGGTGCTCCAGTCGAGGTCGACTTCGTTGCCCGGGAACAGCTTGAGGAAATCAGTACGCGGCATGCGTGCATCGCGCACGCACAGCTGCATGATCGCGCGTTCCTGCTGACGCACGCGCTCCAGTGCGCTGCGCACCTTCTCGACCAGGGCGTCGAACTGCTTGGGAACCAGCTTGATCGGCATGAACAGCTCGGCCAGGGCGAGCAGTTCTGCAACGCTGGTCGGATGGCTGCGGCCATGCTTGGCCAGAGCCTTCTTGGCGACGGCCAGCTGCTCGGCAACGGCATTGAAGCGGCGGGCGGCTTCTTCCGGATCCGGACCGCCATCGGTCTCGGTTTCGTCGTCGCTGCTCTCGCTGCTTTCTTCTTCCTCGTCCTCGTCGTCCTTGGCGGCGGGGGTTCCGCTCTTGACGATGACCGGCTCGACTTCCTCGGCCGGCAGGGTGCCGTCATCCGGGTCGATGTAGCCGCTGAGAACATCGGACAGGCGGCCGCCTTCGCTGACTACGCGCTGATACTCGGCGAGGATGCCGTCGACGGCGCCGGGGAAGTGGGCAATGGCGCTCATCACTTCGCGAAGGCCTTCCTCGATACGCTTGGCGATCTCGATCTCGCCTTCGCGGGTCAGCAGCTCCACGGTACCCATCTCACGCATGTACATGCGCACAGGGTCGGTGGTGCGGCCGATGTCGCTTTCCACAGCCGCCAGCGCGGCCGCCGCTTCCTCAGCGGCAGCTTCGTCGGTATCGGCTTCGGCCAACAGGAGGGCGTCCGCGTCGGGGGCCGTTTCGAAGACGTTGATCCCCATGTCGTTGATCATGCGGATGATGTCTTCCACCTGTTCCGGATCGGAAATATCCTCCGGCAGGTGGTCGTTGACCTCGGCATAGGTTAGATAACCCTGCTCGCGGCCGCGGGCGATCAACTCTTTCAGGCGAGATTGCTGTTGCGCTTTTACGGACATGGCACCCTATCCACTGACGGTCTGGCGGGCTGAAAACAAGCCGGGGATTATAGCCGAAAACCGCGCTTACAAGCCAGATGTGCTTGCGGGGGCGGCTTCGTTGTCGCGGCTCAACAGCCTGCGCAACTGGTCTTTTTCATCTGCGCTCAGGTCGGTTAGACGTGCTTTCTGCAGCAGATGTTCAAGGCGGCGTTCGCGCTGGCGGGTTACGAGCCTAGTTATAGTGTCGAAAAACTGTTGTTCAAGGTTGTCCGGCGCAATGAGCCACTCCTTCTCGGCCAGTGCGCGCAGCAGGCGACCCTGTTCGGTGCCATGCCAGCGGGCGATCAGATGCAGGGCCCGCAAGCGCGGATTCTTCTGCAGGGCTTCGAGCAGCGCCACCAGTAACTGGGCATAGGTATCGTCCTCGGCGGCGAAGCTGCCGGCGTTCTCTACCTTCTGAGCCAATTCCGGGTGATGCAGCAGAGTGCGCAATGCGCTCAGGTTCGGGGGTTCGACGCCGCTCGCGGCACGCGAGGCACGTGGCGACGAACGGCGCTGCCCCATGGACGGTCGTTCGCTGCGCGGCTGCCCGTAGGGCGGCGGGGAATCCATCGGCGCAGCTTGCGGGGGTGCCGGAGGGGCGGGCTGCAGCTGCTGCAGGGCCTCGCCGCCGAGCCCGGTCAGGTCGGATAGGCGCTGGCGCATCAGGGTGCGCAGGTTGGCGCCGGGAATCTTTTCGATGAGCGGTGCAGCCAGGGTCGCCAGGTGTGCCTTGCCCTCCAGCGAGCGCGGGTCGGCCTCCTCGCTGAGCTGCTCGAAGAAATAGTCGGCCAGCGAGCGCGCCTGCTGATGGATGCGCGCCTGGAAAGCCTCGGTGCCTTCGCGGCGTACCAGGCTGTCCGGGTCTTCGCCTTCAGGCAGGAACAGGAAGCGCGCGCGCCGTCCGTCCTGCAGGTTGGGCAGGGTGGCTTCCAGTGCGCGCCAGGCCGCCTTGCGGCCGGCGCTGTCACCGTCGAAACAGAACAGCACGCTGGGGACCAGGCGGAACAGGCGCTTGAGATGCTCCTCGCTGGTGGCGGTGCCCAGGGTGGCCACGGCGTTACGCAGGCCGAGCTGGGCCAGGGCGATGACGTCCATGTAGCCCTCGACCACCATGATCTCGTCGAGGTTGCGGTTGTGCTGGCGCGCCTCGAACAGGCCGTAGAGCTCCTGGCCCTTGTGGAACACCGGGGTTTCCGGCGAGTTGAGATACTTGGGCTTGTCATCGCCCAGCACGCGGCCGCCGAAGGCGATCACCCGGCCGCGGCTGTCGCGGATCGGGAACATGATGCGGTCGCGGAAGCGATCGTAGCGCCGGCCGGTTTCGGTGTTTTCGATCAGCAGGCCGGCGTCGATCATCGCCTTCTGCTGCAGTGGGTCTTCGCCCAGGTGCTTGAGCAGGCCGTCCCAGCCAGGTGGGGCGAAGCCGAGCGCGAAGTCGCGGGCGATGATCCCGGACACGCCGCGACCCTTGAGGTAGTCCACCGCCGCCTTGCGTGCCGGATGGCTCTTGAGTGCCTGGCGGTAATAGTCACTGGCGGCGGCGAGCAGCGGGTAGAGCGGCGAGTCGACCGGCTGCCGGGAACGATTCCCGGGGCCGCGCTCCTCGCGGGGCACGTCCATGCCGATGCGCTTGGCCAGATCCTCGACTGCCTGGGGAAAATCCAGGTGGTCGTGGTCCATCACGAAGCCCAGGGCATTGCCGCCGGCGCCGCAGCCGAAGCAGTAGTAGAACTGCTTGTCGGGGCTGACCGTGAAGGAGGGGGTCTTTTCCTTGTGGAACGGGCAGCAGGCGCTGTAGTTCTTGCCGGTCTTCTTCAGTTGGACGCGCGAACCCACCACGTCGACGATATCGGTGCGGTTGAGCAGATCATCGATGAAGGACTGTGGGATCAGGCCGGCCATGGGGCGTCAGGATACGCTCGTGCAGACGGAAACGGAAAAGCCTCGTCCGCAGGACGAGGCTTGCGTGGCATCCAGAAATGCCAACGCCCGGCGGGGCCGGGCGTTGTGGTCAGCCAGCGCTGTAACTCAGTACAGGCGCTCGCGACGGCGCTGTTCGCGCTGAACCTTCTTGGCGTGACGCTTCACGGCTGCGGCAGCCTTGCGCTTACGCTCGGCGGTCGGCTTTTCGTAGAATTCGCGGCTGCGGACTTCGGCCAGAACACCAGCCTTTTCGCAGGAGCGCTTGAAGCGACGCAGGGCTACGTCGAAGGGTTCGTTCTCTTTAACTTTGACGGCGGGCATCCAGGTCGTACCTTTCAATTACCAGGTGTGGTGAACGCTCTCCTGCAAGCGGCACTGGAGGACGTCGGTTTTCAAGGGTTGCGGATGTTACCCCTTCGCCCTGCGGAATGCAAAGGGCCTTCATCGAAAAGCGCTGGTCGGGGCTGGGGGTGGGGATTATCATGCGCGCCTCCATTATTTGCCAGGCTGGAAGCGGTGTACCCCATGCGCGTGCTGGGACTGGAAACCTCCTGCGACGAAACCGGCGTCGCCCTCTATGACAGCGAGCAGGGCCTGCTGGCCGATGCGCTGTTCAGTCAGATCGACCTGCACCGCGTCTACGGCGGCGTGGTGCCCGAGCTGGCATCGCGCGACCACGTCAAGCGCATGCTGCCGCTGATCCGTCAGGTGCTCGACGAGGCCGGCTGTGCGGCGGAATCCATCGACGCCATCGCCTACACCGCGGGTCCGGGCCTGGTCGGCGCCCTGTTGGTGGGTGCCTCCTGCGCCCAGGCGCTGGCCTTCGCCTGGGGCATCCCGGCGGTCGGCGTACACCACATGGAAGGCCACCTGCTGGCGCCGATGCTGGAAGAGCAGCCGCCGCAGTTCCCGTTCGTCGCCTTGCTGGTCTCCGGCGGTCACACCCAGCTGGTGCGCGTCGATGGCATCGGCCGATACGAGCTGCTCGGCGAGTCCCTGGACGACGCCGCCGGCGAGGCCTTTGACAAGACCGCCAAGCTCATGGGGCTGCCCTACCCGGGCGGCCCGGAGATCGCCCGGCTGGCCGAGCGCGGCACCCCGGGACGCTTCGTGTTCCCCCGGCCGATGACCGATCGGCCGGGCCTGGAATTCAGCTTCAGCGGCCTGAAGACCTTCACCCTGAACACCTGGCAGCGCTGCCTGGCCGAGGGTGGCGATATCGAGCAGAGTCGCTGTGATGTGGCGTTGGCCTTCCAGACCGCCGTGGTCGAGACCCTGACCATCAAGTGCAAGCGCGCCCTCAAGCAGACTGGCCTGAAGAGCCTGGTGATCGCCGGCGGCGTCAGCGCCAACCAGGCGCTGCGTCGCTCGCTGGAAAAGATGCTCGGCGACATGAAGGGGCAGGTGTTCTATGCCCGCCCGCGCTTCTGCACCGACAACGGCGCCATGATCGCCTACGCCGGCTGTCAGCGGCTGCTGGCCGGCCAGCAGGACGGGCCGGGCATCGACGTGCGGGCGCGCTGGCCAATGGACACCCTGCCGGCGATCTAACCTGATCAGAAATGCCGTTCGCGGCCGGCCAGCAGATCGCGCAGGTTGGCGCGGTGGCGCCAGACGATCAGGAGCGTCAGCACACACGCAGGCAAGAGTGCCGCCGGCAGTTGCCAGGCCAGCAGCGGCAGGGTCAAGGGCGTGGCGATCAATGCCGCCAGCGAGCTGATGCGCGTCAGTATGAACACCAGCAGCCAGGTGGCGATCGCCAGCAGGGCGGCGGGCAGGTACAGGCCGATGAAGAGGCCGGCTGCGGTGGCCACGCCCTTGCCGCCGCGGAAGCGGAAGAACACCGGGAACAGGTGCCCAAGCACGGCGGCCACGCCGACCCAGGCCTGCTGCTGGATACTGAGCCCGGCGAGTTGGGCAAGCACCACCGGCAGCCAGCCCTTGAGCAGGTCGCCGAGCAGGGTGAGGATGGCCAGGCGCCGACCGGCGACCCGCAACATGTTGCTGGCCCCGGGATTTCCGGAACCCTGTGCACGCGGGTCCGGGCCGCCGCTCAGCTGGCTGAGCAGGATGGCGAAGGACAGCGAGCCCAACAGGTAGGCCAGGATTGCCAGCAACCAGAACATGAGAGCCGATCCGGGGCGAGGGAGTCCCGATTCTAGCGGGGTCGCACGCCCCTTGTCGTGCCGCGGAGAGCGCAGTTGGACAATGTGTTTATCGAGGGTCTGGAAGTGGACACCGTCATCGGCGTCTACGACTGGGAACGGGAGATCCGCCAGTGCTTGCGTCTGGACCTGGTCTGCGCCTGGGACAATCGCCGCCCCGCTGCGGGCGACGATCTGAATCTGGCGCTGGATTACGCCGCGCTGGCCGAGCGCATCCAGGCCTTCGCCGCCCAGGCGCGCTACCAACTGGTGGAAACGTTCGCCGAGCAGTTGGCTGCCGTGCTGATGGCCGATTTCCAGATCCCCTGGCTGCGCCTGAAGATCACCAAGCCGGGCGCCGTGCCGGCAGCTGCCGGGGTGGGTGTGGAGATCGAACGCGGATGTCGCTGAACCAGGTGCTGCTCGGCCTGGGCAGTAACACGGACCGGGAAATCCATCTGCGCGCCGGTCTGGAGGCGCTGGATGAGGTGCTCGACGACCTGCGCTGCTCGCCGGTGTTCGAGAGCCTGCCGGTGGGCATCCGCAGCGGGCCGTTCCTGAACATGGTGGTCAGCGGCACCAGCCGCCTGCCATTGACGGAGCTGGACCGCCGGCTGAAGTTCATCGAAGCCGACAACGGCCGCTATGCCCCGGAGCGCAAGGGCCTGACCCTGGATATCGACGTGCTGTTGTTCGACGACTGCATCGGCGACTTCCATGGCCTGATCCTGCCGCGCGCCGAAATCCTGCGTAACGCCTTCGTGCTCTGGCCGCTGGCGCTCCTGGCGCCCGAACGCCGCCACCCGGTGGCCGGCCAGACCTTCGCCGAGCTGTGGGCGCAGGCGCGCATCGACCAACAGCTGTGGCCGGTGCCCTTCCAGTGGCGTGGCCGCGAGCTGACGCCGGCGGCGCTGGTCGAACGGTATCCGCGTCCAGCCTGATCAGCTCGGTAGGGGGGCAGCGCTTTTCCTGGCCGCCGAGCGGTGGCCAAGGCAGAGCCTTGACCACCCTACACGTGCCCGGTTTTCCGGTAGCCTTGCAGCGCCTCCAGGCGCTGACGCGCCAGGGCCTGCCCCAGGGCGGCGCCCTGGTAGCCCTGTTCCAGTAGCGGCTGGATGGCCTGGCCCCGCACGCAGTCGGCGGCGCCGCGCAGGTAGGCGGACTGCCTAAACTCATGCTCCTGTCCGGCACCGCGCGCCGCCATTTCGCAGGCGGCCAGGAACTGTTCGAAGCGTTGCGGACGGCGGTACACGTCGAAGCCCTGCAGCAAGGCCAGCAACGCCTCGGCGGACAGTTCCAGCGCGTCCTGCCATGCACCGCGATGCTGACGGGCCAGCAAGGCCAGCTCGGCGCATTCACGCGGTGCCTTGCAGCGGCTGTTGATGGCGGCAATCTGTTCCGCGCCGGTATCCAGCAGCAGGCAGGCCCAGCGCACCGCCAGCGGCTGCTCGCGCTCGGCGCAGGCGCGCAGCGTTTTCAATAGCGCTTCAGCCCGGTCGCTACCGAAGAGCGCATCCACTTCCGGCAATAGCTCAGCCAGCGCACCGCAGTCGTGCAGCACCTGCACGAAGACGTCCGGACGCGACTCCATCAGCGCCCGGGATATTTCTTTCCAGCTGCGTTCCGGGGTCAGGTCGCGCAGCTCGCCGGATTCGCTGAGCTGGCGCATCAGCGCCAGGGTTTCCGGGGCCACCGTGAAGCCGAGCGGCGCGTAACGGGCGGCAAAGCGCGCCACCCGCAGCACTCGCAAGGGATCCTCGGCGAAGGCCGGCGCCACATGGCGCAGCACTCGCGCCTGCAGATCGCCCAGTCCGCCATAGGGGTCGATGACCTGGCCGTGTTCGTCCTCGGCCATGGCGTTGATGGTCAGGTCGCGGCGCAGCAGGTCCTGTTCGAGGGTGACCTCGGGGCTGGCGTGGAAGGTGAAGCCACCGTAGCCGCGCCCGCTCTTGCGCTCGGTGCGCGCCAGCGCATACTCCTCACCGGTCTGCGGGTGCAGGAACACCGGAAAGTCCGCGCCCACCGGGCGGTAGCCCAGCGCGGCCATTTCCTCGGCGCTGGCGCCGACCACCACCCAGTCGATTTCACTGACCGGCCGGCCCAGCAGGCGGTCGCGCACCGCGCCGCCGACTTTGTAGATTTGCATCGCTCACCTCCGTGGCCGCGCAGGATAACAGGCGCGGCCGGCAGAGGTTCAGCGCGCTACCGGCAGCTTTTGCACCAGGGCGTCCACGGCCCGGTCGATCTGTTGCTGGCGCTGGCGCTCCGGACTCAGCTCGGTGCGTGCGGCGCCCTCCCAGAGCAGCTGTTCGTTGCGATCGGTCACACGCAGGTGCAACAGGCCGCGCACGTCCTCGAAGCGATGGATCGCCTGATACGGGCCGAGCGGGCTGGGTGGTGGCACATCGACCGGGTAGGTCAGCGGCTGGCTGGCGCTGGTCAATCGATACTGGATGAGCAGCGGCGCATCGCTGCCGCCCTGTCGATAGCCATGGCGGGCGAGGCTGCGCTGCAGCGACTCGGCGAGCAGGGTGGCTTCGGCGCCGGGCATGTCGGCATAGGGTGCGATGAGCTGGTACTCGCGCCGGGCACCGAAGTCGCTGGCGTCGTGGAGGATTTGTACCTGGGCGGGATCGGGCGTGCTGCAGGCGTACAGGCCGATGCCGAGCAGGAGGACGGCGGTATGGCGCATGGGAGCCTCCTCGGGAGGGCTCCGGCCGGAGCCCGGTCAGATCGGCGGCAGGGCAAGGTCCAGATGCGGGTACTCCTCGCCGGTCCCCTGCGGGGGCATGTGCTGGGATTGGATGACCTTGTCGCCGCGCACCGTCTCTAGATGGACATCGAAACCCCACAAACGATGCAGATGCTTCAGCACTTCCTGGGTGGAATCGCCGAGCGGCTTGCGTTCATGCTGGATGTGACGCAGCGTCAGCGAGCGGTCGCCCCGTCGGTCCACGTCCCACACCTGCACGTTCGGTTCGCGGTTGCCCAGGTTGTACTGCGCGGCCAGCTGTTCACGAATCGCCCGGTAGCCCGCCTCATCGTGGATGGCCGGCACCAGCAACTCGTCCTGCTGATCGTCGTCCAGCACGCTGAACAGACGCAGATCGCGGATCACCTTGGGTGAGAGGAATTGCTGGATGAAGCTTTCATCCTTGAAGTTGGCCATGGCGAACTTGACCGTTTCCAGCCAGTTGCCGCCGGCGATGTCCGGGAACCAGCGGCGATCCTCGTCGGTGGGGTGCTCGCAGATGCGCCTCAGGTCGCTGTAGATGGCGAAGCCCAGCGTGTAGGGATTGATGCCGCTGTAGTAGGGGCTGTCGAAGGCGGGCTGATAGATGACATTGGTGTGGCTCTGCAGGAACTCCATCATGAAGCCGTCGGTGACCAGCCCCTCGTCGTACAGCGCGTTCATCAGCGTGTAGTGCCAGAAGGTGGCCCAGCCCTCGTTCATCACCTGGGTCTGGCGCTGCGGGTAGAAGTACTGGGCGATCTTGCGCACGATGCGCACCACTTCGCGCTGCCAGGGCTCCAGCAGCGGCGCGTGCTTTTCGACGAAGTAGAGGATGTTTTCCTGCGGTTCGACCGGGAAGCGCTGGTTGGCGTCGCGCTGCGATCCCTTGTCGGCGGCGCGTGGAATGGTGCGCCACAGGTCGTTGATCTGCTTCTGCAGGTGTTCCTCGCGGCTCTTCTGGCGCAGCCGCTCCTCCTCGGCGGAGATCGGGTAGGGGCGCTTGTAGCGGTCCACGCCGTAGTTCATCAGCGCATGGCAGGAGTCCAGCAGATCCTCCACCGCCTTGATGCCGTGGCGCTCCTCGCACTCGCTGATGTACTGCCGGGCGAATACCAGGTAGTCGATGATCGAGCTGGCGTCGGTCCAGCTGCGGAACAGGTAGTTGCCCTTGAAGAAACTGTTGTGGCCGTAGCAGGCGTGGGCGATCACCAGGGCCTGCATGCACATGGTGTTCTCTTCCATGAGGTAGGCGATGCACGGGTCGGAGTTGATGACGATCTCGTAGGCCAGGCCCATCTGCCCGCGCGTGTAGCCCTTCTCGGTGGCCAGGAAATGCTTGCCGTAGGACCAGTGGTGGTAGCCGATGGGCATGCCCACCGAGGCGTAGGCGTCCATCATCTGCTCGGCGGTGATCACCTCGATCTGGTTGGCGTAAGTGTCCAGGCCGAAGCCGGCGGCAAGCCGGCCTATCTCGCGATCGTAGGCCTGGATCAGCTCGAAGCTCCATTCCGAGCCGGTTGAGATCGGCTGGCGTTTGCGGCTGTTCATCAGGCCATCCTCCGCTGGAACAGGTCGCGGAACACCGGGTAGATGTCGGCCGCCGAGATCAGCTGCTGCTGGGCGAAGCTGTCTGGGAAGACTTCATGCACCGTCTCGTACTCGTACCAGAGCGCCTGGTGTTCGCGCGGGGTGATTTCCACATAGGTGAAGTACTGGACGAACGGCATGATCTTCTCTTCCAGCAGCTCGCGGCACAGGGGGGAGTCATCGTTCCAGTTGTCGCCGTCGGAGGCCTGGGCGCCATAGATGTTCCATTCGTGCACCGGGTAGCGGGCGGCCATGATCTCCTGCATCAATTTCAGGGCGCTGGACACGATGGTGCCGCCGGTTTCCCGGGAGTAGAAGAACTCCTCCTCGTCGACCTCCTTGGCGCTGGTGTGGTGGCGGATGAACACCACCTCGATCTTGTCGTAGCTGCGCTTGAGGAACAGGTACAGCAGGATGAAGAAGCGCTTGGCGATGTCCTTGGTGGCCTGGGTCATCGACCCGGAGACGTCCATCAGGCAGAACATCACCGCCTTGGAGGTCGGGTTGGGCTGCTTGATCAGCAGGTTGTACTTGAGGTCGAAGGTATCCAGGAACGGAATGCGGTCGATGCGCGCCCGCAGTTTTTCGATCAGCGCCTCGGTGGCCTGGATGTCGCTGAAGTTATCCGGCTCCTCGCGGCGCAGGCGCTCCAGTTCCGCGCGCGCGGCGCGCAGCTTGAGGCGGCTGCTGCCGGACAGCGCGATGCGCCGCGCATGGGCCGAGCGCAGGGTACGCACGATGTTGATGCGCGATGGGTTGCCTTCGTTGCTGATGCCGGCACGCACGGTCTTGAAACTGTCGGCGCCGGTGATGTGGCGCTTGACCAGGTTGGGCAGTTCCAGGTCCTCGAACATGAAATCGAGGAATTCCTCCTGAGTGATCTGGAACACGAAGTCGTCCATGCCTTCGCCGCTGTTGCCGGCCTGGCCCCGGCCGCCGCCGCCCCCGCCGCCCTCCTGCGGACGGGGGATGCGCTCGCCGGCGACGAACTCCTTGTTACCCGGGTGCACGCTGGTCTGCCGGCCGCCGCGGCCGTGGTGCAGGATGGGTTCGTCGATGTCGCGGCCGGGGATGGTGATCTGCTCGCCGTGCTCCATGTCGGTAATGGAACGCCGGCCGACGGCTTCCTCGACGGCTTTCTTGATATGGCCACGGTAACGGCTCAGGAACCGCTGGCGGTTCACCGTGCTCTTGTTCTTGCCGTTCAGGCGGCGGTCGATGACGTAGCTCATATACGCGCTCCGGGCTAGCGGGAAGCTGCAGGCCGGAAGCTGGCAGTGCGCTGCGGTGCGCACAGGCGTCCAGCTTCAGGCGTCAGCTGCGTTACTGCGATTTACGTACCCGCAGATACCATTCGGACAGCAGGCGCACCTGTTTCTCGGTATAGCCACGCTCGACCATGCGCACCACGAAGTCGTTGTGCTTCTTCTGGTCTTCCTTGCTGGCCTTGGCGTTGAAGCTGATGACCGGCAGGAGGTCCTCGGTGTTGGAGAACATCTTCTTCTCGATCACTACGCGCAGCTTCTCGTAGCTCAGCCAGCTGGGGTTCTTGCCGTTGTTGCTGGCGCGCGCGCGTAGCACGAAGTTGACGATCTCGTTGCGGAAGTCCTTCGGGTTGCTGATGCCGGCGGGCTTCTCGATCTTCTCCAGTTCCTCGTTGAGGGCCATGCGGTTGAGGATCTCGCCGGTTTCCGGGTCGCGGTACTCCTGGTCCTGGATCCAGAAGTCGGCGTACAGCACGTAGCGGTCGAAGATGTTCTGCCCGTACTCGCTGTAGGACTCCAGGTAGGCGGTCTGGATTTCCTTGCCGATGAACTCGATGTAGCGCGGCGCCAGGTATTCCTTGAGGAAACGCAGGTAGCGCTCGCGCACCTCCGGCGGGAACTGTTCCTGTTCGATCTGCTGTTCCAGCACGTAGAGCAGATGCACCGGGTTGGCGGCGATCTCGTGCGGGTCGAAGTTGAACACCTTGGAGAGGATCTTGAAGGCGAAGCGGGTGGACAGGCCGGTCATGCCCTCGTCGACGCCGGCGGCGTCGCGGTATTCCTGGATCGACTTGGCCTTGGGATCGGTGTCCTTGAGGTTCTCGCCGTCGTACACGCGCATCTTCGAATAGATGTTGGAGTTCTCCGGCTCCTTGAGGCGCGACAGCACCGAGAACTGAGCGAGCATCTTCAGGGTGTCCGGGGCGCAGTGGGCGCGCGACAGCGTGCTGCTGGCCAGCAGCTTGTCGTAGATCTTGATCTCGTCGGTGACGCGCAGGCAGTAGGGCACCTTGACGATGTAGATACGGTCGATGAACGCCTCGTTGTTCTTGTTGTTGCGGAAGTTGTGCCATTCCGACTCGTTGGAGTGGGCGAGGATGATGCCGTTGAACGGAATCGCCCCGAGTCCCTCGGTGCTGTTGTAGTTGCCTTCCTGGGTGGCGGTGAGCAGCGGGTGCAGCACCTTGATGGGGGCCTTGAACATCTCGACGAACTCCATCAGCCCCTGGTTGGCCCGGCACAGGGCGCCGGAGTAGCTGTAGGCGTCGGCGTCGTTCTGCGGGAAGTCCTCCAGCTTGCGGATGTCCACCTTGCCGACCAGCGAGGAGATGTCCTGGTTGTTCTCGTCGCCCGGCTCGGTCTTGGCGATGGCGATCTGGTTGAGGATCGAGGGGTGCAGCTTGACCACCCGGAACTGGCTGATGTCGCCGCCGAATTCCTGCAGCCGCTTGGTGGCCCACGGCGACATTATGTTGCTCAGCAGACGGCGCGGGATGTTGTATTCCTCTTCGAGGATGGCGCCATCCTCGCTGGCGTTGAACAGGCTCAGCGGCGATTCGAACACTGGCGAGCCCTTGATGGCATAGAAGGGCACCTTTTCCATCAGTTGCTTGAGCTTCTCGGCCAGTGAGGACTTGCCGCCGCCCACCGGACCCAGCAGGTAGAGAATCTGCTTTTTCTCTTCCAAACCCTGGGCAGCATGGCGGAAGAACGAGACGATCTGCTCGATGCTTTCTTCCATCCCGTGAAAGTCGGCGAAGGCCGGATAGCGGCGGATGACCTTGTTGGAGAAGATGCGCGACAGGCGCGGGTCGCTGGCGGTATCGACCAGTTCGGGCTCGCCGATCGCCAGCAGCAGGCGCTCGGCAGCACTGGCGTAGGCGCTGGGGTCGCGCTTGCAGAGGTCCAGATACTCCTGCAGGGAATATTCTTCCTCGCGAGTCGTTTCGAATCGCTGCTGGAAGTGGCTGAAAATGCTCATGACGTCACCTCGCTCGATTGATAGAGCCGGCGCGGCTCGTTCTTGCGGGTGCTGGCTGCCTGCCGAGGACTCGGTCAGGTCAAATCCCCCAGAACCTAAGGTCGCTTACGCCGGGAGCCGGTGGACCGGCTCTTCCATTTTTCGATGGTCTGGGAGCAAGGATAGTTCGTAATCGTGGCGGTCAATGGCGGGCCGTCCGAAGCGGTCGGCGGGTGGCCGCCCGGGAGGGCGGCCGGAAGGGGGCAGGGCTCAGTCGTTGCCGCGGCTCACCGCCTGCGGATAGAGGCTGCGCCAGTGCTCGAAGCCACCGTCCAGGCTGTACACCTGGCTGAAGCCTTGGTGGGCCAGGTAGTTCGCGGCGCTCTGGCTGGAGATACCGTGGTAACAGTTGACGATCAGCGGCTGGTCGAAGTCTGCCTGGGCGATGAAGTCGTGCAGCGAGTGGTTGTCCAGGTGGCGGGCGCCAGGGATGTGCCCGTTGGCGAAACTCTGTGCATCGCGGATGTCGACCAGTTGCGCGCCCTGCTCCAGCAGTTCACGGGCCTGCTCGGGGGCGATGCGCTGGAAGGTGTCGGTCATGGACGGCTCCTGAAGAGGCGGGACAGGTGGTTGAGGCCGGTCGCGAGCAGGGAGGTGCCCTCGCCCTGTTCCGGCTGGGGTGGCGAGGCAGAAGGCTCGTCGTGGCTTTCCCGCTTCGGCTTCTGGCAATCGCAGTGGTGCAGTTCGCCGCTGTCGACGTTGAGCAGGGTCATGGCGCCGCCCCATACGCAGCCGGTATCCAGCGCATACAGGCCGGGCTCATCGCAGCGCCCCTCGAGTGCCGCCCAGTGGCCGAAGATCAGCTTCTGCCCGCGGGCCTTGCGCTTGGGGTGGCTGAACCAGGGGGCGAAGCCCGCCGGTGCGCTGGACAGGCCTTCCTTGCTCTTCAGGTCCAGCGTGCCGTCTGCGGTGCAGAAGCGCATGCGCGTGAAGTAGTTGGTGATGACCCGCAGGCGCTCGATGCCGTGCAGATTCTTGCTCCACCTAGCGGGCTCGTTGCCGTACATGCCGTCGAGGAATTCCCGGATGCGGTTGTCGTCCCGCAGGACTTCTTCCACTTCGGCGGCGCGCAGCAGGGCCTTCTTCAGCGTCCACTGCGGGGGAATGCCGGCATGCACCAGCGCTATGTCGCGCTCGGCGTCGTAGTGCAGCAGCTTCTGCCGGCGCAGCCAGTCGAGCAGGTCATCGCGATCGGGCGCCTCGAGGATTTCGCGCAGCGAGTCGTGCTTCTTCAGACGCTCGATGTTGTAGGCGGCAGCCAGCAGGTGCAGATCATGATTGCCCAGCACCGTAGTGATCGAATCGCGCATGGCGTAGAGAAAGCGCAGGGTGCCCAGCGAGTCCGGGCCGCGGTTGACCAGGTCGCCAACCAGCCACAGGTGATCCCTTGCGGGCTGGAAATCCACCCGTTCGAGCAGGCACTTGAGGGGCTCCAGGCAGCCCTGGATGTCGCCCACGGCGTACAGGGCCATCAGTGCAACGCTCCGGGAACAGCGAGACGGAAGGGCGGGATCGGCGCTTCGAAACGGGAGCCGTCGTCGGCGAGCATCTGATAGCTGCCATACATGCTGCCCACCTCGGTGTGCAGCAGGGTGCCACTGGTATAGGTGTAGCTCTCGCCGGGTTGCAGATGCGGTTGCTGGCCGACCACACCCTCGCCGCGCACTTCCTGAACCTGCCCGTCGCCGTCGGTGATGATCCAGTGGCGGCCCAGCAACTGGGCGCCGATCTGACCGCTGTTGTGCAGCGTGATGGTGTAGGCGAAGGCATAGCGCTGCGACTCCGGTTGCGAGCGATCGGAGAGGTAGCGGGTGACGACCTGGATGTCGATGCGAGGGCTTTCGGTCATGCGCGTGGGATATCTGCCTGTGGTCGGGACTAGGAAGTTTCGTCGCGGGGCGCCTGCAGGGCCAGGCGGTCGGCCAGGCGCACGAAGGCGGCCAGATCCAGTTGTTCCGGGCGCAGAGAACCCTCCACGCCAGCCGCCTCGATGTCCTCGGCGCTGAGCAACCCCTTGAGGGTATTGCGCAGGGTCTTGCGGCGCATGTTGAAGGCCGCGCGCACCACGCGGTCGAGCTGGCGCGGATCCTGCGCCGGGTGCGGCGGGGTTTCGTGGGGCACCAGGCGAACGATGGCCGAATCCACCTTGGGCGCCGGATTGAACGCGCCCGGGCCGACATTGAACAGATGCTCCACGCGGCAGTGGTACTGCACCATGATCGACAGGCGGCCCCAGTCACCGCCACCCGGCTCGGCAGCCAGGCGCTCGACCACTTCCTTCTGCAGCATGAAATGCATGTCGCGGATCAGATGGGCGTGATCCAGCAAGTGGAAGATCAGCGGAGTGGAGATGTTGTACGGCAGGTTGCCGACCACACGCAGGCTGTGCGGGCCATCGGCGAGGGTGGCGAAGTCGAACTTCAACGCATCGCCCTGGTTGATGTGGAAATTCGGCCGGCCAGCGAAGCGGCTGTTGAGGATCGGGATCAGGTCCAGGTCGAGCTCCACCACTTCCAGGTTGGCGCCGCTGTCCAACAGGCCCTCGGTCAACGCGCCCTGGCCGGGGCCGATTTCCACGAGCCGCTCGCCGGCACGCGGGCGGATGGCGCGCAGGATGCGGTCGATCACTCCCATGTCATGCAGGAAGTTCTGGCCGAAGCGCTTGCGGGCGCGGTGTTGGTAGTCGGACATGACAGGGTTCCGGAAGCTGACTGCGCAAAGCGAAAGGGGCGCAGTTTAACAGGTGAGATCGGCTGACGGAAAAGCGGCGCCAGAGCGCCGCTGCGTTTTCAGCATGGCCGGCTGTCCGCCATCAGGTAGGCGGTGTGCAATGCCACGCGCAGGCTGCCGGTATCGATGCGTCCGCTGCCGGCCAGGTCCAGGGCGGTACCGTGATCCACCGAGGTGCGAATGATCGGTAATCCCAGAGTGACATTCACCGCTGCGCCGAAGCCCTTGTACTTGAGCACCGGCAGGCCCTGGTCGTGATACATGGCCAGCACCGCGTCGCAGTGCTCCAGATGCTTGGGCGTGAACAGGGTGTCGGCCGGCAGCGGACCCACGAGATCCATGCCTTCCTGGCGCAGCTGCTCCAGGGTCGGCTCGATGACCTCGATCTCCTCGCGGCCCAGGTGCCCGCCCTCGCCCGCGTGCGGATTGAGGCCGCAGACCAGGATGCGTGGCCGGGCGATGCCGAACTTGTCGCGCAGGTCCGCATGCAGGATGCGCGTGACGCGCGTCAGGCGCTCGGGGGTGATGGCCGCCGCCACGTCCTTGAGCGGCAGGTGGGTGGTCACCAGGGCGACGCGCAGACCTTCGGTGGCGAGCATCATCACCACCTGTTCGGTGTGGGTCAGCTCGGCGAGAAACTCGGTGTGCCCGGAGAAGGGTACGCCGCCTTCGTTGATCACGCCCTTGTGCACCGGCGCGGTGATCATGCCGGCGAAGGTCCCGGCCACGCAGCCTTCACCGGCGCGGCGCAGGGTTTCCAGCACATAGCCGGCGTTGGCCGGGTCGAGGCGGCCGGGCTGCGCCGGGGATTGCAACGGCGTGTGCCAGACATACAGGCTGCCGGCCGGGGCCGGTTCCTGCGGCCAGCGCCCCGGGCCGACGTCGAGCAGGGTGATCTCCAGGCCCAGCTCGCCGGCCCGCTGGCGCAGCAGCTCACGACTGGCGATGGACACGAGGGCATGGGGCTGCGCCTCGCGGGACAGCAGCAGGCAGAGGTCGGGACCGATGCCGGCGGGCTCGCCGGGGGTGAGGGCAAAGAGGCGGCAGGACATGATGGATACCCGTAAGGCCAGCGGATGCCGGCCGGCTTGGATTGACGTCAGGGCTCAGTGGAGGGCGCTGACCGACGGAGCCAGGCTGTTGCAGAATCCCCTCTCCCTGATCGGGGGAGAGGGGCCGGGGGAGAGGTGAAACGGCCTGGCAGCTAGATCTTGATCTCGACATACGCCTCGTCGCGGATCTGCCGCAACCAGGTCTGCAGTTCCTCGTCATACTTGCGGCCACGCAAGGCGTTGAGCGCCTGCTGCTCGCGGAACTGGTCGCTGCTGTCCACCGAGCGGCGGTCCAGCACTTCGAGGATGTGCCAGCCGAACGGGCTGCGGAACGGTCGCGACAGACGGCCCACCGGGGTGTTGCCCATGACGCTGCGGAATTCCGGCACCAGCGCATTCGGGTCGACCCAGTTGAGGTCCCCGCCATTGAGGGCCGAGCCCGGGTCTTCGGAGAACTGGCGTGCCAGGGTGGCGAAATCCTCGCCATTCTGGATGCGCTGGTAGAGACGCTCCGCCAGGCGCTGGCTGTCTTCCAGGCTGCGGATTTCGCTGGGCTTGATCAGGATGTGGCGCACACGGGTTTCCTGGCGCAGCATCTGCTCGCCTTCGCCGCCGCGGCGCTCCAGCAGCTTGATGAGAATGAAGCCGCCCGGCGTACGCAGTGGCTGGGTCACTTCGCCGACTTTCAGGGAGGAGACCATGGCGTCCAGCGGCGGGGGCAGCTGGGCAGCTTTGCGCCAACCCATCTCGCCGCCTTCCAAGGCGTTCTCGTCGGCCGAGCGGGCAATGGCCAGCTGGGCAAAGTCGGCGCCACGGCGCAGTTGGGCATGGATCTCGCGCGCCTGGCGCTCGGCGTTCTGGATGGCGCTGCTGGAGGCGCCTTCAGGCAGCGGGATCAGGATACTGGCCAGGCGCAGGTCTTCGGACAGTTGCAGCTTGCCCAGATCGGAGGCGAGGAAGTTCTTCACTTCCTGGTCGCTGACCTGAATACGCTCGGCGACGCGGCGCTGGCGTACGCGGCTGATGATCATCTCGCGGCGCACCTGCTCGCGAGCGTCCTCATAGGACAACCCGTCGCGCGCCAGTGCAGCACGGAACTGGTCCAGGCTCAGGCCGTTGCGCTGGGCGATGCTGGCCATGGCCTCGTTGAGCTCGGCATCGCCGATGCGAATGCCGGAGCGCTCGCCGATCTGCAGCTGGATGTTCTCGATGATCAGGCGTTCCAACACCTGCTGGGTGAGCACATGCTCGGGCGGCAGGGCCGCGCCGCGCCGGCCGATGGTCTGCTGCACTTCGCGCAGGCGGGCCTCAAGCTGACTCTGCATGATGACATCACCGTCCACGATGGCGGCCACACGATCCAGCGGACGTACCTCGGCGCCGGCGGCGGCGGTGAACAGCAGGGCACCCAGCAGCAGCGGGCGCAGACAGTCAGCGAGCTTGTTCTTCACGTCTTCGGTAACCTTGAATGCCTTGATCGAGGAAGGACTCTAACCTGTTGCCGGTCACGCCGCCGAGCCCCTTGAGAATGATCTGCACGAAGAAACCGTGATCGGTTTCCTCGTTCAGCGCCGGATTGAGGCTGGTTTCGTCGCGGTCGATCCACTGGCGGTAGACCATGCGCAGTTTCCAGCAGCAGCTGTCGTATTCGAAGCCGCTGATGGCATCCAGCGTGCGTTCGCGCCCGTAGTCGTACTGCCAGCGGGCCAGCAGGCTCCATTGCGGGACGATCGGCCAGACCACCGAGAAATCATGCTGGCTGACCTTGTAGTAGTCCTTGATGTAATTGTCCTGTCCTGGGGTGCCGTAGTCCGGGTCGGTCACATAGCGCCCGGTCAGGGGATCGAGACGCGTGGTCTCGTTGCTGTAGCGATAACCCAGGTTAAAGATCTTGTTGGGGTTATCGGCGGGCTGGTAATGGAAGAATGCGCTGCCCGAGCGCGTGCGGTGCACGTCCGGATCCCAGTTGAAGTTGGCCGTCAGTCGCCAGTCCTGATTGAAGCGGTACTGGTACTCAAGGGCGTAGGGCGATACCGACGCCTGTGCGTCGTCGCGGGTGCGGTAGTCGATATCCGGCATCTGCACTTCGCGATCCTGGAAGTACAGAATCTGCCCTATGGAGAAGCGCTGGCGCTCGAAACCGTTGGGCTGGATCCAGCGGTTGGTCAGGCCAAGGGACAACTGGTTGGCGTCGCCGATGCGGTCCTTGCCGGCAAAGCGGTTGTCGCGCCACAGCGAGGAGTAGCTGAACGTTGTCTCGCCCGTATCGAAGATCGGAATCTCATCCTGCTCCTCGTAGGGGGCGTAGAGGTAGAACAGGCGCGGTTCGAGCGTCTGGCGAAAATCCTGGCCGAACAGACGGGTGTCGCGGTCGAAGAACAGACCGGCGTCCAGGCTGGCGATAGGCAGGCCGCGGTCTGGGGAGTCGTTGAAAGCCGTTCCGGCGGGCAGTGTGTCGAAGCCGCGCTGATCGAGGTCCAGGTCGTACTGTGTATGGGCGTATTTGACGGTTGGTTTGAGGAAGCCCCAGGTCCACTCCAGCGGCAGACTGAGGCTTGGCTCAAGATGGATTCGGGAGCCTTCGGCGCGCTTCAGTCCAGTCAGGTTATTGTCGTACCAGGGCGATGTGCTGCCGTCTTCCGCCGTGAAATTCCCGCTGCGCAGGCTGCGCTGGAACTGCACATATTCCGTTTCATAGTTGAGCGCCAATCCGCCCGGGTTGAACGGCAGACGGCCGTTCAGGGTGAGTTGCGGAAGACGATCGTATGGGGTGACGTCCTCTACCGAGGTGCGCTCAAAGGCGTGGACGTTCAGAGCTGCGGTGTAGCTGTCACCTCGCCAGTTCAATCCGGCGCGCTGGTTAAGGTAGTCCGGCGTGCTGATTCCCAGATTGGTATCCAGATCCTGAAAATAGTAGGGATCGCTGATGGTGGTGTAATCCACCTCTCCACGCAGGCGCGGTGTGAAGTCGCTGGTGTGTTGCCAGCTGTACAGCCAGCGGGTGGCTTCGTACTCCGACTGCAGGCGGCGGTCGTCGTTTTCGTCATCCAGCCAGGCGGCGCCCATCTGGCCGCGACTGTCGCGGGTCAGGTAGCGGAACTCGCCTTCCATCTGCAGGCCGCGCTCGGTCATGTAGCGCGGATACAGGGTGGCGTCGTAGTTCGGCGCCAGGTTGAAGTAGTAGGGCGTCTGCAGCGCGATGCCGCTATCGTCCGTGCTGCTGAGGCTCGGCGGCAGGAAGCCGGACTGGCGCCGGTCATCAATCGGGAAATAGATGTAGGGCGTGTAGAAGACCGGGATGTCCTTGACCCGCAACGTGACGTTCGTGGCGGTGCCGAAGCCGGTGGCCGGGTTGAGGGTGACGTTGTTGCCCCTGAGCTCCCAGGTGTTCTCGCCCGGTTCGCAGCTGGTGTAGGTGCCGTCCTTCAGGCGGATTACCGCGTTTTCGTCGCGGGTGGCATAGAGCGCGGTGCCCCGTGTGTGGGCGGGATGCATGACGTACTCGGCGTTGTCCACCCGGGCCTGGCCTGAGTCGAGCTGCAGCTCGGCCCGATCGCCCAGCACCAGCATGCCCCGGTCGCGCAGGCGCACCTGGCCCTCCAGTTCGCCCTGGCCGGTCTGTTGGTCGAGGGTGGCGGTCTGTGCCTCGGCCTGCAGGCCGGCCTGGCGCAGCACCACATCGCCCTGCAGGACGGTGCGTTCGTTGCGCTGATCGTAGCTGGAGCTGTCCGCCGAGGCGTAGGTCGGGGCTTCGTCGGCGGGGGTGCGGTCATCCATGCCCGGGCGCGCCGGCTCCACATAGCCGCCCCGGCACCAGGGGCCGATTTCGGCCTGCTGTTCGGCCGTCAGCTGGTCACGTGGCACCCAGTCCAGATGCTGGTGCGGGTTGAACGACGGGCGTGAGGAGGGCGCGCGTTGCGGCGCTGGCGCAGCTGCCGACGCGCCATCGGAACTGCTATGCTCCGGCCGCGGCGGAAGGTCGGCCGGAGCAGGCTCGGCGGCACAGACCCAGGTGCCATCTTCGGCGCTTCGGCAATCGAATTGTTCCTCCGCCCCGAAGCTGTTCGTCAGTGGTTGCAGCGCCAGCAGACCGCCGGCCAGCAAGGGAAATTTCCTGCGAAATGCGAAGATTCTTACGGCCATCTTTCGGGTCCGACTGCTTTGCGCGATGGGCCTGCGAAGAGCTGTCGCATGCTTCTCGATGGGCTGATAAAAGGCGTTGGATGATAAAACATGACCTGCACAACGGCCAGCGCCGTCGGAGACTCCCGAATGATTGATCACGATGTCCGCCTCCAGCGGCTGAGTGCCTGGTTCGACCGGCTTTTGCCTGCACTGTTCGCGTCGCAGGGCTGGGGAGACGTGATTCCGGGTGAGCTGACCCCGGCCAGTAGCGACGCCAGTTTCCGCCGCTATTTCCGCTGGCAGGGTGGTGAGCGCACCTTGATCCTCATGGATGCGCCGCCGCCGCAGGAAGATTGCCGCCCCTTCGTGAAGATAGCCGGCCTGTTGGCCACTGCCGGTGTGCATGTGCCGCGCGTGCTGGCCAGCGATCTCGAAGAGGGCTTCCTGGTGCTCGATGACCTGGGCCGCCAGACTTACCTGGAGGTGATCGACACGCAGAACGCGGATCGCCTGTTCGACGACGCTGTCCGCGCGCTGCTGGCCTTCCAGCGGCTGCCGCAGGATGCCGGTCTGCCCGCCTATGACGAAGCCCTGCTGCGCCGCGAGCTGCAGCTGTTCCCCGACTGGTACCTGGCCTGCGAGCTGCAGGTGAGCCTGAGTGTTGCACAGCAGGCGGCCTGGGAGCGCAGCTGCCGCGTGCTGATCGACAGTGCCCTGGCGCAACCGCGCGTGCTGGTGCACCGCGATTACATGCCGCGCAACCTGATGCTCAGCGAGCCGAATCCCGGCGTGCTGGACTTCCAGGACGCCGTCTACGGCCCAGTCAGCTACGACATCACCTGCCTGTTCAAGGACGCCTTCCTCAGTTGGCCGCTGGACCGCGTGGATGCCTGGCTGGAGCGCTACTGGCTGCGGGCGCGCGAAACCGGCATCGCGGTGCCGGAACGGTTTGCGGATTTCCTGCGCGACTGCGACCTGATGGGCGTGCAGCGTCACCTCAAGGTGATCGGCATCTTCGCGCGCATCTGCCATCGCGATGGCAAGCCCAGGTACCTGGGCGACGTGCCGCGCTTCTTCGCCTATATCGATGCCGTGACGGCGCGGCGCCCGGAGCTTGCGGAACTGCGCGAGCTGCTGGAAGAGCTGTCGGGGCGACCGGCTGGGTGTTCTGCATGAAGGCGATGATCCTGGCCGCCGGCAAGGGCGAACGCCTGCGCCCGCTGACCCTGCATACCCCCAAGCCGCTGGTGCGCGTCGGTGGCAAGCCGCTGATCGAGTACCACATCGAGGCGCTGGCCCACGCCGGTTTCCGCGAGCTGGTGATCAACCATGCCTGGCTTGGCGCACAGATCGAAGAGTATCTGGGTGATGGCGCGCGCTTTGGCGTGCGTATCGCCTACTCCGCCGAAGGCGAGCCGCTGGAAACCGGCGGCGGCATCCGCAAGGCCTTGCCGCTGCTCGGCGACCAGCCTTTCGTGGTGGTCAACGGCGACATCTTCACCGACTACGATTTCGCCCGGCTGCGCGACATTGAGGTCGCTTCAGTCCATCTGGTTCTGGTCGATAACCCTGAGCATCATGCCGATGGGGATTTCGCCTGGCGCGCGGGTCGGCTGGTGGCGGACCGGGAGGATGTGGCGCGACTGACCTACAGTGGTATCGCGGTGCTGCATCCCCGGCTGTTCGCGGGCAGTCCGGAAGGAGCTTTCAAACTGGCTCCGCTGCTGCGCCGCGCGCAGGCTGAAGGAGCGGCCAGTGCGGAACATTTCACCGGGCGCTGGATCGACGTCGGCACCCATGAGCGTCTGGCGCAGGCGGAGCGCCTGCTGGCGGGAGAGTCTTGAACATGCGTTGGCCTGTCACCCTGTTGGGCGCAGCCGCCGGATTGGCGCTGGCGAGCATTCCCGGCGCGCTGTTGGGTGGCGTGCTCGGCCATAGCCTGGATCGCCGTCTGCAGATCCGCTCCTGGAAGGGCCTTATCCAGCGCCTGGGCTGGAGCGGTGGCGAGCTGGATGACAATGATCTGCTGTTCATCCTGCTTGGGCGCCTGGCGAAGAGCGACGGGCGGGTCCAGGAGGCGCACATCGCCCAGACCCGTGCGGAAATGCGCCGCCTGAGCCTGGACACCGAGCAGCAGCGCCGCGCCATCGAAGCGTTCAATCGTGGTAAGACCGGCGACGACGGCCTGTTGTTGCCGTTGCGTCGGCTGCGCAAGCGGCCCGAAAAGGTCCGCAGTGTGCTTTCCAGCTGCTGGCGGCTGGCGGCTGCCGAGCCGCAGATCAGCGAGCGCAAGCGCAATCTGATTCTGCTCTGGGGCCGCTGGGCCGGCTGCACACCGGGCGAGGTGCTGGATCTGCAGCCGACCGCCAGCCAGCACAATCCCGGCAAGGCGCGTGAATCGGCGGTGGCGCCGCGCGCGCGTAACCCCTACGAGGAAGCCCTGCAGCTGCTCGGTGTGCGGGAAACCTCCGAGTCCGGGGAGATCAAGCGCGCCTACCGTCGCCTGCTCAGTCAGTACCACCCGGACAAGCTGGCCGGCGCCGGCGCCAGCTCCGACGCGGTGCGCCAGGCCACCGAAAAGACCCGCGAACTGCACAGCGCCTACACGCTGGTGCGCGAGCGCCACGGGTTCTAAGCGGTCTGCCCTGGTTCAGCGCTGCGCCGAGCGTGCGTCCAGCTCCAGCCAGCCGCGCACGCGGCGTACCAACTGCTCCTGCTCGGCGCGAGCGTCGCTCGGCAGGCTCTGCAAGCCGACCTGCATATAGGCCGGATGCTGCTGGCGCTTGCCGGCGTTCAGGCGTTCACGGGCGGCAGTCGACTGGTGCGCCTGGTCACGGTAGTAGAAATCGGCGGTCGCCAGGCGCAGCTGCGGCAGCAGCTCGTCGAGTCCTGTCTTGGCGTCCCCGGGTTCGCGGGGGGAGACAATCACCAGTTGCGCCACCTCGCCCGGCTGCTGCTCCTGAAGGAAGCGCGCGGCCCAGTAGGCGCCGGTGCCGTGGCCGAGCAGGACCAGCGTGCGCGGCTGCTGCTGGCGCGCAAACTCCAGTGCGGCGCGCAGGCGTGCCTGCACACGTTGGGCGTGGTCCGGTTCCGCCGGGGCCAGGTCGTCCAGCGCCGCGCTGGCGCTGGCTGTGTCGGGAGTGAATTCGGCGGCAACGGTCGGGGTGCTTGCCTCCTGCTCGGCGCGGGCCGTTTCGGCTGCCGGCTCGCCCTCCGTTTCCAGCGCTTCGGGTGCTTCCACTTTTTCCACACCTTCCAGCATCACGGTCACCGGCTTGCCCTTGCGTGCTTTCACACCGGCGTTCGGGCCGTCCGGCAGGGTCAGGCTCAGGGTGCTCCAGCCGAGGTCCGGCAACTGGCGGCGCAGCGGACCAATTGCGGTGGGCCAGTCTGCGGTTTCGCCCTCGCCCGGCAGGAGGATCACAAGCCCGGCGGGCTGCGCTTGGTTGGCCGGCAGCCACAGGGACAGGAACGGATCGGCGCCACCGTCGAGGGTAAGTTGCTGGCGCGCCGGCAACTGGCGCTGCAAGGCCTGCTGCTGCGCCTCGCTGCGGCTGTCCAGCATGGGGCGCGGCGGCACGCTGCGTGGCGCGGGCTCAACGCTGAGAGGCGCGGCTTCAGGGGCGGTGGCTGCGTTGTCCTCGGCCAGGGCTGGCAGGCCGTGCAACAGCACAGCCAGGGTCAGAGGAGAAAGCAGGGCGGCAGGGTGGCGCAGCATGGCAACGAACCGGCGATGGGGAGACGCACGCAGTCTAAAGGGCAATTGCCGGCTTGTCAGGCAAGGTGTCGGCGGACAGCGCAAGCCCGCCAGCGGGAGTACAATGCGCGCTTTTCCGGAATTGCCCTGCCGAGGTCCGTCCCATGCAACCCTTCGCCATCGCTCCGTCGATTCTCTCCGCCGACTTCGCCCGCCTCGGCGAAGAGGTGGACAAGGTGCTCGCCGCCGGCGCCGACATCGTGCACTTCGACGTGATGGACAACCACTACGTGCCCAACCTGACCATCGGCCCGATGGTCTGCAGTGCGCTGCGCAAGTACGGCATCACCGCGCCCATCGACGCGCACCTGATGGTCAAGCCGGTGGACCGCCTGATCGGCGACTTCCTCGAGGCGGGCGCCAGCTACATCACCTTCCACCCTGAAGCCAGCGAGCACATCGACCGTTCCCTGCAGCTGATCAAGAGCGGCGGCGCCAAGGCTGGCCTGGTGTTCAATCCGGCCACCCCCCTGGACTGCCTGAAGTACGTGATGGACAAGGTCGACATGATCCTGCTGATGAGCGTCAACCCCGGTTTCGGCGGACAGAAGTTCATCCCCGGCACCCTGGACAAGCTGCGCGAGGCACGCGCGCTGATCGACGCCAGCGGCCGCGACATCCGCCTGGAGATCGACGGTGGCGTGAACGTGCAGAACATCCGAGCCATCGCCGAGGCCGGCGCCGATACCTTCGTGGCGGGCTCGGCGATCTTCAACCAGCCCGACTACAAGGCGGTGATCGACGCCATGCACGCGGAACTGGCGCAGGTCGTGCGATGACCCTGCTGGAAGCGCTGTTCGGCGGCCGGCTGCCGCGCCTGGTGATGTTCGACCTGGACGGCACGCTGGTGGATTCCGTACCGGACCTAGCCGCCGCCGTGGACAGCATGCTACGCCAGCTGGGTCGGCCGCCCGCCGGCATCGAGCGGGTGCGTGACTGGGTGGGCAACGGCGCGCCGGTACTGGTGCGCCGCGCGCTGGCCGGGCGGCTGGACCACGCCGAGGTGTCCGCCAATGACGCCAGCATGGCGTTGGCGTTGTTCACCGAGGCCTACGCCGGCAGCCATACGCTGACCCGCGTCTACCCCGGCGTGCCGGAATGCCTGGAATGGCTGAGCGCCAATGACGTCCCGCTGGCGGTGATCACCAACAAGCCGAGCCGGTTCGTCGCGCCGCTTCTGGAGGAAAAGGGGCTGGCGCGGCACTTTCGCTGGACGGTGGGCGGCGACACACTGCCCGTGCAGAAGCCCGATCCGGCTGCGCTGTTCTGGGTGATGGACAAGGCCGGCGTGCCAGCCGCCGACGCCCTGTTCATCGGCGATTCGCGCAACGACGTGCTTGCTGCCCGCGCAGCCGGCGTGCGCTGCGTGGCCTTGAGCTACGGTTACAACCACGGCCGGCCCATTGCCGAGGAATCGCCCGACCGGGTACTCGACGATCTGCGCCTGCTGGTTGCCAGCGCTCCGGGGCTGCGCTAGTGTGGCCCGCACTGTGTCACCTCCCGCAAGAGAATCAGATCGTGGTGGTCACCCGCAAACAGTGGATGAAAGTCATCAAGGCCCTGGCCCGTTGGCGCTGGCGCGCCTGACTTTCTCCTGCCGGCTGTGCCGGCCCGTTTGCCCGACCTTTTGTTTTGCCCCTCCGACCACGAGGCTGACATGACCCGCGAAGAATTCCTGCGTTTGGCCGCCGACGGCTATAACCGCATCCCGCTGGCGTTCGAGACGCTGGCTGATTTCGATACCCCGCTTTCCCTCTACCTCAAGCTGGCCGACCAGCCACATACCTACCTGCTCGAATCCGTGCAGGGCGGTGAGAAATGGGGGCGTTACTCCATCATCGGTCTGTACAGCCGCACCGTGCTGCGCGTGCACGGCCACCAGGTTCAGGTGCACGACAACGGCGCGCTGGTCGAAGAGGCCGAGGTCGACGATCCTCTGGACTTCGTCGAGCAGTTCAAGGCGCGCTATCGCGTGCCGACCCTGCCCGGCCTGCCGCGCTTCGACGGTGGCCTGGTGGGCTACTTCGGCTACGACAGCGTGCGTTACGTGGAGCGCAAGCTCGCGCAATGCCCGAATCCCGATCCGCTGGGCACCCCGGATATCCTGCTGATGGTGTCCGACTCGGTGGTCGTCTTCGACAACCTCGCCGGCAAGCTGCACTGCATCGTGCTGGTCGATCCGGCGCAGGCGGATGCCTACGACGCCGGCATGCAGCGTCTGCAGGCCCTGCGCGAGCGGCTGCGCCAGCCGATCACGCCACGTCCGGGGCTGGACTTCGACCGGGCGAAGGGGCCTGAGCCGGTGTTCCGCTCCAGCTTCAGCCAGGAGGCCTTCGAGCAGGCGGTTCGGCAGATCAAGGAATACATCCTGGCCGGGGACTGCATGCAGGTGGTGATCTCCCAGCGCATGTCGATTCCCTTCCAGGCCGCCCCCATCGATCTCTACCGCGCGCTGCGCTGCTTCAACCCCACCCCCTACATGTACTTCTTCAACTTCGGCGACTTCCACGTGGTGGGCTCCTCGCCGGAAGTGCTGGTGCGCGTCGAGGACGGCGAGGTCACCGTGCGGCCGATCGCCGGCACCCGTCCGCGCGGCGCCAACGAGGAGGCCGACCGCGCCCTGGAGCAGGACCTGCTGTCCGACGCCAAAGAGCTGGCCGAGCACCTGATGCTGATCGACCTGGGCCGCAACGATGTGGGCCGGGTGTCGAACACCGGCTCGGTGAAGGTCACCGAGAAGATGGTGATCGAACGCTATTCCAACGTGATGCACATCGTTTCCAATGTCACCGGTCAGCTGAAACCCGGGCTGTCGGCCATGGATGCGCTGCGCGCCATTCTGCCGGCCGGCACCCTGTCCGGGGCGCCGAAGGTGCGCGCCATGGAAATCATCGACGAACTGGAGCCGGTCAAGCGCGGCATCTACGGCGGTGCGGTGGGCTACCTGGCGTGGAACGGCAACATGGACACCGCCATCGCCATCCGCACCGCGGTGATCAGGGACGGCGAGCTGCATGTGCAGGCCGGCGCCGGCATCGTCGCCGACTCGGTGCCCGCGCTGGAGTGGGAAGAAACCCTGAACAAGCGCCGCGCCATGTTCCGTGCGGTGGCGCTGGCCTCGTCCGACGTGGAAGGAGCGTGAGCCATGCTGTTGATGATCGATAACTACGACTCCTTCACCTACAACGTGGTGCAGTACCTGGGCGAACTGGGTGCCGATGTCCACGTGATCCGCAACGACGAGCTGACCGTCGCGCAAATCGAGGCGCTCCAGCCCGAGCGCATCGTGGTCTCGCCGGGGCCCTGCACGCCAACCGAGGCGGGTGTGTCCATCGAGGCCATCCTGCACTTCGCCGGCAAGCTGCCGATCCTCGGCGTATGTCTGGGCCACCAGAGCATCGGCCAGGCGTTCGGCGGCAAGGTGGTGCGCGCGCGGGTAGCCATGCATGGCAAGACCAGCCCGGTGTTCCACGCGGACCAGGGCGTGTTTGCCGGGCTGAACAATCCGCTGACCGTGACCCGCTACCACTCGCTGGTGGTCGAGCGCGACAGCCTGCCCGACTGCCTGGAGATCACCGCCTGGACGCGACGCGACGACGGCGGCGTCGACGAGATCATGGGCCTGCGCCACAAGACCCTGAATATCGAGGGCGTGCAGTTCCACCCGGAATCCATCCTCACCGAACAGGGCCACGAGCTCTTTGCCAACTTTCTGAAACAGTCCGGAGGCGTGCGCCAATGAACATCAGGGATGCCCTCAACCGGGTGGTCAACCACCTGGACCTGAGCACCGAGGAAATGCAGGACGTGATGCGCCAGATCATGACCGGCCAGTGCACCGACGCGCAGATCGGCGCCTTCCTGATGGGCCTGCGCATGAAGAGCGAGAGCATCGACGAGATCGTCGGTGCCGTGCAGGTGATGCGCGAGCTGGCCACCCCGGTCAACGTGCCGGGCGCCAACCTGGTCGACAACTGCGGCACCGGCGGCGACGGCATGAACATCTTCAACGTCTCCAGCGCGGCGTCCTTCGTGGTGGCGGCGGCCGGCGGCAAGGTGGCCAAGCATGGCAACCGAGCGGTGTCCGGCAAGAGCGGCAGTGCCGACCTGCTGGAAGCCGCCGGCGTGTATCTGGACCTCAAGCCCGAGGAAGTGGCGCGTTGCGTGGACACCGTGGGCGTGGGCTTCATGTTCGCCCCGGCGCACCACGGCGCCATGCGCCATGCGGGCAACGCCCGCCGCGAGCTCGGTCTGCGCACGCTGTTCAACATCCTCGGGCCGATGTCCAACCCGGCGGGCGTCAAACGCCAGGTGCTGGGTGTGTTCAGTAAGGAACTGTGCCGGCACATGGCCGAGGTGCTGCGCCGGCTGGGTAGCGAGCACGTGATGGTGGTGCATTCCAAGGACGGCATGGACGAGATCAGTCTGGCCGCACCCACCCACGTGGCCGAGCTGCGCAACGGGGAAATCCGCGAGTACGACATCCTGCCGGAGGACTTCGGCATCAGGAGCCAGAGTCTGATCGGCCTGACCGTCAACGATGCCCAGGAATCGCTGGCGCTGATCACCGACGCGCTGGGTCGGCGCAAGACCGAGAACGGTCAGAAGGCCGCGGACATGATCGTGCTCAACGCCGGTGCGGCGCTGTATGTCGCCGGTGTGGCCGGCACGCTTAAGGATGGCATCCACATGGCCCACGATGCGCTGTACAGCGGCCTGGCCCTGGACAAGCTGCAGGAGCTGGTGTCCTTCACCGCCGTGTTCCGCCAGGAGGCTGCGCAATGAGCCTGAGCGTGCTGGAGCGGATTATTGCCCGCAAGGCCGAAGAAGTCGCTGAACGCCGTGGCCGGGTGAGTCTGGACGAGCTGGAACGCCTGGCGAAGCAGGCCGATGCGCCGCGTGGCTTCGCCCGTGCCCTGCAGGAGCGTGCCGCGCGCCGCGAGCTGGCGGTCATCGCCGAGGTGAAAAAGGCCTCGCCGAGCAAGGGCGTGATCCGTCCGCACTTCGCGCCAGCGGAGATCGCGCGCAGCTACGAGGCCGGTGGGGCCGCTTGCCTGTCGGTGCTGACCGACATCGATTTCTTCCAGGGCAGCGACGCCTACCTGCAGGAGGCGCGCGCCGCCTGTTCGCTGCCGGTGATCCGCAAGGACTTCATGATCGATCCGTACCAGATCGTCGAAGCCCGCGCGCTGGGCGCCGACTGCGTGCTGCTGATCGTCGCCAACCTGCAGGACGGCCAGATGGCCGAGCTGGCGGCGGTGGCCAAGGCGCAGGGGCTGGATGTGCTGGTCGAGGTGCATGACGGCGCCGAACTGGAGCGTGCGCTGCGCCTGGATACCCCGTTGTTGGGCATCAACAACCGCAACCTGCACACCTTCGAGGTCAGCCTGGACACCACCTTGGCGCTCAAGGAGCGGGTGCCGGCCGACCGAATGGTGATCACCGAAAGCGGCATTCTTGGCCGCGCCGACGTCGAGCGGATGGAGGCCAACGGGGTGTATGGTTTCCTGGTAGGCGAGGCGTTCATGCGCGCCGAGGATCCGGGCGCCGAGCTCAAGCGCCTGTTCTTTCCCGCGCGCTGAAACCGCCCATAAAAAAACCGGCCCTGAGGCCGGTTTTTTTATGGCTGGGTTTCAGCGGGTGCCGAACACCACCATGGTCTTGCCTTTCACGTTCACCAGACCCTGTTCCTCCAGGGACTTGAGCACGCGGCCGACCATTTCCCGCGAGCAACCGACGATACGGCCGATCTCCTGGCGGGTGATCTTGATCTGCATGCCGTCCGGGTGGGTCATGGCGTCGGGCTGCTTGCACAGATCGAGCAGGGTGCGCGCGACACGGCCGGTGACGTCGAGGAAGGCCAGGTCGCCGACCTTGCGGGTGGTGTTGCGCAGGCGTTCGGCCATCTGGCTGCCCAGGGCGAACATGATTTCCGGGTCCTGCTGGATGAGTTCGCGGAACTTGGCGTAGCTCAATTCCGCCACTTCGCACTCGGTCTTGGCACGAACCCAGGCGCTGCGCGGCTTCTCCGAACCTTCCTTCTCGAACAGCCCCATCTCGCCGAAGAAGTCCCCGGTGTTGAGATAGGCGATGATCATTTCGCGACCGTCGTCATCCTCGATGAGGATGGTGACCGAGCCCTTGATGATGAAGAACAGCGTTTCGCAGCGATCCCCCGCGTAGATGATCGTGCTTTTGGCGGTGTAACGCCGCCGGTGGCAATGCACGAGCAGCTTGTCCAGATGTTTGTTCTTGGAAGCGAGACTGATAGCGACCATGCCCTGAATCCCCAATACGTGGTACGTCCTGTGGAACGTATTTGTTTTAGTTATGCCCGGTGAGTGTGCCATTTAAGTAGTGGCAACTTAACAGCCAACAGGGGGCGATGTTAAACCTTCGTGAGGGTAATCACACGGAACACGTCGCCTGGGTCACAGTGCTTTGGCCAAGAGGCCCACGCGCGCTGTGCTAAGCTGCGCGCCTTTTCCAGTGGGACGAGCGGGACGAATGAAAGCACGCATCCAATGGGCCGGCGAGGCCATGTTTCTCGGCGAATCGGGTAGTGGGCATGTGGTGGTGATGGATGGTCCGCCGGAAAGCGGCGGTCGTAACCTGGGCGTGCGGCCCATGGAGATGCTGCTGCTGGGTCTGGGTGGGTGTTCCAGCTTCGACGTGGTAAGCATCCTGAAGAAGTCCCGCCAGGCGGTGGAGAGCTGCGAGGCGTTTCTGGACGCCGAGCGCGCCACGGAGGACCCGAAGGTGTTTACCCGGATCCACCTGCGCTTCGTGGTGAAGGGGCGTGGGCTGAAGGAACCGCAGGTCAAGCGGGCGGTGGAGCTGTCCGCCGAAAAGTACTGCTCGGCATCCATCATGCTGGGCCGTGCGGGCGTAGATATCACCCACAGCTACGAGATGGTCGAGCTGGGCTGATGGCCGCAAGAATGAAAAAGGCGCCTGCGGGCGCCTTTTTCGTGGGCCGGTGGATTCAGATCCGGTACGTGCTCTTGGTCATGACCTTGGCCATCAGTGACATGCCGAACTTGATCGGGGCGGGGAAGCGATAGCCACCGGCTGCCAGGGCATTGCTGGAGTGCAGCTGCTCGTCGGTGCGCATCTGTTCGAGGATGGCGCGGCTCTTGGCGTCTTCGCGGGGAATCTGCGCCAGATGCTCGTCGAGGTGCTTGACCACCTGGTCCTCGGTGGCGGCCACGAAGCCCAGGCTGACCTTGTCGCTGATCAGGCCGGCAGTGGCGCCGATGCCGAATGACAGGCCATAGAACAGCGGATTGAGGAGGCTGGTGCGGCTGCCCAGCTCACGGACACGCTGTTCGCACCAGGCCAGGTGATCGATCTCCTCATCAGCGGCCTGCTCCATGGCTTCGCGAATGTGCGGCAGCTTGGCGGTCAGCGCCTGGCCCTGGTAAAGCGCCTGTGCGCACACTTCGCCGGTGTGATTGATGCGCATCAGTCCGGCAATGTGGCGTTTGCTCTGCTCGTCCAGGCTGGTCTCCTCTTCCAGGACGGCCGGCGAAGGCCGCGTGGACGGTCCGCTGAAGGGCAGCAGGGTGCGCAGCACGGTGTCGACCTGCTGCAGCAGGCGATCTGCGGGGGAATAGTGACGTTCGCTGGCCATGAGGGTCTCCGGGTCGACTGGCGGCAGAGTGTACTGCATCGCGGCATTGCGGTTTTGATTCGCGTCAGCGCGCCGGCTGGGGTAGCGACTAGCCGGGCGGCCAGTACAAGGGGCGCTGGCCGAGTACGTGCAGGTGCAGATGGAACACCGTTTGCCCGGCCAGGGCGTCACTGTTGATCACCACGCGGAAGCCCTTGTCGCAACCCAGCTGCCGAGCCAGCCGCTGGGCGACGAGGAGCAGATGGCCGGCCAGCGACTTGTCGGCCTGTTCATCCAGGTCATGCAGGGTAGCGATGTGCTTCCGGGGAATGACCAGGAAGTGCACCGGCGCCTGCGGATTGACATCCTGGAAGGCGATCGCCAGATCGTCCTCATACAGGCGTTGCGCGGGGATCTCCCCGGCAGCGATCTTGCAGAACAGACACTCCACGGTGGGGCTCCGGACAGGCGGGAACTCCCAGTGTAGTGAGGGCGATCAGGAATCGCCCATGCCGCCAGTCCGTTCAGAACGGCCGGACCACCACAAGGATGACAATCGCCAGCAGGAAGAGCACCGGGACTTCGTTGAACCAGCGATAGTAAACATGGCCGTGCGGGGTTTCGCCCCGGGCGAAGCGCTTGAGCTGGGCGCCGCACATGTGGTGATAGCCGATCAGCAGTACCACCAGGGTCAGCTTGGCATGCATCCAGCCGCCGGTGGCGAACAGGCCCGGATTGAGGGCGAGCATGGCGATACCCAGTATCACCGTGGCAAGCAGGGAGGGCAGCATGATGCCGCGATACAGTTTGCGCTCCATGATGCAGAAGCGATCACGGCTGGCCTGGTCATCGCTCATGGCGTGGTAGACGAACAGGCGCGGCAGGTAGAAGAGACCGGCGAACCAGCACACCATGGCAATGATGTGCAGGGCCTTGAGCCAGAGATAGAGCATCGAGCGGCGTCCTTAAGGTTTTCGAGAGGGCTGCCGATAGTAGTAACAAACCGGGTGGGCGTCATCTCAGTGGTTGGCCGCGACACGCGACGGTCTTATCATCGGCGGCCTTTGTGTGGCTCGACTGAGGGGCGTGAAATGATCAAAGTCGGAATCGTTGGGGGCACCGGGTATACCGGGGTCGAACTGCTGCGGCTGTTGGCCCAGCATCCGCAGGTCGAGGTGGCGGTGATCACCTCGCGCTCCGAAGCTGGCGTCAGGGTGGCGGACATGTACCCCAACCTGCGCGGCCACTACGACAACCTGGCGTTCAGTGTGCCGGACAGCGCCACGCTGGGTGCCTGCGATGCGGTTTTCTTCGCGACGCCGCATGGCGTGGCGCATGCGCTGGCCGGCGAGTTGCTGGCTGCGGGCACCCGGGTGATCGATCTCTCCGCCGATTTCCGCCTGCAGGATGCCGAGGAGTGGGCCGCCTGGTATGGCCAGCCCCATGGGGCGCCCGAGCTGCTCGGCGAAGCCGTGTATGGCCTGCCGGAAGTCAACCGCGAGCAGATTCGCGGCGCGCGTTTGATCGCCGTGCCGGGCTGCTACCCGACCGCCAGCCAGTTGGGTCTGCTGCCGTTACTGGAAGCGGGTCTGGCCGACCCCACCACGCTGATTGCCGACTGCAAGTCGGGCGTCAGTGGCGCCGGTCGTGGCGCCAAGGTGGGCTCTCTGTTCTGCGAGGCCGGTGAAAGCATGATGGCGTACTCGGTCAAGGGCCACCGGCACTTGCCGGAGATTCGCCAGGGCTTGCGTCGCGCAGCCGGTGGAGAGGTCGGACTGACCTTCGTTCCGCACCTGACACCGATGATCCGGGGTATCCACGCCACCCTGTATGCCCGTGTGGCTGACCGCTCCGTCGACCTGCAGGCACTCTACGAAAAGCGTTACGCCAACGAGCCCTTCGTGGATGTGATGCCGGCTGGCAGTCATCCGGAAACCCGCAGCGTGCGCGGCGCCAACGTCTGCCGCCTGGCCGTGCACCGGCCGCAGCAGGGCGACCTGGTGGTGGTGCTGTCGGTGATCGACAACCTGGTCAAGGGCGCCTCCGGCCAGGCGGTACAGAACTTGAACATCATGTTCGGCCTGGATGAGCGTCTCGGCCTGAGTCATGCGGGGATGCTGCCCTGATGATGTGGGAAGTCAAAACGCTGGATCCGCGTCATCAGCGCCGCAAGCGAATTCTACTGACGGTGCTGCTGCTCTCCCTGCCGCTGCTGGTGCTGGGTGCCTACTGGAAAGGGGGCGAGGATAGCCGAGAGCGTATTCGCGAGCTGGAAGCTCTGGAAGAGCATTACGAGCAGGTCAGCCGCGAGCTGGAGCAGTCTCAGCAGATGCAGGCCGTGCTGTCCAGCGGCGAGCGCCTGGGCCGCCAGGCCAACGAGCAGAGCCGGCAGACCATCAAGCTTCTGGAAGAGCAGATCTACAAGCTGCAGCAGGACCTGGCGTTCTACAAGGGGGTACTGGCGCCGGCCAGCCGCCGCGAGGGTCTGCGTATCCGCTCGTTCGAGCTGCAGAGCACGGACGATCCGCTGCTGTATCGCTACAAGCTGCTGCTGAGTCGGGTGGGCACGGATGACAAGCCGCTGGAGGGGCAGGTGCGCATCAGCGTGGTCGGCGAACGCCAGGGCGCAGAGGTGGAGCTGGACCTTGCCGAACTTTCCAAGGAGTGGACCAGCACCACATCCTTCGCCTTCCGCCACCTGCAAGCCTTCCCGGAAGGTGCACGGTATGCCGAGCTGAACCTGCCTGAGGATTTCACCCCCAGTCAGGTCAAGGTACGCGCCGATATCAAGGGCCAGCGCCAACCGCTGGAACGTACTTACAACTGGAATGAAGAGAAGAAGTAATGGCCATGTGGAGCAACAGCAATAAGAACAAGCCGGCGTCTGCCGATCTGCAGCGCTATAACGGCAAGACCAGCATCATCGCCGCTGGCGCACTGCTGGTAGGCGATCTGCGCGTGAAGGGCGCTGTTCAGCTGGATGGCCGGCTGCAGGGTAATCTGATCGCCGAGGAAGGACTGGTACGGGTCTCCACGGGTGGTCTGGTCGAGGGCGAGATTCACGCTCAGCACGTCATCCTGGATGGCGAGGTGACCGGCGATGTCCATGCTTCCGAGCACGTCGAGCTTGGAAGCGGTGCCCGCCTGCGCGGCAACCTCTACTACGGGCTGATGGAGATGGCCATGGGTGCACAGATCGAGGGGCGCCTGTACGCCATTCGCGAAGGCGATGCACCGCTGGAGCTGCCGGCGCCTGCGGAAGTCGTCGCCGAATAATTGACTGGTTTACTCGGGTAAGCGGATAATGCCGGCCACGTTGTTTGGCTTGATGCCGGGAGATTTCCAGCATGAGTGTTGAATCCTTCACCCCCAGTCCGCTGATTTTTACCCAGGGGGCGGCACATAAGGTGAAGAGCCTGGTCGAGGAAGAAGGCAATCCGCGCCTGAAGCTGCGGGTGTTCGTGACCGGCGGAGGCTGCTCCGGCTTTCAGTACGGTTTCACGTTCGATGAAGACATCGCCGATGACGATACCGTCGTCGAGCGTGAAGGGGTCAGTCTGGTGGTTGATCCCATGAGCTTCCAGTACCTTGCTGGCGCTGAGGTGGATTACCAGGAGGGCCTCGAGGGTTCGCGGTTCGTGATCAACAATCCGAACGCGAGCACCACCTGTGGCTGCGGGCAATCCTTCTCCATCTGAACAGGACTGTCGGTTAAAACGCCGTGCCCTCGGGTGCGGCGTTTTTGTTTTGTCACTCAGGCCGGGTAGATGGCGCCTAGGATGCGCAGGCCGCGCGCTCCGGTCACGCTTGGCCGATTGGCGGGAATTCGCTCCAGGCAGCAGTGGGCCAGCCAGGCGAATGCCATGGCTTCCATCCAGTCCGCAGGCACGCCGCGCTCATCCGTAATGCAAACGTCCATGCCAGGCAGCAGGCTGCTCAGGCGCTCCAGCAGCCCGCGGTTATGGGCGCCTCCGCCGCAGACGAGCAGTTCCCGGGTGCTGGGCTGACGCTTCAGCAGCGCGTCGGCAATGCTGAAGGCCGTCAGCTCCAGCAGCGTGCGCTGCACATCGGCCTCGGCCAGCGTCGGGAACTTGGTCAGCTTCGCCTGCAGCCAGGGAAGGTTGAACAGCTCGCGACCGGTACTTTTCGGACCGGCTTGGGCGAAAAAGGGCTCATCGAGCAGGCTCTGGAGGAGCGGCGCATTCAATTCCCCGGAAGAGGCCCAATCGCCGTTGTTATCGAAAGCTTCGCCCCGGCATACCTGAATCCAGGCATCGAGCAGCACGTTGCCCGGACCGCAATCGAAACCGGCTACCGGCTGGTCAGGGTGCAGCAGCGTCAGGTTGCTGAAGCCCCCGACGTTCAGTACCGCGCGCGCCGTGCCGGTATCGGCAAACAGTGCTTCGTGAAACGCTGGCACCAGGGGGGCACCTTGTCCGTCAGCAGCGACATCGCGACGACGGAAGTCACCTACCACCGTGATGCCCGTAAGTTCGGCCAGCAGGGCGGGGTTGCCGATCTGGATCGTGAATCCCCGGGCGGGTTCGTGGCGAACCGTCTGGCCGTGGCTGCCGATGGCGCGGATCTGCCGCGGCTCGAGGTTGTGCTGACGGAGCAGCGATGCAATGCCTTGGGCGGCCAGAGATGCCCACTGCTGCTCCGTCAGCGCGGCGCGGGCCAGTTCGTCGTCTCCGGAGCGGCACAGGGACAGCAGTTGCTCGCGAAGGGCCGAAGGCATCGGAATATAGTGGTGGCCGAGCAGCCGGGTGCGGTCGTGCTGCTCGACCAGCGCTATGTCCAGACCGTCCAGGCTGGTCCCGGACATGACGCCGAGATAGAGAGGCATACTCAGTCCTTGCGTGCCAGCATGACGGAGCGCTCCTGATTCAGCTGAGCCATCAGCGGGGTGCTGTGCTGGAGGAAGCGCTGCTTTTCCTTGCCACTGAGCGGATCGGCAATCAGCTGCTTCTGGCTCAGGGGGTCAACGTGGGTGCCGTTAACCTGGAACTCATAATGCAGATGCGGTCCGGTGGACAGTCCCGTGGTGCCGATGTAGCCGATGATCTGCCCCTGCTTCACGGTGGAGCCTGTGCGTACATTCTTGGCGAAGCCCTGCATATGGGCATAGAGGGTCCGGTAGCGCGAGCCGTGCTGGATAACCACGGTGTTGCCGTAGCCGCCCTTGGTCCCGGCCAGAATGACCTTGCCATCGCCGGCTGCCTTGATGGGCGTGCCGCGCGGCGCAGCGTAGTCCACGCCCTTGTGGGCGCGGATCTTGTTCAGGATGGGGTGCTTGCGACCCTTTGAAAAACGCGAGCTGATGCGCGCGAAGTCCACCGGGGTGCGGATGAAGGCCTTGCGTACATTGTTGCCTTCGGCCGTGTAATACCCGGTTTCGCCCTTGCTGGTGGTGTAGCGCACCGCGGTATAGGTCGTACCGCGATTGACAAAGCGGGCAGCCAGGATCGCACCACTGCCGACGACCTCGTCGTTCAGCGTCTTTTGCTCGTAGAGCACGTCAAATTCGTCGCCCTCACGGATGTCCATCGCAAAGTCGATGTCGTAGCCGAAGACATTGGCCAGGTCCATGATCAGGCTGTGGCTAAGCCCGGCCTGGTTGGCGGCATCGAACAGTGAGCTGGTAATGGTCGCGTGGGCGTAGGCCTGGCGCATCTCCGGATCGGCCAGGACGCGTTCGAACGTATAGCCGGTTTCGGTCTTCTGGATCTGGATGGTTTCAAGCTGGGACAGCGGTGAGCTCAGGCGTTGCAGCTGTCCGTCCGGAGAGAAGTGGAAATCGAGTTCCTGGCCTTCCCGTATGCGACCCAGCTGGCGAGCCTCCTTGCTACTGTTGAGCATCTCGTGCAGCAAGCCGGCCGACAGGCCCACCTGGCTGAATATGGTAGACAGGGTGTCGCCGCGGCTCACCGTGACGCGCATCTGCCAAGGTACTTCAGGTTCGTTCGCACCCTCTTCACTCGCGATCTGTGCAAAGGGATCTTCCTGAGGCTCCTCGAGTTCCAGCGGCGACGTGGGTGGCACGGCCTCCTGAAGAAAGGAGCTGTGGGCCAGTTCCAGTTCCTGGCTGAGATAGGTCTTCTTGGCTTCCACCTCGCGGGAGGGGAACACCAGCAGCGCCAGGCTCAGCAGCGCGGCAATGCCGCTGGCGGCCAGCAAATGGCCTTTGGGGTATAGCGGGCGGCGGGTCTTGAGTGGCTGCATGACGGGATGACGGAATTCTTACCAAAATGACTGACGAAAATATAAGCAAAGAAAAGCCGGGGCAACCTTGACCCAGGCCGGCGTGACGTGTGGTAACTCGCTGCGCCGCTGACAAATTCTTTTTTGGGCCCCGATCTTGTATCTTTACGGGTTTTCAAACTCAGGGTGCCGAGGCGTCTATGAAGTCTGTGGAAGAGCAGTTGGCGCTGATCAAGCGCGGGGCGGATGAGATTCTGGTGGAGGCGGAGCTGGTAGACAAGCTGCGACGGGGCAAGCCGCTGCGCGTCAAGGCTGGCTTCGACCCGACTGCTCCGGATCTTCACCTGGGTCATACGGTACTGATCAACAAGCTCCGCCAGTTCCAGGAGCTTGGCCATCAAGTGATCTTCCTGATTGGTGACTTCACTGGGATGATCGGTGACCCGTCTGGCAAGAGCGCCACCCGGCCGCCCCTTACCCGTGAGCAGGTGCTGGAGAACGCAGAAACCTATAAGGCTCAGGTGTTCAAGATTCTCGATCCGGAGCGCACCGAGGTCGCCTTCAACTCGACCTGGATGGACAAGTTGTCCCCTGCTGACTTCATCCGGCTTTCCTCCAACTACACAGTGGCGCGGATGCTGGAGCGGGATGATTTCAGCAAGCGCTACGCCAGCAATCAGCCGATCGCCATCCATGAGTTCCTATACCCGCTGGTCCAGGGCTACGACTCGGTGGCGCTGCAGGCTGATATCGAGCTGGGCGGTACCGACCAGAAGTTCAATCTACTCATGGGGCGCGAACTGCAGCGGTCTTATGGACAGGAGCCGCAGTGCATCCTGACCATGCCGCTGCTGGAAGGGCTGGATGGCGTGAAGAAGATGTCCAAGTCGCTGGGCAACTATGTAGGAATCCAGGAAGCACCGGGCGTTATGTACAACAAGCTGGTTTCGCTGCCGGACTCCATGATGTGGCGCTACTTCGAGCTGCTCAGCTTCCGCTCGATGGAGGAGATCGAAAGCTTCAAGCGCGACGTGGCGGAAGGGGCGAATCCTCGCGACATCAAGATCAAGCTGGCTGAAGAGATTGTCGCTCGTTTCCATGGCGAGGAGGCGGCAGCCTGCGCGCACCGTTCCGCAGGTAATCGCATGAAAGATGGCGAACTGCCCGAGGATCTACCGGAAATTGAACTGCAGTCGGCCGAGGATATGCCTATCGCCGCCGTTCTCAACCAGGCGGGCCTGGTAAAGAATGCGGCGGGCGCGCGCGACCTGCTGAGCGCCGGTAGCGTGCGGATCGATGGAGCTGTGGTAGACCGGGGCTTTCAGTTCAAGCTGGGTGCAACGCATGTCTGCCAGGCAGGGAAGAAGGCTTTCGCACGCATTAGCCTGAATAAGGGTTGACGATTGTGTGGGGTGCCCCTATAGTGCGCCCCACTTCCAGCGCAGAGCTGCTGAAAACTCCTTGTAAATCAACGAGTTGGATATTCGGATCTGCCTGGTGGGGCTCGCTAGAGGAAGCGGGCTGCTGGTCGAGGCGGGGTTGACAGTGTCGTTTGGCGCTGTATGATTCGCCTCCCGCTGCAGAGTATGGTTGAACCGGCTCTGGGTGGTAAGCGGTTGAGATGAAACGAAAAAGTTCAAATCAACGCTTGACAGGCAAAACGTCCCCACTCAAAAGCCCGCCCTCATCCGTCCCCCTCCGCCCGCTCGAAATGA